>DASZAI010000007.1:0-153941 GCA_035945295.1 Terriglobia bacterium | reverse complement strand
CCCCAGTGTTTCCCCTGTCCCTCGCCGGCCGAGCGTCAGCTTGGCGAGTCCAAAATCCAGCACCTTCGCCTGCCCCCGCTCGGTGATGAAGATGTTCGCCGGCTTGATGTCCCGATGCACGATGCCCTTCGCGTGCGCCGCATCCAGCGCGTCCGCAATCTGGATCGCCAACTCCACCAGCCCCTCAGTCTCGAAGGGCTTCGCCGCGATGCGATGCTTCAGCGTCTCCCCCTCCAGCAACTCCATGGCGATGAAGGGCTGGCCCTCCGCCTCGTCGACTTCGTAAATCGTGCAGATGTTGGGATGATTGAGCGCCGAGGCGGCGCGCGCCTCGCGCTGGAAACGTTCCAGCGCCTGGTGATCCTTCACCAGCTCTTCGGGCAGGAACTTGAGCGCCACGCTGCGGCCCAGCTTGGTGTCTTCGGCCTTGTAGACCACACCCATGCCACCGCCGCCCAGCTTGTCGAGAACGCGGTAATGCGAAATCGTTCTACCTATCATGATGGAAGGGCCGAGGCCGGATTCTCACACACAGTCTCCGGGCAAGTCAACGCTGGCACATGACCGCTCGTTTCCCTCGTGAGGTCACTCGCGCGGTCGAAGAAGGCAAGCGGCTAGGAAAGCAGCACGATGTTCGACGCTGGCTTCTCAAACTCGCCCGGGGCGAACTCGCGGCGCAGCAAATCGAGAAAGGCGCGGCCCTTGGGACGGCCATTGGAGCGCGCGTAGCCAAGCTGAGCGAAGAAGATCAGGGCATCTCGCACTTCCGCATCGCGCACGGTGGTCAAGCCGGTGCGCTGGGCTTGCGCCTTGCGGTAATCGTCAATGGCGCCCTTGAGCCGCTCGTAGAGCTCGCGCTGAAAGCGGTAGTCGGGAGGCTTTTCATAGTAGATGCCGCTCGAACGGGTGCGATAGGTTTCGACCAGCGAGCCGAGGACTTGGACGACGTCCGAATCGGCCAGCGGACGATTCTCCGCCCCATAGGAGCAGATGGCATAAGCCAGGGCGTCCACCAGATCCTTTTGCTCCGAGAGAAACTCGGCGGTGATCTTGGTCTCGCGAAAGGGCATCTTGGACCAGTCGATCTCCTGTCGCTCGTAATCGTAGGCGCGGCTGGCGATGAGGTGGGGGCAGTCGGAAGGGCAGTCGATGGTCACCTCGCGCTCGGTGCCGCAGTCCACCGAACAGATGCTGTCGCCGCGCGCCGGACAGAATCGCTTCGCCTTCCTCTTCTGGCAGATGGGGCAGATCATAGATTGGCCGATAGGTCAAACGTTCATCATATCATGACCATCGACCGCGAGGCGGGCCTGCGGTAGACTGAAACGCTATGGCCAAGCCGGTGAATTCGGGACGCGCGACGCGCACTGCAGACGCCGTGGTGATCGGCGGTGGCGTGATCGGCTGCGCGATTGCCTTTCGGCTGGCGCAGCAGCAAGTGAAGGTCATCGTGGTCGACCGCGCCGAGCCAGGCAGCGGGGCTAGCAGTGCGGCTGCAGGCATGATCTCTCCGCAGGGCGAGATGGTCGAGTTCGGGCCGTTCTTCGAGTTGTGCGCCGCCAGCCGCGACCTCTATGCCGGCTTCGTCGAAGAGATCGAGTCGCTGACTGGCGAAAGTGTGGGTTACGGCCGTGAAGGCACTTTGCTCGTAGCGCCGGATGAAGCCGCGGGTGGCGAGCTCGAAGAGGTTTATCGCCGGCAAAAGGACCAAGGTCTGCCGCTCGAGCGGCTGGCGCGAGAAGCAGTCCTCGAGCGCGTCCCCGGACTTTCGCCCGCCATCGCCGGCGGGTTGTTCCTGCCGGGCGACCATCGCGTGGACAACGAGCGGCTGACGCCTGCGCTCGCTCGGGCGGCGACGCGGTTGGGCGTCACGTTCCTCACGCACGCGGCCGTAACGCGACTGAACGTCACGAGTGGCCGCTTACAAAGCGTCGAAGTGCGAGCTGACTCGGCGTCCACGGCTTCGACGCTCTCTGCTGACTGTTTCGTAATGGCGGCGGGCTGCTGGTCGAGCGGACTCGCCGCGCCGCTCGGAATCCATCTCCCCATGCAGCCGTGCCGGGGACAGATGATCGAGTTTCGCTCGCCCGCTGAACTGCCGCTGATCGTGCGCGCCGGGCATCACTACCTGGTTCCGCGCGCGCCGCGGCGAATCCTGGCGGGCACGACGGCGGAGTTCGCCGGGTTCGAGAAGGAAGTGACGGGCGAAGGACTGCGCTCCATCCTGGAAGGCGTGATGCGCTTCGCGCCGTCGGTCAAGCACCTCGAGTTCCACCGCGCCTGGGCGGGCCTGCGTCCCGACACTGCTGATCACCTACCGATCTTGGGTTACGGCGGAATCGACGGCCTGATCTTCGCTACCGGTCATTTCCGCAACGGCATCCTATTGGCCCCGGTGACGGCGGAACTGGTTTCGGAACTCGTGCGAACCGGCTCCACCTCGCGATCGATCGAAGATTACCGCCCGACGCGATTCACGGCAGAGACGGCGCAACGCGAGACAGCCCGGTAATGAACGCGGAAGAAGAACTCTGCGAAGGAGAGCGCGCCGCCTGCCGATGCGCGCCCGTTATTAGTGACGCGCCACGTAAAGCAACAGTCCGAAGATGATGACGGGAATCAGCGCCAGCACCACGTAGAACAGGATTCTTCTCGGCCAGGGCGATCGCCGGCGTTTCCAATCGCGCATTTCGGGCCGCTCGGCGACACCGACCTGGTCCTGATGCTCGAGGTCCCACGCGAACTCACGCGCGCTCGCGTAGCGCTTGCTCGGATCGCGTTCGAGAGCGCGATAGATGATCTCCTGGAGCTCGGGCGAAATGGCGCGATCGATTTCGCGCGGCGGAACCGGGTTGTTGAGCAGCCGGTCGTTCATGATGACGAACGGGTTGGGTCCGCGAAACGGCACCTGCCCCGTCAGCATCTCGTACAACATCACTCCCAGCGCGTATAGATCGCTGCGCGCGTCGCCGCGTTTCCCTTTGACTTGCTCGGGAGAGATATAGTCCGGCGTCCCCATGGTCTGGGAGAGCTTGGTGAAGGTGATGCGGCGCGATCCGGCGTTGGCGGCGATGCCGAAATCGATGAGCTTGATGTGGTCTTCCGCATCGACCATGATGTTTTCCGGCTTCAGATCGCGGTGCGCGACCCCGTGGCTGTGGATGTAGTCGAGCGCACCCAGGATGCCGAGCGCGATGCGCACCACGCGCGCGACCGGCAGCTTGCCCTGCTCGTTGAGGATCTGGCGCAGCAGCCGCCCCTCCACCCACTCCATCACCATGTAGAGCTGGCTGCGTGCGTCCTCGGAATGAACCTTCATCACGCCGGGATGATCGAGTTTGGTGCCGATCTCTTCCTCGCGATGAAAGCGCTCGAAGAAGACGGGGTCGCTTTCCATTTCAGGATGAGGGACCTTGAGAGCTACGGGACGGCCAGTGCGGAGGTCGGTGGCGCGGAAGATGGAGGCCATGCCGCTGCGTGCGACGACGCCTTCGATGCGGTAGTGGTCGAGCAGGTCGCCAGGATGGAGTGGAGTCATCGTCAGCGCGGGCAGATGCCGAACGGCCGGGCTAACGGTGAACCCTGATCAGCGCAGCCGGTAGGGTCGCCCCCGGAACATGCCCACACGTTCGACACTGCGAACGCGGACAAGCTGGACGCTGATATTATCGCTGCCATCGCGCTGATTAGCAAGCGCGACCAATTCCCGTGCGGCGCTCTCGAGGTCAGAACGCCGGGTGGCGAGATGCGCGATGTCCTCGGCCGTGACGGCGGCGTGAAGACCGTCGGAACAAAGCAGGAGCACGTCACCACTCACCACTTGGTGATCGCTCGTCTCGACATCGACAAAAAGCCCGCTCCCGAGCGAGCGGCTGAGGACGTGACGGGTCGAAACTTCGGCGGCTTCGTCGGGCGAGAGGAGTCCCAGACGCGCCTGTTCGCTCGCCACCGTATGATCGCGGGTCAGCGCCGCAGCCCGCCCGGCGCGGATGAGGTAACAGCGCGAGTCACCCACGTGGGACACTACAGCGCGATCGAATTGCAAGGCGCACGCTACCAGAGTGGTGGACATCCCGGCGCCGGCGGGACCGGCTGCGAGTCCGCTCTCGTACACCTGGGTGTTGGCCGCGCGCACCAGCCGCGGCAACAATGCAGACGGGGATTCTCCGGCGGCGGCATCGCGGAAACCAGCGAGCACGCTTTCGACCGCCGTGCGTGAGGCCACTTCGCCGGCTCGATGCCCGCCGACCCCGTCGGCCAGCGCAAAGAGCCAGCCGCGCGTGCGTGACTCGGCCGGGGTCGCGGGGAGCACATGTCCAAGATAGTCCTCGTTTTGACTGCGCACTCGCCCGCGATCGGAGAGCTGGGTGAACTCGAGGTCAAGCATGGAACTTTGGAGCGCGGGACGCCGGCCCGCAACGCTCAAGACGTCTGGGCGCGGCCACCCCTCGGCGTCTCTTGGAACGTTATATCTCATATCCTTGGAGAACGCATGCGTCCCGCCGAGACCTCACGAGCGTTCGCCCGCGTGTATCGCTTGGGGAGTCTCGGAGCGGCTCGGGACCAGCGTCGTCCGTCCCGTACTCTTACTGACGCGCACAAAGTAAATGCCACCGTAGATGGCCCAGACCGCGGCGACGCCCAGAGCCAGCAGCGGCTCCATCTTGGTGCCGTAACCCATGAAGGGCCCGACCAGGTAGAAGGCCATGCAGGCTAGGTTGGCGAGGACGCCGAAGACGGGAATCGCCATGTGGCGGACGAAGCTGAATTTCGGGTGCTTACTGTAAGCCACGATGCAGACTACGCAACTGAATCCGTAGAGCAAGAAGGTGCCGAAATTCGAAGCCAGCGTCACCGTAAGCAGCGAATTCGGCATAGCCGCCATCTTGTCATGGCTCAGGTAACCAAAGCTCGACCAGAAGCCCTGCGGCAGGGCCTTGATCGTGGCGTCGGAGAGAGCTCCGGCGTCGCCGAATACCATCGATACGCCGATGCAGCCGATGACCGCCGAAATGGTGGCCAGCGTCCAGATAGCGCGGTGCGGCGTGAGGTTCTTCGAGTGCAGCAGGCCGAAATGCTCCGGGACCTCGCTATCCTTGCCCATGGCGTAAGTGACGCGCGCCCCTGTGTTCATGCAGGAAAGCGTGGTTCCGATAATCGCCAGGAATACGGTGAACGCCTCACACAACATGAAGATTCGGCCGCGGCCAGGGCCGAACAGCGCGTCGCCCACGAGGATCATCATGTCGCCGATGGGCGCCGCCGAGCCTTGGGCGGAGGACATGCTGTAACCGCTGCTCAAGAGATAGTTCGCCGCGAAGTATTCAAAGAGATAGCAGAACGCGCCTTGCACCAACAGCGAGGTGATGACGGCAATCGGCACGTCATGTTTAGCGTTCTTGGCCTCCCCCCCGAGCGCGGTGCACGACTCAAATCCGACCAGAATCAGGATGGCGACCGTGGCCTGGATGAACACCCAGGCCCAGTTATGCGCGGCGACGACAGACTTCGCCGTCGGATGGCTCACGAAGTTTCCGCTTGCATCTTTCGCGGGATAGCTGACGTGATAGGGCACCGGTTTCCCCTCGGCGTCGAGCTTGGGCTGGGGCACGCCGTCCGCATTGCGGACAATCGTCTCTGTCGTCTGCCCGTTCACCACGGTACTTTGAGTGGCGAATTCGTACGTGTAGGCCTCGCCCGAGGTCGAATCAAACTGGTAGGCGACCGTGCCCGGCGGATGATTCATCCGGTAGCCGAGCGCCAGCACCGAGAACAGCACCAGGGCGGAAATCTGAATGACGTTGATGGCGACGCTCACCGCGGTCGAGCCATTCACACCCCGGTAGGCGATGTAGGCCACCGCAAACGAAAACGCGATGACAACGGCCATCATGAACATCGGCCCGGGATTCGAGGCGCTCATGAAATTCGGCCAAAGGGTTCCGACCAGGTAGCCGCACAGGACGCCCATCACCGCGACCATGACGCCCGGATAGATCCAGTAATAGAGGTGCGACGCCCAGCCGACGATGAATTTCGAGAGCCGCGCGTAACGCCAAGCGGCGTCGTGATTGAGGAACGACTGTTCGGCGAAGTAGTAAGAGCTGCCCGTTCCCGGGTACAACTTCGCCAGCTCCGCGTAACTCACCGCCGTGGCCAGGCACAACAACAAGGCCACGAAGATGCCCAGCCACATGGCCGGCGCGGTCACGCCAGTCGTGGCTTGAATAGCGAAGGTAAGCCAAAGGAAGGCACCCGGCGCAATAAGCGCCATGGCGTTCATCGTCAGGCCGGTCAGGCCCAGGGTCTTTTTCATCTCGACTGGGGCGTTCTCCGCCATGATGTATTCTCCTTTTCGAGATCGGTTTTGCTCGCGAAGCATCAGCATGGTAAGCGTCCGCTGCGGCCGAAGTAAAACGCAAAGTTTCTATTGCGGAAATAACCGTTTCGTATGGAACTTCGATTTCTAGACACAATAAAAAAAATCGATTGCCCGGCCCGCGCACGAACCATAAGGTTGGCGCAGTCGCTCGTGATATTGTTGTTCTGCAAGAGCCAACGCTGAGCGCAGCCGCGGAGTCCAACGGATGAAGGTCGTCGGCTTTCTACTCTTGTTGGCCGGATGGTGGATCGTGCTCGCGGCGATCGCGCTGCTCGGGCCGGCGCTGCCACGCGCCGGGTTCGTCCTGGCTGGAGTAGGCGTCGAGGCGTTGGGCTTGATCCTGGTCGTTCGCTCACATCAGATTCTGCGCGGAGAAAGAGAGTGATGCCCACGCCCGCTCCTGCGCTCTCCGAAACTGCAGCGGCGCTTTCGATTGTCCTGATCCTTCTTGTGCCTCTGGCGGGCGCCGGGCTTTCCCTGATCAATGCCGGGCTCGGCCGCTCGCGCAGCGCGGCTCACGCGATGATGGCATCGCTTTGCATTATGGCGGTGGCGGCCATCGCCTACTTCGTCTGCGGGTTCGCCTGGCAGGGGTTCATAGGCGGGCCGGCGCACACGTTCGCTGTCGCAGGAAAGGAATGGAACTGGATAGCAGCCGAGAGGCTTTTTCTCCGCGGGCTCGATTTCGACGGCTCGCGTGCCTCACTGGCCGCGTGGCTGGGGATGCTGAGCGTGGGCCTCGCGGCGCTGATCCCCCTGGGCAGCGGCGCCGACCGCTGGCGACTCGGCGCGACCTGCGCGTCGACGGCAATTCTGGCGGGACTTACCTATCCGCTGTTCGCGCATTGGGTTTGGGGCAACGGTTGGCTCGCGTCACTCGGCGCGAATTACGGGCTGGGTCGCGGCTTTGTCGACGCCGGCGGTTCGAGCTCGATTCAAGCCGTGGGCGGACTAACCGCGCTCTCGGTGGCCTGGATCCTGGGGCCGCGGCGGGGCAAGTACACACACGAGGGAATACCGACGGCAATCCCCGGCCACAACAGCGTCCTCGTAATGTTCGCCTGCCTGCTGGCGCTGATGGGCTGGATGGGACTCAATTCCGCCGGCGCGATTCTGTTCACCGGCGCTGAACCCGGACGCGTCGCGCTGATCGCTATCAATACCACGCTGGCTGCAACGTCGGCGGCCCTGGCGAGCGCGCTCATCACGAGGCAGCGGTTCGGCAAGCCCGACGCCTCGCTCACCGCCAACGGCTGGGTGGGCGGACTCGCGGCCAGCTCGGCGGCCTGCGCTTTGGTCACACCGGCGGCAGCGGTCATCATCGGCCTGGTGGCAGGGACTCTGGTCACGCTCGGCGTCGAGTTGATCGAATCGCGGCTCGGCATAGACGATCCGGGCGGCGCGGTTTCGGTTCACGGAGTGTGCGGTATCTGGGGTGTGATGGCGGTCGGCGTGTTCGCGCACTTCCCGGGGGCGCTGAATGCCGTCGCCGCAACTTCGAACGAGGACTCGCGCCAGTGGCTCGCGCAACTGGTGGGCGTCGCCACACTGCTCGGCTTCGTTCTGCCGATGAGCTACGGCCTCAACTGGCTCCTCAATCGCTTCTATCCGCAGCGCGTGGCCGTGGAAGGGGAACGTCAGGGTATGGATCTATACGAATTGGGGGCCGGCGCCTATCCGGAATTCCTCACTCACACCGATGAATTCACCCAGCGGTAGAATTAGATTCCTCCGCTGCTCAGGACGTCTTCGCGTCTAACCTATTTGCTCAACGGGATCGTCGACTGGCCCCGAACAGGTTTCTAGCCATACCGGGAGCAGTCAGACTTGCGGCAGTGGCTGAAGGGTTACGAAAAGTGGAGCGGGCTTGGGCCTGGGGTGCTGGTCGTGGGGTATTTGATTAAGTCCCAAGCCTCAAGCCCGCATAAGGCGCCTGACAATTGGCGGGTGCCCGGCAGAGTGCCGTCGGGGCCTACCTATCACCCGCCACTTGTCGGTCGATTCTTAAATGTCGAAATACAAGGCGAACTCGTAAGGATGCGGCCGCAACTGCACCGCGTCGAGCTCCTTCTTGCGTTTGTAGTCGAGCCAAGTCTCGATGAGGTCCTCGGTGAAGACTCCACCTTTCAGCAGAAATTTGTGATCCTCTTCGAGAGCGGCAAGCACTTCTTGCAGGCTGCCCGGCGTGGACTTGACCTTGGCCTTCTCGTGCCCCTCAAGCTCGTAGAGGTCCTTGTCAATGGGCGCGGGCGGCGTAAGCTTGCGCTCGATGCCGTCGAGTCCGGCGAGCAGAATGGCGCTGAGCGCGAGGTAAGGATTGGCCGAGGGATCCGGACAGCGGAACTCGACGCGCTTCGCCTTTTCGCTGCGTGAGTATACGGGAATGCGGACGCAGGCGCTGCGATTGCGTTGCGAGTAAATCAAATTGATAGGCGCTTCATAGCCGGGCACCAGACGCCGATAAGAGTTAGTGGTCGGCGCGCAGAAGGCGAGCAGCGCCGGCGCGTGGTTGAGGATGCCGCCGATGTAGTGGATCGCGGCGTCGCTCAACTGGGCATAGCCGTCCTTCTGGAAGAAGAGGTTGGTACCATTCGACCACAGGCTCGAGTGGACGTGCATGCCCGAGCCGTTGTCCATGAAGATAGGCTTGGGCATGAAGGTGACGGTCTTGCCGTGCCGGCGCGCCACGTTCTTGGCGACATACTTGTACTTCATCAGGCTGTCGGCCATCTTCGTCAGCGTGTCGTAGCGCATGTCGATCTCGGTCTGCCCCGCCGTGCCCACTTCGTGGTGGTGCACCTCAACGGGAACGCCGACACGCTCGAGCGTCAGCATCATGTCCGAGCGAATGTCTTGCAGGCTGTCCATGGGCGGAACGGGGAAGTAACCTTCCTTGTAGCGCGGCTTGTATCCCAGGTTCTTCTCGCCGTTCGTGCCTTCCTTGCCGCTGTTCCAGAAACCTTCCTCGGAGTCGAGGTGGTAGTAGCCGTAGTTGTACGACTGATCGAACCGGATACTGTCCAGGATGTAGAATTCGGCTTCTGGTCCGAAATAGGCGCGTTCCGCGACCCCGCTCGACTTCAGATATTTCTCCGCTTTCCTGGCCACGTGCCGCGGGTCGCGCGTGTAGTCCTTGTTGTGGATGGGATCGCGGACGTCGCAAATGATGCTGAGCGTCGGAACGCTGGTGAAAGGATCGATGAACGTGGCTTCGGGATCGGGCACCAGCAGCATGTCGCTCTCGTTGATCATCTGAAAGCCGCGGATGCTCGACCCGTCGAATCCCACGCCTTCGGTGAAAGCCTCCTCGGCGAACTCGCGGGCGGAGACCGAGAAGTGCTGCCACAGCCCGGGCAGGTCTACGAATTTCAAGTCCACGACTTGAATGCTCTCGTTCTTGATCAGTTCAATGATCTCTTTTCCAGTCATAAGCTCCTCCCCACAATGGGTTAAAGACTCAGGCCGCACAGGACCTGGTTCAGAGAAACACGCTATTTCAGTTCCTTGAGATCGAAGGTGTAAACCACGCCGGCGAGCGCCGTGTTCTCAGCCCGCGTCGGCACCGTGCCCCTCAGGAAACTGTCCCGGTTCGACATGTCGCGCCGGAATTCGAGCCGCGTAATCAGCGCGCCGTTGATCTTGCGTTCAAACGTGCCGGTGAACTCGCTCAGGTGCTGAGCGGTCCCGGTGGTGAATCCGCTGTGATCGTCGAAATACTCGTACCGCGTAGCGAGAGCGTAGCGGTCGTTGAAGGCGTAACGGACGTAACCGGCGATGCCCGTCCAGAAGACCGGATTCGCGACTCCCAGCATCCGATCGCCGCGGCCGTAATCGTAGTTCCACATCAGCGACAGGCGAGACGTCGGCGAGTAGGTGACGACGGTGTCCCACAACTGGCGGATGTTACTGTTGTTGTTTGTTTCCTCCGGCCCCACCATGTAATTCTGTACCACATTGACCTTCTTCGACGGGTTCCAGCCGAACTGCAAGCCCAGGGTCTTCCCCGTATTGTTGTCAACAATGTTGTTCCAACCATTCACGAGGTATGCCGACATATTGTACTTGTCGCTAAACGTGTACTTGGTCCGCAGTCCGAAGTGGTAGAACGGGATGGCATAGGTGAAGAGCAGGCCGCGCGAGTAATTCCAGTTGTCTTTGCTCTCAATCACCTCGGCTCCGTGCTGCGTGACAAACTTCCCGAAATCGATATCCAGGCCCTTGCCCACAGGAGCGAGGTACGAAAGATAACCCTCCTTGATGTACTGGGCAAAACCCAGGCCGCCTGGATCGGTCGCGTTCACCACGTTCATGGCATTGCCGAATCCGAAAGCCAAGTGGTATCCGAGGCGGCTGTTTGCGGCGTCGGGAGGCTTGTCGAGGATGAGCTCGATCATGTTGAGCGCCAGTTGCTGGGAAGGACCGTCGAAGGCGCGAAAGCTCGAACAGGCCGTGGCAAAACCACTCGGAACCGTGCCCGCGGGACACGGCGCGTCGTGCGGATGCTCGAAGTTGTAGTTGTAGTAGCCGTCGACGAATCCTGTCACGCTCATCGGCCCCAGCAAGGTTGCCAGAGTCGGGGCGGCGGGTGCAGCCGGAGCCGCCGTCTGAGCCCCTGCAGCCAGCGCCGGAGCCGGCGCCGAAGCAGGTGTCGCCGGGGCGCTCGGTGCAGCCGCGACTGGAGCAGCCGCCGGCGCAGCAGGCGCTGACGATGCGTTCAGTTGCCTCTTGACCGCCGTCAGTTCGCTTTGCAGTTGCTCGATTTCCTTTTCGAGCTCCCCGACGCGCTGCGTCAGGGCGGACGAAGACTCAGTGGCCGTCGCCGCCCCTTGGTTTGAACCTGCGGCGTTCTCCTGTGCCCTGGTGGCGCGAGACGTCGAACCGATCAGACCCACGCTCAATAGAACGACCCAGATAGTTCGGGATGTTGGCATAGACGTCCACCTCCCTTTCTCCCCACGACGCTATGGTCACTAGTCGTTTTGCGATGTTCGCAGACTCACAGCCAGCATCGGAACGATAGCGAGGCGAAATCTTCTCGTCCAACAAATAGTTTTTCTGAGAGGAATAAAAAAGCCTTGGCCAAACAGAATTTCTGCGAACGATAAACAAAACTTGATCGCTCAGAAGCATGTTGGCGAGTTGCTTCGAGCATGGGCGTGACATTAAGCTGAGAACTCGAGCTTGCGGTGTACGGAATCGCGGCGCAGGAGAAAACGGCATGGACTTGCGACTGGCAGGCAAGCGCGCGCTCGTCACGGGAAGCAGCAGCGGCATTGGAGAGAGCGTCGCCAAGGCACTGGCGCGCGAAGGCGTTGCTGTGGTGGTGCACGGCCGAAGTGAGGCGTCGGCCAGGCGAGTGGTAAAGGAAATTACGGATGCGGGCGGAAAGGCGTTCGTTGCGACGGGCGATCTCGCGAGCGACGAGAGCGCACGGCAGGTGGCGGACCACGCACTCGCGGCGCTGGGCGCGGTCGATATCCTCGTGAACAACGCCAGCGTTTTTCCTTTTCGTGGATGGACGGACGCCACACCCCGCGACTGGTCTGACATCTACAACGTCAACGTCGTGTCGATGGTGCGCATGGTGCGGCTTCTCGCGCCGCAGATGAAGCGTTTGGGCTGGGGGCGAATCATTCAGGTGGCAAGCGGTGTTGCGACCAGCCCCAACGCCTCGATGCCGGACTACGCCGCGACCAAAGCGGCGACGGTCAACATGACGGTCAGTCTGGCGCGTGAGCTCACCGGAACCGGCATCACCGTCAATACCGTTACTCCGGGCGCCATTGTCACACCAGGATGGAAGGACCTGGTCCTCACAGTCGCAACAGCACAGGGATGGAGCACCGACTTCATCGAGGTCGAGCAACGGATGCTCGCCGGTCCCTTGGCCAATCCCGCGGGCAGGCTGGGGCGGGTCGAGGACGTGGCGAATGTCGTGGCGTTTCTCGCTAGCCCGCTCGCGGACTACGTCAACGGCGCCAACATTCGCGTTGACGGCGGGCTCACGCACGCCATCAACTGATTCTCGGGAAGATTCTGGAGTACACTCGACGGCTTATGTCTGACATCCGCGTCCGCTTTGCTCCGTCGCCCACAGGCTATCTTCACGTCGGCGGTGCGCGCACCGCTCTCTACAACTGGCTCTTCGCCCGCCACCACGGCGGCGTCTTCATCCTGCGCATCGAGGAT
The DNA here is from genome assembly GCA_035945295.1 of Terriglobia bacterium. Classification (GTDB taxonomy): domain Bacteria; phylum Acidobacteriota; class Terriglobia; order UBA7540; family UBA7540; genus QHZK01. Next base: position 141,370 of record DASZAI010000007.1, on the reverse strand, counting down.
ACGGACGCCGACCGCTCGAAACCCGAACTGACTACTGCCATCCTCGAGAGCCTCGAGTGGCTCGGACTCAACTGGGACGAAGGTCCGTTCCATCAGTCCGAGCGACTCGACCGCTATCGGGCCATGGCGGCGGAACTCGAACGGCGGGGTCACGCGTATCCCTGTTTCTGCCTGGCAGAGGAACTGCAAGCCAAGCGCGCGCAGGCCGAAGCTCAGAAACGGCCGTGGAAGTACGACGGCACCTGTCGCGACCTGACCACAGCTCAGCGCGAGCAACTGCGCGCCAGCGGCCGCGCGAGCGCCCTCCGCTTTCGCGTGCCGGACGGCGAAACGGCATTCGACGATCAGGTGTTCGGCCATATCACCGTGGAGCATCGTGACCTCGAGGACTTCGTGCTGCTGCGCTCGGACGGCCAGCCGACGTATCACCTGGGCGTCGTCGCCGACGACCTCGACATGGGCGTCACCCACGTCATCCGCGGCGCCGACCACCTGTCGAACACTCCCAAGCAGATCCTCATGTACCAGGCGCTCGGCGCGCCCGCACCGGCCTTCGCGCACCTGCCGCTCATTCTCGGGCCTGACCGCCAGCGCCTCTCGAAACGCCACGGCGCGACTTCGGTCGGCGCCTACCGCGAGCAGGGTGTTCTGCCTGAAGCCTTGCTCAACTTCCTCGCGCTGCTGGGCTGGACTCCGCCCAAAGCGCCGGGCGAGTCTGAAGCGCGTGAGATCCTGCCGCTTGACGAGATGGTCCGCGCCTTCGAGCTCACGACGGTCTCGCGATCCAACGCCGTCTTTGACCTTGAAAAGCTCGCCTGGATGAACAGTGAGTACCTTCGCCGCCTGCCTCCCGAGCGCCTCTTGCGGCTGGCGGAAAACGAGCTGCGAGCGGCAGGGCTCTGGCGCGATAGCTTTGGTGCGGAAGACCTGGCGCGCTTCGAGGCGTCGGTGCGGCTGCTTCAGACGCGGGCGCGCAGCCTGAAGGATTTTTCGGGTACAGGCCGCGCCTTCTTTTCCGACGATTTCGATTACGACCTCGAGGCAGTGAAGAAGTTCTGGAAAGAGCCGGCGCTTGCAGAATACCTGGGCGCGTTGGCCGAGCGGCTGGCGAAGATCGAGCCGTTCGACCTTGTGGAGACCGAGAAGTGCCTGCGGGCGCTGGCCGAAGAACGCGGAGTCAAGGCGGGCCTGCTGATTAATGCGGCACGCGTGGCGCTGACCGGTCAAGCGGTGGCGCCCGGGCTGTTTGAGGTTATGGTCACGCTGGGCCGGGAGCGCGCGGTCGATCGCTTGCGGCGCGCGGCAGACAGGATCAGCGGCAAGTGAGCTACTCCTCAAAGTCCAACTGAACCCGATGTGGCAACGATTCGCGGTGTTTCTCCAGCGGCAGGATGGACGCGATGCCGGCCGGCAGAGTTTCAAGCCGTCCGCCAGTGGATGCTGCGGCGTGGCTCGGAACAACCTCGAGTAGCCCGCAGCAGCGCGGAAGGTCGAACCGTTTCTTGCCGGCGCTTCCAGGATTGAAGAAGAGCCGGCGACCCAGCGTGATCAGGCAAGGTTGATGGCTGTGTCCAAATACGACGACGCCGATCGCGTCGTCAAAAGTCTTGAGGAAAGCTTCACTGCGCCTGGGAGGTTTCCCGCCGATCTCGAGCGTGCGATCCGCCCAATCCTCGACTTCGGACTGCGGCACTGGCAGGATGTGCATCATCTCGACCTTCAGGCCCTCGATATCCAGTTTGAGCGAGAGCGGCAGATTGAGCTCGGGCGGGTCGACGTTGCCGCGAACTGCGCGGACGGGAGCGATCTGCCCGAGTTCGTCGAGGACCGCCTGCGTCCCCACGTCGCCCGCGTGCAGGATCACCTCGACCCCGGCCAGCAGCTCGCGCAAGCGCGGGTCAAAGTATCCATGCGTGTCGGCGATGACGCCAATCCTCATGGGGTCTAACCTTCCGCTCCGAACCTCTGGTTTCCTCAGTGGGACGTGGAGTCGACGATCTTCCCTGCCCGCTCCGCCGACGTTTTGCAGGTGGGATCGCTCACGCGGCAGGCGGCGACGCTCAACTTGCACCCGCAGGGGCATTCTTCCGCGTTCATCTGGGCGAGCGCGCGCAGCCTCCGCTCGCGCGCCAAGGCCGGGAACGGCGGCGCGCGAAGCTCGGTGACATCGCTCGGGACAAACTCACGCGGCAGCCGGGCGCAGACCGTCCGCGGAGCGCCAAGGGGTGCGGGGGTGAACTTCGGCTGGCGCGGATTCAGCGCCCAGGCGAGCGCGGCAAGCAGGACCAGCGTGATCGCCACCCACCGCACGGGATGCCGGGAATGGCCCGGCGGCGGCACTTCGCGCCGGTCCGGCTCAGTTGAAGGTGATGTTTCGGAAGACATCCGCGTGTACGCGCCTCAAGGGAACGCTGCGATCAACCACCTTAATGATGAGCGTCACGGGCACGCTCGCCGGAGGCAGACAGGCGTGATCGTTGCAGGCCTGATAGGCAAGCTTCCCTTTGATCGCGTACACGCCGGGAGCAAGCCCTGATGCGATCTTGAGCTTCACGCCCACCACCAGGCTCCCTTCGTATACCAACAAAGGTTCGTCCGCGAACGCGAACTTCTGCGGCTCACCCTTCGGATAAACGACCTTTTCGACGCTGGCCTGCTTCGAGGGATCGAGCTTCAGCTCGGTGGGGATCAGATAATCAAGGCTGGGGTGGTGATCGTTGATGTGATAGCCCGACGCGATCTGCCCTTCAACCGCTGCCTCGACCACCGAGCCTGGATGCCCGGCGTCGGTCGCCATCACCGTCCGCGTTTCCACGACCGGCGGACCAACCTGACTCAACGCCACACTCGCCATCGTCCACATCGCCAACAGAGAAAGCAAACCTTGCCGCATGACCTGTCGCATAGGATAGCCCCGAACTCTCCCTTCCCTCGCTCGGCCGCCTCACTTCGATCGTTTCTGTCTTAGGTTAGACGCACGAAACTAGCGCCGGGTTCCACGCCAGTGGGAACTTATTGGGACGACCCCGCAGCCGGCGCCGCTTCCTCCGCCGCTTGGGCGCTCGGAACCATGACCGCGGCGACGTTCTGTTTACGGGCGAGATCGTTCAGCGCCGCCAGGTCGTCCGTCACAACGCCGTGCCACTGGGCGAGCTCAGACTCGAGCTGCCGGCTGAGCGTTTCGAACTCCTCGTAGGAGGCCGCGGTCGGGGCAGCGTCGGCGCTATCCACGACCTGCCCCACAGCCACCAGCTTGTAGTGCAGCTTGACGGGATAGTTGCACGAGTCCTCGGAGGCTTTGATCTTTCTCTGGATCAGGTTGTCCTCAACGGCGGTCATCTTTTTGTCGAGACTTTCGGCCGTGGTGATAAGGACTTGGTCCTTCGGCTCGGCGGCGAGATTGTGGCGCAGCGACAGGAGCTGTTTGCGCACGTCCTCCATCTGATTGATGGTGTCATGCGCCTGATTCACGGCATCACGAATCTTCAGTCCCAGCTCGAGCTGCTTCGCGAGGTCCGCTTCGGACACCGACACCCGGGGATCAAGTTTGATCTCGAGTGGCGCGGTCTGCGACTTTCCCACTACGGTCAGGCGCACCTCGTACTTCCCCGGCGACGCCAGCGGGCCTCGCGGCTTGTAGTCTGAGAAAACCGCCATCATACCGGGAACCTCGCGCGGCGGATCGTAGCGCAAATCCCAGACGAAACGGTTCAGGCCTGCCTCCGCCGGCAGGATCTCAGGCGCCTTCGATTCCGCCTCTTCCGGACTCTCCTCCGGCAACGCTTGCTCTTCCACCTTTTTCTTGAGATTCGAGAACTTCCGGACCAGCTTACCCTGGCTGTCGAGGATTTCGAGGGTGATTTCCTGGTTGTCCTTGTTATTCGCAGGCACTCCCGACCTTAGGTAATAATCGATGATCGCGCCCTGCGGCGGATTCAGACCGGCATGCACGACTTCCTTGGGAGGTCGCGGACCGCGAACCCGGTACGCCAACTCAGGCGTGTAGAGGTGCGCGCCAGCGGAAGCAATGTCACGGCTGAGCTGGCGCAAGGGCGTCAGGTCATCAAGAATCCAGAACGATCGGCCGTGAGTCGCCACCACGAGGTCGTCATTCTTGACGATCAGGTCGTGAACCGGCGCGCGGGGCAGATTCAACTGCAGCGGCTGCCAGTGCGATCCGTCGTCGAACGAGACGTAGACGCCGGTTTCGGTGCCCGCGTACAGCAGACCAGGCCGCTTGGGATCCTCGCGTACCGCATGCACGAACGCCCCATCCGGAATACCGGTGGAAATGGTGGTCCAGCTCTTGCCGTAATCGGTAGTCTTGTAGATGTAGGGCTTGAAATCATCGAGCTTGTGGCGGTCGACGGCCATAAGCGCCGCGCCCGCGTTATGCGGCGAGGGGTCAATCAGGCTCACCATACTCCACGCCGGCACATCTTTGGGCGTGACGTCAGACCAGTGTTGGCCGTCGTCGCGCGTGAGGTGAACTAATCCGTCGTCGGATCCGGCCCAAAGCAGGCCACGTTCCAAGGGCGATTCGGCCACGGCAAAGATCGTGTCGTAGTACTCGGTTCCCGTGTCGTCCTTGGTGATGGGCCCGCCGGAGACACCTTGCTTCGACTTGTCGTTTCGCGTGAGGTCAGGACTGATGGCGGTCCAAGTTGTGCCGCCGTCCGTGGATTTGAACAGCACGTTGGCGGCGTAATAGAGCACGTTCGGATCGTGCGGTGAAATCAGGATGGGCTCGGTCCACTGGAAGCGATACTTGAGGTGTGCGGCGCCCGTGCCGTCCGAGACTTCAGGCCAGGGTGAAATTTCGCGCGCCTGGCCGGTGCGCTTATCGAAGCGGGTGATTTCGCCCTCATAGCCGCCGGCATAGACGATGTTCGGATCGCGCGGGTCGGGCGCGATATAGCCACTCTCACCGCCGCCCACCGGATACCAGTCAGGGCGGTCGATCACAGCCGTATTGCTGCGACTGGCGATGGCGACGGTGGTGTTATCCTGCTGCGCCCCGTAGACGTAATAGGGGAAACGGTTGTCGGCGATGACGTGGTAGAACTGCGCCGTGGGCTGGTTCAGTTGGTTAGTCCAGGACTTGCCGCCGTCCACGCTGATCGTCGCCCCGCCGTCGTTGCCCTCGATCAGGCGATGCGGGTTCGTGGGATCGATCCACAGCGCGTGGTTGTCGCCGTGCGGCACGGAAAGCACCGCAAAGGTCTTGCCTCCGTCCGTCGAGCGAAAGGCGCCGACGTTGAGTTCGTAGACCGTATCGGGCGACTGCGGGTCGGCGAACACGTGCATGTAATACCAGGCGCGCTGCAAAAAACGATGGTCGGCGTTCACCAGCGTCCACTTGTCGCCGGCGTCGTTCGAGCGATAGAGGCCCCCCTGCTCAGCTTCAATCTGCGCGTAGATACAGTCAGGGTTGGCCGCCGAAACCGCGATACCGATTCGCCCGAGAATCCCCTTGGGCAGTCCGTTGCTTTCGAGGCGCTTCCAGGTGGTTCCGCCGTCGCTTGATTTGTACAAGCCGCTGCCCGGCCCGCCGCTCGAAAGACTCCAAGGCGTCCGGTAAGCTTCCCAGAGCGACGCGAAAAGCACGTGGGGATTCGCGCCGTCGAAGGTGACGTCGATGCCGCCCGTCTTGTCGTCTTTGTAGAGAACCTTGTCCCACGTCTTGCCGCCGTCCGTCGAGCGGAAGATCCCGCGCTCGGTGTTCGGGCCGTAGGCGTGTCCGAGCGCGGCCACAAAGACGATATCGGGATTGTGCGGGTCCACAATCACCTTGCCGATGTGCCGCGTGTCCTTGAGGCCGACGTTCGTCCAGGTCTTGCCGCCGTCCAGCGACTTGTACACGCCGTCACCGTAGGAGATGTCACCGCGGATGCAAGCCTCACCCGTGCCGGCGTAGATGACGTTGTGGTCTGAAGGCGCGACGGCGATGCTGCCGATCGAGGCGATGGGCTGAGTGTCGAAGAGGGGCGTCCAGGTCACGCCTCCGTTGGTCGACTTCCACACGCCGCCCGCGACCGCGCCGAAGTAGTAGGTGTTCGGATCGCCAGGAACACCGGCGACCGCCAGCACTCGACCGCCACGGAAGGGACCGATGGAGCGATACGTCATCCCCTTGAAGAGGCTTGCGTCGAATTGCTGGGAGCGCGCCTCGACCGCGGTCAATACGGCCGTCAGCACAGCGGCAATCGCTAAGATGACAGCGAATCGCGTCGTCTTCTTCACTGTGATGTCCTCCCCCCAAGCAAGGCGTGCAGAATGAGAGGCCATCTTACTTTCGCGAAGAAAGAAGGTGAAGCGCTTTTTGAAGGTGGGCGCGACGCTATTCCCTCGCGGAGGCGGGTCTTGCGGAAGCCGGAGCAGAGCTCTCGCTGCCGGACGCGGTCGCCTTGTCGCCGGCTTGAAGCGTACCTTTGTTCAGTAGTTGTGCCAGTTGCTCCTTGGCGGCCTTGCGGCTGACCGGGCAGGTGCTGTCGAGCCGGCGGCAGTCCAGCAGATTGTACTTGCATCCGCCGCAGGGGCATTGCTGACTGGCCAACACTTTCTTGAATTCGGTCTTCTGCTGGGGCGACAGCTTGGAGATATCGACGCCGGGGATCTCTGAGTTGACCTCTTCCGGCGTCGCGAGCTCAATCTTGCTGCCCTCTTCGGCGTGGCCTTCAGTGTGGAAATTCTTGGCCTCCGAAGCGCCTTGCACGGCGAGCAGCGATTTGACTTCATCCTCGAACACGGAGTTGGGCTGCGCGCCCGAATGCTTGGCGTAGATGCGGCCGTCACGGCCGATGAGGAAGGCGGTCGGCAGGCCGATGATACCACCGTAGAGCAAATCAACTTTCTTGCTGCCGTTCATCGCCACGGGGTAATTCATCTTGAATTCGTTGTAGAACTCCTTGACCTGCTCCGAACCATCGTCGAGTGAAACGCCGATCACCGTGAAACCCTGGTCGCGGTACGTGTTCTGGAGCTGGATGAACCCCGGAATCTCCATCTGGCAGGGACCGCACCACGTCGCCCAGAAGTCGAGCAGGATGACCTTGCCGCGGTAGTCCGACAGCCGGAGAGTCTGGCCGTTGAGTTCCGGCAAAGCGAAATCCGGCGCCAGAGGATTGTCGCTCGTGGCGCTCGCGGAGACCTTGGCGCGGCTGACGATGGGTGCGATCCAATAGCGGTTGGCGAAATACAGCGCCACCACCAGCGCAATCGCTACGACAGCTCCACCCAGCGCTTTACTCCTGTTCACTCGTCACTCCTTAACCCGGCCTTAGCCCAGCACACGAAGTACCAACCGTTAGACGGCTCTCAGCCGGAAACCCTTGCCTTGCCCATACCACCTTGCGTTGCTCTACCTGCTACCCTTTGCCGTGCGCAGCGCCGGCCGAACATCGCCGACCGGCCGCGAACGCCGGCCCCAAAAGGATACCGCCAGAACCCCCGCCGTGACCAGCGCCAAAATCGCGATAAACTGCGAGGTCGAGAGCAGGTGATTGAAGACGAACCCGCGATCCTCGTCGCCGCGCAGGAATTCGAGCGAGAAACGCGCTACGGCGTACAAGGTCAGATACAGCACAAAGATCTCTCCGTCCCGGCTCTTCTTCGGATAGCGCCACAGCAGGATGCCGAAGATGGCCAGGGTCGCCAACGACTCATAGATCTGGGTTGGATGGATGCGAACTCCGAGCGGCACTCCGGTCAAGGCGTGGCTGATACTGCTGGTGAAGATCACGCCCAGCCGCGAGGTCGTCCGCGTGCCATAATCACATCCCGCTGCGAAACAACCGAGGCGCCCAACGCTCTGGCCTAGCGCGATGGCTGGCGCATACACATCAAACACCTTCCACAACGGCAGCTTGTAGACGTGAATGTACCAAACGGCGAAGAAGGTCGCGGCCAGGAATCCGCCGTAAAAGACGCCGCCCGCCTCGAGCGTCGCCCAACTGAAGATCTGGCCTGGGTTCGCGGCGTAGTAACCCCAGTCGGTCAGGATCATCAGGACTTTAGCGCCGACCAGACCGACGACGATCAGCCAGGTGCTGAAGTCAATCAAGCGGCTCGCATCGAGGCCTTCGCGCCGTCCCAGGCGTACTATCGTGTAGACTGCCCCAACCAACGCGGACGCCAGGAGAACGCCGTAAGTCGGTAGGCTAAAGGAACCGAGGTGGAAGAGAACAGGATGCATAACTCAGAGGGTGCTCGCGAAGGGAACCGAAGTAATAAGCTTATCTTTCAACAACATAGCACTTACAGTAAGATAAGTTCCTTCTTATTAATAACATGCACGAACTTGCACACTCTCTCGAAAGCGCGCTGTTGATTCTAGACCACTTCTTCGGTTCGTTCCGACAATTTCGATATTTTCCGGTCTGCGCAACCCTCCCCTTTTATTGAGATGCATCCGACACCTCACGCGCATCCGCCACGACTTCCACGGTGCGTGCTGACCAAACCCTTGCGTTCTGGTTTCCACGGGGCACCCGCCATCTGTAGCCGCCCCCTAAAGCGTGAACCGACCGAGAAACGATAGGTACCCTGAAAGCAGCGTGAACCGGTTGAACGCCATCAGTAGGCCGATGGCGATCAGCAGCACGCCCGAGAGCACCTCAACCACCTGGAGATGCTTGCGGAAGCGCCCGTAAAATTTCAGAAACTGGCTGAGGCCGAGCCCGGTCAGCAGGAACGGGATCGCCAGGCCCGCCGAGTAGATGGCCAGCAGAAACATGCCCGCGATCACCGTATCGCGCCGCGCCGCCAGCAGCAGGATGGCAGTCAGAATTGGGCCAATGCAGGGAGTCCAGCCGAAGGCAAAGGCGAAGCCCAGCACGAACGAACCAACAAGTCCCCGGCGCGGTGCGCCCGTATCGAGCCGGGCGTCGCGATAAAGCAACGGAATCTTCACCAAGCCGGTCAGGTGCAACCCGAAGACGATGATAATGACGCCGGCGACGATGTTGAACACGGTCCGCTGCGATACCAGGAAGTGTCCTACCCAGGTGGCCGACGCGCCCAGGGTGATAAATACAATCGAGAAGCCCGCCACGAAGGCCACCGAGTTGCGGAAGATGCGCGAGACCAGCGCCGCGCTGGAACCCGCCTTGAGCGCCTCCATGGACTCGCCCGAGAGCATCGAGAGGTAGCCCGGCACCAGCGGCAGAACACACGGCGAGAGGAACGAAACGACTCCCGCCACAAACGCAATCGGAATGCTGAGCTGACTGTTCATCGGCGCTTGTTTGTTTCCGGCGCTCCCTCGGATGCGTACGACGCGCACCGTGCCGTTTGCCGGCTGCCGGTTTCGGAACCTCTGTCACAAAGCCCTGAACTAAGTGTATCATGGCCGGCTCGTGATCACCGCCAATTCTAGAGAGCCGACGTGCTCCGAGCCATCATCTTCGACTTCGACGGCATCATCGTGGACAGCGAGCCTCTCATCTTCCAACTGACGCGCCAAATGGCCGCGCAAGAAGGTTGGACGATTACGGAAGGCGAATACTTTCATGATTACCTCGCGCTCGACGATCGCGGCATCGTCGAGCATCTGTATCGTAGCCACGGCCGCCCCGTCGACGCGGCACGGCGCGACGAGCTTGTCAGTTGGAAGGTGCGCGCCTACGCCGACGAGATCCGTGATGGACTGCCGCCCCTGCCCGGCGCGGTCGAGTTCGTGCGCTCGCTCGCGCCGCAGTTTCCCCTGGCCATCGCCAGCGGCAGCTTGCGCAGCGAGATCGAGCACCTGCTGGGTAAGCTCGGGCTGCGCGACGCGTTTCAAGTGGTGGTGGCGGCCGATGACGTCGAGCGCTCGAAACCCGCGCCCGACATTTTTCTCAAGGCGCTCGACGCCCTGCGCGCCCTGCCCGCATTTTGCGCCGCCGAAGCCGGCTCGCACGATGTTCCGCCGGCGCCGCTCCTTGCCCGCGAATGCCTGGTGATCGAGGACGCGCCCAATGGCGTCCGCGCCGCTCGCGCCGCCGGAATGCCGTGCCTGGCGCTCGCCCACAGCCGTCCGCTTGCCGAGCTCGCCCACGCCGACTGGGTCTCCCGCGACTTCGCTGGTGTCGACATGGCCGCCATCATTGCGGCCTTCCATCACGGGCCGTGCTGAGCGCTGATCGCGAGCCTCGTGACAATCGCCTGTCCTTTGGCGCGACAAGTGTGCTACAACGGGCTACGCCCTGAGGCCGAACCTTCTCGCGACACGACCCGCAGACTCAGGGCTGCGCCCGCGCCATGAGCCTGCCGCCCTCGGAAAGCGCGCCATCTTCGGCGTCGGCTGCTCGCGACGATCTCTGTGACGATCGCGGGCAAGCCTGGCGTCTCCCACCGTCCCGCTCGACCCGTGCGATCGAAACGTTGCTGCTTGTTCTGCTGGCCGCACTTTTTCTCTGGCGCGGCCTCCTGCCAGGCTGGCGCTCGCTGAACACCGACTTCCCCAACTACTATCTCGCGGCGCGGCTCTATCGCCAGGGATACTCGCTCAACCGCGTCTACGACTGGATCTGGTTCCAGCGGCAAAAGGATCACGCGGGCATCGAGCCGCGGATCGTCGAGTTCATTCCGTCGACACCGTACGCCGGGCTCGTCGTCCTGCCGTTCGCCGGGCTCCCGCCGCTTCAGGCGAAGCAGCGCTGGCTCGCACTCAACCTGCTGCTGCTCGTTCTCACCGGCTGCCTGCTCAGCCGCATGACGACACTCGGCCCGCGACGCGTCGCCCTGCTCGTTTTTCTGGCGGTGATTCCGTTGCGCAACAATTTCCTGTACGGCCAGGAGCACGTCGCGCTGCTTTTCCTGCTGACGCTCGCGGCGTGGCTGTATCTCGAAGGCCGCACGGCAAGCTCGGGCATCGCGCTAGCGCTCGCCGCGGCGCTGAGGATTTATCCCGGCTTGTTTGTGTTCTATTTCCTGCGCAAGAAGCAGTGGCGTGCGACCTTGGCATTGCTGCTCGCGTGTGCTGGCCTGGGACTCGTCGCCGTCTGGCTCTTCGGGTTTCCCACCGTGAGGAACTACGTGGTCGAGGTCCTGCCGCGCGCCTTCAAGGGCGAGGACATCAACCCATACGACGTCCACTGGGACTCCTTCACCGCTCTAGCGCGTCGCCTGTTCGTCGCCGAGCCGGAAATGAATCCTCATCCGCTGGCGCATCTGCCGGCCGCTTACGCCGTCTTGCAGCCGCTCATCGAAGCGTTGCTGTTCGTACCCTTCCTCTGGCTGATGCGCTCGGCGCGTTCTGAACCGGCGCGGGAGAAACTCGAGTTCGGCGGATACGTCGCACTGCTCCTCGTGATGTCGACTCATCCGGCCGCCTACCACTTCTGCGTTCTCATCCTCGCGATCGCGCTGGCGACGGATTCGCTGCTGCGCTTTGAACACCGGAAGCAGGCGCTGCTGGTGGTCGCCCTCTACACTCTCGTCTGCCTGCCGCTTCAGCGCTTCACCCCGGGCTCGCCTTCGGGATGGCACGCGATCCTCGCTTTCCCCAAGTTCTATGCGATGACCGCGCTGTGGTTGATGCTTCTTTGGGAGCTCGTGAAAACCGCGCCGCGGCGGCGCTGGAGGTCGTATGAGGCAGCGGTGTTCGCGGGACTCTTCGTCGCGCTCACGCTCGCCGGCGCCTGGACGAACCTGCGTCACCTGCGGGGCCAATTCGCGAACTACGCTTCGCGGGTGGTGACGACTCCGGACGCACTGATGGCCGCCGAGCCCGCCGCGGCAGCCGGCACGCTGGCGTTCACCACGATGTCCTCTACTTGGAACGGCTACGTCACGGCTGGCGTCTTCCCCCACTTTACCCAAGGTCCGCTCGAGGTTCTTGATTTCGGCGCCGACACTTTCCATCCGGCGCTGGATTCCACGGCCGCGGACGAATGGGTTGAAATAGCTTCCACCCGCTCACGCATCGTGCGATTCCCGTCCCGCGACTCGAGTTTAGTCGCACCGGCCACGGCGCTCGAGGTCGACAATGCCGAGCAACCCACTGTCTCGCCCGATGGACAGTGGCTGGCGTTCATCCGTGAGACTCAAGGTCGCGGCAGCTTGTGGGTGAAGAGCATCGGGGCCGGCGCGGAGGCCGCGCCATCCGCAACCAATCCCGCGCCGCGACAGTCGGAACAGAAGCTGGTCGACTCCACGTCCGACGTCCTCGAAGCAGCATTCTTCCCCGACCATCGCCTGGCGTTCGCCGCGCAGCCGGACGGGCAGCCGGCGCTCTTCGTCGTGGACATCAAGACTCAACTCGTCCGCTTGCTCTCGCCGCCCGGCGTGCGCGCGCGGTATCCCGCCATCTCACCGGACGGAGAGTGGCTCGCCTCCGCGCGGGAAGAGAAGGGTAACTGGCAGCTCCAGGTCGTCAAGTTCAGCCGCGCGGGCGAGATTGCAACTGGCGACGAGCATCGCCTCACCAACGCGGATTGCAATTCGATCAGTCCCGCGTGGCTCCAGGACTCGAAGACTCTCGTCTATGCGACGGATTGCGGGCGCGGCCTCGGCCTCACGGCGCTGGCGAAGATCCGGGCCGTGCCGTGAGGGAGTCCAGCAAGCTGGCGGACGTCGTCAGGCGGCAGGTAGTAGAGCGAGCAGACGCATCGTTGGCAGATGGGATTGGTCTGGATGTCGAGAGTCCGGCGAAATTCGATCGCCTCGTGGCCGTTCAGTATTTCAGGCAGCAGCTTCGCGTGGATGTTGCCAAGGGCGCGATGAAAGAAGCAGGGGCGCACCGTGCCGTCCGCTTCGATCACGGCGGAGACCCACGGCGCGTTGCAGCGCGGCGCGACCGGCTCCACTTCACCCAGATGGACGCGGAAGTGACGCGCGATGCGGCGTAATTTCTCCGCGCTCTCGACCACGTAACCCGCTGCGATCTCGTCCGCGTACTCCTCAATCATCGCCTCGACCTCGGCTTCGAGTCGGCGCACTTCCTCGGAGTCCAATGCAACCGAGCTTTGGGTTTTCGCCGTCCAGCCTTGCGGCCGATTGAACGCCTCGGAACTCACGTCAACGGCGAGAAATGAAATGGAATTGAGGCCGATCGCCTCCGCGGCGCGCACCGTTTCGCGAAGACAACTGTAGTTTGCTTTCTGCACGGTAGACCGCCCGCGCACCACGATCTCGGGCCGCAGACGGCGCAGCGCTGCGACTCCGCGCGCCAGCCGGTCAAACGCGCTCGGGATGCGCCGGATCCTGTCGTGGACTTCACGCGGCCCGTCAAGCGACACGATCACGTCATCAATATTCTCAGCGACCAGCCGGGCTTGCGGCTCGAGCAGCAGACCGGCGGTGAGCAGTGTCACACGGATGCCATCGGCGCGCAGCAGGCGGCTGAGCGACGCGAGGTCCGCATGCATCTGTGGCTCGCCACCCGAAAACACCACCCAGCAGACACCGAGCGCGCGAAAGGAGTCGACGTGCGGTGCGAGGTCCTCGGCCGTAACCTCGCGCGTCTCGCGGATGCGCCAGATGTCGCACATCACGCAGCGGCAGTTGCAGCGATTGTGCGGAAACAGAACCAGCACGGGCAGCGTGTGAATGCGATGCCCCTCGATCGCGCTCCGCACGCTCGTCTCAGCGGCTGGAATGGTTTCTGAAGCGCTCACGTCCGACGCTCACCCTCCGCCGCTCTCCGCCGGAAGCAGCAAATCAGTACGGCCGGGATGCGGCAGGCCTCATCGAAGCGATGCGCCTTCCCGGCTCGGACGAAGATCGGCCGCTCGGGCTCGCCGAGATGCGTCTCGAGCAACTGCCGCAACTCGAACCCCGCGCGCTCGAAGGCGGCGCGAACTTCTTCGACGGTGTGCAGGAACGCGGTAATTCGGATGGTCGTCGTGTCCGCCCGAAACGCCGTCTGCCAGCCTCTCGCGTATCCCGCGGGATGGACGTCGGTGACAAAAAGATCAGCCTCGGGCCTTGCCACCCGCGCGAGCTCACTCGCTAGCGCGTCGAGGTCGCCGAGATGAGCCAGGACGAACGCGCACATCATGAAATCGGCGCTCGCTGAAGCGAACGGGAGCTGGAGAGCGTCGGCCCTCACCAGACGGCCTCGAAGTCCGCGCTTGCCACGCGCCGAGTCAAGCATGGCGGATGACACGTCAACGCCGAGGCCTGAGCGCGCGCCGCGGCTCAAGAGCGTCTCGAGCCAGCGACCGGTGCCGCAAGCCACATCGAGAACTGCCTTACTGCCCAGCTCCGGCAGCAGGGACAGGAGTTGGCGCTCCTCGAGCGCGAGCAGCGGATTAGGATCGCGATCGTAAGTCGGCGCCCAGAGATCGTACCCTTCTTCGACCGGCACACCGGCAGCCTGGGCCGAATCCGCAGCGGTCCGCGAAGCCCTGTTCCGAGTGTCAACAGCGGGGCTCACAGGCTCTCCACCTTTGGCTTGCGCAGGTTGATGACACGCTGCGCGAAGCGTAACTCTACGGGCGCGGAATAGACGCCGAGGCGATATCGCCAATCGCTCAACGCCTTGAGCGTCCAGCGGCCCCACGCCGGCAGGCGGATATCCTGCACGGTCGGCCAGCGCGACGAGACCACCAGCTCGAAGTTGTCGATCAGGCGCTTGGTCGGCGCGCGCAGCCACGGCGTGGACGGATCCTTCTGCGTGGCGAACCGCTGCCAGCGATCCGTCGCCCACTCGTCAGGCGTGGTGGGGAACTGGATCTGGTCCTCGACGCCGCCGTACATGCGGGCGCGCTGCGGCACCGGAGTGTAATGCTCGACGACAATCTCCGAGTCCGGGTTCAGCCGCTTCAACTGGCGGATGAACTTGAAGCACTGGCGCGTGTCACCCTCAGGATCCCGCGGATTGCCGAAAATGATGGAGAATTCCGGTACGATTCCGAAGCGGCGGATGCGCGCCGCGACGGCGAGCGTGTCCTCGACGCGCAAATCCTTGTTCATCTCTTTCAGAGTCTCGTTCGAGCCCGACTCGGCGCCGAAAAAGATCATGGCGCAGCCGGCGCGCTGGATCGCCTCCCAGGTCGCGTCCGAGTACCGGTTCATGATGTCGGTGCGGGCCTCGCACCACCAGCGCATCTTGAGCGGCGCTAGCCGCTCGGCCAACTCGCGCGCCAGGTCTTCGCGCAAGAAGAAATTGTTGTCGTAGAACTGGACCGCGTCGACGCCGTAGGTCTTACCGAGGTGCGCGAGGATCGCCGCCGTGCGCGCCGGCGGCTCCAGCTTCTCGCGGCTGCCCGAAAAAGTGACGACGCCGCAGAAGTTGCAGCGGAACGGGCATCCGATGCTCGACTGGTGGACGGCAGTGCGCCGGCCAAGAAACGTCGGCAGAAGATATTTCTCAGCGGGGATGCGATGGTAGGGATACCAGGGAAAACTGCCGAGCGGCTTCATCGGACGTTCGACATTGTGCCGGTGCGCGCCGTCGGCGTCTTTGTACGACAATCCGCGGATCTCGCCGAGGTTACGCCGACCGCGCAGCGCTTCAAGCAGCTCGAGGAAAGTATCCTCACCCTGGCCGCGCACCGCGAAGTCGACGTAGGGCGCATTCAGCGCGGCTTCCGTGTAGTTCGATGCGAAGTAACCTCCCCAGGCGATGGGCACGAGCGGATACCGCTCGCGCACGGCGCGTGAACCCTCGACCGCCGTCACGGTCTGCGGCCCGGGCATCACCGTCACCGCGAGCAGTTCCACCTGGTTGTCGCGAAGAATCGCGTCCAGCGTGTCAAGGGGATGCGGATCGAGATTGCCGTCGACAATGACGTAGTCCTCGCGGCCTTCAAGCACGGCGGCGATCGAAAGGACAGAGAGCGGAAATCGCCGGTTGCGATATCGCGTCGCCTTGGGATTGTAGAGGACAATCATAGAATCACTTGGCGCCAGCGCCATGACGATCCGCTAGACGCGCTCGAAAACGAGAAATACGTGGTCGCCCAGGCCGCGCAGCAGCGGGACACTCGACAGCCCGCGTTCGGCACTCACTGCCAAACCGAGGAAGCGCGGGAATCGACGCGCCAGCGGCTCCACATACGACGGCGGCACTGCTACGCCTATTCCCTTCCACGTCGTCAGCCGGAACTCGGGGGCGAAGAGGCGCTCGAACGTCCGCACCGTCGGATAGCGGACGCGCACAGCCGTCCCCTGGCCAAGCTCCGCCAGCTCGCCGAATGAGTGCCGGCGGCGAAATGCCTTGCGCGCGTTCCCGCGAGCGAGATACCAGAGAATCTCCCAGGCACAGCACGGCCCAAACAGACAAAGCGCCGCCACCGCTCCCGGCTTCAAGAGCTGCGCCAGGTCGTGCGACACGGCTCGCAGATCCTCGACGCAGTTCAGCCCAGCGAAATTCGAGAGCACGCCATCGAATGGCGTTTCGGAATCGTGTAGCTTGCCGATCTCCTCGGTCGGCAGGATCTCGAACTTAACCTTGGCGCCGAGCGCACCGCCGGATTCTGACGCGCTTGCGGCTCGCCGCAAGCGCTCGCGCGCCACTTCGATCATGCGCGAAGAGGAGTCACAGGCCACGACCTCGACACCGCGGCGCGCGAGATGCAGCGCGTCAACACCCGTGCCGCAGTTGATCTCGAGGATCCGTTGTCCGGGGAGAAAGAGGCGGTCGAGCTCCTGCCACACTGCCTTCCGTTGCGCACTGCCGATGAGCGAGTCAGTGAACTGCTCGTCATACGTCGCGGCCAGCGCGTCAAAGGGCG
Source organism: Terriglobia bacterium (assembly GCA_035945295.1). Taxonomy (GTDB): domain Bacteria; phylum Acidobacteriota; class Terriglobia; order UBA7540; family UBA7540; genus QHZK01. Next base: position 124,709 of record DASZAI010000007.1, on the reverse strand, counting down.
CAGGAGGTGACGCGGCGCCAAGTTTCGTCGCGGGCGCTGGACTCAAGCTTCAACCTCCGCGTAGGACTCGCGCAGTCCAGCGCGCGCCTGCGCAATCTTCTCGCGCAACTCGCCCGCAGACGCGATGGCGGGACCAGCGGCAGCGTTTCCGCCGTTCCCCATCCGGCTGAGCTCGACCTCCGAGCGCAGAAGCTGGTCGGCGAACTGGTAGAAGCGGCGCGAGTGCCGGCCCTGGATGCGATAATCGCGGTCCGAACCTCCGGCCCATGGTTTCAGGTTCACCAGCCGTGGCGCGACTTCCTCGAAGTAGGGCGTGCCCTTGATGGGATAGGAAACCGTGGTGAAGAAAACATCGGGGTCGGACTGCTTGACGTGCTCAACCGTCGCTTCGATGTCCGCGACCTCCTCGCCCTCGTAGCCCCACATCAGGAACATGCCCGCCTTGATGCCGCGCGTCTTGGCGAGCCGCACCGCGGTCTGCACTTCGTCGACCGTGACGCCGCGCTCCATGCGATCGAGCACGCGCTGCGATCCGCTCTCGGAGCCGATCCAAACGCGGAAGCAACCAAGCTCGGCGAGCGCGTCCATAACGGGCGCGTTCAAGCGGTCGGCGCGCGAGATGCACTCGAACGGAAGCTTGAGACCCCGCCGCTTCATCTCGGCCGCGTACTGGAACAGCCAGCCGTGATGGATGGTGAAGACGTCGTCGGCCATCCAGGCCATATCCGGATGGTAGCGATCCATGAGCCAGGCGAGCTCATCGACGACGGAGGCGGGTTTGCGGCGGCGATGCGTCTTGCCGAAGACTTCGTGGCTGCACCAGCGGCAGTGGTAGGGGCAGCCGCGCGCCGTAATCAGCGAGACCGAGCCCATTCCGTGGTGCTCGCGCCAGGTGCGGACGTAGCGGTCGATGTCGACGGCCTCGCGCAGCGGCCAAGGCTGAGCGTCGATGTCCGGGATCTGGGCGCGCGCCGGGGTGCGGCATACCGATCCATTGGCGGCGCGGAACGCGATGCTGTCGACGCGAGCGAGGGCCCCGAGAGAATCGGCGGAGCCGATGGCACCGGCCTTGAGCGCAGGCAGCAGCTCCTCCATCGTGGCTTCGCCCTCGCCGATCACCACAACGTCAGCGCCGGCCGCGAGGTATTCCTCAACGTAAGCGCCGGGTTCCGGGCCGCCCGCCACGGTCTTCCAGCCCGCTTCTTTCGCCACGCGCAGGATCTCGACCACGTTCGGCCGCGTCATCAGGTTCGAGTAGATGCCGAGCACGCTGGGCGGATTGGAGCGCAGCAGGTCGAAGAGCGCAGCGCGGCTCGAGAACGTGGTGTCGAAAACCTCGACGGCAACACCCCTGGCGCGCAGGTGCGAAGCGATATAGAGAATCCCCAGAGGAACGTAGGGCTTCATGATTTGAAGCTCTTTGGGATCCTCATAGAGGAAGTAGCCGTGAGTCAGCAGCAGGTCCATCGGATTCACGTGAAGCTCGCGAGGGGCGCCGCGGCGGGGGACGCAAACGTCGGCTCCGCGCTCCGGCAGGTCTTCTCGAGCTGCTCGACGCGCGCCCAGTGTTCGCCGACGCTCACCGTCTCCGCCAATTTCGCCTCGACGCAAGGGTGCGTGTTGAAGGCATTCGCCGCCGGCGGGCTCCAGGTCTCGACCTCGGCGTGCAGTGCGTCGTGCAGCGCCCGGTAAAACTCGTCCGTGTAGGTGCCTCGGAACATCATGGCGAGGTCGTCGGAATCCACCCAGTGCCGCTTGGCGCCCAGCTCCTCGCGGACGCGCTCGTAGAACTTAGTTCCCGGCAAGGGATAGGAAACCGACACGCCGACGTCATCCGGACGCGTGTCGCGCACCAGGCGGACGGTTTGCTGAATGTCAGGCCAGGTCTCGCCGGGATACCCGAACTGAAGGAAGTAGCAGGCGCGGATGCCCTGTTCGCGCAGATGGTCGCGCGCCACAGCGGCCTGTTCGACGCGCGTGCCCTTATCCATCGCATCCAGAATCTTCTGCGACCCTGATTCAACCCCCATCCACACTTCGACGCAGCCCGCCCGCTTAAGCGCCCGCGCGGTCTCCGGGGTCATCAGGTTGATGCGCGATTGCATCTTGAACGGCAAGGCGGCGTCGCGGCGCTCGACGGCGCCCGCCAGTTCCAGCACCCAGCGGGGCTTGATGCTGAACAGGTCGTCGGCGAACCAGAGGTGGTCGGCCCCGTAGACGTCTTTGAGCTGCTGCATCTCCTCCGCCACGCTCTCGGCCGAGCGGATGTGAAACGACTCGCCGTAGATCGGCCGCGCGCACCAGTTGCACCGGTAGGGACAGCCGCGGCTGGCGACAAGATTCAGCGAGAAGAAGCCGTGGCGTGCCTTCCACACTTCGCGGTAGCGGGTGACGTCAATCAGGTCGCGTGCCGGGAGCGGCAGCGTTTCAAGGTCCCGAAGTTGCGGCCTTGAGGGCGTGCGATAGACGACGCCGGTCGAGCGCCGCCGGAACGCCAGTCCGGCGACATGGTCGGGCTCGCGCTCGGAATCCTCGAGCACTGCTTTGACCAGCTCTTCGAGCGTCCACTCGGCTTCGCCCAACAAGACAAAATCAAAACCGCGCCCGAGGTACTCCTCGATATGATCCGACGGATCCGAGCCGTTCACGACGACGGTGGCGCCGGCGGCGCGCGCCGCTTCACCCATGCCGAAAGCCACTTGGCGCATCCGGCTCAGGCACATCTTGGAAAGGAAATTGAAGTTGTCTTCGTAGATGGCGACGACGCGCGGACGGTGCCGCTCGAGCGCCTCCGGGAAGCCGCGCTCGGGATCCTCGAGCATGGCGTCGAATACGGCGACGGAGTAGCCGCGTTGCCTCAGGAGCGCCGCCGCGTACAGCGTCCCGAGCGGGGGATACGGCTGCATCTTGCGCACCTGCTTGCGGTCATAAAACAGGTGGTAGGAATGAGTCAGTAAGACATCAACCATGCGGAATCATCTTCACACGTGAACTAGCAGACTTCTCCCATGCCGTGCCGCAGTTCCTGCCCGGTCACCAGCGACCGCCGCGTCACAAGTCGCTCCGTCGTTCTTGCCACCCACAATTCCCAGGGAAACGCGTAATGATTGTTGCGCAGACGCCAGCGCAGCGGCACGCCGAGGGCGCGGCGTACGCCGTGGCCGAACCAACGAACGTCGGCGGTGGCGCGGCGAATCTGGTTGTTCAGCAGGAAGTACTCGATCATGCGGCGCAGACGGTCGAGCGTCTCGCCCTGCAGCCACGGCAGCAAGTTGTTCCCGAGCGCCACCACGTCCCACTCCTCGAGCGACTGCGGTTCGCGGACTCCCAGCTCGCGCAATTGCGGCCAGATGGGAATACCGGGATAGGGCGTGAAAACATTGGGCGAGAAGCTGACGTTCGAGTGCCGCCGCGCGATCTCGCTCATGATGCGAAATGTTTCGACGCGGTCCTGCTCGGTCTCGCCCGGATAGCCGAGGATGACGTTGAAGGTCACACGCATACCCGCCTGTTCCGTCTTGCGCGCCGTCTCGAACATGTCGGCAATGCGCTGATGCTTCTTGTTCATCAGCGCCAGCACTTCCTCGGACGCCGACTCGGTTCCGAATCCCATGTGGTGGAGGCCGCTTTGAACCAGCAGGCGGACGTCGTCATCGCTCATCCGGCAGACCAGGTCGGTTGAAGCCTGCACCGTCCAGTGTAACTTCACTTTCGCGTCGACCAAGCCGCGCGCGATGGCCACCGCGCGCTTGACGTCAACCGGGAAATTGGAGTCGAGGAAGGCAATCTCCTCGAGACGATAGCGCCCCACAAGCTCGCCAACCTCACTCACCACACGCTCGGCGCGATAAGCGTTGAAGCGGCGCTTGTAGAACACCTGGTCGGTGCAGTAGTTGCACGCGTAGGGACAACCGACGCTCGACGGATAACCCACCTCGCGGATGCCGCGCACCCGTTCGTACGCGTCGAAGTCGACCAAGTGGTAAGCCAGCGACGGCAGACGGTTGATGTTCTCGACCGGCCGCTCGGGGTTGTGGACGACTTCCCCGTCCTGCTTGAATGAGGCGCCACGCACGCCGGCCAGATCCTTGCTGTCGGCGAGGCGCTGCGCGACTTCGAGCAGGGTCAGCTCGCCCTGGCCGCGAATCACCACGTCCGCGCACTCGTGCCGCAACGTCTCGTCGGGGAGCAGGCTCGGATGCCAGCCGCCAAAAATGATGGGCAGACTAGGCTGCCGCTGGCGAACCTGGCGCGCGACCTTGACCGCAGCGCGGATCATGGGGCCGGTGAGCAGCGACACGCCCAGACACAGCGCGTCCTCGGTCTCGCGGGCGATGACCCGCTCGTAGTCCGGCGTGATGGCTGCATCAACGAGCGAAACTTCAAAACCCGCCTCGAGCAGCGGCGAGGCGAGAGCCAAGAGGCACGCCGGCGCCCCCAGCGGCGGCCCATCATAGGGCGGAAAGAACAGGACGACTTTGTGCTTCATGAACAACTCGGCGCGGCGGCCGGCTCCAGAGGTTTCGCGTCCACGTTTGACTTGGGCAGCGCGCGAATGCCGTGCAGCTTGCGATTGACCCACAGCTCGACCGGCAGGCCGTAGAAATCGTGGTCGAGACGCCAGCGCGCGGGATAGCTGGTAAGCCGGGTGATCGTCCTCGCGAACCGGCCGCGGCTGTCGGTCGCAATCGGCGCCCGGTCGAAGGCGACGCGCAAATAGTCGCGCATCGTCTGGACGCGCTGGTGGTCCTTGCCCTTGAGCCACGGCAGGACGGTGTAGCGCGGGAAATAATCCACCCAGCCCTCGAGCGACTTGGGTACGTCGATGCCCAGCTCCATAGCGCGATGGAAGATGGGCGAGCCAGGATAGGGCGTGAAGATGTTGGTCCAGAACTCCGCGCCTGGGAACCGGCGGCAGACGTCCATCATGAAGTTCAGAGTCTCGCGGCGCTCTTTCACACCTTCACCGGGATAACCGAAGATAATGTTGAACGAGGGGATGACATCCGCTTCAACGCAACGCTCCGTCGACTGGTAGATGGAATCGATGTCCTGGAAACCCTTGTTCATGAGCTTCATCACTTTGGGCGACGCGGTCTCGATCCCCTGGCAGATCTGATGGAGTCCTGAGCGCTTGAGCAGGCGCAGTTCATCGACGCTGAGGCGCGCCGTGAGATTCGTCGTCGCCTGGATGCTCCACTTGTAGGTCGACCCGGCGCGGATCAGTCCCTCGGCGATCTGGAGCGAGCGCTCGAGGTCGACCAGGAAATTGTCGTCGGCCATCCACAAGAGTTCCAGGCGATAGCGCCGCGTCAGATCCACGGTTTCCTGGACCACCTGCTCGACCGGCAGCGCGTTCCACTTGCGGCCGTAGACCCCGGCATTGGTGCAATAAGAACAGTTGAAGGGGCAGGCAAAGCTCGACAGGTACATGGCCCAGCGGCGGCCGCACACTTTCTCGTAGGCGTCGAACTCCGCGAGCTGATAGGCCTTGGGCGGCATCGCGGTGATCGGCTTGAGCCCGCGCTCCGGCGTCAGATGAAGCTTGCCGTCCCGCTTGAAGCCCACGCCCGGCACGTCGTCCAGGGAGGCATGATTCTCGAGGCGCCGGGCGATCTCGAGCATCGCATCCTCGCCCTGTCCGCGCGCGATGATGTCGACGTAGTCGGCCGCGAGAGTCTGGTCCGGCAGAAGTGAAGGATGCCAGCCGCCCAGAATCACCGGGAAATCGCGGTTCCAGCGCTTCACGGCGCGCGCGATCTCCACCGTCTCGCTGATCATCGGCCCTGTGATAAGCGAGATCCCGAGGCACAGCGCGTCCTTGACTTCTTCGAGCACGCGTGCCTTGTAGTCAGTATGGATGGTCGAGTCGATGATGCGGACCGTATACCCGGCGCGTAGCAGCGGAGTCGAGATGGCCAGCAGTCCGAGTGGGGCGGTCGCCTCGATACTGGAAAAGGAAGGGATAAAGAAGACAATCTTCTTCGATGAGCAATTCACAGGCCTGAGACCTCCTGACCTAAGTTTGGCGAACCGCTTGCACGCTGGCCCGGATCGCCACGCCTCTGATCAGGGCGTACCGTCCGGACGCTTGGTTGCAATTCACCTCACGCTGGCCGAGCGACACTCAGCCGAAACGATCTGGCCTGGAGTCCAGTACCCCTGCACCCTCGAGAGCTCGCGCTCCCTGATTCCCCGACGCAGTAACGAAGTACCCTCAAAGGTTGCCCCGTATTATGTCCTCGCCACACGAGGCTGTCAACGGCGATGACATTCTCTCCAGGCTACTTGTCAAACCGCTCGGAATACCTGAGCTTCTCCCTGCGGCGCGCCGCGCGCTGCGACCGCCGGTCTCAGAAAATCTGCCGCGTCAAATCGAATCCGATCACCAGTCCGCTCGGCTTGTCGGCCATTGGGTCGCCCAGGAAGCTGGCGCGCGTCCCAGCCCGCTGCGAGACCGTTGTACCAGGGCTTGTCGTGAATCCGAACGTGAACGAGTGCCGCCAGATCTTCTTCTGGATGCCAAACGAGTAGGCGGGACGGTGGATTCCCAGAGCGCGCCCGTTGACGACCGTGGGAATGACTTCCGCGATCAAGGCCACGGTGGGACGGATGTCCACAGCAAGCCCAGTGCCCAGCGACAAGGCGTTGGTCCCCGGCAGGTCGGGAACGCCGCTCGACTCGAACCCATTAGTCTGCGCCAGCGGGCGGTCGTTAAAAGAGCCGGTCGGCACAAAATAGATCTGGGCGTGCGAGGTCAAGCTGCGCGAGAAGACTGCTTCGATGTTTTCCGTGAAGTTCTTACGTAAGTCGTTCTGGCCTTCGAGCGAGAGGCGCACCGCCATATTCAAGGGCTTGCCATCGTGCTCGTCAAGGAAGTTGTAAGCCGCCATCAATTGGATGGGACGCCCGATGATGCTGGGCGAGCGCCAGATGCTGACGGACAACTTGTCGGTCACGCCGTAGCGGAATCCAAACGAGGGAACGGCGAAGCCGTCCAGGCCGAGAAGCGCGCCGCCGCGTGCCGTTCCTGAGAAAGCCGGATCGTACGGAAAGCGGTGGGCGAAGTTGACGTAGAACCCGTGTCGCTCAAGCCGGCGCCCGGTAGGCAAGCTCATTAGGACGTCGTCGCCCGGTTCGTAGACTCCGGGTTTCCTTTCCTTCACGACCTGAGCCCCACCCACCTGACTCGGTGCATTTGCGAACGAGCGAACGTACTGCGCCACGGCGGCGATTTCCTGGTCGCTCAGCTTGCCCGCCCAGGCTGGCATCAAGGTGCCTTTCTTTCCGGTCTTGATCGTCTGAACGATCTGCTCGTCGGTCAAAGTGGCTTGCAGTTTGGGATCGGTAAAGTTCGGTGTCTTGATATCCTTGATTCCTTTGCCGTCAACGCCGTGGCACTTCGAGCATTTCTGCTGGAAAATATCGGCGCCGGAGCGCTGTCCGGCCACGAGCTGTTTCTTCGCCCTGGGAGCCCCTGGAGCGGACTCCGCGTCGACCTCGCGAACCGTTCTCGCGACGAGGTCAACGAGGTACTTCTTCCCGTCCCGCTCGACGGCGACGGTCGAAGTCGACCCGCTGACGAACGAAATACCCAGGTGTGCGGCCAGGGCGTTCGAGTTGCTTATCACGAGGGCAGCACCGGGCTGACCCGTCGCCGCCGGCTCTCCGGCTGCCTCTCCTGCTTCCGAGGCTCGGAGTATCCGGCCGGCCGTCAGCGTCATCCCAAGAAGCAAAATGGCGATGCACACGAGTGGTATTAACCTCTTCATGTTCTCCGGCTCCTTGACTTGACCTGCTGCCCGACGCGAGAGCGTCCTAGCTTCCCGACCGGCCTTGCATGGTCGTGGTCACACCACGACGGTTCGATCCTTGCCTGGATGGTACGTGCTGTAGGATAACACCTGGGTGGGCTGCGTTGCTCCGTGAATTGTCAAGAGTTTGTAAAGTCGCGAATCGCCACCGGGGATTCGTGAAACTGGCTTCTCACGTGCTCGGGTGGGCCTGCTAGCGATCCGCGGTGTCGAACTGAAACCACCCATAGGTTAATGGTTGAGGTGTTTCGGGCATCCAGTTGACACGAGAACGCCGGCGCGCTACCAATAAACCCGCCCAGCAGCGACCCAGTAAGCTTGGACTGAAGACGACGCCGATGTTGGCTCGGGCGACGCGACTGCCTTCTGGAATTCACGAGCGTGCCACAACGAATTCTGTTTCTCGAACAACAAACGACGCGCGCGGGCGGCCAGCGCGTCCTGGATGAAGTTTTCTGCGCGCTCCAGCCGGAGTTCGCGCCACTCGTGGCTTTCCCCGGGGACGGCCCTTATGTGAACGACCTTCGCCGTCGCTCGGTTGAGACCCTCACCTACCCGCTGGGCCATTACCGGTCAGGCTCGAAGTCGCTCGCGGACATGATGGCGTTTCCGCTCCGCAGTGTGTATTGCGCTTACCGCCTTGCCGAGATCATCCGTCAGCGTGACGTTCGGCTGGTGTACATCAACGGTCCGAGAACGCTCGTGGCCGGCGTGCTGGCCGCCCGGCTGACGGGGCTCCCTTCTCTCTTTCACCTGCACATGACTGTGATTCGTGGTACGGACCTCCTCGTAGCGTCACACGCCGCTCGGCGCGCCACCAGGATTGTCGCGTGTTCCCAGACGGCAGCCGCCGCGCTGATTGGCCACGATCGCCGCCTCGAGAAGAAAACGCAGGTGATCTATAGTCCGGTGCGCCAACCCAATCGCAGCCGGACTTTCGAGCCGCAAGACGACGCTGCCTCCGGCGTGCCACGGGCAGGCGCGGGCGGCGCCGCGGTACTCGGTCTGGTTGGACGCATCACGCCCGGCAAGGGACACCACGTCCTGCTCGACGCCGTGGCGCGCCTGGTCGAGCGCGGTCGCGACATCCAACTCGTCATCGTCGGCGCACCCGACCCGAACTGTGCTGAAGACGAAGCGTACCTCGCCCGACTCAGGACCTTGGCGCGCGACCTCGGCCTCGAGTCGCGGGTTCGGTGGGCAGGCTATCAATCCGACCCTGATCCTTACTATCGAACCTTTGATGTGCTGGTGATGCCCTCGACGGTACGCGAGGGACTAGGACTGGTGGCGCTCGAAGCAATGCAGTGGGGCGTGCCGGTGGTGGGGTCGCGCCTGGGCGGGATTCTCGAAGTGGTTCGCGATGGCGCGAACGGCCTTCTTTTCGCGAGTGGTGATTCGACCGCGCTGGCGGAAACGCTCGAGCGCCTTCTCACCGACTCGGACCTGCGCGCGCGCCTTCAAGCGGGTGCAGGCGTGAGCGTTGACGAACGCTTTTCCGTCGAGACGTTTCACGCCCGCATCCGCCAACTGCTCTTCGAGCTCTGCCCCTCGGCTCGACCTTCCCCAATCCCCCCACCCCTGCGCCCGGCGGGTACGCGGGCTTAAGAGTCTGTGTGAAAACTCGCGGCGACGGCGTAGAGGCCGCCTTTAGGCGGGCACACTACTCATTACAAATGCCGCCCTGAAGGGCGCCTCTACGATCTCCACTCAATACGGGGTTTTCACACAGACTCTTAAGCCCCCGACCGGGACGCCTGCTCGCGGTACGCCTCACGCAGAATTTCGGCAATCTCCGGCCGTGTGAACTCGACCGGCAAGGGCTCGCCCTGGGCGAGCAGTTGGCGCACTTTGGTGCCGCTCAGGAGCAGCCGATCGCTGGGATCGTGCCGACAAGTCTTCTCCGAAACGATCAGACCGCAGCGCCGGCAATAGAATGTGAAGTCGAAGAACATGGGCCGGATGCCGATTTCCTCGGGCCCGTAGCGGTCGAAGATGCGATGCGCGTCGTAGGGACCGTAGAAGTCCCCCACGCCAGCGTGGTCGCGCCCGATGATGATGTGGGTGCAGCCGTAATTCTTACGCACCAGCGCGTGGAAGACGGCCTCGCGCGGGCCCGCGTAGCGCATGGCGGCGGGATAAACGGCGAGCGCCACGCGGCTCTCCGGATAGTAATGGTCGACCAGGGCGCGATAGCACCGCATGCGAATGGGCGCAGGCACGTCGTCGGCCTTGGTTTCACCCACCAGCGGATGAATCATCAGCCCGTCGACCATCTCGAGCGCGCACCGCTGGATGTACTCGTGAGCGCGATGCACGGGATTGCGCGTCTGAAACGCGACCACCGTCCTCCAGCCCTTCTCGCGGAACAAGGCGCGCGTTTGGCTGGGATGCAGGAAGTATTTTTCGTAGATAGGCTCGAGCGGCGGGAAATCGATCAGCGTGACGGGGCCGCCGAGCATCACGTCGCCGGACTTACGAAGGTACGCAACTCCGGGGTGAGCGTCGCTGGTCGTGCCATAGACGTGCTGCGCCTCGCGTTCCTTGCCGTACTCATATTTCTCATGAACCTGCATCGTGCCGAGCAACTTCCCGGCCGGATCAGCTAGCGCAACTTCCTGGTCGGGACGAATCCGCTGAGCGACGTCGCGCGCGACGCTTAGCGTTACGGGGATCGTCCACGGCAGACCATTCGCCAGGCGTCCTTCTTCGACGACGGTGCGATGGTCCGCCGAGGTCATGAAGCCCTCGAGCGGCGAGAACGCGCCAATCGCCAGCAGAACGAGGTCGGAAACCTCGCGCGGCTTCAGGACCACACGATCGAGTGAGCGGGCGCGCTCCTGTTGACCTTCACGGTCTGCGGCGCTCTCGACGCGCGTGACCAAGTGACCACCGTGCGGCGCGATGGTATCCGTTCCTTGTGCAACCAAAGTCTGCCTCCTCGACTCGCGATTCAGTAATTAACTTGAGTCTCTATCTTAGCAGAACCAGCATCAGCCCGCTCAGGGCCGCGTAGCCATGACGAGAGACCGGCTAGCCACCAACCGATGAGCTAACCCAAATGGCCAAGACAGCTACGGGGCTGAAATTGCTGACCGGCATTTCAAATATGGTACATAAAGCACAGTTTGGGTATACCGTGTGCATTCAAAGGGTTGACATGACTTATGATGCCGCTTGTATAACGAAATGGGTTGGCACGAATGTAGCGAGACGCGGAGGGAGAGACGCCGAAAAAAGTGCCACGACTCCAGGTAGTAGTGCTGTGACCGCAATTAAATACAACGCCAACATGATCGATACTCCTGATGGAAAACGACCTTCTTGGATTGGCTTGGCCCACGAATTGATTCACGCCTATTACAACCTAAAGGGAAAAGGATTTCCTGCGGGACAAACGCAGATGAATGTCAACGGCCAAGTGGAACAAGAAGAAATGGCAACGGTCGGCCTCGGCCCTGGCCCCCATCGGAGCATAACCGAAAATAAGATAAGAGGCGAGGCCAACATCCCACTCCGTGTGACATACGGAGGCATGTAACAAATACGGCCACAAATCCTGGGTCTAGACCTCATGAACGCAATGCGCGGTCCGCGCCGCTGCTTCCTGGCGTCCGGACCGTTTCGACACCGGCTCCGGCCCAAAAAGCTCGAGCAAGCGTCTCGACCTCTGATCGATCGAGAAGCCTGCCTCGATTTTGGCTCGAGCGGCCAGCCCCAGGCGCTGCCGCAGTTCAGGCTGAGTGAGCAGCCTCTCGAGCGCATCGGCGAGCATCTCGGGACGATTCGGTTCGACCAGCAGGCCGTCGCTCTCGGACTGAATCAACTCTGACATGCCGGAGACTCGAGTGGAGACCACCGGGACGCCGCTGGCCATCGCTTCGAGCAGCACATCCGGGAGGGCGCCGGGGCCGTTGTGGGCAGGGACGGCGGAGGAGTACGCCAAGATCGCGGCGCGCTGGTAAGCCTGGCAGATATCTTCGTGGGGTTGTGCGTCCACCCAACGGACCCAATCCTCCAGACCGAGGCTCGTGACCTCGCTCTCGAGCGCCTGCTGCACCGCGCGGCCGGTGACGATCTCAAACCGAAACGAGCATCCGCGCCGGCGCAATATGTCAGCGGCTACCACCAAATCCTGCAGCCCCTTTTTCTCGTCGGCTTTGGCGACGCACAGCACGACGGGCGGATCTCCGTTGGCGCTATGCGGGCGCAAGAAACTGAATCGCGATGGATCGATTCCGTGGTGGATGCAGTGCAGCTTGCCGTACCACGCCGGGCTGACGCGGTCGAGCAGCGACCGCTTGTCGGAATGCGTGCCGGTGACGACGGCTTGGGCGCGCTCCACTTCAGCGCGCAGCAGGTTGGGCGGGGTATCGTGGCAGATATCCTGGGCGTTTGCCGCAAAGCTATAGGGGACGCCGGTCAACTGGTGAGCGAACAACGCAACGAGCGCCGGCGAAGTCGCGGAACGCGCGTGAAGATGCACTACCGGTTCCGACGAAAGGCTGTCCGCCAGACAGGCTGCTTCAATGAAGCAGCGCACGCTCGACCAATGCGGATGGCGGACAGCCTGAAAAAGCGCCCGGCCGTAGCGCAGAGGCTCGCGGCGCAGTACACGCCAATTCGCCTTGAACGCCGACGCCCAGTGGCTTCCGAGCGAGACCCGCGTCAACGAGGCACGCACGTCGGCCACGCCCGGGTCTGCGGATCGTGTGGGCTCATGGGGAGGAGCGTCGTCCACGGAGAAGATCCGTAGTGGCACCTCGAGCCGCTCGAGCGCCATCACCTCGTTCACAATAAATGTTTCGGAAAGTTGCGACCACGTTTCGACCACGTAGCCGACTCGACGCTTGTCCTCGGATTGTGGGACCTGCAACATTGATCACCCCTCCGCCCGACTGCTTCGGATCCCAGGCCCCCCTTTGATCCGATTTCTAGCCGCGTTACTTATATCGCAAGTGACGTACCATGTCAATCAATATATCGCACATTTTAACCACTGTATATTCATGTAGTTAGTGATTGGCTGCCGCGTGACCTTGCAACTACGGAGGTAAGATCTTCACGCTTAAGGTAGTATCGTCCAGAATGGACTAGGCGAGCGACGCGTCCAGGAATGCCGTTTCAATGGCAAGCGCGAGACGCCTGACCACAACTCCAGCGATCCGGCAAAATCCACGCAGCCTATTGTCTAACGGGTTGCCGAAAAACGTTCTGGAATCCTGTCAGCCTACGCCGACGGCAGGAGTCGCGCTTTCATATTTTCATTCCGAGCGGAGCGAGGAATCTCGCTCTGAAGGGAAGGCACTTGCGAGATTCCTCATCGCCTACGGCATCCCGGAATGACAGCGCGGACAGCTTTTCAGCGACCTGCTAAGAGACACCTGGCCCGAGCCTGCCTCTTCCTTATTCCTGCGTTCCGGGTTAGCCTTGCCACGAATGCTCCTCTACGCCCTCACCATCTTTCTCAGCGCGTTCCTGCTGTTTCAAGTCGAACCGATTATCGCCAAGATCATCCTGCCGTGGTTTGGAGGTTCGGCCGCCGTGTGGGCTACATGCCTGCTGTTCTTTCAGCTTGCCCTACTGCTCGGTTATCTGTACGCCTTCGTGCTGGTGCGACGGCTGCGCCCGAGCATGCAGTCGCGGCTGCACGTCGCGCTGCTGGCCGTGAGTCTGCTCGCGCTGCCCATGATTCCTCGCCAGGCGTGGAAACCCACCGGCAGCGAAGACCCATCGATACGCATCCTGCTGCTGCTCGCTTCGAGCGTTGGACTACCCTTCCTGCTGCTTTCGTCCACCAGCCCGCTGCTTCAAGCGTGGTACGCGGAAGAACGCCGCGGCGCCCTGCCTTACCGGCTCTTCGCGCTCTCCAACGCCGGGTCGATGCTGGCGCTCGTGAGCTATCCGGTGCTGGTCGAGCCGGTGTTCTCGACGCGGCACCAGGCCGTCGGCTGGTCGCTCGCCTACGCGGCTGTGGCGGCGCTGTCGGCGGTGGCAGCTCTGCGCCCCCGCGGCGAAATGGCGGCGCGCCCGCACGGCGAATCGTCGCCCAGCCCGGGCTGGAAGCTCCAACTGCTTTGGGTAGCGCTTGCCGCCTGCGCGTCGTCGCTGCTGCTTGCCATCACCAATCACTTGTCGCGTAACGTGGCGGCCATTCCCTTCCTTTGGGTGCTGCCGCTCAGCCTGTATCTACTCAGCTTCATCCTGTGCTTTGAGGGACACGGCTGGTACCACCGAGGTATCTACCTGCGACTGTGGGCCGTGGCGCTGGCGAGTATGACCTACGCCCTCTCGCCCGATTACGCCAATGCCGGGCTCAGCCTGCTCATCCCGCTGTACTCGGCAGGCCTTTTTCTCTGCTGCATGGTGTGCCACGGCGAACTGGCGCGGCTCAAGCCCCACCCCGACCACCTGACCAGCTTCTATCTGATGATCTCACTGGGCGGTGCACTGGGCGGAGTCTTCGTCGGCTTGCTCGCGCCTCACGTCTTCCGGGCGTATTTCGAACTGCCCATCTCGATGGGCGCGTGCGCAATCCTCGTGCTGATCGTCCTCTACCGCGACGCGTCCGGCGTTTTCAGCGCCGCACGATGGAAGCCAGCCTGGCTCATCGCGTTGACCCTAGTGCTCAGCCTGCTCGCCTCGCTCGTCTACGTGACCGAGGAGGGAATCCAAAACGCGCGCCTGCTGGTGCGAAACTTCTACGGCGGACTGAAGATCGTTGATGAGCCCCGGCCTGACGCCGAACACGAGGTGCGCAAGCTGGTGAACGGCACCATCGAGCACGGGATGCAATTCCAGCAGGCGGCGCGCCGGCGCCTGCCCACCAGCTATTACGGCCCCGATTCCGGAGTCGGTCTGGCCATCCGCGACGCCGAGCAGCGCGGCCCGGTGCGCCTGGGCGTCATCGGACTGGGCGCGGGCACGCTTGCCGCCTACGGGCGTCCGGGCGACCACTACACGTTCTACGAGATCAATCCTCTCGTCGTCTGGCTCGCCCACACTCAGTTCACGTTTCTTCAAGATTCGGCAGCCGAAATCGATATCGTGCTCGGCGACGCCCGGCTCTCGCTCGAGCGCACGCCGGCACAAGGATTCGACGTCCTGGCCGTGGACGCCTTCACCAGCGACTCGATCCCGGTGCATCTCCTGACGCGCGAGGCCTTCGAGCTTTATTTCCGCCACCTGAAACCGGGCGGCGTGCTCGCCGTCCACGTTTCGAACAAGTATCTTGACCTCGCCCCGGTGGTCGAGCGGGGCGCCGAGTCGCTCGGAAAGCCCGCTCAACTCGTCGACGACCCGGACGACAAGGACCGCGGCACCTATCACTCACGTTGGGTGCTCGTCAGCGATCGCCAGGACTTTTTCGCGAATCCCCTCATCAGCGAGTCCACGCAGTCCATCGAAGTCCCGCACCGCGTGCGCCTGTGGACCGACGATTACAGCAACCTGTTCCGCGTGCTGAAATGAGGCAGGAAGCGAAGCCGGCGCAGCGGGTAGCCACGGCACCGCTCTTGTGCCGTGGGCTTTTCTCCGCCAGGCGTCAGGCGGGCATCCGCACGTAATCAATCTGGAGGGAACACGCCGCCAGAGTAGCGAACGTCCCTCGCCTTTTCAACTGCTTCGGCACAGAAGCCCTACCTGCTCGTGCACAACGGGCCGTTTTTCGCTTGACAATCCGCCCTCTCGTGTTACCATTGAGTTATCACCGTGCTTGATAATTCTCCTGAACTCGCCGGGTGCCCTGGGCGCCGCTCGGGCAGCCGGCGAACTCGCGAGCCCGAGTTGCTGCCCGCTACTGGCCTAGTTTGCTGGCTTTCGGCACGGTCCTGGCGCGGCGAGGACGGGAGAGCGCGAAGATAAAAAGATAGTTTATTTTGCGTTTTCTAGTCACGCAAGTTATTGTAAACAAAGGAAGTCTCGAGGAACGAACTCTGGAACGAACTCCCAGAGGGGCTAGCGAGCAGCGTATCTGGTTGAATAACAAAAGCTTAACACCTCTTGAAACGAACTGGAACGAACTGGTGTGCCGGCCCTTTTCGTCATGGATGTGATTGCAAACACAGGATCGGGATGTGAAAAAAACGAACTCCCTGCGAGGTCAGGACGCAGGCTAGACTGCTAGCTGGCAGGATGCGGACGAAGCGAGATTCCGAGGGGCCGAAGGCGACGAGGAATCTCGTCATTTATGCTCAGGGCGAGATTCCTCGCTTCGCTCGGAATGACAAGGCTGGGGGCATTTTTCAAGAAACTGCTGGAGGTCGAGTGGAGTAGAATAACCCCCTGCGACAACTCCAGTCTCCAGGTCGCGGTCCGGAGGGGGAGGCCTGTCCTACCCGTTTTCTCTTCGGCGGCTCGAAGTCAGCGGCGTTTTTCATTTTCTCCCAACCGGAGGACCACAGGATGAATCGGTTTCGTTCTCACATCGCAGGACTTTTTGTTGTGCTCGTGGCTCTCGACGTCGCGATCGCGGCGGCCCAATCGGGTTCGACCATCACGCTGACGGTCGACGCGACTCAGGCGGCTGAGAAAGTTACTCGCACGCAGATGGTCATGCCGGTGAAGCCCGGCCCGCTTACGCTCTATTACCCCAAGTGGATTCCCGGGGAGCACGGACCCTCAGGGCCGGTGGGCAACGTGGCGGGGTTAAAGTTCACGACGAACGGCAAGACCGTCCCCTGGAGGCGCGATCTGCTCGACGTCTTCACCTTTCACCTCGATGTGCCGCCAGGAGCTGATCGCCTCGAGGTCGCTTTCGACTACCTCGAGCCGGGCGGCGGCGGCTTCAGCTTCGGCGCCTCGGCGACTGACAAGCTGGTGGTCGTAAGCTGGAACCAGAATTTGTTGTACCCGGCCGGGGTCGAAGCCCGCGAGATCACCTACCGGCCGACGTTGCGCCTGCCGGCCGGCTGGAAGTACGGCACGGCGCTGCCGGTCGAGAACGCTTCGGGGAACGAGGTCACTTTTCAACCCGTCTCGCTGAACCGCCTGGTCGACTCCCCGGTCATCGCCGGCGAGTATTATCGCGCCGTCGACATTACGCCGCCGGGCGAGCCGATCCATCACGAGATCGACATGGTGGCTGACAGCGAGGCGGCGCTCGAGATGAGTCCGGACTTACAGAAAGACTTCACGCATCTGGTGGCCGAGTCCGGCAAGCTGTTTGGCGCGCGTCACTATCGCGACTACCATTTCCTGCTGACCTTGAGCAATCATGTGGCGCACTTCGGCCTGGAACACCACGAGTCGAACGACAGCCGCACCAGCGAGCGCGCCTTGCTTTCGCCCATGGGCCAGCGGGGCCTGGGAAGCTTGCTGCCGCACGAGTTCGTCCACTCCTGGAACGGCAAGTTTCGACGGCCGGCGGACCTCAGCACACCCTACTATGAGGCGCCCATGAAGACGGACCTGCTGTGGGTCTACGAGGGGCTTACCGACTACCTCGGCCATCTGCTCGCGGCGCGCAGCGGAGTCTGGACCGCCGAGCAATACCGGCAGTACCTCGCAGACACCGCCGCCGAGCTGGGTCCCGGCCGCCCCGGACGCACTTGGCGCCCGCTCCAGGATACCGCCGATGCCGTGCCCGGTCTGGCCTTCGGCCGGGGCGGCTGGCTCAACTGGCGGCGCGGCGCTGACTATTATCCCGAGGGCGACCTGTTGTGGCTCGAGGTTGCGAGCATCATCCACGACCAGAGCCACGGGGCGAAATCCTTCGAAGACTTCTGCCATGAGTTTTACGGCGGAGCGAACAACGGTCCGGAGCTCAAGCCTTACACCTTCGACGACCTCGCCCAAGCACTCAACCGGGTTGTGCCGTACGACTGGGCCCATTTTTTACACGAGAGAATCACTTCGACCTCGCCCGAAGCGCCCGTCGGGGGCATTGAAGCCGGCGGCTGGAAAGTGGAGTACACCGACAAGCCCGCCCGTGGAGAGGGGGCCGAAGGCGGAGGCGGCGGGCGGTTCGGCGGAGGAGTGGACGCTGTGTATTCCCTCGGCCTGCGGCTCAGCAGCGACGGCCAGGTGCAGGACTCGATTGTTGGCGGACTAGCCTATAGGGCTGGGATCACCTCCGGCATGCGCGTCGTGGCGGTCGACGATCGCGCTTTCACGCCCGACGGCCTGCACGACGCCTTGAAGGCTAGCGCGAAAAGCCCTCAGGCGATCCGGCTTCTGGTGTTGAATGACGACTACTACCGGACCTTTACCATCGATTATCAGGGCGGTGAGCGCTATCCTCATCTGGTCCGGGAGGAGAACAAAACGGACTGGCTCGACGAAATCGTCAAGCCGCTGGCCGGAGAGTGACCGCACGGGTCTTTCGCGGAAAAGCTCCCAAGTCATTCGGCAGGAAGCACTTATGCCATTGCTTAAAAGTAAGAATTAAGGGACGTGCCAGCCGACATACTACATGACTGATATTCTATGTGTAAGTGGTGACTTGACAGAACCTTGCTGAGGGCCTACAAACGAAGAGTAACTGAATGTTTGTTGCACTAAAGTAACTGAATTTTTGTTGCACTGTTGTCGGGAAATTGAGTCCGGGTCCGGGGTCGGGCTGGACTTGAGACGGGTCGAATCGAAGGGGGACAACTTGCCGGCCATCGAATCCCTTTCCCTGGTCACTATCTGCGTGGACGGACTGTCGCTGAGCACTGTTAAGCAGCTTGCCAGCACGACGGGAGTCGTCGACATCGACGACTCGTTTCAGCATTATTTTACCGAGCCGGAGGAGACCCTCCCGTTTGAAGCGCCCGATATCTGCTTGATCGACTTCGACAAGGATTGGGAGAGAGCAGCGCTGACGGCGGAGCGCATCCACAAGGCTTTCGAAAACACCGCGATCTTTGCCGCGTCCCAGAAGCCCGAGAGTGATCAAGTGATCCGCGCGATGCGCTGCGGTTGCCGGGAATACCTGGTCAAGCCGCTCGATCCGGACGTTCTGCTCGAAGCCCTGGTTCCCGTGTGGCGCAAGAAGCGCGAGAAGCCGGTCGATGACCGGCCCTCGGGGCGGGTGCTGGCTTTCGTGGGCGCTAAAGGCGGGTGCGGCGTCACCACACTGACGACTCACCTCGGAGCGCTGCTGGCCAGAGTCCACAAGCAGAAAACGCTCCTGATCGACCATCATCCTCGATTGGGAGATGTCTCCTTCTACCTGGCCGTCGAGAACCCGAAGTACCACTTCTCCCAGCTCGTGCAAAGTACCCGCGAGCGCCTGGACGCCGATTACCTCCAGGCCTTTCTCGCCCGGCACCCCAGCGGTCTGGATGTGCTCCCGTCGCCGGATGGGTCCGAGTCTACGGGAACCGTATCCGCTGAGGCAGTCGAGCACACGCTGGGATTCCTCAAGTCGCAGTACGATCTCGTTCTGGTGGACTGTCCTCCGGGACTGAGCGAGCGCAACATGGCGCTGCTCAATCACTGCGACCAGATCTACGTGGTTACGGTCCCCGAGATCCCGGCGCTGCGCAACGTAACTCGCTACGTCGCTCATCTGGAGAAGCACGGGTACCCTGCGGAGCGTGTCCGGCTCGTTTTGAACCGGCACTCTCCGCGCGGCAGAATCACCGATGCCGCGATCGAACGTGCCGTCGAGATGGCGATCCACTGGAAGGTTCCCAATCAGTATGACGACGTGATTACGGCCATCAATACCGGCACGCCGGACACGCTCTCGACCCACTCCGCTTTCATGCGCAATCTGATCCGTTGGGCCGAGGCCATCATCGCCGACAAACCAACCGCACCCGTCCCGGCAGCCGAGCCCGCCGCCCAGCGACAACGGCTCCAGACCGGACTCCGCCTCACCACGGTTGGAGGCAGTTAGGCTGGCCTTTGGAAGATAACTTATAAAGATAGCCTACAGGCGGATGGGCCCGCGCAGGGTCGGAATGCCTTGAGAGTCCTCCTCAGGGAGGGTGAACGAGAGACGGCGAGCGCCCCCGGTCGGCGGTGTCTTCCTCCTTCACAATTCTCGCCAGGGCCAGAAGTTTGGAGCTGATCTTCAGACCTGTATCCTTAGCGGCCTGCCGGTTGATTTCAAACCGTACCCGGTTCCCTTCAACGACGAACCCGATCACGCCTCCCTGGGCCGCGAAGCCCTGGGCCTCACCCACCGTGAGCACCCTCGAGCCTTTTAGTCTCGCCACAATGGACGCTGTGCGTTTCTTCGCGTCGCGAGTGATGAACACGATATGACAGCGCCGCAGATCATCCATTGGCCCGTCGTTCATCAGATCGATCGGATGGGTCCCAACGGTTCGCCCGCGAAGCGATCGTTCAAGTTCATCTTTGAACGGGTCGTGTCCCGCCATGCAGATCTCGAAAGGCGCGCTGCCGCTCGGGAAAGCATCTGGGGGCCAATCGACGAATTTCGCAAAATTGTAGAGGAAGCCGAGTTTGACCGGGTATTCAGCACTCTCTGCACTCTGCGATCGGGCATTCGAAGGCCCCAGCAACAGCAGCGCGCAGGCGGCGATGAGCCAAGTGCGCCCGGTGAGAAGCAGACGCCTGCCGGAATCACGCCGGCTCGAACCGGCCCCGGCATCCTGCGGCTTGTATCCTTTAAGCTTGATCATGGCGGCCTAGAAATGACGCGTCAGCGAGAATCGAAAGCCTCGCCCGTCCTGAAGGATGACGTCCTCACGATGTTCCGCCGCGCCCGGGTCGCCGTAAATGTCGTTGAAGGCGTTGTACAAGCTGGCCGAAACCTCCCACCCTCGCAGAAGGCTTGGGCTGAAAAGAGTGACGTTGGGAATCACATAGGCCCCGGCGTAATTCCCGGCCAGTGTTCTTCTCCGGCTGACGTAGTTGAGATTCGTGCTGGCGAAGAGCCGGCGGTTGAACAGAGGCACGCTGAGGCTGGCCTGACCCACCTCGTGCGGCGAGTTGGTGAGCGGAGTTCCGTCGAGATTCTTAGCATCCTGGAGGCTGAAGCTGACGGCGGCTTCGAAGCCCGAGGATGATTTCTTCTTCAGCGCAACTTCCCAGCCTTGCATGTTTATGCGTTCGCTGTTGCCGTAGAAGATGAGTCCGCTCGCGGGATCGCTCTCCTCGCTGATGAGCCCGCGGATGGGATGGAAGTAGCCCGAGACCACCAGGCGCAGTCCGCGGTCAAAATACTGTTCGACGTCCAGCTCCATCGTCTTGACGGTTTCGGGCCTCAGGCGCGGATTAGCCTCGTAACCTTGCCCGCTGTAATAGAGTTCGAAGTCGTTGGGAGCGCGAAAAGCCTGGCCGTAAAGCAGTTTGACAGTGGTTTTCTCCAGCGGACTGTAGACTAAAGCGGCCCGCGGGTTGGTGGTGCCGCCAAAGGTGGAGTAGTGATCGTATCGCAGACCGAGGTCGAGGATGAGGTTGCGGCGAAGTTGAATCTCATCCTGGGCATAGACACCCGAGATCATTGATGTCCGGTGATCGTTCAGATACCCAAAGAACGGTTGAGCGTCATAGTTAAGTTGGGTCTGCTCGAAGTTGTCCCGGTATTCCGAACCGACGACGAGCGTCTGATGCGCGAAGAGTTTCTTCGAGAGCGCGAATTCCGCTCCCCACCACTTCCCGTGGCCCAGGTCCCGGTTCGCGACCTTGGAGGGGCCGCCCCAGTAGGAGGCGTCGTAGAGGTAGGTGCCGTTGTAGTTGCAGCTGTCATAGTAGAGGCGCCCGGTGTAGCCCCAATCGCCACCGAAATTGTGGTCGTATTCCGCGTCGAGATAACCGCGCGCATCGATGGTGCGCGTGCCGGGAACATCGAAGAGCGTGCCGAAGGAAGCGGTGGGGATCTGCTTGACGCGAGATCCGTAGACGCCTTGCACTTTGAAATGGCCCCAGCCGAGATTCGCAAATAATTGGTGGGACTCGTCGCCGTCAACGTCCTCGGCGATGCCGTGGTTGGTTTGAGGAGTGTCGAACTCCTTGAAATAAAGCCGCTCGTGTCCCTGGCTGTTGTAATACGATCCCGAGAGCAGCATCTCCAGGCCGTTCTGAAACCGATTGCCGTAGCTGAGGCGCGTCTTGAAAGTGCCGTAACTGGCCAGCTCTGCCGTGGCGGTCAGGTATTTCGCATCCCGCCCGCGCTGGGTGATGACGTTGACGACTCCCAGGAACGCGCTCGCAATATAGAGAGAGGAGTTGGGCCCGCGAATCACTTCAACCCGGTCGATGAGGTCGACATCGACCGGAAACTCCGTTCCGATCATCGCTTGGTCATAGATATTGTCGTTGGCACGGTGTCCGTCCACCAGCAAGAGGATCCGGCTGTTATAGTCGCCCGGCCGCCCGAAGCCGCGAACTCCCAGGTAACTGTAGTTCCGGTCGTAGCTCACATAGAAGCCCGGCACGTTTTGCAGCACCTCGGCCAGGGTCCTATAGCCGTAGCGGCGGATTTCGTCTCCCGTCACGATAGTTACCGAAGCCGGCGCTTCCGTCACTTTCTGCTGATACCCCGAGGCTCCCCAGACCGACTCGACGTTGACTTTCATCAGATCCTCGATGCTCATGTTCAACACGTCTGCAGGAGGTTGATCGTCCTGAGCGAACACGACGGAGGACCGCAGTACCGCTGAGACAAGAAGGAGGATCAAGAGGGGTCGCTTCAGGTTCCGTGCCAAGCTGGGGGGAGGACGCCGCGAGAGTGTATGGGAAGGACAAAGTGCGGAAGGATAGAGTGCGGTCAATCCCGCAGGATTTTTGTAAGGCATGCTGACTCCTCCGGCTGGTTGTGGCGCGACACACTACATCGTGGAACCCACACAGGGCTCGCGACGTCTCTCGGGTATCCCTATCGACAGGCCTCGACCGGACTTTAGGATTTCGCACGGCCTGCCTTGCTCTTCTGGCCGGCGCTTCCACCATCGCGGTCATACAAACAACGGGTTTGCGCCTGAGGTTTTTCCGAGGGGTTCTTACCAGTGGGCTAAGTGTTTGCGAACTGTGGTAGCGGGGGTGGGACTCGAACCCACGACCTAGGGATTATGAGACCCTCGCTCTACCTCTGAGCTACCCCGCCACACTTGCTGGAGTTTTCTGCCTGTATTCAGCCAGGTGCCGAATAAAGTGGTATCAACTGATATTAGGGTATAGGGCGCGCCTAGTCAACCGCGGCATAAGACCACTCGCTTTCCCCGTCGTGCCCTCTGTAGCGAGTTTAAGTCACGACAACCGCGGCGCGCGGCGCGGATCACGGGGCGGGCGGCGGTTCTGCCGCGAGCCGATAAAAGGCGAGTTGCGCGTCGCCGTGACGCAGCAGCCGGACACGAGCCAGCGCGCCGTAGCCATCCTCAAGCTGCGTATGGCGCGAGTGCTCCGCGACGACCAGCGAGTCCGGCCCGAGCAGTCTGCCGCGCGCGAGTTGGCGCAGCGCGTGGTGATACTCGCGAATCTCCGTGTAAGGCGGATCGAGGAAAACGTAGTCGAAGCGCGCCGCTTCCTCGCCGAGCCGCTCGAGCCCGTCGAGCACGTCGCTCGTCACGAGGCGATACCCGGACTTGATGCCCAGCGCCTCGAGGTTCTTGCGAATCAGCACGGCCGCAGCGCGATGGTGTTCGATGAAGACCACGTCGGCGGCGCCGCGGCTCAAGGCCTCGAGACCCACCGCTCCTGAGCCCGCATAGGCGTCGAGCAGTCGCGCGCCGACGATGCCCGGGCCCAGCACGTCAAAAAGCGTCTCGCGCAACTGGTCAGAGGTTGGACGCAGCTTGCCGCTCTTGAGCGTCGTGATTAGCCGGCCACGATAGCGGCCCGAGATGATTCTCATTTCAGCCCACCCGTGCCAGGCGGTAGCGTTGCGGCCACGATTTGCGCAGTAACTGAGCGAAGGCCTCGAGTTCCTGCTGCGACGGCGGGTGCTCCACAAACTCGTTGGCCTCGCGCTTCGCCCACTCCTGGATTTCCTGGTCGCGCAGCAGGTTGGCGATGCGGAACGCGGGGATGCCCGCCTGGCGCGTCCCAAAGAACTCCCCCGGCCCACGCAGCTTGAGATCGATCTCCGCGATGCGGAAGCCGTCGGTGGTTTCGGTCATGGTGCGCAGGCGTTCTTCCGCCACTTCGGTACGCGGCTCGGCGGCGAGCAGCAGGCAGGTGGAGCGTCCCCGGCCGCGTCCAATGCGTCCACGAAGCTGGTGGAGCGGAGCCAGCCCAAAGCGCTCGGCGTGCTCGATAAGCATGACGGTGGCGTTTGGGACATCCACGCCGACCTCGACCACGGTGGTCGCGACCAGAATCTCGACCGTCCCCTGCTTGAACTCCTGCATCACGCGCTCTTTCTCTTCACTGGGCAGGCGACCGTGCAGCAGGCCGACGCGGAACTCGGGAAAGACGTTGGCCGACAGGTGCTCGTACATGCGGACTGCGGGACGCAGATCGAGCTTTTCCGACTCTTCGATCAGCGGGTAGACGACGTACGCCTGCTCGCCCGCCTTGACTTTGGCGCGGATGAACTCGAAAGCGCGCGCGCGGTCCGGCTCGCCCATCAGCTTGGTCTCGATGGGTGAGCGATTCGGGGGCAGCTCGTTGATGACGGAGAAGTCGAGGTCCCCGTAGACCGTGAGCGCGAGCGTGCGCGGGATGGGCGTCGCCGTCATCACCAAAACGTGCGGCGCCGGCCCTTTGCGCATCAACTCGTAGCGCTCAAGAACCCCGAAGCGGTGCTGTTCATCGACCACGACCAGACCCAGGCGCGCAAACTTGACGTCCGGCTCGATCAAGGCATGCGTTCCGACCACCAGCTTTAACGTACCCTGGGCGATCCGGCGTTTGAGCGCCGCTTTATCGGCCGCCGTGCGCGCGCTGATCAACACGTCAACCTCATAACCGAGCGGCTCGAGCAGGTGCTTGATGTAGAAATAGTGCTGCATGGCCAGGATTTCCGTGGGCGCCATCAGGGCCACCTGGTAGCCGCTCTCAATCGCCACGATGGCCGCCTGAATAGCCACGATGGTCTTGCCGGAGCCCACGTCGCCCTGCAGCAGCCGGTTCATGGGATGCGGCGCACACAGGTCGTCGACAATCTCCTTCAGCGCGCGCTTCTGCGCCGCCGTGGGATGAAACGGCAGAATTCGCTTGATGGCCTGGCGCACGCCTTCGGTCACGCGGAGCGGAAACCCCTCGACCGACTTCGTCTTGCGCCGCTTCAACTCCAAGCCGGCGCCCACGTTGAAGAATTCCTCGAAGATGAGGCTCACCTGGCCAGGAGCGCGGAAGCGCGAAAGCGTTTCGATCGCCTGGTCGCGGCCAGGGAAATGGGTCCGGGCGAGCGCTTCGGAGCGTGCCATGAGCTTGTTCCGCCGCCGCACCGACTCCGGCAGGCATTCGACGATCTGACCTTCCACCGCGCCCAGCGCCGTCCAGAGCAGCCGCCGCAGGACGCGGGTGCTGAGCGGGCCAATCGCCTCATAGATGGGGACAATGCGTCCCACCTGCAACGACGCCTCGGTGGCTGCGCCCCGCACGCTCCTATCGGCGGAATCGCCCTCCGACTCGTGGTCGGGCGTGGTGTCCGCTTCCTGCACGATTTCGTACTGCGGCTGGATGATTTGCAGGTTGCCGACGCCGTAGCGGTCGGCTTCGACTCGGCCGTAGAAGAACACTCGCTGGCCCGGGCGGAAGACTTTGTTTTTTTCGAGGTAGACGGCGTTGAACCACTTGCAGCGAATGGTTGTCCCGCGGGCTCCGCGGCTCCCCTGCCCCACGCCGCCTTTCGGGCCGACGCTGTCGCTCGCGTCGCGCGCTGCCAGGTCGTAGATAAACATGCCCCCGCGCGTGCGCATCAGCCCGCAAGTGATAACTTCCGCGAGAATCGTCGCCATCTGGCCGGCCACGAGATCGCGGACTGCCGTCACCCGCGTGCGGTCCTCGTAACGGAACGGGGTGTAGTAAAGCAGGTCCTCGACGGTACGGATGCCGCGCGCTGCGAGGAGTTCGGCGCGCACCGGACCCACGCCCTTGAGATACTTGACTTCGGAGGTCAGTGTCAGCTTGGAGGACATGGCTTGAGCGAAACGCCGGTGTTCCGGGGAGCCACCGAGGAACATCGTCGGCGCTCCACCGGTTGACCGCACTCGTCTCCACCTCGTAGTATACTCGGCGACTAAGGCTCAAAACATGACTCCAACCTTGCGCCGCTGGCCGCGCTATCTCTTCGCCATATTGCTTGGCAACGTGGTGTACTTCGCTGCGTCCTCGCACTTGCCTCCGGGGGCGCGCGACGCCGCGGGCCAGATCGGCTTGGGCACACTGGTCGACTTCAGCTTCTGCGTGGGCGTTTACGGGCTGATCGAGCTCGGGGCGCTCCTGCTGGGTCGTGGGCGCCCCGGCGCGGACGCCAAGTGATCCGACCAAGCCGGCTCGCCCGCCTAACTCACTGTTTGCAAGGCGAATAGAATGCTTTAGCCACTTCTAATACCTTCCATAAAAATAAATTCTTTGCCAAAAACCGGTTCCTCGGCGTAAATTATCTAAGTCGGGACTCGTATTGAATGTTGGCATGAGAAAGGAGATCGAGGCATGGCAGCAATTGAGGCTATTGACATTAAACCCCAGGTTGGCGAAACCGCAGGGATCGTATGGCAGGCGCTCTCCAAGGAGGGACCCCTCACCGTCGCGGAGCTCAAGAAGAAGCTCAACGGATCGAGCGAATTGCTCGGCTTGGCGATCGGCTGGCTGGCGCGCGAGGACAAGGTCGCGATCCTGCCGGAGAAGAAGACCCTGCGCGTCCAACTGCGGTAAGCCGTAAAACCACGCGGCCAGTCGAACTTATGTCTGGCTGCACTTTTTCCTCTTAAACATTGCCAGGTGAGGAAGTCCAGCGGGTGGAGGCGGAGGTGTCTCAGGACACCCGCTCCCGCTGGGCGGGAAGTGACACACCGGTCGCAACAAAGGGATCGGCGTGCCACCTCAACCCTCAGCTTCGCCTCGGAACTGAAACCCGCTAGGCTCCAGCCCCGGCGCTCTGCGCGCTCTTCTCGATGGGCGCGTCCACGAGGTTGCCCCACTCTGTCCAGCTTCCGTCGTAGTTACGGACCTGGTCGAAGCCCAGCAGATACTTGAGCGCAAACCAGGTGTGGGAACTGCGCTCGCCGATGCGGCAATAGGCGACAACCTCGCTGCCGGGCGTAACACCCTGGTCGCCATAAAGCTTCACCAGCTCGTCGTAGGACTTGAACGTACCGTCGTCGTTGGCGGCCTTGGACCAGGGAATGTTGGCGGCGCCGGGGATGTGCCCGCCGCGCTGCGCCGTCTCTGTCATTCCGGGGGGCGCGATCACCTTGCCGGTAAATTCATCGACGGACCGGACATCAACCAAGTGCGCGCTCAACTTCTTATCGACGATCTGGAAGACCCGCTCCCGCCGCGCCCGAACATTTTCATCGGGCTGGCTGGCCTTGTAATGGGTGGGAATAATCTTCGGCGCCTCCCTGGTTAAAGGCCGCTTCTCGAGTTCCCACTTCTTGCGCCCGCCGTTCATCAATCGCGCGTCCTTGTGTCCAAAATACTTGAGCTGCCACAGGGCATAGGCGGCGAACCAGTTGTTGTTGTCACCGTAGAGGACCACAGTCGTGTCATTGGAAATGCCCGACTCGCTGAGCAACTCTTCCAGCGCGCGCTGGCCGAGCACGTCGCGACGTACGTTGTCCTGGAGCTGTGACTGCCAGTTCCAACCCGCCGCCCCCTCGATGTGACCCTTCTCGTAAGCGCTGGTATCGACGTCGACTTCTACAAGCCGTACCTTGGGGTCGTGCATGTGCTGGGAAACCCAATCGGTGTTCACCAGGACTTCGGGATGCTTGTACTCACCCATGACGAAAGACCCTCCTTTTTTAATCTCTTGATCCTAAGTAGGTAACGTTGACGCATCGCTTGCCGGACTGCTTCAAAAGCAGCCACTACAGATGCAGCGGCGCGGGTAGATCCTTCGACAGACGATGCAGGAAGTTCCATAGGGTATGGTCGTTTATACCATAGACCCGGAACCCCAGCAACCCGCGCTGCAGCCCTGACGGCTAATCGTTACGCTCGAAACCCCTCGCCCTCCATGTAAGTTACCCATTATCAATCAATTACACGCCGCCGACCCATTGCTAAGTCGGCGTCGAAGCCCCGCGGTGCCTGACCTTTTGCGATCCACTACGGTCTTCTTTTTTTGACTTCCAGTCGCCGGTCTGCTATAAACATATTTGCCGGCGATTTTGGGGAAATGGAGAACCTGGGCCTGAACCCTGGGTGTATCTAAAACAAGTGAAACGAGTTGCCACCAAGCGAAACAGGATTCGACTGCGCGCCGCACGGCGCAGCGGCGTCCACCGCGCTCGCACTACCCACGGGAACGGCACCTCGCGCAAGACTCTTCGCACTCGTCATGGCTCCGGGAAACCGGCGCGTCGCACCCACAAGGGCGCCCAGCCCGAGAACGTGGTCATCGACACCCGGCGTACTGACCCGCTGTACCTTGCCGCCGTCAAGAACTTCGAAGCGGGCGTCCGGCACTTCCAGGCGGAACGCTTCGCAAAAGCGCGCCAGATCTTTGAAAAGCTCAGCACTTCGACTTACCCCGAAGTCGCCGACCGCGCGCGGCTTCACCTGCGGCTTTGTGAGCATCGTCAGAGTCGTCCTGCACCTGCGCCCAAAACGTCTCAGGACTATTACGTCCTCGGCGTGGCGGAATTGAATGCGCGGCAACTCGAGTCTGCTGTCAAGCACCTTAGCCGCGCTGACCGGCTCGAACCCAACAGCGGCCACATCCGCTATGCGCTGGCGGCGGCGCATGCTTTGCAGGGAGACACCGAGGCCGCGCTCGAACACCTGAAGGCGGCCATCACCCTCGAACCGCGCAACGGGTTCCAGGCCCGCGACGACGACGACTTCCGCGCGCTCGCTTCTGACTCTCGCTTCCGGAGCCTGGTGGGCTCGAACGGTTCGCACCCTGCGGAAACCTCTTCCTGATCGGCAATCTCTCCTGACGGCTTGAAAGGGACGACACGGATGCAAGTGGTAGCCATTGGAGGGGGCACGGGGCTCTCCACCCTCCTGCGCGGACTCAAGCATCACGTCGACGAACCCGTCCGCCGCGCCCGGTTCGAGCCGCACATCACCCGCCTTACCGCCATTGTTACAGTCACCGATGAAGGCGGCAGCTCGGGACGCCTGCGTCGCGAACTGGGCGTCCTGCCGCCCGGCGATATCCGCAACTGCCTGGTGGCCCTCGCCGAGGATGAGGCGCTGTTTGCGCGGCTCTTCAATTACCGCTTTCCCAACGGACGCGGCCTCGCCGGGCACAGTTTCGGCAACCTCTTCCTCACCGCGCTTACCCGCCTCACCCGCGACTTTGCCAAGGCGGTGCGCGTGTCGAGCGAAGTCCTGGCCATCCGCGGCGAGATTTATCCCGCCACGCTCTCCGACGTCCGCTTGAAGGCGCGCCTCCAGAACGGACGCACCATCACGGGCGAGTCGCGCATCAATAAGACCCGCGTCCCCATCGAGCGACTGGAGATTGTTCCCAGCCGTTGCCGCCCGCTGCCCGAGGCGCTTGCCGCCATACGTCAAGCGGACCTCATCACCGTCGGCCCGGGATCGCTTTACACGTCGCTCGTGCCCAACCTCCTGGTGAGCGGCATCCCCGGCGAGATGGCGCGTTCCGCGGCGCTCAAGGTGTACGTCTCGAACCTGATGACCCAACCCGGCGAGACGCTTGCCTACACCGCCACCCAGCACCTGCGCGCCCTCCACCAGCACGCCGGACGCCGGCTCTTCGACGTGGTGGTCCTCAACACGCGCGCGCTCTCGCCCGCTCTGGGAAAGCGCTATGCCGCGTTGCGTGCCGAACCTGTGGTGCACGACCTCGACGCCGTCCAGGCCCTGGGCGTCCAGCCGGTGTTCGCCGACCTGCTTGAAGAAGATCATGTCGCCCGCCACAATCCTCGCCGCTTGGCCCAGCTTCTGCTCGACCTCGCCCGCAATCGGACGTCGTAACCCGCGATCGCCGAGCTGCAATATTTGATAGCATTTTCACGAACCGGAGGCGAACAAAAAGCGAAATCGAGGACCGCGGGATTATTCACTTTACAAAAGAAGGCGCGGGGGTGCACAGTGAACCCGAAGCCGCCTTTCAATCCACAGCCCTTGCGGCTTCCCAGGAGGCCGCGCATGACATTTATTTTGGGTTTGAAGTGTGCGAATGGCTTGGTTCTTTCCGCCGACAGCCTAGAAGGCGATACTGTAATCAAAAGGAGCAGAAACAAGCTTGAACTCATTTCCGATTCACATTGGAGCGCATGCTGGGGGGGATCGGGTTCAGCAGATATCATCGATAAGTTCTCGGATAAATTGCGGCAAACGGTTGAGATTGAACTGCGGCAGCGCCGACCTTATGACAGAAATCGCATCGAATTATTGGTGGAGACATGTCTTAAATTCATCAAGAAGCAGTATCAGCAACGGATTGAGATTGCACTGGGCTTATTTGGCCGTAAAAATGGCGGTGAAACTCACTTGTATCGGGGTTCTTCTGAAACCGCGTGCCTTTCGCTTGAAAAAGAATATTGCTGTGTGGGAATGGACTTAAGCATCGCGGAATTCGTGCTCAAGAATTCGCACTTAAGTTCCTATCGCGTATCGCGTGGCGAAAGGCTCGCGGTTTTTGTGACGGCGCTAATGAAGGAATATGCTGACGGGGTAGAGAAGGAGACACGGGTTTTGTCTATCAGTCATGAGAGTATGAAATGGAAGCCGCTCTTAGACCGTGAACTTGAACAAATCGAGAAGCACAATCCGATCCGTGCATTCGAGAATGCTGTCGCCCGCTACTTTATAGACAGCGAACAGCCATATTTGAAGGCATGGATGGAAGAAATGAACCAAGAAGAGTTGACCCAGAAGTCGAAACAGCGCGCCATTCTTAGGCGGCAGTTAGTTTCTCGAAAGTCAGAGTAGGTGCCGTCACCATATGGCGCAATGTATCGAGGAATAGTGCGGCGGAATTGCGGCGGTCAAACCGGAAGCACATCTCCTCACAGTAGGCTTGCAAATGCTTCGCGCTGATACGATGCCACGTGCCGATAATACCACGCTTCAGAAGCGAGAAGGCGGATTCGACAGTATTCGTATGAACGTCGCCGTCCACGTAAACCTTGTCTTTGTGTTTGATCGTCTCATGCTTGTCGCCGTGGATGCCGGATTCCATCATGGCCTTGGGGTAGCTCGCCCATTCATCGGTTACGATCATATCTACGTCGCGGCTGACGTTCTCCTTGATGTACTTTGCCAGCGTGCCGGAGGAAACGTCGCTCGCGTGAAACATCCGGAGCGCACCACCGCGCTGCCGGATGCCGATGACGACCTCTTTATTGGCGCGTCCCGTTTCCCAACGCTTGACGCCTCCAACGTAGGTTTCGTCGATTTCCACTGTGCCGTCGAGCATCGGCTTGTCGGTTTCCTTCATAGCGGCGCGAATCCGATGGCAGAGGTACCACGCGGTCTTGTAGCTGATTCCGAGCGTCCGCTTGATCTGGTTAGCCGACATTCCCTTGCGCGATTCACACAGCAAGAGCGTTGCAAGGAACCATTTTGTCAGCGGCAGATGCGTGTCGTTGAAGATCGTTCCCGCTGTCACAGTAAACTGATAGTCGCACTCGCCGCAATAAAACAGTTCTTTCTCAGTCTCAAGCTCGGCTGCCTTGCCGTGACAGCGCGGGCACTCCGGGCCATTGGGCCAGCGGAGCCTTCGCAGGAGTTCGCGGCAGCGGTCATCGGTTGGGAAGTGGTTAATTACGTCTACTAGGTTCACAGGGATTCTCCTATGGCAAACGAAAAGAGGCACCGGGAAGAATTGAAGCGGATTCCGACGCGTAAATTGCTAGCGTCTATCAAAAAGGACTTGAGGCGCCAGATACAGGCTTCGGCGTCAGGCCCTAAACTCAAGAAACGCTGACTCTTGCCATCCATAGGAAAACTGTATCATGGGAAATTGCTTTTGTCAAGTAAATAATCTTGGAGGACCGCAGCCTGCTGCCCCGGTTTTTTTGCCCCACCCCTTCGCCGACGCCGCCCAACCGGTTGACGATGAACCACTTGCCAGGATTCACCAAGTCAGTCTCACGCGTCTCACACGTCTCATCCAAGCGCGGCCCGGTCCGGAGACGGCGCACCAGGACCTTAATTTATTGGTGATTGCAAAATATAGTGACGCGCTCTTGTACAGCAGCGGCCTGATTCCGCAGCGGCGGTGTGCGACTGTCTGCGATCGCCGTCTTCGGCAATCCCCTGGCCCCGCTAGGACAAGCTCTGGGCGGGTAGCCACAGCATGCGTTTTATGCTGTCGGTTTTTGCGGTTCCGGACATCGACCCCCGGCTGGGGAGGGCCGGCCGCCGGCGAAATCGGCAGCGAGCTGCCGCAAACGAGGCGCGGACACATCAAGGGACTTCCGACGCACTAGGCTAGGTGGATCCATGTTGTCCCGGAAAATCGGACCCAAGACCGCCCAGCGCCAGAGAGTTCAGGGCGGCCCACCAGTGGTTTGACAGGTACTAGCGTCTAATGTCACCCTTACCATTTGGGGACGGGATTGCAATTCGCGCTCTTCTGTGACATGATTCCCCTTCTCAGCTTACTCCGAGCCTGTTTCGGGGGGAACAGGTGCCAGCTACAGTGTCAAAATCGTGGACTGTTGCGTCCTTCGGACGCTTCCCCACACGTTTGCGTCCTCCCTTCGGACTCCAGCTCTACACGGTGCGTCACGCACTCGCCCGGGATCTTGCAGGCACTTTGCGCAACATCTCGGACATCGGATATCAGGAAGTGGAGCTGTACAGTTTTTTCAACCGCAATGCGTCTGAGACTCGCCGCGCCCTGAAGGCCGCGGGACTCGCCTGCCCGAGCGGCCAGTACATGCTCTCCGAGCTCCGCTCCGGCCTCGCCGAGCGCATCGCGAGCGCTAAGGAACTCGGACTCGACTACATGGTCTGCGCCGCCTTGCTTCAGCCGAACGAGCGCAAGTCCCTGGACGATTACCGGCGCCTCGCTGACCTCTTCAACCAGGTTGGCGAACAGACGCGACGAGCCGGGCTGCAGTTTGCCTACCACTGCCACAACTTCGAGTTCACCAGCTACGGCGGCGTGGTGGGTTTGGACGAACTGCTGCGCCGCACCGATCCCAAGTTCGTCGAAATCGAGCTCGACACCTACTGGGTGAGCCGGGCGGGCCGCGACCCGGTGGCCTGGCTCAACAAGTATCCCGGCCGCTTCTCCCTGCTCCACCTCAAAGACCTGAAGCCTGGACACGCGCCGACCACAGACTTCAAGGAGGGATCCGATTCCTTCACCGAGGTCGGACGGGGCTCCATCGACTGGAAGCGGGTGCTGCCGGCGGCGATCGAGAGTGGCGTGAAGCACTACTTCGTCGAGCAGAATTCGTGCGAGGGGTCGGCGCTCGAGAGCGCCAGGATGAGTTACCAGTACCTGTCAAGCCTCGGGATCTGAAGGCCAGCGGGGCCGTGCGCGGGGCTCGCGACCTGGGTTACATTACGACGCCCCTCGCCGTCGAATTCCCGCGCCGTCCTACCTTCCTCCTTCCGGTTTTTCCTACATGCAAACTGCTAAAGGAATCAGCCCACCTTAACGTTCAGGTGATTGGCTGATTGCCCGGGGGGACAGTGCCGCGTGATTCTTGCTGACAAGGTATGTGCACCGCGTTAAGCACAGCCGACCGCCGTCGGCCTCACCCATAACTCTGGGGGGGGCGGAGCGAGGATCTGCGTGGCGTTCGGCGCGGATCATCCTCTCGGGTCCGCGCCTTCTTTTCCCGGTCACAGCGCTCTGGAGTACGAGCGTCCCGCATCGCGGTGCCGGTTCCGTGCACCGTCAGAGCCGGGGATTCCCCTGTCTTCCTTGTGCTGGCCGTCGTCCGCTGCGCCCGTTACCGGTAGTGGGTCAATTTGAATTTCCGCCACGTTTTGCTTGCACCCAGCCCGGTGCCGGGTCATCATGGGTCATGCCTAAACGTTCAAGAACAGACCCAATTTTGCTTGCTGACCGCATTTTCAAGAGCATCGAAGCCAAGACCGGGAAAAATCCCGCTGCCGTAGCCCTTGGAAGGCTTGGCGGCAAAGTGGGCGGCCCGGCCCGTGCTGCTAAACTGAGCGCTAAGAAGCGTTCGGAAATCGCGAAGGCAGCGGCCATCTCGCGTTGGTCTAAGACTCGTAATCAGCACCCCATTTAGGTGAAAGCAAGTCTTTCAGGGTTCTATCGGCACGCCGTTGCTCTTGCATGTGTTTCGACCGCATTTGGAGCATCCGTCTCTCGAACTGTTTTAGATAATCCTTGAATTCAGGTGTGTCGCTTTCGAGCGTGGTATATGTCAACAGCACTGGACGGATCGCCTCTTGGAAGACAGTGAAGGTTTCCTCGAATACCCGAACACTCTCCCTGCTTAGTGGGATGTGGTAGAACTGGCGATCCCGGCCATCACGAAGGAAGACAATCTCGGTCAGACCGCCAACTCCCTCTACTTGATTCTTGACCTGGAAAAGCGCATACACCGCCGTCCGGCAAGCCTCTGACATCGTCATAGGGACAGGGTAAAATGGAGCCATGACAGCCATCGCTACAGGCGTTCCAACCCCAACGCAGACGGGTACGGAAGAGACACAAGGCTCAACGGCAGCACCCATAACCCTATAAAGCGCCACCTTCGCATCCGCCCTGCGAAATGCAACAATCAACTGAAGGTAAAGCTCTTTATCGATAGAGTGATACTCGGCATGGATTTTTCTCACCTCCTCGACAAGAACTCGCTCCGCCGCACGCTTCTTCTCTGTCTCGGAGAACCTGTTGGCGATTCGATGAATACACATAGTCGAGAAGGCCACGTCTCCCGCGTAGGTAAAAAAAGGTGCACTTTGAAGCTCCCTAAAATCGAAAATCTTGTTGCTTGGATACTTGGTTGAGTAGGGATACGGAAGCGTTAGCTGGGTATCGGCACAAAGAATTACGCCATCTACGCATTTGAAGCCCATTGCGAGTGTCATGGCCATCCCCCTTAGAATTGGTTTAAGTCGGGGGAGAGTATGGCAGTTCCCAGGCTGAATTTGAACCCTTGTTAAATAGTTGAAATCAGGCTGAATATAGTGCTTGACACTGCTTGAGCGGTCAGGCATAATACCGGACATGAACAGACTACCTTTCTCCAAGCAAGTCGCCGTGATTAGCGCCCTCGTGGAAGGCAATTCCATCCGTGCTACCAGTCGTATGACCGGGGTTGCCAAGGGCACAATTCTTAGTCTCTTGGAAGACGTAGGAACGGCGTGCGCGGAGTTTCATAAGGTCTATGGCGCGGCCCCGCACGAAGAGGCGCGACGATACAGCCCCGCAACCTATGTGGGCGCTACAGCGGCGACCATTGTGGGAAACCCCGACCCGAAGCACATCAGCACGTCGTACGTCGAGCGACAGAATCTCACCATGCGGATGGGTATGCGCCGATTCACCCGGCTGACGAATGCCTTCTCCAAGAAGGTCGAGAATCACGCCTATCAGGTTGCCCTACACTTCATGCATTATAGTTTTGCACGCATTCACAAGACCCTTCGGGTGACGCCAGCGATGGAGGCGGGAGTTTCAGATCACGTCTGGTCTCTTGAGGAAATCAGCGATCTTGCAAAGTGAGGATGCCAAGATGCCTAGCGCGCCGTTTCCTCCCGACTTTCCCAAGCAACTTGCCCATGCCGCCTTTCTGACTCATAGGGAGGCTGCATGGAGGCCAGCCGAAGCGATCGCGGCGGTTGAATGGTTCGCCGCTCACGGATACTGTGTACTTGGAACGGAGCTTTGGCTTCTGGACGGCAGTAGCATACAGAGCCTTCCCATCGGCCTGGGCGGGATGAGGGAAGCCCACGGCAATGCCGTGAAACGCGAAGACGGGGAGCGGTGGAATTTGTTCGTTTCCCGTGCGGCTGAAGAAACCGTCTCCTACTTGAAGTCATTCAATTCTGCTGAGATTGCTGAAAGTGGAGAGATCTACTTTAACGTGACGTGGGTCGGAGAATCCGACATTTGACCCAAACTGAGACACTGCGCCCGTTACCGCGCCCCTTGCCTCGCACCCCTTGAACGGCGTACTATTAGCGCTCGCCGTAAGAATCTGATTGTACTCCGGTGATGAATGGCGAAAGCAAAGCCTGGACCGCGAGCTCCCACGCGGGCTTCCAGTCGGCCTGAGCAGGCGTCGCAGCGGACCTTCTCCGTGCTGATTCTGGCGGCGGGCCGCGCGACGCGCTTCAAGTCCGAACACTCCAAGGTGCTTCATCGGCTGGCGGGGAAGCCCCTGGGCGAGTACGTGCTGCGCGCGGCGCTGGCCGCCCGGCCGGAGCGCACCTACGCGGTCATCGGACACGAGGCCGAAGCGGTCGAGGAGGCGCTGGCGCAGCCGGGCGTCAGCTTCATCCAGCAGATCCAACAACTGGGTACGGGCCACGCGGTGAGGGTGGCGCGCGGCCAGCTCGAGAAGTGCCCCAGCCCCTCGGTCGTCGTGCTGGTGGGCGACGTCCCGTTGCTGCGTCCGGAGACGCTGCGCGGTCTGGTGGACGCGCACTTGCGCGAGCGCGCCGCCGCCACCGTGCTGACGACGCGACTCGAGAATCCTACGGGCTACGGACGCGTGGTGCGCGCCGCCGCGAAAGGTCCGAAGGGATCGACGCCGGCGGAGCGCGGCGCGGCAGCATCTGCCGGGTCATCCGGCCTTGTACGCGCCATCGTAGAAGAAAAGGTGGCGACGCCCGCCGAGCGGCGCATCCAGGAGATCAGCTCCGGCATCATCTGCTTCTCACGTCCCAAGCTGCTCGCGCACCTCGACCTACTCTCGAACGACAATGCTCAGCGCGAATACCTGCTCACCGACCTCATCGAAATCTTCCACCGCGAGGGCGAGCGCGTCGCGGCCTTCGAGGTCGCGGACTCGCGCGAGGTGCTGGGCGTGAACGATCGCGTGGAGCTCGCCGAAGTCGAGAAAATGCTGCGGCGGCGCAAGGCGGAAGCGCTGATGCGCGACGGCGTGACCCTCGCCGACCCTGCGATCACCTACATCGACGAAGACGTGGAAGTGGGCGCGGACTCGATCCTCGAGCCGGGAGTGATCCTCGCGGGAAAGACGCGGGTGGGACGCGGCGCGCGGCTCGGCCCCTGGGCGACCATCATCGACTCGGAACTGGGCGACCGCGTCACGGTGCGCCAATCGT
Organism: Terriglobia bacterium; assembly: GCA_035945295.1. Lineage (GTDB taxonomy): Bacteria > Acidobacteriota > Terriglobia > UBA7540 > UBA7540 > QHZK01. The sequence continues at coordinate 87,678 of DASZAI010000007.1, read as the reverse complement.
CGCTCATCGCCCGCTGCCAGGTGGCCGAGGATGCGATCATCGGACCCTTTGCCCACCTGCGTGACGGCGCGGTAATCGAATCCGAGGCGCGCATCGGCAACTTCGTCGAGGTCAAGAAATCGCGCGTCGGCCGCCGCAGCAAGGCCCTGCACCTCACCTACCTCGGCGACGCAACGCTCGAGGAAGGCGTTAACATCGGAGCCGGCACCGTCACCTGCAACTATGACGGCGAGCACAAGCATCCGACCTCGATCGAGCGTGGCGTCTTCATCGGCAGCGGAAGCATGCTGGTTGCGCCGGTGATTATCGGACGGGGATCCTACGTTGCCGCTGGCTCGACCATCACCGAGGACGTTCCACCGGGGTCGCTGGCGCTCGGCCGGGCGCGCCAACTCAACAAAGAGGGCTGGGTCGAGGAGCGCGCCCGCCGTCGTGAGAATGACTCCCAGTCTGAGCCGGTTTCATCTAATCCGCAGGGAGACGAGCACCCAGGAGAGGTGGAAATGGAACCCACCAAAAAACGCGGCGACCCCGACCTGGTAATCCGCGAAGCCGGGGCGGTGACGGTGATCGAACTGCTGAGCGGGCTCAACAAGCCGGGAGTCGCGAAGGAGCTCAGCCAGGCGATCCGTGACACCATCAACTCCCACCACGCCCACGTGGTGGTGAACCTGGCGCGCGTCACCCTGCTCGACAGCGCCGCCGTCGGAGAGCTGGTGGCCGCGGTCTCGGCGGCCAAGCGCGAGGGAGGAGTCGTCAAAATCAGCGACCTCTCGGCCGAGACGTTGCACATCCTCGAAGCCGCGAACCTGCACCATTTCTTCGAAATTTTTCCCCACGAGGCCGACGCTATTGCGAGCTTCAGCCCGTCCGCTGCGTGAGCCGCGCTCCAACAGAAATTCCAGGCGCGATCCCTCCTACGCAACTATCCTCTTGATTTGCCAATAGTTAAAGCTCGACATGGTGGTTCTGATCGTGCTACACTCCCGGGCTGAGGTCTCAGCCCGTCGCCTTGACGGCACTCGACCTCCTTAAAAAAAGGAGATGCCTCGGATGGCCATCGATGAAGTCCCGACGGAAACTCCTGTCGTGCTTCCCCCGCCGCCGCAAGGGCATTCGCATACCGCGGCATTTGTCGCCGTCTTCGTGGTTCTGGCTATGCTCGTGATCGGCGAAATCTACTCGCTGAGTCAGCTCAGCACCACGCGCCAGTCGTTCGAAGTGGCGCAGGCCAAGACGCGCAGCGACCTGAGCGCCAAGATGGACGACCAGATCTCCCAACTCGAGAAATCCAACGCGCAGATGCTCGACGGCCTGAAGCAGGAACTCGAGTCCTCCTCGAAGAGCATGGGGATGACCCAGAGCGAACTGCGCCGGGCGCGCGCCAGCGTTGCCAAGTTGTCCAAACTGCAGGCCGATGAGCGGCAGGAAGCCGAACAGCTCAAGTCGCAACTCGCGACGAAGGCGGACGCCCAGCAGGTGGGCGCGCTCAGCCAGGACGTGACCTCGACCAAGACTGACTTGGGCGCCACCAAGACCAAAGTGGATACCCTGAGCAAGGACCTGGGGATGGCGCGTAGCGAGCTCGGTACGCTCATCGCCACCAACCACAACGAAATCGAAGCCTTGCGCAAGATGGGTGACCGCGACTATTTTGAGTTCGCTGCCAGCAAGAATCAGGAAACGAAAGTGGCGGGCGTCGGCTTGATGCTGAAGAAGACCAACGTCAAGAAGCACCGGTTCAACCTCACCCTGCTGCTTGACGACATGGAAGTCCGCAAGGACAATCGCACCGTCGACGAGCCCATTTTCTTCAGCGTGCGCGGCTCGAAAAAGTTTTACGAACTGGTGGTCAATAAGGTAGACTCCGACAAGGTGACGGGTTACATCAGCACTCCCAAGGGTGCTGCGGAGGTGGCGGCGCGTTAGGAGGGTAACGAGCCGTTCGCCAGTCCCGGCCTAGTCGCGACAAAGCTAGCCCGCCGCTTAAGGGCAGGTTAGCCGCTGTTCTCACAATCCATCGAATTCAAGTCACGCTGGGCAGCGCCAGGTCCGGCTCGAACGAACCATGGAGGTATCGAGCATGATCAAGCGCATTCTGTTCCTGGCTGTCGTAGGGGCGCTCATCCCCAGCGCCGCGTTCGCGCAAACCATTCCTGCTGGCACCATCGTCCATTGCCGGCTCATGCAGACTCTGAGCACTCGCGTCAATTATCCGAGTGACGCCTTCACCGCCGGCATCAGCGAACCCGTGATGCTCAACGGGCGCACCGTGATTCCCGTGGGCGCAACCCTCATGGGCCGCGTCGCCACGCTGCGCCGTCCGGGGCGCGTCAAGGGCGTGGGTGAGATGCGCCTGCTGGCGGACAAGATCGTCCTCTCGGACGGCCGCAGCTTCCCCGTGAACGCCGTGCTCGCGACCACTTCCGGCAACGACCACACCAAAGTGGTAGGCCAGGAAGGCACCGTGGAAGGGCCGAGTTCTAAAGTCAAGACGATCGGCGAAACGGCGGGCATGGCGGGCGGCGGCGCGCTCATCGGTCTGCTCTTCGCGCATCCCCTGGTGGGTATGGCGGTCGGTGGTACAACCGGGTTCGTGGATCGGATGCGGCGTCGCGGCGACGACCTCACTTTGGTGCAAGGCACGGTACTCGACTACCAGTTGACGCGCGAGCTTGCGGTCCGCTGAGCGACCCGAGCGTCTGAATTCGAGGAGTCGTGATGGCGAGTCAGGCGAATGGCAAGGTATGCTACATCGAGATGCCCGCGGTCGACGTCCAGCGTTCGGCTGACTTCTACGCCAAGGTTTTCGGCTGGAGGATCAGGAAGCGCGGCGACGGCGCCCTCGCCTTCGACGACGCGACCGGCGAAGTGAGCGGTACGTGGGTCGTCGGCCGCCCGGCGTCGCGGGAAGCGGGCCTGCTCGTCTACATCATGGTCGACAGCGTGGCCGCTACCGTGGACGCCGTGATCGCCCACGGCGGCGAACTCGTGCAGCCGATCGGCGCGGATGCGCCCGAGATCACCGCGAGGTTCCGCGATCCCGGAGGCAACGTGATCGGCCTTTACCAGGAACCCGACCGGCCGGCGTCTCCTGCCAAATCCGCGTGAAAAGCGGCGCGACCGCAGAGCCTATTTCGCGGCGCGCACCGTGAGGCTGGCGAGAGCGTAGTCCGCCGTGCGCCCAAACTCGTACTCCACCTCTTTGACGACGGAGGCTTCGCTGAATCCGGCGGCGCGCACCAGGTCGAGATAAGCGTGCTTCTCGAGCGCTCCCACTGTGCAGCCGGCCCACGCCTCGAGGTCGGCGCGCGCCGCGTCTGGGATCGAGCCGATCGAAACGATGTCGGAAACGGTGATTGCGCCGCCGGGCTTGAGCACGCGATAAGCTTCGGCGAAGACGCGCGCTTTGTTGGGCGCGAGGTTGATGACGCAATTCGAGATGATGCGGTCAACGGTCGAGGACTCGACCGGTAACGCCTCAATCTCGCCTTTACGAAATTCCACGTTGTTAAACCCGCCGCGCGCCGCGTTGGCCCGGGCGCGAGCCAGCATCGCCTCCGTCATGTCGACGCCGATCACGTGTCCTCCGGGACCGACTCGCCGCGCCGCGAGAAAGCAGTCGACACCCGCGCCGCTTCCGAGGTCGAGCACCGTCTGGCCCGGCGCGAGATCCGCGTCCGCCGTGGGATCGCCGCAACCCAGGCCCAGGTTCGCACCCTCGGGGAGTGCCTCGAGCTCAGCGGTGGTGTAAGCCTGCGCCATGGTCGCGATGTTGTAGACCTTCTGGTCAGGCACACTCGCGGTCGAGCAGCAGCTCGTGCGTGCGCCGCGCGCAATCGCCGCGTATTTCTTCTCAACAGTCCTCTTGATGCCTTGTTCGTCATCCATCGGCTGAATCATGATTTCCCTCCTGTGGGCGCGAACGCCCCGCCGATTCTTGATACCAGGCCCACGCAGCAGACGCCCTCGCGGCGCAGGCTCAGGCGGCGGCTGGCGCGCTCCTCGTCGGCCTGAAACACCGGGCTCTCGTCGCGCAACTCGGTGACGGCGCGGAGAAGCGTCCGCCGGTAGGGTTTGAGGCCGGACGCGATGCGGTAATAGACCCAGCGGCCCGCCTTGCGGTCCTCGATAAAGCCTGCCTGTTCGAGAACGTGGAGGTGCCGCGAGACGGCGTACTGCGGTAGGGCCAGCGCATCGACCAGCTCACAAACGCAAATCTCCTTCGCCTGGGTCAGCAGGTTGAGCAGGCGCAAGCGCGTCAAGTCAGCAAGTGCTTGGATTTGCTCGGCGTAGTCCATATCAGCTCACATGCGCTATCATGCATGTTCTTCTGACGATTGTCAAGGCCCTTTTGGGCTCCCGCCGTGACCCCTAGTCTGAAAATACCCTCGCCCCCGTTGGGGGAGAGGATGGCGCGCCGGCGCCCGGTGAGGGGATGCCACCGGCTATTTTCCGAAACAGCGGCGTCGAAAAAAGGCACTTGACAAGCGTTTTCCCCACATGCTAGATTTTTAGCATCGTGCTAGTTTTGCAGCGAAGGACCGATCCGATGCGCGCTTCCACGCTCCTCCATTTAAGCCGACGTGAACGCCAGATCATGGACGTGCTGTACCGCCGCGGACGCTCGACTGCCGCCGAGGTGCGCCGGCAACTCCCCGATCCCCCGAGCTATTCCGCCGTGCGGGCGATGTTGCGCATTCTCGAAGGCAAGAGCCACGTCCGGCACGAAGAGGAAGCGCTGCGTTATGTCTATCAGCCCACTCTGCCCCGCGAGCGGGCCAAGCGCTCGGCCCTGAAGCACCTCGTCGAAACCTTTTTCGACGGCTCGGCCGAGCTCGCCGCGGCCGCGATCCTCGACGGCTCCGCCGCCAAGCTGTCGGCGGAAGAACTCGACCGGCTTTCCCAATTGATCGAGAAAACCAGGAAGGAAGGATGATGATGAACCACACCCTCGAATTGCTCTTGCTGCCGGTCCCGCCGGCCCTGCATCAAGCCACGTGGCTCGCCTTCCTGGTGGAGATGGCGCTCAAAGGCACGCTGGTCCTCATCGCAGCGATGGCCGTGTCGATCGCGCTCGGGCGAGCGTCCGCCGCCGTGCGACACCTCGTCTGGACCGCGGCCCTCGGCGCGCTCCTCGTGCTGCCGCTTCTCTCGCTCGCTCTGCCCGCGTGGCGTGTGGCTCTGCCGCCACCCGCCACCATCGTCGCGACGCCGGGTCGTGTGGCAAGCGGCCATGTCCAAGCCTTGGTCCTCCCGCGCCCAACCGCGAAGAGTCTCGCGAAGGTACGCTTATCGCCCGCCGAGACCACTCCAGTGTTTGCGACTTGGCCCACGTGGACGTTGCTCGCCTGGATGGTGGGCTTCGTCTTCGTGCTCACCCGCCGCGCTCTGGGTACGGCGCGAGTCGAGTGGTTAGTGCGTCGCGCGACGAAGGTTGAGGGCACAGACGTGCGCGACAGGATTCGCGCGCTGGCCCGGCAAATGGGGCTCCGCCGCACCGTGACCGTATTCCAAAGCGACGCGGTCGCGATGCCCATGACCTGCGGCGTTGTCCACCCGGCGATTCTGCTCCCCGCGACCGCCGGCGCCTGGCCGCGCGAGCGGTTGAGAATCGTGCTGGCTCACGAGCTGGCGCACATCCAGCGTCACGACTGCCTGACTCAGGCACTCGCGCAACTGGCCTGCGCGGCCTATTGGTTTCACCCGCTCGCTTGGGCGGCGGCCCGTCATCAGCGCCACGAGCGCGAGCACGCTTCGGACGATCGGGTGCTCGGTCTGGGCACGCAGGCGGCGGATTACGCGGGACACCTGGTCGAGCTTGCCCGCTCCCTTCAGCCGCAGCGGACAACGTGGGCGGCCGCCGTGGCGATGGCCCAACCCTCGAACCTCGAGGCACGCGTGAGAGCCGTACTCGATCCCGCGGCCAATCGCCGCGGCCTGACCCGGCGAGCCGGCGTCCTGACCGTGCTGGCGCTCGCGACCGTGGTCCTGCCCCTCGCCGCCTTGCAAGCATCCGCCAAGAAAGACACCGGCAAGATCTGGGGTACGGTCTACGACCCAAGCGGCGCCGTCGTTCCTGACGCGACGGTGACGATTACCAATCAGGAGAGCAAGGTCAAGCAGTCCGTCTCAACCAGCCAGGAAGGCGTCTACGAGTTTCCGGCAATCCCTGCCGGTCATTACGACCTCGAGGTGGCGCACCGGGGATTCGGCTTCCTGCGGCGCTCGGCGCTCGATCTGAAGCCGGACGCGGCTTTGCGGCTCGACGTGATCCTCGAACCCGGGCGGGTGACTGAGACGGTCGACGTAGTCGCCAAATCGTCCCATCTCGCGACCACTGAGGGCAAGAAGCCTCCGCGCGTCCCACACCGAATCCGGGTGGGCGGCGACCTTCAGGCCGCCAACCTGATCTCGCAAGTCAAGCCGGTCTATCCCGAGGAGGCACAGGAAAAAGGGATTGAAGGAACGGTGCTGATGAATGCGGTGATCAGCCTGGAAGGCAACGTCCTGTCGCTCGAAGTGATCAACGATCCCGATCCCGCACTCGCGCAGGCCGCCGTCGAGGCCGTCAAGCAGTGGCACTATCGGCCGACGCTGCTGAACGGAGAGCCTATCGAGGTGGTCACAACGATTACCGTAAACTTCCGGCTGGAGGAGTGATCACTTCTCCGAAATCACTCGCCCATAGGCGCTCGAGCGGCTCAGGCGGTCGAAATACTCGTAGGCGAGGCGCGCGATGCGCTTCACCGCGTTCTCCCCCGCGTCGTTGGTCGCAAGGTAAGTCGTCATGACGCTCATGACGAACGGGTGTCCCGCAATCTCGATGATTCCCGCGTCACAGCGCACGGCGTCGAGCGCACCGGGCTTGTCCTCGATGCGCACCGTCGGCGGCAGTGCCTTGTTGAACAGGCTGTCCTTGGGCAACGCGAGCAGGTCGAAGTACTCCTTGGTGTGAGCCGCGTCGAGCACGCTTCCGCTCTTGACCTTCTCGAGCAGCGCGGCGAGTTCGCGCGGCGTCGAGACGTTCTCCTTGCCGTGGCGCGCCGCCTCGATATCGATCATGTGGCGGCGGAGATGCGTTTGCGCGAGCCCGAGGCGGGCCGTCTCGGCGTTGACGTTGTCCATGCCCACGCGATCGATCAGGATATTGGTCGCGCCGTTGTCACTCAGCACCACCATGAAGGTCGCAATGTCGCGGAGCGTCATAGTGGCCGTGCCGTCGCCCAGCATGTGCAGAATGGGATCGGTGTCGCCCGGCGGCAGCTCGCTATGCCGGATCGTATGCTTCTCATTGAGTGAGAGCTTGCCCTCCTGGTCCTGGCGCATCAACTCGAGCAGTACGGTGAGCTTGATCGAACTCGCGGTCGGGAATACCAGGTCGGCGTTGTGCTCAAAACTCTCGCCGGTCGCGAGATCCTTGATGGCGTACCCCAGCACGCCGTCGAGATGATCGGCGACGTGCATCATCTGCGACTCGAGCTTCGCGTGCAGGTCAGATTGAGGCGTGGCTGCGGGCGGCTGCTGAGCGCGTGCCGCAGGCGACGGCATCAGAAAGGCGAAGACCAGCAGAGACAACGGCAGACGGATACGCATCGGCACTCCCCGAAGACGCAAATTCGAGATCGCAGATTTCAAAAGACCTTCACGCCCCAATGTACTTGGCGTAAATCCCGCGCGCGACCGCTGGGTCGTCGGTTCCCTTGACGATGGCGCGGCCGTCGGGAAACACGGTCAGCTCGTAAGGGTCGAGCCGGCACTTGAGCAGGTAGGCGTTCGAGCGCACCGGCCCGAACTGCTCGAGGCGGTCGCGGAGCGCCCGAAGGTCGAGCGCGCGCGACTCGCGCTGGTGAATCTGGACGGAATTCCGGCCGCACAGGGTGACGTGGGTCGCGCCCCCGCCCTCGAGGTGCACGAACTCGCGCGCCCCGCAGACGCGGCACGCCGGGTCGCGCCGCGGCGTAACCTGCTGAAGGCGATTTGTCCACACGTCGTACGACATCAGCACGCCGTGGAGCGCTTGCTCTTGCCCGAGCAGGATCTTGAGCGCCTCGCTCACCTGAATCGCGGCTGCCCAGGAGACGGCGGGTGAGATCACGCCCACCGTGTCGCAGGTGGGATGCAGGCCCTTGGGAAGTTCAGGATAGACGCAAGCGAGGCAGGCGCTGCGGCCGGGCAGGATGGTCATGGTCGACGCCAGGCTTCCAACCGCTGCCCCGTAGATCCAGGGAATCGAGAGCTTCACCGCGACGTCGTTCGCGAGATACCGCGTCTCGAAGTTGTCGGTACCGTCGAGGATCACCTGGAATCCCGCGGCCAATTCCTGGGCGTTGCGGCTGTCGAAGTCGGCGACGATGCCCTCCACCCGCACGTCGCGGTTCACGGCGCGCAGCTTGCGCTCAGCAGCGACCGCCTTGGGCAGATTCTCCGCCGCATCCGCCTCGTCAAACAGCATCTGGCGTTGCAAGTTCGACGGCTCAACGTAATCGCGGTCGACGATGCGCACGGTCCCCACGCCCGCGCGCACCAACGCGTTCGCCTGCGCCGTCCCCAACGCGCCGCAGCCAAGGATGAGCGCCTTCGACTCGAGCAGCCTTTCCTGTCCTTCCGCTCCGATGGGCGGGAAGAGAATCTGGCGGGAGTATTTTTCGCGATTCATGACGGTCGCAATCAGCAGTCAGCGTTGGCCCAGATAAGCTGGAAGCGGTCAGCGAGCTGATCGCTGAGAGCTGCGAGCTCATTGCCTTGTTATTATAGCTCCGCCCCGCCCGCTCTCCGGCAATTGAGTCTATACTAAGGGAAGCACGAGGTAGTCCTGAGGGCCAAGCAGCGTGATACCGTTTGAAGCCGAGCGCCACGATATGGTCGAGCACCAGATCCGCCGGCGTGGGGTCCGCGACGAACGAGTGCTCCAGGCGATGTTCGAGGTTCCGCGCCACGAGTTCGTGCCCATGGGTGCGATCGAGAACGCCTACGAGGATCGGCCCATCGCCCTTGGCAGTTCCGAGGCTATCTCTCAGCCTTACATCGTCGCGGCGATGACCGAGGCGGCACGCCTCGAGCCGGGGATGAAGGCGCTCGAAATCGGCACGGGCAGCGGATACCAGGCGGCCATCCTCGCGCACCTCGGCGCCCGCGTCTATACCCTCGAGCGCAACTTCGATCTCGCCCAGGTGGCGCGCGCGCGGCTTGCCCGTCTGGGTTACACGCGCGTCGAGGTCATCTGGGGCGACGGGAGCGAGGGATATCCTGAAGCCGCGCCGTACGATGTCATCCTGGTGACGGCGGCTGCGCCCGAAGTGCCCGAGACCCTCAAGAGCCAGCTCGCCGAGGGCGGGCGACTCATCATCCCTGTCGGCGACAGCCACCATCAACAGCTCGAACTCGTGACCCGACAAGGTACCGAATTCTCGACGCGCTTTCTTGACCCTTGCATGTTCGTCCCCCTGATAGGCAAACACGGCTTTCCGGAAAAGCACGAGTGGATTCACTAGGCCAGCCGGCCTTCGCCGTCCCAGCCGCCTTTGACGAACTCCGCGTTCTCCCGTATAGTCACGCTCGATGGCCGAGCCGTTCCTGAGCGTCGTGATTCCTGCCTACAACGAGTATCTGCGCATCGGAACGTCGCTCGAAAAGATCCGCCAATATCTCCAGGCGAAGAGCTTCTCGTCCGAACTGGTGGTGGTCGACGATGGCTCCGTGGACACGACGCCCGAACTGCTGCGCGAGGCGGGCGCCCGATTCCCTGCCCTGCGGGTCCTCCGCAACGAGCCCAACCAGGGGAAGGGATTCAGCGTGCGGCGCGGGGTGCTTGAAGCGCGCGGTGAATTCGTCCTCTTTACCGACGCTGACCTCTCCGCACCCATCGAGGAGGCGGACAAGCTTCTCGACGCGCTCGAGTCCTCAGGCGCCGACGCCGCCGTAGGCTCGCGGGCGCTCCAACGCGAACTGGTGGGTGTCCACCAGCCCTGGTTTCGTGAGTACGCCGGACGCGGATTCAATCTGCTGGTGCGACTCTTCACCGGGCTGAGAATCCGCGACACCCAGTGCGGCCTCAAACTCTTTCGCCGAGCGACGACGCGGCGTGCTTTCGAGCTCCAGCGCTGCAAAGGTTTTGGCTTCGACCCCGAGTTGCTCTTCCTCATCGAGCGGCTGGGCGGCAAGCTGGTCGAAGTCCCGGTGCGCTGGTATGACAACCCGGCCACCAAGGTCCGCTTCCTGCGCGACTCCTCGACCATGTTCCTCGACCTCGTCCGGCTCCGCTGGCGCGCCTGGAGAGGGCAATACTCGCGCGACCGAAGCCCCCGCTCCGAGCCTGCCGTTTAGCCACTTCCGCAGCTCACACTCACGCGGAAGCCTGACGGCGTCCGGCGCGCGATGCGCTTCTCTGGTTACGAGTTTCCTCTCGCACGGACGTTTTTTTCGCCGCCGAAGCGATTTTTTCTTGACTCGCGCGATGACGCGACTTATTATCGCGCCAACGCTAGAAAGGAGGTGATCCATGTCAACGGACTGTAGACTTAGCGAGGGTGCTGAGGCTTAGGCGCTCGCTGGCGCTTAGTTTGTGGACCCTCTTGTAGCGAAGAGGGATGTGGTTGGAAGCGCTGGTCAGCGCCTCGATTCGCTGAACGGCGAGCAAGCCAATCCCCATCAGCACCCGGGCCCCTGGTCATGCGAACAGCGCACGGCCAGGGGCTTTTTCATTTCCGCTTCCTGAAAAACTTAAATGCCCGCTCGACCACCGACGTCGCCATCTCGGTCAGGTGGTACTGGGGCAAATCTTCGCGGCGGACCCAGCGCGCGTCGACCACATCCGACCCCGGCGTCAAGCGGCCGCCCTTCAGCCGGCAGACGTAATCAACGATGACGTAGTGGTAGCGGACGCGGCGACTGCTTCTCCTCGCCTTCGCCGGCGAACGGCCTTTCGCCGTCGCTCGGACGCTGTGCCGCGTCGTGCCGTACATAATGCGGTCGAACACCGCAATCACCTCGAGCGGCTCGACCGCGAGGCCGGTTTCCTCGCGCAACTCGCGGCGCGCGCCTTCTGCCAGCTCCTCGCCCAGCTCGACCAGGCCGCCCGGGATCGACCACTCGCCCTTCAGCGGCTCACCCCCGCGGCGGATTAAGAGCACCCGGCCGCGGTGGATCACCACGCCGCCCACGCCCACCAGAGGATGATCGGGGAATTCGCGCTTCATCGGCTCACGGCTCGTTCGCGACACGCGCCACGACCTCGTAGAGCATCTTCACGCCGCGCCGGATCTGCTCGACGGGGACGCGTTCGTTCGCGGCATGCTCGGTCGATTCCTCCTCGGGAGTCACCTCGATGGGGATGAAGCCGTAGCAGGTGAGTCCCAGGGGGCGATACATCTGGCACTCGGTGTAGCCGCTGTTGAGCGTCGGGGCGATCAGCGCCTTGGGACTATATTCGTGGACTGCCTGCTCGATAGAGCGATAAAGCGTCGTGCCGGTCGACGACGAATTCGGCGGGCGATAGCGGTTGATAAGCTCGAGCTCGATGCGGTCGTCGGCCACGACCGATTTGAGCTCGGCAAGGAACGCCTGCGGATCCTCGCCCGGCAGCAGGCGGATATCGAGGTCGCAGGAGGCGGTATCGGGGATGACGTTGGTTTGCGGGCTGCCCTTGAGTACCGTCAGGCTCACGGTATCGCGCAGCATATAATTGAAGTCTTCGTCCTCGGTCAGGGCCTTGGCGAACGCGGGATTCTCAAGCGATTTGCGGATGTTGCGAAACTCCGAGGCGCGCGGCTCGGACTCCATCGAGGCGATCTGGTGAAAGTATTGCTCGACCGCAGGCAGCAGGCGGATGGGCGTCTGCCAGTTGACGACGCGAGCCATGGCGCGCACCAGGCGGTCAGGCGCCGAGTCGGCGATGGGAATCGAGCCGTGTCCGCCGCGGCCGTGCGCGGTCAGGCGAATCCAGAACGGCGCCTTCTCCGCCACCCCGATCCCGTAAACCGTTTTGCCGCCCGCGTGAATCAGATTCGAGCCGCCTTCGGTGACGATGTACTCTGCGTTCTTGACCAACTCCGGATGGTGCGCGATCACCCACCCGCTGCCCGTGTCATTCACTTCTTCGTCGGCGGTAGCGAGAAAGATCAGGTCGCGCTTGAGCGGCAGCTTCTCACGCGCCGCGACGAGCATCACCATTGCCTGAAGCAGGCCTTCGTCCTTCATGTCGAGGGCGCCGCGGCCGTAAAGTTCGCCGTTCACAATCTCACCCGCAAAAGGCGGAACCTTCCAGTTGGCAGGCTCCGCTCGCACCACGTCCATATGACTGAGCAGAACGATTGGGCGCAGGCTGCCGTCCCCTTTGAGAATGGCGTAGAAATTGGCGCGCCCCGGCGCGTACGGGTAGGTGGTATTAGGGATACCGGCGGCGTCGAACAGCCGGTGAAAGAAATCGGCGGCCAGGCGCTCGTTGCCCGGCGGATTGGAGGTGTCGAGGCGAAGGTAGTCCTGAAGCAGGTGGACGGCTTGGTCCTGGTAGGGTTGCCAGGCAAGGCCGCGGAGATGTTGTTCGACCGGGGTTTGCGCTACGGCCGCAGCACGACACAGGAGGAAGACCACGAGCGTGAGGCGGGGAAGTTTCATCATCACCTCGAAGGGAATGCCGGCGCGCGCGTCTGTGACGCCTCGAAGGCGAGCCCGCGCCGCCGACTGATTCACGGGTGATTCGCGAGTAATGCTTGGGAACGTGTGACTCGATACTATATCAGAGCTTCCAGACTATATCAGAGCTTCCAGGCGGTGAGCGGGCGAAGATGGCCCGGCGCGAGGTCCGAATTGACGGCGCCAAGGGCGATTAACTACTCGGTAGGGCTTGCCTTCTGGGTCGAGTCATCCCATAATCCGACCGTTTTCGATTGTAGCGCCGCTCGGACCAGCACAGAGAGGAGAGTAGGATGTCACCTAGTGAGGGACAATCGCCGCGTCGCGATACCAACAACACCTCGCGCCGTGGATTCCTGAAGCGCGCCGCGGGTTTGAGTGCCACTGGGGCCGCGATGGGACCGTCCCTCGCGCGGGTGCAGCGGAATCGGGCGGATTCGAGGAAGGAATCCATTCTGGCCTATGTGGGCACCTACAGCTCACCGCAAGGTCCCGAGGGAAGCACAGGCTATGGGCAGGGGATCTACCTGTTTCAGGTGAATCTTACGAGCGGAGCGCTGTCGCAGCGCGAGGTCTTCCGGAGCGGTTCGAATCCGGCATGGCTCGCGTTCGACCCCTCCAGGACTCATCTGTACTCGGCGAATGAGACGGCGACTTATCAGGGCAAGGACTCGGGCTCGGTCAGCGCCTACTTGATCGATCGCTCGAGTGGACGACTAACGCTGCTCAACACTGTCAGCTCAGAAGGCGCCGGCCCCGCCCACCTGAGCGTCCACCCTGCAGGCAAGCACATTCTGGTCGCGAACTACGCGGGAGGGACCGTGGCCGTGCTTCCCGTCGGACCAAACGGTGAACTGGGTTCCCCGACCGATGTGATCCATAATCAAGGCACGGTGGGGCCGACGCGTGCGGCCAGCGCACCCCCCGGGAGCTTTGCCATCAGCGGCCACGACCACCCTCACGCGCACATGATCCAGGCCGACCCAACGGGTCGATTCGTTCTCGCCAGTGACCTCGGACTCGACCGGATCTTCATTTGGAAGTTCGACGGCCAGAAAGGTACGCTCTCTGCCAACGATCCACCGTCGGTAGCGCTTCCTCCGGGCGATGGCCCGCGTCACTTCACTTTCCATCCCAACGGCCGCTGGATGTATTCGCTGCAAGAAGAAGCTTCCACGCTTGTGGCGTTCGACTATGACGCTGCGACTGGACGACTCACTGCGAAACAGACCCTCTCAAGCCTCCCCCCGGGTTTCACTGGCACCAACTTTACGTCGGAGGTCGTGGTCTCGCCCGACGGGAAATTCGTTTACGCTGCGAACCGGCTGCACGACAGTATCGCCTGGTTTTCGATTAGTAAGGCAGGCACCCTGACGTTCGCTGGGGAAGCGTGGACCCGGGGCGATTACCCGCGCAGCTTTAATATCGATCCTACGGGCAACTTCCTTTACTCGTGCAACCAGAGGAGTGACGCGATCGCCACCTTCCGCGTCAACCGGGAAACCGGTGGCCTCAGCTTCACAGGCGAATATATCCCGGTGGGTACCCCGGCCATCATCGTGTTTCTCACCTAGGCTCAACTTTGGCGGAAGCCTGGTGATTCGCGCTCGCGTTGTCGTGTAACCTTGTTGAATCCACGTAGTTTAGCAGCTCAACGAAGCCCCAGGTGTGCCTTCTTAACAACACTTGGATTTCACGGCATCAGCACTGGATTTCCTTGCCTTTTCCCGCGCAAGGGCTTTATAGTCAGTAGTTTCACGCGACCTTTTCCCGACCGAGGATCGGACGTGGCCAAGCCCCGTGCCCCCTATCTCTTTGTGACCCTCGCCGCGCCCTCTTTGAGCGCGATGGAAGCTCAGGCGGAGCACGTCGCGGGCTCCAGCATCGGCTACGAGCTTCGCCTCGACTATCTGCCCGAGTCGCGCGACCTCGAGGCGGGAATCCATCAAATGCTCTTGCGTCTCCATTTCCCGCAGACCATCGCCACCTGCCGCCGCACAGAAGCCGGGGGGCTCTACCGAGGCTCGGTGGCCCAGCAGGCGCAGGTGTTGCGCAGCGCGATTCGCGCCGGCTGCCAATGGGTGGACGTCGAACTCGAGTCAGTCAACCGGGCGGGCTCGGCTTGGCTCGCGCAGTTCCAGCCCGCCAAGCTGATTGTCTCTTATCATAACTATCGACGCATTCCGCCGCTGGGCAAGATCCGCAGCCGCCTGTCGCGGCTACCCGCCCAAGTGGTGAAAATTGCCTGTCGGGCCTCCACTCTGCGCGACAACCTGCAGTTTCTGAAGCTCCTCAAGAAGCACCGGGGACGAACCCCGAGGCTCGTGGCTTTTGGACTGGGTGGCTCGGGGATTCCTTCTCGCGTGCTCGCCTTGAAGTGGGGTTCGCCGTTCACCTACGCCGCCGCAGCGGAGCATCTGAGCGTGGCGCCTGGCCAACTTCCCGCGGAAGTGATGCGCTCCGTCTACCATGTGGAGCACCTCGACCAGCACACCCAGTTCTTTGGCGTCGTAGGGTCGCACGCGTCAATGTCGCTGTCGCCCGCCATGCAGAATGCCGCCCTCCAGGCCAAGCACGTCAACGGGGTCTATCTGCCTTGCGAGACGCCTCGCTTGCAGGACTTCCTGTTTTTCGCGCGCAAGCTGGGATTCATGGGCTTCAGCGTGACCATGCCGTACAAGCGAGCGATCATTCGGGAGCTGGACTGGCTTGATCCGCTGGCGGCGCGCATCGGCGCGTGCAACACGGTCGCCGTCCAGCACGGCCGCTGGATGGGCTGGAACACCGACGCGGCGGCGGTGGTCGAGGTGCTCGTCAAGCGTCTGCGGCTGGCCGGCAGCCGCATTCTGATCCTGGGCGCGGGCGGCGCAGCGCGCGCTGCCGCCTACGCCCTGCGCGCCGAGGGGGCTCTGGTCTTCATCGCCGCCCGGCGCGAAGTGACAGCTCGGCGCCTGGCTCACAGCGTCTCCGCTGAAGCCGTTCCGTGGTCAGCAGCAGACGCCCTGGACGTGGACGCCGTGATCAACGCCACCCCGGTGGGCATGGCGCCTTACGTCGACGCCGCACCCATCGACCTCGCACGGCTGCGCGCCCGCGTGGTCTTTGACATGGTGTACCACCCCATGCAGACGCGCTTCCTGGCGCAGGCCCGGGGACGCGGTCTGATTGCCATACCGGGCCTCGAAATGCTGGTGGCACAGGGCGCTCGGCAGTTCGAGATCTGGACCGGCCACGCTGCGCCGCGCGCCCTGATGGAACAAGCCGTACGACAGGCCCTCAGCCACTCGACCACCGCTTGACAACGGGAGCAAGAAATGGCGACAACGAATCAAGATCGGCCACCGCGGCCTCCAAACGCATCGTATCTAACCATGAGCCGCCAGACTGGTCCGTCCGACATCAATCCGCCGGCGCTTCGCAGGGAAGTAGGCAAGCTCGGGTTCCTTCTGATCCTGGTCCTTTCACTGCTCTCTTTGGACTGGCCGTCGCGTTTCGGGCTTGCTCACCCTCTGGAGCATCGTGTGTCCAACGCAAACCAACCCGCCCCTGCGCCGCCTCCGTCGACGCGTCGGGACGATGTAGTCGATGTGCTGCATGGGGTCAGGATTCCCGACCCCTACCGGTGGCTCGAGGATCAGCACAGCCCGGAGACCCGCGCCTGGATCGACGCCGAGAACGCGTACTCGCGGCCCATCCTCGATTCTTTGCCCGGACGTGAGCAACTGAAGCAAGACGTCGCGGCGTTGATGAAGGTTGATACGACGGGCCTGCCGCGCTTGCGTCACGGACGCTACTTCTTCATGCGGAGGCTCGCCGATCAGGACCTCTTCACCATCAACCTCCGGCAGGGACTTGCGGGCCAGGACGAAGTCCTGGTGGATCCCGCCCCGCTGAGCCCCGACCACTCGACCAGCGTTCAGCTCGAGGATGTTTCGGACGACGGCACCGTGCTTGCCTACGGCATCCGAAAGGGCGGGCAAGACGAGGTCTCGGTCCGCCTACTCAACGTGGATACGCGCACCAATCTGGCTGACGTACTGCCTAACGCACGCTACGAAGGCATCGCGATCAAACCCGATAAGACTGGACTTTACTACTCGCGCCACACCCCTGACGGTCCGCGTGTCTACTACCACCAACTGGGCGCGGATCCCTCGCATGACGCCGAGATTTTCGGCAAAGGCTATGACGCAGGGAAAGGCATCGGTGCGGACGTCTCGGAAGACGGCCACTACCTCATCCTGCACGTCATTTATGGCTCGTCAGCGGACAAGACGGAGATTTACGTCCAGGACCTCGCCCGCCAGGGCGCGATTCGGCCTGTCGTGAATGATATCGACGCGCGCTTCTTCGGCCAGATTGCCGGCAACGAATTGTTTATACAAACGAATTGGAAAGCTCCGAAGAACCGCATCATAGCTCTCGACCTCGATCATCCCGAGCGCGAGCGCTGGCGCGAGATCATCCCGGAGAGCGATGCCGTCATCGACAGCTTCAATGCCGTGGGCGGCAAGCTGCTCGTGGAATACACGCGGGATGCTACCTCGCGGCTGAACATCTTCGACGCCGACGGCCGCAACGCGCGCGATATTGCGCTCCCTTCGCTGGGCACGGTGGCAGGGATCACCGGCCAGTGGAAAAACGGCGAGGCGTTCTTTGCTTTCGACTCGTTCCTCGTGCCGCCGACCATCTACCGCTACGAGGTCGCGAGCGGCCGGCAGCAGGTCTGGGTGCGCACGCAGGTGCCAATTGATTCCCCCCGGTTTCAGGTGGATCAAGTCTGGTACGAGTCCAAGGACAAGACTCGAGTCCCCATGTTTCTCGTGTATAAGAAGGGTCTGGAGCGCAACGGCTCGAACCCAGCGCTGCTGACCGGGTACGGTGGCTTTAACCTCAGCATGACGCCCTACTTCTCACCCGAAGCGGCCGTCTGGGCGGAACACGGCGGCGTCTTCGCGCTGCCCAGTCTCCGCGGCGGCGGCGAATTCGGCGAGAAGTGGCATCAGGCCGGCATGCTCGCCCACAAGCAAACCGTCTTCGACGATTTCATCGCCGCGGCCGAGTGGCTGATACAGAATAAGTACACCCAGCCCTCGAAGCTCTCGATTGCCGGCGGCTCGAACGGCGGACTGCTGGTCGGCGCCGCGCTGACCCAGCGTCCCGACTTGTTCCGGGCGGTCGTATGCCGCTACCCACTGCTCGACATGCTGCGCTACCAGAATTTCCTGGTCGCGCGTTTCTGGGTGCCGGAGTACGGCTCCGCTGAGAACCCGGAGCAGTTCAAGTACATCTACGCGTACTCGCCTTACCAGCATGTAAAGGAAGCCGCGGCGTATCCGGCGGTGCTCATGGTGAGTGGCGACGGCGATACGCGCGTCGATCCACTGCACGCGCGCAAGATGACCGCCATGCTTCAGTGGGCCACCGGCGCCTCGAGCGCCGAACGCCCCGTCCTGCTCGATTACGACACCAAGTCGGGCCATTCCGGCGGACGTCCGCTGCCCAAGCAGATCGACGAACTGACCGACGAGCTCGGGTTCCTGTTCTGGCAGCTTCGATAAGCCTTTCGCGGCTTTCGACCCCACAACTTTCGACGGTTGGCTTCTTGAATTCCCATATGTTCGTGACGCCCAGCTTCGCCGAGTTTCGACGCCTTGCCGCGCGCGGCAACGTCGTGCCCGTGTATGCCACCATCGTCGCCGACCTGCTCAGTCCCGTCTCCGCCTTCCTCCGGCTCGCTCCCCAGGATCAGCGCGGCCTGAAGGCCCATCCCTACAGCTTCCTGCTGGAGAGTGTGGAAGGCGGCGAGCGTCTCGGACGCTACACCTTCTTCGGTGTTGACCCCTTCCAAGTGGTGAGCTGTCGCGGCAGCCAGATCACGCTCGCGCGCGGCGCCGAGCGGCAAACCGAGTCGGGCAACATCTTCGAGTACCTGCGGCGGGTTGGCGCCAGGTACCGTCCGGTTGAGGTCGCAGGCAGCACCACCGAAGCGCTGCCGCCGTTCTCTGCCGGAGCGGTCGGGTATCTGGCTTACGAGGCGGTGCGCCAGCTCGAAAAGCTCCCACCGAGGGTCGCGCCGGACGTTGACGTGGACGACGCGGCCTTCATGTACTTCGCGAACCTCGTCGCCTTCGACCACGTCCGCCACCGTCTGTTCCTGATTTCCAACGTCCTCACCGAGGAAGGCGCCGGGAGCTTGCGTTCCAAGTACGATGCCGCCGTCCAGCACCTCGAGCGCCTGGCGCGCGCCCTCGAGCGTCCGCTGCGCCTGCCGCGCTCCCGCCGTCCGCGTGGGCCGCTCCGTTATCGCGCCAACATGACGCGCGAGACTTACGAGCGCATGGTCGAGCGCGGCAAGGAGTACATTCGCGCCGGCGACGTGTTCCAGGTCGTTCTCTCGCAGCGGCTCAAAGTGCCGGTGCGCGTGCCGCCCTTCGACATTTACCGCGCCTTGCGCGTCGTCAACCCGTCGCCTTACATGTATTTCCTGCGTCTGGGCGAGGCCACGGTACTGGGTTCGTCACCCGAGATGCTGGTGAAAGTGGCGGGGCGGAGCGTCGAGTATCGTCCGATTGCTGGCACGCGGCCGCGCGGGAGGACGGAAGAGGAAGACCGCCGCCTCGAAGAGGAGCTCCGCTCGAGCGAGAAAGAGCGCGCCGAACACATCATGCTGGTGGACCTCGGTCGCAACGACGTGGGCCGGGTCTCGGAGTTTTCCAGTGTACGCCCCAAGGAGATCATGTTCGTGGAGCGCTACTCGCACGTCATGCACCTGGTCTCGCTGATCCAGGGGAAGCTCCGTCCTGACGCCGACAGCTACGCCGCGCTCGCCGCCTGCTTTCCGGCCGGCACGCTCTCCGGCGCACCCAAAGTCCGGGCCATGGAGATCATCGATGAGCTCGAGCCGACGCGCCGCGGCCTCTACGGCGGTTCGGTGCTCTACCTCGATTTCTCGGGCTACTTGAACTCCTGCATCGTCATCCGCACGGTGCTCGTCAAAGACGGCTTCGCCTACCTCCAGGCCGGCGCCGGCATCGTTGCCGACTCGGTTCCCGCCGAGGAATACCAGGAGTCCATGAACAAAGCGAAAGCCATGCTCAAGGCGTTCGAGCTGGCAGAACGCGGACTTTAAGATAACTCAGAGCGAGATTCCTCGCTTCGCTCGGAATGACGCGGTTCCAAAGTCGTCCGGCAAATCGCTAAGCGGCGTGGTATTCCCACAGCGCGCGGTAATAGTGCATGAGACGCAGTGGCTCAGGGCTGGCGGGAATCTCGGCGAACGTATAGCGGTCGTAGTCCACTCTGCGGAACAGCGTAAACAGTTCGTGCCACGGGTAGAGTTTGCGCCACTCCGGGAATCCCGCCGTCACGCGCGCCTGCATCTCGGCGCTACTCGTACCAGATCCAGCCCAGGGTGGAGCAGTACGCCAGAGTTCGTTGATGTGGCAACTCTTGAGCCAAGGCTTGAGCAAGTCGAAACTCTGCCGGACCGACCCGTCGGCGACGTCGGTATCATTCGAGTTCCAGCAGATGCCGACCGCAGGGTGATTCGCGACCTCCATGATGCGGTGGATGTTCTCCGGGCGCTCGGTCTCCGTCCCGTGGACTTCGAGCCAGATCTCGACGCCCAGGTCGCGCGCGATGTTGCCGCACTCGGCGAGCGCGTGGCCGATCTGCTCGAGCACGCGCGCGTGATCGGAGTTGCGCGGGAAGCCGTTGGGGCGTACCTTGACGCCCATGGCCCCGACGTCATGCGCAAGCTGGCAGAAGTGCCGGGTCTCCTCGATGTTGTGCTGGACCGCGCTCTGGTCCGGTGACTCGTACTCGCAGGTCGAGCCCAGGCTCACCAGGCGCACGCGCGAATCTGCGAAGCGCTTGCGCACTTCGACGCGGCGATCCGCCGAGATCGAAGGCTCTACGCCATGCTTGTGCGTAGTGCGCAGCTCGACCCCTTCAAAGTCCGTCGCCTCACAATTCTTGATGAGGGTGTCGATGTCCCAGTCCTTGGCGAGTTCGTAGGTGACGAGGCCGAGCTTGAAAGGTGGCGGTGTCGAAGACTCGCCTGGAGGGCGCGCGACGGCATCGCGCGAAGCGAACGGCAAGGCGCCACCCAGTCCCGCGACGGCCGCGCCCGCCTTCTTCAGGAAGGACCGCCTTCCGCCGCCACTCGTCTCACCCGATTTCGTCCCGCGGTTTTTCATCTTGTCTGCTCCTCGAAGAGTGCCGTGAGCACCTGACCGGGCATCACACCGCGCCTATCTTGACTCAATCTCGTGAACCGGCTTGAGTCCGGTGTGGGCGGCGATTACCTCCACCAGTTTCCGCGCCGCCTTCGCGTGACCCTCGACGTTCGGATGAACCCCGTCGGTGTAGTCCGGCTTCTCGAGCCAGCCGGTCGTGTCGACGTAGATGATTCTCGGATCGGCGATGGACTCGACCGCCGACTTGATGTCCGCCTCGTGAAACCCGCCGAACGTCCTGAGGCAGAAAATCCACGCACTCGGGTAAGCCTTACGGATCTCTTCGATGTAGGACTTGTAAGCCGGCTGAAAACGCTCGGACGGGTAGGACTGATCGTTGGTGCCCTGGTTGACGACGACAACCTCCGGGACGAACGCCGGATCGGCGCGCGATCCCTGGTAGTTCCACCCGAAGGACTCAGGAGCGGGGGGCACGTTGCCATTGCCCTCGCGGATGATTCCCTGCCTGCCGAATCCGATCTGGTTGTGGACGGCGCCGAAGGCGAGCGCGGTGAGGAAAGCGTAGTCCTCGGTGCCGTCGGATCCCTCAGGCCGGTAGACCGGCGAGAGCACTGCCACACCTTGGGTGATCGAGTCGCCGTAGAACTCCATCTTGAGGTCGCCGGGCGGAGGCAGCGGCAAGGTCTTGGCGCCGCGGTCGAGCATGAGGCCTTGGAAGACCAGGGCGCTCTCGAGCGGCGGGATCCAACGATTGGGGTGCTCGTCGACGTCCTTCACGTCGATCTCGAGTTGGTGCCGCTTTCCCCGGAGTGAACCGGGCGTGAGGTTGATCAACCCGTCGTCGATGCTGTAGACCAGCGGCGCAGTGCCGTCAATCGAGGCGTAGATTTCGGCGGGCGACGTAATCCCTTTCGTGCCGAATAACCCGCGCACGGTGTGGCCGGTGAAGGCGCAGATGATCCTCGAGCCGGAGTTGACCGTCACCGCTTGGTCAGCCAGATTCGATTTGTCCCAGTGCCCGACAAAGCGGATGTTGGGATCGTTCGGCTTGATCACGTTGGCGACCGGGAGTTTCGCGTCTCTCGCGCGACCGTACAAGGCGAAGGTCGAGGTTATGAGGATCACCGCAAGCGCGGACCTTACGAACCGGCCGTAGGGGTTCCGCACACTGGTCATGGTCTGCATCTTATAGGAATGCCGGCCGTGGTCGCACATCCTGGGATTCACGGGCGCACAATCATCGGTTGCGCGTCAAACGAGAAAGGCCACTCGACGGAGTGGCCTTCTGTATCGTAGAGCGCTACGACGCCTCCAAGTTGACCGTGTCTAGCGACCGCTGGTTCCGGTGGCCGCTTTCTTAGCCTTGGACTTCGTGCCGGACTTGAGTGCCTCAACGTTCGTTGCCGTGATGGTGTCGCCGCTGCGCGTTCCGGTGACTTTAGCGCGCTTGCCGGCGAAATCGGCGAACTTGTCCTGCGGCGTCAACTGGTAGACCTTGCCGCGGTACACCGCAACGTACTTCGCGCCGCCCGTTACGCACTTGGCGACACACGCCGCCGCTTCAGCACTCGGCTGGGCGTGCTTCAAACCGCAGTTGCTGTCGCTGACAGTGACATAGTAAGTCTTCTCTGCGGTCGCGGCCTTGGCGGTCTTGGTAACCTTTGCCGCAGTCTGAGCGGCGCACACCATCGATCCAAACATGAGCAACGCGGCACCGAGCATCGTGAGCTTCCTGCTCATTGGGTTTCTCCTCTTCTTATGAAATTGAATTGCGAAGCTCAATGATTGAACTTCACTTACTATCATACGTCCTCAGGCCTCGAAGCGCAAAGCAAAACCACCATCGATGCGTGACCCGGGGACAAGGTCCGCACGGCAGTGCAGACGCAAGAGCCTGCTATAATGCTAGTTCCGATTCGGGTGCGATCTTCGTTAGGACACGGACGGCCGATGATCCTGGTCATCGACAACTACGACTCCTTCACTTACAACCTTGTCCAGTACCTGGGCGAACTGGGCGCCCAGGTCGAGGTGCGGCGCAACGACCAGACGTCAATCAAGGAGATCGAACGCCTGGCGCCCGAGCGCATCGTCATCTCACCTGGCCCCAAGACCCCCAGCGAAGCCGGGATCTGTCTGGAACTGATTCAGCGGATGGGGGAGCGCCTGCCCATCCTGGGCGTCTGCCTCGGACACCAAGCCATTGGACAAGCCTACGGCGGCAAAGTGGTCCGCGCGCCGGAGATCATGCACGGCAAGACCAGCGCCATTCAGCACGACGGCCGCACGATCTTTGCCGGGATCTCCAATCCCTTCACCGCCACGCGCTATCACTCCTTGATCGTGGAGCGCGAGAGCCTGCCTTCTTGCCTCGACATTTCCGCGACCACCAACGGCGTCATCATGGGGCTGCGCCATAAGCATTGGAAGGTCGAAGGCGTACAGTTCCATCCCGAGTCCGTGCTCACCGATGCCGGCAAGCACCTCCTTGCCAATTTCCTGCGACTCTAACGCGCGGCCGGCCCTAGGTCCGGCGGCGATTTCGACGACGAAACCTCGCAAATCCCACGTCCCCGGTCCGCCTTGTTCGTTTATAATTCAGTCAGGCATGGACTCACAACCGGTCTATGACGCGATCGTGGTCGGGACGGGCGCGGCGGGCGGAATCGCGGCTTACGTGCTGACGACTCAGGGTCTCAACGTGCTGTGTCTCGAAGCGGGGCGCATGATCGATCCGGCCAAGGACTTCTACACTCACAAGTTCCCCTACGAGTGGCCTTATCGTGGACAAGGCAAGCCCGGGCAGTACGGCCACCTGCCGCAGGGCATGGAGTGGAAGATCAAGGAGTGGACCCATCATCTCTACACCATCCCCGAGGAAGACCCCTACGCGCTTGCGCCGGGCGCGAAGTTCACCTGGACGCGGCTGCGCGCCGTGGGCGGCCGGACGCTGCTCTGGGGGCGGGGCTGCGACCGCTTTGGTCCGCTCGACTTCAAGGCCAAGAGCCTTCAGGACGGCTTCGGTGAAGACTGGCCCGTTGCTTACGACGACGTCGCGCCGTACTACGACAAGGTGGAAGAGTTGATCGGTGTGGCGGGCGGCTCGGAGGATGTCCCCAACACGCCCACGAGCAAACATCTGCTGCCTCCGTTCAACGCCCGCTGCGGCGAGCAGCTCATCAAGAAAGGCGCGGCGAAGCTCGGCATCAAAGTTATCCCTAAGCCGCTCGCCGTGCTCAGCCAGCCTTACGACGGGCGTCCTGCCTGCCACTTTTGCGGCGCCTGCAACTTTGGGTGCGACACGCGATCTCGCTACAGCGCCTTGGAAGTGGTGATTCCGAAACTCCAGGGCCGGCCGAACTTCACCCTGCGCCCTAACGCCACCGTCCACACCATCCTGATGGACCCGGCGACCGGCAAGGCGCGCGGCGTGACCTACATCGACACCGAGAACAAGCAGGAGTACGAGGCGTACGGCAAGGCGGTGGTGCTCGCGGCCTCGATGATCGAGTCGATGCGGGTTCTGTTCAATTCGCGGAATCGCGAGTACCCGAAAGGCCTCGCCAACTCGAGTGGAACGCTCGGGCATTATCTGATGGAGCACGTCGCCTTCAACGACCTCGAAGGATTCTTCCCTCAACTCGCTGGGCGCGCAACCACCAACGACGATGGCCCGGGAGAATCGAGTCTCTACATTCCGCGTTACAACTACGGCCACAAAGACACCAAGAAGTATCTGCGCGGCTGGCGGTTCGATTTCTATAGTGGGTGCGGCATGGGTCCGGGCCCCGGAGCGGGGCTTGCCGGTTTCGGCTCGGCCTACAAGAAGAAGATCAAGGAGCTGTATCCCGCGGCGGTGACGATGGGCGGATACGGTGAAGGTTTGGCGTTCGCCTCGAACTACCTCGAGATCGATCCCGGCGGGCTCACCGACCGCTTCGGTATTCCGCAGGTGCGTTTCCACACCAGCTCCGAGTACCCGCAGGCATTCGCCATCCTCGACGAGATGTACGGCCAGATTGAAGAAATCCTGAAGGCCTCGGGAGCGGAGATCTTTCCTTACAAGAAGGTGGCGCCGTATCCGCTGGGCAGCGTGACCCACGAGGCGGGAGGCGCGCGCATGGGCTCGGATCCACACAGCTCGGTGCTCGACGAATGGAACCGCTGCCACGACGTCAAGAACATCCTGGTGGTCGACGCCGCTTGCTTTGTCACGCACCCCGAGAAACAGATCACCCACACTATCATGGCGCTCGCTTATCGCGCCTGCGATCATCTGGCGGAGGAGTTTCGAGCCGGCAACGTTTGACAGCTCGCTGAGCGAGGTTCTGATGTCTGAAGAAACCATTGGAAGACGAACCACTCTAAAGTATCTCAGCCTGGTCGCGGCGACGGCGGCGGGCCGCGAGTTCCTCGCACGCTGGCTGCCTTCCGGCTCGAAAGCGCTCGCGGCAACCAATCCCGGCGGCCTCGTCACGATGCCGGGGATGAGTCACGGCGCTCCCCCGGCAGAGCCGGCCGCGCCCTATTCGCCGCAGTTCTTCAAGCCCGAGGAATTCCAGACGGTCGAAGCTCTGACCGAGATGATCATCCCCACCGACGACCAGCCCGGAGCGAAAGAAGCTCGCGTCGCGGACTACATCGACTTCGTGGTGTTCTCGGCGGCGGAGTTCAGACCGTCACTGCAGCACGAATGGACGGCGGGCCTCGAGTGGCTCGAACAGGAGAGCCAGAAGCGCCACCGCGCGCCGTTCCGCGAACTCTCCCCAGCCGACCGCGAGCGCCTGATGACCGGCATGAGCCGGCCCGAGCGCGATCCCGGTGCCAATGCTTCTGACCCAGGATTCGGCTTCTACCGGCTGGTAAAAGGGATGACAGTCGAGGGATTCTATACTTCGCGGGTCGGACTGATCGACGTCCTCGGATACCAGGGGTTGACCTACCTGAGCGAGTTCCCCGGCTGCACGCATCCCGAGCATCAGACCTGACGCCCGAGAATACCGTTTACAAGCTTTGAAACGGAACGCTAGAATGGTTTGTTGGCGCAGGCGGCGCGCCGTACGACCCCCGGTCATGTCGAACCTCATTGCGATTTATCCCGGGTCGTTTGACCCGATTACCAACGGCCATCTCGACTTGATCGAGCGCGGCAGGCAGCTCTTCGGCCACCTGATCGTCGCACTGCTGACCAATATCGAGAAAGAGCCGCTCTTCACCATTGAGGAGCGCGTCGACATGCTGCGGCAAGTGACCCGGGGAATGCCCAACGTCTCGGTCGACACGTTCAGCGGCCTGCTCGTTGATTACGCGATGCGCAAGAAGGCGGGCGCCATCCTGCGCGGCATCCGGGCGTTCTCCGACTACGAGTACGAGCTGCAGATGGCCTTGATGAATCGCAAACTGCAGCCCCAACTCGAAACCGTCTTCCTGATGCCGGCGGAGTCGTACGCCTATCTCAGCTCGCGGATCGTCAAGGAAATCTACCAACTGGGCGGCCCGGTCAGAGGCTTGGTACCCCCGGTGGTGGAAGAGCGACTGCGCGAGAAAATGTCGGGCCGGGCGTCGGCGGCTGAAAAGTGAGGAATCGAGACTGAAGCGGCTGCACTGTTCCTGCTAGTGAGGGCGATAAAGCCGGCTGGCTGACAAGCAGGGAGAAAGCGTTGCGCCGAGCCGGCAATCCTGAAAGGTGAAAGCCATGCAATTCTCCGAACGTGTTTCGCGAATCTCCGTTTCCTCGACCGCCGCGGTGGTCGCCAAGGCTGACCAACTGAAGTCGAGCGGCGTCGACGTGGTGGACTTCGGAGCCGGCGAGCCGGATTTCCCGACTCCTGACAACATCAAGCGCGCAGCCATCGCGGCACTCGACCAGGATTTCACCAAGTACACGCCGACGGGTGGCATCCGCGACCTGCGGCAGGCGGTGGTCGAGCGTCATCGGCGGGACTTCGGCTCGGATTATTCGCCGGATGAGTGCCTGATCACCGTAGGTGGCAAGCAGGCGATTTTTGAGGCCGTAGCGTCAACCATTAACCACGGCGATGAGGCGATCCTGCCGGTCCCTTACTGGGTTTCGTTCCTCGATATCGTCAATTACGCGGGCGGCAAGCCAGTGCTGCATGAGACCCGCGAGAGCGAGGACTTCGCGGTGCGAGCCGAGGCGATCTCGAAGCTCGTCACGCCGCGAACCCGGCTCATCATCATCAACTCACCGAGCAATCCGACGGGCGCCGTCGCGCCGCCGGAGGAGATGCTGAAGCTCCTCGACCTCGCGCGCCGCCACAACGTCCTGCTGATGTCGGACGAGTGCTACTGCCATTTCCTCTATGACGGCCGCCAGCCGTTCTCGCTCGGTGGCACCAAGGACCGCGAGAACCTGCTCATCGTCGGGTCGCTTTCAAAGACCTACGCCATGACGGGGTGGCGCGTGGGCTTCGCGCTGGGCTCCCCGAAGCTGCTCGCCAACATGTTGAAGCTGCAGAGCCACTCGACCTCGAATGCCAGCTCGATCGTCCAGAAGGCGGCCGTCGAGGCGCTCCGCGGTCCGCAGGATTCGGTGGGGACGATGCTCGCCGAGTACCAGCGGCGTCGCGACCGGATTGTCGCCGGACTGCGCTCCATTCCCGGTATTCAGTGCGCGCTGCCGCAGGGGGCGTTCTACGTTTACCCCAACGTTTCCGCCTATCTCCGGAAGGACGGCCTGGGCGATACGACGGCGCTCGCGGCCCGTTTGCTCGACGAAGCGCGCGTGGCGGTCGTCCCTGGCCCCGCCTTCGGGACTCAAGACCACGTACGAATCTCTTACGCGACCTCTCAGGAGCAGATCGACAAGGGACTCGAGCGGCTGAAGGACTTTTTCGTCAAGCGCTGAGCAGCCTATGCCGCAACTTGATAGCCCTCTCCTGCTGGCGCCTGTCTTCAAACCCAAGATCTGGGGCCGAGCAGACCTTGCTCCGCTCTTTGCCCACCCTGACGCACCGGAAGTGCCGCGCCGCCGGCGGTCGCGCGCCCCTGGCACGCCGTCGATCCCCTCGCCGGTAACCCACGATCTGTCGCTGATCGGCGAAGTCTGGCTCACTGACGACACGTCGCGATTCCTGAACGGTCCGGTGGCAGAAATGACGCTCGGCGAGGCTTGCGAGAAGTACGAATCTGAGCTTCTAGGCGGCGATTGGAGCGAACCTCGATTTCCAATCCTCGCCAAATACCTGTTTACCAACGACTGGCTTTCCGTGCAGGTGCATCCTAACGACGACTACGCCGCCCGCCATGAGTCACGCAGCCCGGGCAAGTGCGAGATGTGGTATGTGGTGAGCGCTGAGCGCAAAGCGAGCTACTTGCTCGGATCGAAACCGGGCGTCACGATGGACAGACTGAAGAAATCGTCAGAACACGGGAAGTCCAAGGAACTGCTCAACCATTTCCACCCCCAGGCGGGAGAGGCGATTTATCTGCCGCCGGGCATGGTGCACGCGCTGGGGCCGGGGTTGGTGGTGTTCGAGGCAGAGCAGAATTCCGACCTGACTTACCGTCTGGATGATTTCGGCCGCGTGGGGCTCGACGGCAAACCTCGGCCGCTTCAATGGGACAAGGCTAGGGAGGTGATCCGGCTGGACGTGCCGCCCCGTCGCGATCTACCCCTCGTGCGGCTAAAGGAGGCGTTCGGCTCGCGCCGCTACGTGCTCGCGAGTCGCAAGTTCGCCGTCGAAGAACTGCTCGTGCGACGCGCGGCTTCATTCACGGGCTCGCCGCGCCGCGTCGAAACGCTCGCGATCGTGCACGGCCAAGGCCGCGTCGAGACGCCAGCCGGCTGGCTGGGTTATCGAACGGGACAAACGTGGCTGATTCCTCCCGCCGCCAGGCAATATCGGCTGGTCCCGCGCGAACCCACTCGTCTGTTCCGGGTTTACGTGCCGAACATCGAATCCGATTTCCGGCGGCCGCTCGAGAAGCGCCGAGTGCGTGCGGCCATGGTCAACGGGATCTGTTTCGACTGAACCACCGGGAAGGAAACAACGAAGCGCCAATGCCCAGGAAACACCGCGACGATTCAGCTTTCGCGCACGCCTACGCCGTCATCCTGGCGGGCGGAAGCGGCACGCGCTTCTGGCCGCTCAGCCGCCGCCGTCATCCCAAGCAGTTGCTCGAACTCTTCGGCCGAGGGACGCTGCTCGAGCAGACGGCGGCTCGTATTCGCGACATCATCCCGCCGGAGCACATGTATATCTTCACCAACGAAATCGTTAAGGAAGAGATTATCCGGAGGCACCCGCGGATCCCGCGGCGCCAGATTATCGCCGAGCCGGCGGCGCGCAATACCGCGCCGACCATCGGGCTCGCCGCGCACGAACTCCTGCGGCGCGACCCCGACGCCATCATGGTCGTCCTGCCCGCCGACCACGTGATCACCAAGCCGGGCGCTTTCCGGCGGGCTCTGCGTGCGGCGTGCCGCTTCGCCGCGAGCGACGACCGCTCCGTCGTGGTGGGGCTGAAACCCACTCACCCTGAGACTGGGTACGGCTACGTGCGGCTGGGCCGGCGGGTGCAAGGCTCGGGCGCGCCGGGCATCTACGCGGTCCGCAAGTTCACGGAGAAGCCACCACCCGCCACGGCAGCGCGTTACGTCGCCTCGGCCGATTACCTCTGGAACGGCGGCATGTTCATCTGGCGCGCTTCGACGTTGATCCACAATCTCGAGCGCTTCCAGCCGCGGATGGCCGCTGGGCTCGAGCGAATCGCGGCCGCGGGCGGCATCGCCTCTCGCCAGTCCTTCCGCCGGCTGTTTCCGCGCCTGGAGAAAATCTCCATCGATTACGCGCTCATGGAAAAAATCGCCGACGTGTACGCCGTGGCGGCGGACATCGGCTGGAGCGATGTGGGGAGCTGGGCGGTAGCCTATGAGCTGCACCCGAAGGATGCGCACGGCAACGTCCGACCGGCGCGCAGCCTTTGCCTCAATTCGCGCAGCAACATGATCGTCTCGCCCCGGAAGTTCGTGGTTACCGTGGGCGTCGAGCGCTTGGTGATCGTCGATAGCGGGGACGCCTTGCTGGTCGCCGCGCTCGATCGCTCGCAGGACGTGGGCAAAGCCGTCCAAGAACTTGACCGGCAAGGCACAACAGAGCTGCTCTAACGCTTGCTTATGGACAAGATCAAGTTTGGGACTGACGGCTGGCGCGGAGTCATCGGTGATGACTTCACCTTTGCCAACGTGCGCCGCGTGGCCGGGGCGATTGCCGAGTACGTCCGCGTGGAGGGCGAGCCGGAGCGCGGACTCATCGTCGGCTACGATACACGGTTCCTCTCGCCGGACGCGGCGCGACTCGCAGCGGAAGTGGTCGCTGCGGCGGGAATTCCCGTGACGCTGGCCGCACAGGCGACTCCCACACCGGCGATCAGTTATGCCGTGGTCGCGCGCCACACCGCAGGCGCCATCATGGTGACGGCCAGCCACAATCCCTATCGCTGGAACGGCCTCAAGTTTAAAGCGCCCTACGGCGGGTCCGCGCTACCCGCCATCATGCAGCGCATCGAAAAGCATTTGCGCCGCATGGACAAGCCGGGCAGGCGGCCGAAGAAAGCGCGCCCGGCTCGCCTCCATACCGTCGACCTGGTCAGCCCCTACCTCGCGCGGCTCAAGACCATGATCCATCTCGAGCGCATTCACGCCTCCGGCCGCCGCTTCGTGATCGACCCCATGTTCGGCGCGGGCCGCGGGTGCATCGCGAGACTGTTCGAGGAGGCCGGGATTCCCTGCCGCGAGATCCACGCCGAGCACAACCCGCTTTTTCCCGGCCTCAACCCTGAGCCGATCGAACCTCACACCTCGGGACTCCGCCAGGCAGTGCTCGAAAGCGGTTACGACGCGGGCTTGGCGACGGACGGCGACGCGGACCGCCTGGGCGCCATCGATCGCGGCGGCACGTTCATCGACTCGCACCAGATCTTCTCCATCCTGCTCAAGCACCTCGCAGAAGACCTGAAGCTCCAGGGCGAGGTGGTCAAAACGTTTTCCACCACCACGCTGGTCGACAAGCTGGCCGCCAAGTACGGCTTGCCGCTGCACGTCACGCCCATCGGTTTCAAGTACATCGTCGAGCTGATGCTCACGCGCGACATCCTGATCGGCGGCGAAGAGTCGGGCGGCATCGGCGTCAAAGGACACCTGCCGGAGCGCGACGGCCTTTTGAACTCGCTGCTGCTGGCCGAAGTGATGGCGGAAAGGAACCGAACGCTTGGTGAACTGGTGGAGGAGCTGAACCGCGAATTCGGGCCGCACACTTACGGCCGCGTAGACCTCGAGATCGAGCGGCAGGCGATCGATCGCGTCTTCCGCCAACTGAAGCATCAGCGGCCCAAGAGAATAGCCGGGCTCAAAGTCGCCTCGGTCGACGAACTTGACGGCTTCAAGATGACCTTCGATGACTCCACGTGGCTGCTCGTTCGCGCCTCCGGCACCGAGAACCTCTTGCGCCTGTATGCCGAGGCATCGACGCGCGAACAGGTGAAGGCCTTGCTCGATGAGATGACGAAGCTGGCGCGCGCGCCGGAGTGAATACCCGTCAGGTTTTCGCGGCGGGCAAGGTCTTGCGGATGCCATCGAGCACGCCGTTGACGAACTCCACCGAGTCCTCTCCTGAATAGCGGCGAGCAATCTCCAGCGCCTCGTTGATGACCACCTTGGGCGGAGTTTCGGAGCAGTGCAGGAGCTCGTAGAGCGCCAGGCGCAACACGTTACGGTCAACGGCCGCCATGCGTTCCACTCTCCAATGCTCGGCGCGTCCGGCAAGCGCGCGGTCGAGCGCTTCGACCTCGCCGACGGCGCCCTCGAACAAGGATCGCGCAAACGCCTCGACGTCGGCGTCGAGCTTCTTGGAAGCGAGGAACGTGCTGATAACGTGTTCAGGCGTGTGTCCGCCCAGCTCCCACTGATACATCATCTGGAGGGCCAGTTCGCGGGATTTCCGGCGCGATCCCATGGGAGGCCAAAGGAGAATCGTCAGACGGGAGCGGTTGCCAGCGAGTCACCCGACGCGACGCCCGCTACTTTCCGGTGAACTTCGCGGGCCGCTTCTCGAGGAAAGCGCGGGTGCCCTCTTTCATGTCGGCGGTCGTGCAGCAAAGGCCGAAGAGCGTGGCCTCAAGGAACTGGCCCTGCTCGGCCGTCATCTCCATGCCGTGGTTGACCGCCTCCATCGCGAACTTCACCGCCAGCGGCGCGTTGGCCATGATCTTTCGCGCCAGCGCCTCGGCCGCCGGCATCAGCTCGTTCAAAGGGACCACCTGGTTTACGAGTCCGATGCGATAAGCCTCTGCGGCCGTGACCGGCTCACCCGTCAGAATCATCTGGTGCGCGAGACCTTTACCCACCAGGCGCGGCAGGCGCTGCGTCCCCGCATAGCCGGGGATGATCCCGAGCTTCACTTCGGGCTGTCCGAAGCGCGCATTCTCCGAAGCGATGCGCAACGTGCAAGCCATGGCTAGCTCGCAGCCGCCGCCCAGCGCGTACCCGTTGACCGCCGCAATCACCGGCTTCCCGAGATTCTCGATAGCGTCGAGGATTCCCTGCCCGGCGAGTGACGTTTCCTTGCCCTGGACCGGCGTTTGGACGGCAAGCTCGTTGATGTCTGCACCCGCCACGAACGCTTTCTCGCCGGCGCCCGTCAGGATCACCGCCCGTACGTGGTCATCGTCGCGAATCGCGGCGAAGCACGCGCCGAGATCCTTCATGACCGTCTGATTCAGCGCGTTCAGCTTGTCAGGCCGGTTCACGACGACGATCGCCACACCGTCGCGCTTCTCGTAGAGTAGAGTTTCGTAGGGCATCAAGTAACCTCAAGCAAAGCGCGCGGACTACGATACGGGTTCTTTCAGCGCGACAATACGCAACCGCTTGTAATCGACAAACCAGGCGCCGTCACGAAAAAGCCTGGGTCGCGCCGCATCCTCAAAATGGGCACAGAACTGATCCTGCCACTCCTGCGGCAGCTTGCCCAGGAAATCGCCGCCAAACATCCTGAGCCACTGCTTCATTCCTTCCCGGGCATTCTCGAGCCGCGTTGGACGATCGAACAACGAAGCCAAGACGACGCTCAGGCCGCGGGCTTCGAGCAACGTCGAGTATTCACCGACGCTCGGGAAGTACCAAGGATTCACGCCTTGGGGCTGAGTCGCTTCCATCGCGGCGAGCGCCGCTTGAACAGCAGCCAGCACTTCCTTGACGTTACCCTTGCCACCGAACTCCGCGACAAAACGCCCGCCGGGCTTCAGCGCCCGCGATACGCACTCGACGACGCGATCCGCCCGCTTCATCCAGTGAAGAGCAGCGTTCGAGAACACCGCATCGAACGGCTCAGGGAAACTGAAAGCCTCCGCATCCGCCAACTCGAACTCAAGCCCCGGAAAGTTGGCGCGCGCCTGCTCGATCATGGAAGGCGAGCTGTCGATCCCAATCACGCGGGCGCCCGCCTCCGCGATCTGCTGAGTCAGGCGGCCCGTGCCGCAGCCCAAATCGAGGATGCGCTCGCCGTGCTTGGGCGACAGCAGCTTGACTAAGTCCTCGCCGTACTGCCAGACGAACCCGCACTCCTTGTCGTAAAGCGTGGCGTTCCACTGTAACTCTGGCGGCGCGCCTTTCGGGTCTGACATCTTGCCGGACCTCTTTCCGCCTCCGCCCTTCGTCCACTCTCGGCCGCGGCGAGAGAGTCACGCCACCAGCAGGTGGTTGGGCCGGGGATTCTTCGGGTCGGCGTAATCGTAGAATCCTTTGCCCGACTTCCGCCCGTACATTCCCGCCAGCACCATGCGCTTCATCAGGGGTGGAGGGGCGAACCGCTTCTCGCGGTATTCGTCAAACAGAATCTCCGCGATGTAGTACGTCGTCTCGATGCCGACGAAATCGAGCAAGGTGAGCGGACCCATCGGATGATTGCAGCCCAGCTTCATTCCGTTGTCGATATCTTCGATCGAGCCGAAGCCTTCCTCGAGGGCGCGGACCGCATCGAGCAGATAAGGCACCAGCAGGCGGTTGACGATGAAGCCGGCGCGGTCGGAGGTCAGGATCGGCGTCTTGCCCACTTGGCGCGCGTACCCGAGACCCAGCTCGACGACGGGCGGCTCCGTGACCACCGTCTTCACCACTTCCACCAGCCTCATCAGCGGGACGGGATTGAAGAAGTGCATGCCAAGAAAGCGCGGGGCGCGAC
The DNA here is from genome assembly GCA_035945295.1 of Terriglobia bacterium. Lineage (GTDB taxonomy): Bacteria > Acidobacteriota > Terriglobia > UBA7540 > UBA7540 > QHZK01. Next base: position 53,642 of record DASZAI010000007.1, on the reverse strand, counting down.
GGGTGGCCGTCATCATCCCGGTAATCGAGAGCGACGAGGTGTTGCTCGCGAACACCGCTTCCGGCTTGACGATCTGGTCGAGCGCGGCGAAGACCTCTCGCTTACGGTCGAGGTTCTCGATGACTGCTTCGATCACCAAGTCGCAGTCGGCGAAGTCGTCAAGCTTGAGCGTTGGCTTCAGACGCCCGAGCGCCGAAGCAGCCTGGTCCGCGGTGAGTGTTCCCTTCTCCGCCAGCTTCTTGAGCGACTTCTCCATCGAGGCCAGGCCCTTGTCGAGCAGGTCGGCCGAGACTTCCCGGACCACGGTGAGGAATCCCGCCGTCGCCGCGACCTGCGCGATCCCGGAACCCATCAGGCCGCAGCCCACGACACCCACTTTGCGAATCTCCATCGGCAAGCTCCCTGTGTAGTATCGAGAGTGACTGGAAATTTGACAGCATAGCTCCCTTTTGTTAGATTTTCAAAGGCGTTGGAGGCAAGCTGCCGACGGTCTTCCGGGACCCCGAGTTGCTCGAACGCCCCCGCTCGACGGCGAGATCTTCCCCCAGATGGCCGCGTGGGCCATGGTTGAATCCCGGCCGGCCCCGGCTGGCACCCTGCCCAGAACAGGCGAACCCGGCGCGTTCACGATGTCGGCACCTTGATGACAGAAGCTCGATACATCCGCAATTTCTCCATCGTCGCGCATATCGACCACGGCAAGTCGACGCTCGCCGACCGCCTGCTCGAGATAACCGGAGCTCTCGCCAAGCGTGAGATGTCCGAACAGGTCCTCGACTCGATGGACCTCGAGCGGGAGCGCGGCATCACCATCAAAGCACACTCCGTCCGCCTGCTTTACCACGCCCGCGACGGCCACGAATACCAGCTCAACTTGATTGACACGCCCGGCCACGTGGACTTCTCCTACGAGGTCTCGCGCAGCCTTTCCGCCTGCGAGGGCGCACTGCTGGTGGTCGATGCCTCGCAAGGTGTCGAAGCCCAGACGCTCGCCAACGCCCAGCTTGCTTTGAGCAACAAACTCGAAATCATCCCGGTCATCAACAAGATCGACCTCCCAGGCGCGGACGTCGAAGCGACGAGGCAGCAGATCGAGCACGCGTTGGCGCTCGATCCCACCGGCGCGCTGCTCATCAGCGCCAAGCAGGGCACCGGCGTCGACGAGGTGCTCGAGGCGATTGTCGCCCGCATTCCCCCACCGCGCGGCTCGCCGGAAGCGCCGCTCCAGGCGCTCATCTTCGATTCCTGGTACGATAGCTATCGCGGCGTCATCGTGCTCGGGCGCATCATGGAAGGCGCGATCTCAGTCGGCAGCAAGATCCGGCTCTGGTCCAACAATCAGGTCTTCACAGTCGAGGAACTGGGCATTCGCACGCCCAAGCCCGTCCGCGTCGACCGGCTCACGGCCGGCGAGGTCGGATATATCGTCGCCAACATCAAGCGCGTCTCTGACACGCGCATCGGCGACACGATCACCGAGCAGGAGCGGCCGGCGTCGGCTCCCCTGCCTGGCTTTGAGGAAATCAAGCCCATGGTGTTCGCGGGACTCTATCCCGTGGACGCGCACGAGTACGAGCCGCTGCGCGACGCGCTCGAGAAGCTGCGCTTGAACGACTCCTCGTTCTTCTACGAGCCCGAGAATTCCGCCGCGCTGGGCTTCGGTTTCCGCTGCGGGTTCCTCGGCCTGTTGCACATGGAGATCGTGCAGGAGCGGCTGGAACGCGAGTTCAACCTCAGCCTGATTACCACGGCGCCCGGCGTTCGCTTCCGCGTCACCACCAAGACCGGCCACGTGGTCCTGGTCGAGAGCCCGGCCAAGTTCCCGTCGCCCGGCGACATCGCCAGGATCGAGGAGCCGGTCATCACGGCGCTGATCCTCACCAATGACGAATTCCTGGGCGGCATCCTGAAGCTCGTCGAGGAGAAGCGCGGCGTGCAGAAAGGCTTCGAGTACGTTTCGCCCAAGCGCGTGCTGCTGACCTACGAGCTGCCGCTCAACGAGATTGTGCTCGACTTCTACGACCGGCTGAAGTCGGTGTCGCGCGGCTATGCCTCGCTCGACTACCATTTCTCGGGATACTGGGAATCGGACCTCGTCAAGGTCGACCTGCTGGTGGCGGGCGAGCCAGTCGACGCGCTCTCCTTCATCTGTCATCGCGAGCACGCGCAGCCGCGCGCCCGCGGGCTGGTGGAGAAGATGCGCAAGCTGATCCCGCGCCAGATGTTCGAGGTGGCGATCCAGGCGAGCATCGGGTCGAAGATCATCGCGCGCGAGAACGTGGCGCCCATCCGCAAGAACGTGCTCGCCAAGTGCTACGGCGGCGACATCACGCGCAAGCGCAAGCTGCTCGAGAAACAGAAGGAAGGCAAGAAGCGAATGAAGCGCGTGGGCCGCGTCGACATCCCGCAGGAAGCGTTTCTCGCGGTGCTGAAAGTCAGCGAGTAGCTCGAGCGTTGAGGATTCCATTCGTGGGCGACCTGGGTCCGTCGATACCTCCGCCGGGGAACTCCGAGCTTCCACCACCATCCGTGACAGCACCGGTGCCTGCCGCGCTGCACTCGATCTTCACTGGTCCAGGCGGGATTCGCGCCGGCTGGCGATTGCTGATTTTCATCGCCATCGCCATTGTCTTCGCCCTGATCCTTGCGCTGCCGTTATCTCTTTCCCGCTCGCAGGCACGAGTGGGTCTGACTTCCGGCCCTATTTCCACGATTATCGGCGAGGCGATTCCTTTTCTGGCCTTGCTTCTGGCGGCTCGCGTGATGGCAGGCATCGAGGGGCGAGCCTTCGCCGACTACGGGTTGTCCGTCGAAGGCGCGTTCGGTAAGAGATTCTGGCAAGGCGCAGTCTGGGGATTTGTGGCCCTTACCGCGCTGCTCCTTGCGACCTTCCTCGCGCATGGATTCTCCTTTGGGACCCTCGCCTTGAGCGGTCCGAGCGCCGTGCGTTATGCTGCGCTTTGGGCCGTCGCTTTCCTGACCGTTGGGTTTCTCGAAGAATTCATGATGCGCGGCTACGCCCTCTATACCCTAACCACGGGCATCGGCTTCTGGCCCGCAGCCGTTCTCCTCTCGGCGCTCTTCGGATCCCTTCACCTCTACAACCTAGGCGAGAACTGGGTAGGCGAGTTGGCCGCCGCGCTCATCGGGCTGTTCTTCTGTTTCACAGTGCGGCGTACGGGAGACTTGTGGTTCGCGATCGGCCTGCACGCCGCTTGGGACTACTCGGAGAGCTTCCTTTATTCGGTTCCCGACAGCGGCGTGGTGGTCACGGGCCACTTGCTCAATTCATCGTTTCATGGACCGCGATGGCTCACCGGCGGCGCGGTGGGTCCGGAGGGCAGCGCGCTCGTCTTCGTCATCATCGCAGCGATGTTCGTCCTGTTCCATCGGTACTATCGCCAAGTCAAGTTTCCGCCGGGCGCGAAGCATCCGCGCAGCCATCTCTCAGCTATCAGCAGTCAGCAGATGGCTGCTGTGGATTCTCCTCCTTCTGGAAGCTAGCCTGAGCGCTGAAGTTGATTGCTGAATGCTGAACGCTGGGCGCTGAAGCTTATGGAGCCTGCCATGGAACTCAAAATCGTTCGGATCGACAAGCCCGCCGACATGAACTTCATCCTCGGCCAGTCGCACTTCATCAAGACGGTCGAGGATCTGTATGAAGCCATCGTCCAGACGGTGCCGGGCATGAAGTTCGGTGTCGCATTCTGCGAGTCCTCAGGACCGGCGCTGGTGCGCTACGCCGGCAACGACGCGCGACTGGTCGAGCTCGCGCAGAAGAACGCCCTGGCGCTCTCGTCGGGCCACGCGTTCATCATCTTCATGGAGGGCGGCTTCCCCATCAACATTCTGAACACCATCAAGAATGTGCCCGAGGTCTGCCGCATCTTCTGCGCGACGGCGAATCCGGTGGAGGTGGTCGTGGCGGAAACCGAGCAGGGCCGCGGCATCCTCGGCGTGATCGACGGAGTCAGGACGAAAGGAATCGAGACCGAAGCCGACATCAAAATACGCAAGGAGTTCCTGCGCAAGATCGGTTATAAGCTGTAAGATTCTGCGGCAGGTCGGCGCCACACGTCTCAGAGCCCCTGCCGATTCGGTAGCCGCGCCTCACGTCTTGCGTTCCCGCACCGTCGCTCCCAATTCGCCGCGCGCCAGGCGCACCGAAATCTCGCTGCCCGGCGGAACGTTCGCGGCATCGCGAGCCACCTTTCCTTCCGGGTCGCGCGTAATCGAATAGCCGCGATTGAGGATGGCGAGCGGACTGCGCTCCTGCAAGATCGCTTCGGCGTTCGCCAGGCGGTTGCGTCGCTCGGTTACGAGGCGCCGGAAGCCGGTCTCAAAGCCCGTCACGCGTTCCGCGAGCTCGCTGCGCTTCAGTCCCAGCAACTGCCGGAAATCGTAGCGATGGATTCCCGCCGACACGCGCAGGCACTCGTGCCGCACGCCGCTCAGCCTTCCGCGCATCGTGCGTTCGAGATGGACCACGGCGTCGTCCACGCGCTGGGCGCGCGCCGCCAGCCGCGCGAGGACGGTCTCGAAGACGCGGTTGAGCGCCAGCTTCGTCAGCCGCTCGCGGATTTCAGACAGCCTCAGGCGGATGACCTGCGACACGCGGCGCTCGCGGTTTTCGAGCTCGCCCACGAAGTCCTCCTTGCGATGGACGACGAGTTCTGCCGCCGCGGACGGCGTGGGCGCGCGCAGGTCCGCCACAAAGTCGGCGATGGTGAAGTCGGTCTCGTGTCCGACGGCGGAGATGACGGGAATCTGCGAGGCGGCGATCGCCCGCGCCACCGCTTCCTCGTTGAACGCCCACAAGTCTTCGAGCGAACCGCCACCGCGCGCCACGATGATGACCTCGGCGGCGGGCGCCGCGAGCGCCGCCTGCCGGCGGTTGAAATACTCGACGCCCTGCGCGATTTCGCGGGCCGCGCCTTCGCCCTGTACCCGCACGGGATAGAGCAGCACGTTCATGTTCGAATACCGGCGGCGCAGCACGCGCAGGATGTCGCGGATCACGGCGCCCGCAGGCGACGTCACAATGCCGATGGTGCGCGGCAGCAGCGGCAGCGGCTTCTTGTGAATCGCGTCAAACAGCCCTTCGGCGGCAAGTCGCGCCTTCAGTTGCTCGAAGGCCAGTTGCAGCGCCCCCAGGCCTGCCGGCTCGAGGAACTCGACCACCAGTTGATACTCGCCGCGCGTCTCGTAAACGGTGAGCCGCCCGCGGGCGATCACCGAGAGGCCGTCCTCAGGCTTGAACTTGAGGAACCGCGCCTGGCTTCTAAAACAGACGGCGCGAAGCTGAGCCTCAGCATCCTTGAGGGTGAAATAGTAGTGGCCGGAAGGCGCGGGCCGCAGGTTCGAGATTTCGCCCGTCACCCACACGTCAGGGAAGTCGCGCTCGAGGCGGCTGCGGATTTCCCGGCTCAGCTCCGAGACGCTGAAAATCTTGCGCCGCGGTTGGAAATCGAAAAGGACTTGACCCATGTTGATCGCCGGCCGCTGTTCTCAGCGGCGCGTCAGAATCGAGAGCAGCCAGAAGACCAGCGTCAGCACGACGCTCAAAATGGCGCAAGTGACGATGGGAAAATAGATGGAGACGTGTTTGCCCTTGTAGGCCATGTCACCCGGCAGACGCCCGAGGCCTAGAAAGGAGAACCGCGAACCCAGCATCACCAAGAGGCCCAGCGCGACCAGAACAACGCCTGCGACCACCAGGAACTTTCCCGCCTGAAACGGAACGCCACTCATAACACGCTCGCAGTCTGGCCGGCTCAGGAAGCGAAGTCGATGCCCGGAAAGAAATAGGCGATCTCGAAGGCGGCGGTTTCAGCAGCGTCCGAGCCGTGGACGGCGTTGTGTTCGATGTCGGCCGCGTAGAGCTTGCGGATCGTGCCCGCGGCGGCCTTGGCCGGGTCAGTCGCGCCCATCACCTCGCGCAAGCGCGCAATCACGTTGTCCCTTTCGAGCACCATCACCAGCGCCCGCCCCGAGCTCATGAAGATGGTCAGGCTGTCGAAGAAGCCCTTGCCGCGATGCACGGCGTAGAAACCCTCCGCCTCGCGTTTCGAGAGCGTCACCAGCCGCGCCGCGATGATCTTGAACCGGTTGGCTTCCAACATCTTGATGATATCGCCCACGTGGCCGGCGGCGACAGCATCGGGCTTGATGATGGTGAGCGTGCGTTCGGTCGCCATCGGACTCCTTTTGGAAACTCGCTCGAGCGTGATGGTTCAAATCCGGGCGCTCAGACCTTTGAGTGCCCGGGCCATAGTCTCGCCGATGAGCGCCGGACTCTCAGCGACCGCGATGCCAGCCGCTTCGAGTGCGGCAATCTTGTCGGCGGCGGTACCCTTGCCGCCCGAGATGATCGCCCCCGCATGTCCCATGCGGCGACCCGGCGGCGCGGTGCGCCCGGCGATGAATCCGACGACCGGCTTCCGGACGCGCGCCTGGATGAACGCCGCCGCCTCTTCTTCCGCTGTCCCGCCGATTTCGCCAATCAAGACGATGCCGTGCGTTTCGGGGTCATCGTTCATCAGGCGGAGGGCGTCGACGAAGTTCGTCCCGATGATGGGATCGCCGCCGATCCCGATGCACGTCGACTGGCCGATGCCCTGCGCCGTCAACTGGCCGACCGCCTCGTAGGTCAGCGTGCCGCTGCGCGAGATGACAGCGATGTTTCCAGACTTATGTATACGCGCTGGCATGATACCTACTTTAGCTTTACCTGGAGAGATAATGCCTGGACAATTGGGACCGATCAGGCGCGTCTTCGAGCCCGAGAGAAACTGCTTGACGCGCACCATATCGAGCGTGGGAATCCCCTCCGTGATGCAGACCACCAAGGGCAGCGAGGCGTCGGCGGCTTCCATGATGGCGTCGGCGGCAAAGGGCGGCGGCACGAAGATCACCGAGACATTCGCGCCCGTCTCGCGGACCGCCTCGTCGACGGTGTTGAAGACCGGAACCCCCGCCGATCCGTTCGAGCCTAGGACGCGAGTCCCTCCCTTGCCGGGAGTCATGCCGGCCACCACGCGCGTGCCGTACTCAATCGCCTGCTGAGCGTGGAAGCCGCCTTCGCGTCCAGTGATCCCCTGGACGAGCAGGCGTGTGCTTTGGTCAACCAGGATTGCCATGTATTTTCAATAAGATAGCAACTTGCCGCGCGTCGTCTGTTTCAGGCAACATACATCTGTCCTATTTTCAATAATCTACAAACTCGAAGCGCAACTTTGCACACCCTGCAGAAACCGTTCTGTTGATTCTAAAGCACTTCTTCGGTTCGTTCCTCGAGATCCAGTTTTTTTCCTCTGCTCGCCGACCCATCACTGTCTTGTTGCGGCGACCACCTTCTCCGCGGCGTCCTTCATCCCTTGCGCGACCGTGAAGTTCAGCCCCGACTCACTCAGGATCTTCTGCCCCTGCTCGACGTTGGTACCCTCGAGCCGCACCACCACCGGCATCTTGATGCCCAGACTGCGCGTCGCCGCGACGACGCCGCTGGCGACAATGTCGCAGCGCATGATGCCGCCGAAGATGTTAATGAGGACGGCGCGCACGTGCGGGTCGCCGAGGATGATCTCGAACCCGCGGCGGACCTGCTCTTCGTTGGCGCCGCCGCCCACGTCGAGGAAATTCGCCGGACGCCCGCCCGCATACTGGATGATGTCCATGGTGGCCATAGCGAGCCCGGCGCCGTTGACCATGCAGCCTACGTTGCCGTCCAGGCGAATGTAGTTCAGCTTGTATTCGGACGCCTTCACCTCGAGCGGGTCCTCTTCATTCAAGTCGCGCAACTCGCGGATCTCGGGGTGGCGGAAGAGCGCATTGTCGTCAAAGTTCATCTTGGCGTCGAGCGCCAGCAGCCGCCCATCTCGCGTGACCACAAACGGGTTGATCTCGGCGAGCGACGCGTCAGTAGCTTCGAAAGCTCGGTAGAGACTGGTGAAGAACTTCACGGCGTCGTTCACCTGCCCGCCTTCGAGCCCCAGGCCGAAGGCGAGCTTGCGCGCCTCGAAAGCCTGGAAGCCGACGGCCGGGTCGATGGATTCCTTGAGAATCTTTTCCGGATGCTCGGCGGCTACCACCTCGATTTCGACGCCGCCTTCCGTCGACGCCATGAAGACTGGGCGCCCCGTCACGCGGTCGATGACCAGTCCGAGATAAAGCTCACGCGCCACGTCCAGGCCTTCTTCGATGAGTGCGCGGCGGACGAGGCGTCCCTCAGGACCCGTTTGATGCGTGACCAGCGTCATGCCCAGGATTTGCCCGGCAACCTTCGCCGCCTCGTCGGGACTGTGCGCCAGCTTCACGCCGCCACCTTTGCCGCGCCCGCCGGCGTGAATCTGCGCCTTGACGACTACGGTCCCGCTCTGCGCGCCGGGATGCAGGCGCTCCGCCACGCCTCGCGCTTCCTCGGGCTTCGCGATCACTTCGCCGCGCGGCACGGTGACAGTGTAGCGGGTGAGGATTTGTTTGGCCTGGTATTCGTGGATTTTCATCGCGAAGAAGCGGTCAGCTTTCAGTTTGGAACGCCAACACACGGCGGACGGGCGGCTGGAATACCGTTGTGAGTTGACCTGACCTGTAATGAAACAGTATAGGGAATGCGTGGCCAAAATACAATCTGCGGAGACTCGCTGGATTGCCGACGCGGTTGATTTTGCCCCAGCCGGGGTATACCTTATTAAAACACTGACTGACTTCGGGGGTAAGGCCCGTGATGAGGCGCTATTAGGGTGAAAGCGATGGCTCAGCCCGAGTACCGGCTAGGCGACTTGGTTGACGACTACTGTCTGCGCTGCAAGCTGCTCTTGAACCACGCCATCGCGAGCATGGTCAACGGTCAGGTGGTGAAGGTCATCTGCCAGACCTGCTTCACCGAGCACGCTTACCGGCATGGCGTGGGCGGGAAGAAGGAGAAGCTCGCAAACCCGCGCGCCACGCTGTTCGACCAGGTCCTCGCGAAGACCGTGCCCGTCGATGAGGCGCCTGCTCCTGTGGTTCCTGCCAAGAAAAGGACCGCCGCCCCGGCGCGTTATATTACCCGCCACAAGACCCGGCCACCGCGCACCAGCCATTGAGTCTCACAGTCCAGTGTCCGATTTGTTCTCCCCTCCCCCCTCGCGGGGGAGGGGCTGGGGGTGAGGGGCGGAGCCGCGACGCTTATTTGCCTTCAAGCTTCGTGTACTCGCTTTGGGCTTCCTTGAGGACGGGGATATCGGGGTCAGCGTCTTTCCATAACGCAAGGAAATCCTGGTAGGACTTGCGGGCGCGCGCCGTGTCGCCGCTCAAGGCCGCCGCGCGCGCGAGGCCGAGATGAGCCAGCGGGTAGAGCGCGGCGCCGCCGGCTCGAGTCGCGCCGCGGTGGTCCACGATCTTCTGGAATTCGCTCGCCGCCGCAAGGCCCTGGTGAAGCCCCAGATAAGCGAGGCCCCGCAGATAGTGGGGAAGGAGCCCGTCCGCCAGGTCGTAAGGCGTGGCCGGTTCGAGATCCTGGACGGCCTTCGAGAAATTGCCGGAGTGGATGTCGATGGCGGCACGCGCTTCGGGAATCTCAAAGGTGTTCACGATCGTGTCGGCGTTGAAGCTCTTGCCCAGCTCTGCGAGAAGCGCCTGGGCGCCCGCGGAATCACCGGCCATGGCCAACGCCACGCTGCCGTCCGACAACGTGCTGCGGCTGCGGCTGATGGCCAGGGCCTGCGTAGTTCCCTCACGTGCTCCCTTGGTATCGCCGAATTCCGCCGCGATCAGGGGCCCTTCTGCTGCAAAGGCGGCCGCCAGCTCCTGGTTTCCCGCCCGCTGGTTCTGTTCTACCGCCTGTCCGAAGAGATCACGAGCCGCAACCAACCGGCCGGCCATTGCGGCAACGGCGGCTTGCGGAGGGAGGAACGTTCTTGTCGCGTCCGGGCTTCCCTTCGCCCAGGCCAGTTCCTGCTGCATCGCAGCGTCGTCCACCTCGATGACCGCGATGAAATACCGCATCGCATGCATGGGGGCTGAGTCCACATGCTTGGCTTCGGCTTGCGCGATGGTTGTCTTCGCTTCCGCCCACCGGTTGAGTCCAGTGTAGGCAGCCGCCAGGTCGAGATACTCGACGGAGGAATCCGGATTGAGCCGTATCGACTCCGAGCACTCCTCGACCGCCTTCTCAAAATCGCCGAGTTGCAGGTGTATCGAAGCAAGGTTAATCGGCGGGAAAGAATCGCGCGGGTAGGTCTGGTGCCAGCGTTCATAGACCTCGATCGCCTTGTCCAGCTCTCCCGTCCCGAGGTCGTAGTAGTGGGCGGTGATGTAAAGCCGCTCGACCTCGCTCACGCGCTCGCGGAGGTCGTAGGCTTTCTGGATCGATTCGCGAGACTTCTCGCGCGCGCCCTCGTTGTGATAAATCACCCCCATGCGGGCGTACGCCATGGCGAAGTTGGGGTCGCGGTCGATGGCCTGTTGGTAGACGGGAAGAGCGGCGCGCTCGTCACCCTTGTCGCGGATCGCATCCCCCTGGGTGAAGTCTTTGAGCGCCTCGAGCGACGACGTCGTGGCTTCCTCGACCGGCGTGTTGAACTTCTGGAGCGACGCCAGCGACTCGCCCAGTTTGCCCCGCAACTCGGTCGCCGCCTGACCCACCGCTTCGAGCACGTGCTCTTTGCTGTCCGCCTCCACTTGTTCGCTCGCGAGTGCGTCGCCGGTCAGGCCGTTTACGGCGCTCAGGCCGATGACGTAGTGGCTCCCGACGGCGGCAATCGACCCGGTGAGCATGGCCTTGACGTTTTCGCGCTGGCAGATCTCGCGCCCGATTTCGGGCGAGATGCGCTCGCTCGGCTGGCGTCCCATGTAGTGCAAGGCCTGGCTCACCTTCTGCTGCGAGACCACGTTGAGGAACGGCGACTGCTGGAGTTGCACCGCCACGGCCTGCTTCAGGGTGTCGTCAAAGACGGGGTCGCCGGTCGTGTTGGTGAAGTCGGTGAGCAGAATCGAGTCGCGCTCGGTGAGAGTGTGCGACTGGCGAGAGCGGATGAAGAAGAAGGCGGCAAGGGCCACGGCCACGACGCCGGCTCCCACGAGAATCCAGGGCCGTCTGAGTAGCGTGGGTTTGCTTTTCAAGTCCGCGGCTTCTTCCGTTACTCCTACCGGTGCGGAGATGGGTGCGGCCTCAACAACACTCGCAATCGCCGGGCGGCCGGAGGTGGCTCCGCTGACGCCTGTAGCTGGCGACGCCGCGACTGCAACGCTGGCCGAGCGGCCCGAGGTCGTATCACGCTTCAGTCGCTTCAGGTCGGTGCGCAACTCCGAGGCGTTCTGGTAGCGCATCTCGCGGTCTTTCTCGAGCGTCTTCGAGATGACGCGTTCCAGGTCCTCGGGCAAGTCAGGATTGAGCCGCAGCGGCGTGATGGGCGCACGATTGAGGATCGCGTCGTGAATGATCGCCGTCGTCGAACCCGCGAACGCCTGGCGGCCGGTAGCCATTTCGTAGAGCACGGCGCCGAAGCTGAAGAGGTCGGTACGCGCGTCCAGTTCCTCGCCGCGCGCCTGCTCCGGCGACATGTAGGCGACGGTACCCATGGTAATGCCTGGGCTGGTGAGCGCCTGTTCCGTCGCTGCCGTTGGTAAGTCTGCGGCGGAGAGTTTGCCGGCCCCCGCAAGTCCAGAGGGCGTCCCAGCAGGCGCTATCTTCGCCAGGCCGAAGTCGAGGATTTTGGCCTGGCCGCGGCTGGTGATGAAGATGTTGGCGGGCTTGATGTCGCGGTGAATGATCCCCTTGGAGTGGGCGGCGTCGAGCGCGTCCGCCATCTGAATCGCGAGGTCGAGCAGTGCATCGAGCGTGAAAGGCGCCGCGTGGCCCGCTGCTGAGGCGCGCGCAATGCGTTCGCGTAGGGTCTGCCCTTCGAGCAGCTCCATGGCGATGAAGGGCTGGTCCTGATATTGGTCGATCTCGTAAATCGTGCAGATATTCGGGTGATTGAGCGCCGAGGCGGACTTGGCTTCGCGCTGGAAGCGCTCGAGCGCCTGCGCGTCCTTAGCCAGCGATTCGGGCAGGAACTTGAGCGCCACCAGGCGCTCCAGGCGCAGGTCCTGGGCCTTGAAGACCACGCCCATACCGCCGCTGCCCAGCTTGTCGAGAATGCGATAGTGCGAGACGGTCTGCCCGATCATTCGAGGACTACCTCTGGCCTGCGCATCTTATGCTGCAAGAAGAAGCGAGTCAACCCGCTCGGTAGAGGCGGCTTTATGCCGCCACATGGCGAGGTAAACTCGCCACTACAAGCGCTGAAACTCGCGGTCTCATCTCATCACGCGGACCTCATTAGGCGAGCGCAGTTCGTAGCGGACTCCGCGCCACTCGATGCGGCGCGTCAGGCTGGCGGTGACGAAGTTCACCAGCATCACCCAAGGCACGAGTGCCGCGAGCGTCCAATAGCAGGAGCCGTTGCGGTCGAGCGCCGTGCGCTCTTCGGGAAAAATCGCGCGCGCGACCACGGTTCGCAGGCGCGCTTTGATGACACCTAAAGCGAGAATGACGCCGAGCGCGGCCGCGACGATCACGGATCCGGCAGCATGGTTCGACCGCCGGATGATGAGCGCCAGTCCCAAGACAAAAGTTCCGCAGTAGAGCAGATAAGAACCAAGGCCCATCCACCACAGGCGCGACGAGTAGACACGCGTGAGGATGATCTGGCGGTTGGCCCAACTGAGGAACGCACGCAGGGTCGATTCCTCACGGCTTTTGACGAGACATCGCGGCTCGAAGCGAATCCTGCCGGCGGCGTGGCGGGCGCGCGCTTCGCGTACCGCGCGCGTCAAGGCGTAATCGTCGCTGACCGTCGACGCCCAATAGCGTTCCGCCACCTCGAGACGCCGAAAGTCGGCGACGCGGATGGCCATCGAGCCACCCCAGGCGAAATTGTGGCTGTGCTCGCCGAGCATGGTGGCGATGGAAGTGTCCCAGGCAGCGCGCAATCGCGAGGCGAACCCCTGGCCGGGCAGGTACCAGCGGAAGCCGGTGCTCACCGTGACACCGGCGTCCGCAAGCGGCGCAACCAGCGAGGGCAGCCAGTCTGACGCGGGCGTCGCGTCCAGGTCGGCAAACACCAGGACCTGCGCTGCGGGCTCGACCGCCTTGAGTCCGGCGAGCAGGTTGTTCACTTTCTCCCCCCGCACTTCAGAGCGCCCTGCAACCACAAGCGCCGTCTTGACGGCGTGATCCGCGCGCGGCGGCGGCAACTCCTTCAGCCGCTGCTCAAGCGCGCGATAGGCGGGGTCGTCCTCCGCAGCCACTGCCAGAATTAACTGATAAGCTGGATAGTCCTGAGCGAGAAAGGCAGTGAGGTTCACCTCGAACCCCGGGTCCAAGCCCTTCGCCGGGATGATGACCGCGCAGAAGGGCTGGTAATCTCCCGGCGCCTGCTGGCGGCTGCGTCGCACCAGCCTGAGGAAACGATACCCGTCCACGAGCGACCACGCGCTCTGCAAAGCCAGCAGGATCGCTAGAATGAGGAAAATGCTCACCGGCAGAAATGTCGCGGTAAGGATGCCTGCGAATGGAACCAACGAAGTCTAACACAGGGCGCGCCACGCGGAACGTGTCCTGGACTCACCGGGGGTGGCGCATACCATTAGTTCTAGATGTATGCGAACCCGCCAGATGGGACGCATACATGGCCAACAGCGCCATGCATGCGCCAGCCACGGGGTCAGCGAAAAGGGCGGCGCGGCGCTAATGGCGCCTGGCAGGGGACTGGGCGGCGGACTCACCCAGGTCAGCAACCTGAAGCTGAAGGTTGCCGGCGTTGGTCGAGTAAGCGAGGCCGGTCTCGAGGCTGATCGCGCCCGCGCGGACCATCTTCTCGAGGATGCCGTCGAAGTGTTGCATGCCCTCCAGCTCGCCGTCGCGCATCGCGTCGACCAGCGTCTTGCCGTCGGACTCCCCGGCTTCGACATAGTCCCGCGTGCGCGAGGTAGACTTCAGAATCTCGAAGGCGGCGACGCGCGCCTTGCCGTCGCGGCTCGGCATCAGCCGCTGCGAAATGACGTAGCGAAAGCTCTTCGAAAAGCGGTGGCGGATAAAGCTCTGTTCTGAGAGCGGGAAGACGCCGACGATGCGTTCGACCGTCTTCGAGGCGTCGATGGTATGCAGCGTGGAGAAGACCACGACACCGGTTTCCGCCGCTTCGAGCGCCGTCTCAATCGTATCCTGATCGCGCATCTCGCCCACCAAAATCATCTTGGGCGCCTGTCGCAGAGCGGCGTGTAGCGCCAGCGCAAAGGTCGGCGTATCGCTATAGAGCTCGCGCTGATGCACGGTGGCCTTCTTGTGCTGGTGCAGGAACTCGATGGGATCCTCGATGGTGATGATGTGATACGCCTTCTCTTCGTTGATCTTGTCAAGGATGGCGGCGAGCGTCGAGGACTTGCCTGATCCCGTGGGCCCCGTGACCAGGACGATGCCGTTGAGCAGGTTGGTAATTTCCGCAAGCTGGGAGGGCAACTTCAGCGTCTCGAACGTGGGAATCGTGTTAGGGATGACCCGCATCACCACCGCGTAAGAGCCGCGCTGCGAAAAGATGTTCACGCGAAAGCGCGAGACGCCCGGCAGCGTGTAGGAGAGATCACACGAGCCGTCGGCACGCAGCTTGTCGCGAGCGTGCAGGTTCTCCCCCATGATGTCGGCAGCGATGCGCGCTGTGTCCTCGGCGCTCAACGAGGCTAATCCGGCGATGTCGACAGGCACGAGCTGGCCGAGGAGTTCAGCCTGCGGCGACCGGCCCGGCGAAAAGATGATGTCGCTCGCGAGCGGGTGAGCGTTCAGGATGCTGGTCAGGACTCCGTGCGTGGTGAGGTAATACTGCGTGCCCGCCGCCGCGGTTTCGGCGGGAGCTGAGTCATCGGCTGTGATTTGAGAGAGCATGCATCCACCTAATCTCAAGCTATCGGCAGTTTCGGAGTCGCGGTTGAGCATATGATCATGCGTTACCAACGTTAATGGAATACACGCATTGTAGCGGCGCTCGAAGCCTGCCCTGGAAGGGAGCGCCGAAGCTATTGAAAACCAGAGCCGGCGGTCATAAATCGCCGCTACAGACGCCAAAGCCAGGTTCTTGCTAAGATGAAGCACGACTAGGTCCCGGCAGGAACCTGAGGCTTCGCGATGTTTTCGCGCCACAACCGGATGATGGGCGTGCTGTATCTCGTGGTGGACGCGGTGCTAGCCCTCGCGAGCTTCTGGATCGCCCATACGGTCCGCTTGCACTTGCACGTCGCGCGTCCACTCTATCCCGCCTACTACTACCTCTGGATTGTACCAGTGGCGGTTGGCCTGTGGATCAGCGTGGGCGCGGCGGCCGGCATCTATCGCGAGATCCATGAAGAGGAGCTCGGCCGCGCCTTCCTCGATCCGCTTAAAGTGGGCTTCGTCTCGACCATCCTTCTGTTCGCACTCACGTTTGCCTTCAAAGCGGAATACATCAGCCGATTGCTCCTGGGCCTCTATGCCGCCGTCGACCTTGCGGCGATGATTTTGTTCCGCCTGGCCGCGCGACACTGGGGCGGCGAACTGCGCGGCGCGCTGGCGGGCGTGCGCAATTTCCTGCTGGTGGGGAATACGCGGGAGGCGCTCGAAATCGCGCGCGCCCTCGAGGCGAATGAGACTCGTGGCCAGCGTCTTGCCGGATTCGCGCTTGTCCGCCCCCGGCCCGAGCAGCCGCTTGAGGCGCAGGTGGACCAGTCGTCACTCCACCGCGCCTATCCTGTGTACGCTCTCAGCCGGCTCCCCGAGCTCCTGCGCCAGCACGTGATCGACGAGGTCATCTTTGCCGTTGCGAAGGATGAACTTGACGAACTCGAAGCCACTTTCCTCGCCTGCGAAGAGGAGGGCGTCCGCGCGCGGCTGCTGCTCAGCTTCTTCCCTCACGTCATCTCGAAGGTCTACCTCGAACGCTTACGCGAAATGCCGCTGCTCACTT
The DNA here is from genome assembly GCA_035945295.1 of Terriglobia bacterium. GTDB lineage: Bacteria > Acidobacteriota > Terriglobia > UBA7540 > UBA7540 > QHZK01. The sequence goes on along the minus strand of DASZAI010000007.1, from coordinate 37,683 downwards.
TCTCCGCCACCCCCGAGAACGAATACCAGCTTCTCGCGAAGCACGTTGTCGATTTCCTGATGGCGGTCGTCCTGGTCGTTGTGCTTTCGCCGCTTTTGCTGCTGCTCGCGTTGCTCATCAAACTCACGTCGCGCGGGCCTATCCTCTACCGGCAGATGCGCTGCGGGCTTGGAGGAAGGAAGTTCACCGTCTACAAGTTTCGCTCCATGCGCCCTGACGCCGACCTCCAGCGCGAGGAACTGGCCGCGCTCAACGAGATGGACGGCCCGGTGTTCAAAATCACAAACGACCCCCGATGTACCCCCGTGGGCCGCTTCATGCGCAAGTTCAGCCTGGACGAGCTGCCGCAGTTGTTCAATATCCTCAAAGGCGATATGTCGTTTGTCGGGCCGCGTCCGCCGCTCCCCGAGGAAGTGGAGCATTACGAGCCCTGGCAGCGACGGCGCCTCCGCATGCCGCCCGGCCTGACCTGCCTGTGGGCGCTCGAAGGGCGCAGCCGGCTCAGCTTCCGCCGCTGGATGGAGCTCGACCTGGAGTACATCGACAACTGGTCGCCGTCACTCGATTGGAAAATCCTGCTGCGAACCATCCCCGTCGTCCTGCTCGGCCGGGGTGCGAGCTGAGTGAGACGCATGAGACTCAAAATATTTTAGAATACGCAGAGGAAATAAAACACCGACCGCGCCCGCAGGACGTTGATATTGATAAAGGAGCAGCGCCATGCAAAAGATCACCCCTTTCTTGTGGTTCAATGACAATGCCGAAGAGGCGATGAACTTTTACGTCTCCGTTTTCAAAAACTCGAAGATCCTCAGCATTTCCCGCTACGGAGAAGGAGGGCCCGGACCCAAAGGAACGGTCATGACGGGGACTTTCCAGCTCGAAGGCCAGGAGTTTATGGCGCTCAACGGAGGTCCACAATTCAGCTTCACCCCCGCCATATCGCTTTTCGTGAACTGCGAAACGCAGCAAGAGGTCGACGAGTTGTGGGAGAAGCTCTCCGAGGGCGGAGAGAAGGAAAGGTGCGGCTGGCTCAAGGACAAGTTTGGTCTCTCGTGGCAGATCATTCCCACGGCCTTAGGCAAGATGCTGAACGACCCGGATCCTGCGAAGTCGAAAAGAGTGATGCAGGCGATGCTGCAAATGGACAAGATCGACGTAAAGGGTTTAGAGAAAGCTTATGCGCAGTCATAAGCAATTTTGGAATGGCTGAGTTTTGTTTGGCTCGGTCAGGAGCCACGTTGATGCGAAAACATCGTAGCGCGAGTGAGTCGGATCGAGTGGGGAGGTTCAAGGGATGATCCTGAACGAGGACTACGACTTCGACCGACAAACTCCTCCCGATGTCCTCCTCTCCTTCCGCACGCCGCCGGGCAGGGTTCTCCTAGAGCCGGAAGAGAAGCTCTACCGCTTTGTGACCATGGGCCACAACGAGACCATTGCAGGCTTCTGGATACCCGGCGACAGCTACGAGCGGCTGGAAACATGGTCGAGGCAGCTTGGGATGCCGATTCAACACCTGGCACGGAGTACACTTGCCGTGATGATGGAGTGGAATCCCAAGATGAATGCGGTGTCCATCGTTGAGCTGAAACTCGGCGCCTACGGCTTGCGCGGTCCAGCCAAATACCAGCCCTTGTCCAAGACCAATTCGAAGATTCTGCTGATGGGCAACATGGAACAGGTCTGGGTTCCGAACCTCTCCTGGGAGCACGTCTTCGTGGAGTACCGCCAGATCGCATAGCATGATCCACCCGGGGAGGAAACGGGCCTCACCAGCAGAGCCCTTCGACGAGAACGCGCGACGCCGGCGCCGGACCCAGCAAGCCGACGAGGTCGATCACGGTCTGGTTGCGCCTCAGCTTGCGAGGTACCGTCGCGAATTCTTGATGAGTCCCAGCGATCACGATGACGTCGCTCGAGGCCACCAAGTCATCAAGCGAGGCGGCCATGAGGCGTGGTAGCACGGGGAGTTCGCTTTCGACGTAGGCGCGATTCGCACCCACCAGCCGCGCGACGTCCACCTGCGGATCGTAGACCTTCACGGCGCGCCGGGCGGCGACCAGTTCCTTCACCAGTTGGCACGCGGGACTCTCGCGCAGATCGTCGGTGTCGGACTTGAACACCAAGCCGAGCACGCCGATGCGCCGCTGGCCCGTCGCAAGGACGAGTTCGCGAGCCCGGTCGAGGTGGCGGCGATTGCTCTCGAGGACGCCCGAGATGAGCGGCGCCTCGAGGCCGTGGCGGCGCGCCAGCCTCGTTAGCGCCCGCAGGTCCTTGGGAAGGCATGGCCCGCCGAAGGCAAAGCCCGGCCGGAGATAGCGCGGCGAAAGGTTGAGCTTGCGATCGTCCACGAAAATGCGCATCACTTCGCGGCCGTCGATCTCGAGCTTCTTCGCGAGCGCGCCAATCTCATTCGCAAAGGCCACTTTGAGCGCGTGGAAAGCGTTGTCGGCGTACTTCAGCATCTCGGCGACTCCGAGCGACGTGAGGTAGAGCGGCGCCGGGATGGGCCGCCAGAGTTTTACCCATTGGCGCGCGCCCGAGGCATTGTGGAGTCCGATGACGGTGCGCGACGGATGAAAGAAGTCCTCGACGGACGACCCTTCGCGCAGGAATTCGGGATGAAAGGCGACGTGGAGTCCCGCGCCGGCTTTCCGGCGCGCGCTGCGCTCGAGCGCCGGGATCACCACGCGCTCCATCGTCCCAGGCGGGATCGTGCTACGCACCGCGACGCTGTGCCCGCCTTTGCGGCGCCGCAGCGCCGCGCCAATCTCCGTCACCGCTTTGAGGACGTGCTCGACGTCGGCGTCGCCATTGGGCCGCGAAGGCGTCCCGACGCAGACGAGCGAAACCTGAGCGCGCTCGACGGCTTCCCGGGCGTCGAGTGAAGCGCGAAACTTGCCCGCGCGCACTACCTGCGCGACCAGCCGTTCGATTCCCTTTTCGCGCAGCGGCGCCTCGCCCGCGTTGATCAGGCCCACCTTGGTCGCCGAGATGTCCACGCCGTAGACGTCGTGACCCAGGCGCGCGAGACACGCGCCAGTGACGCATCCGACGTAGCCCAATCCGAATACGGCGATTCGCATGTAACCTCCGTTGATGCTTATCATCCTGGGCGGAGCGAAGCATCTGCGTCAGTCGTTTTCAGATGCTTCGCTTAGCATGACATTCCAGGGTCTTCAGCCACCTCCCAATGCTGTCGAATAGGCCTCGAGCAACGCGCGTTTCTCAATCGCCCAGTTGAGACTCTCCTCGATGCGACGCCGTCCACGCGCGCCGAGCTGCTGCCGCAGGTTTTCCGAGTCCAAGAGGTTTACGATCTTGCGCGCAAAGTCTTCGGGATCGTCGCGTTGGGCGTAGAGCGCCGCGTCCGCGGCAGAGCGGCGGCCTTCGGTGAGGTCGAAAAGCACCACCGGCAGGCCGTACGCCATGTACTCGAGAATCTTGTTCATGGTCGACTTGTCATTCATCGCCGTCGCGGGATCGGGCGCGACCCCTACGTCAGCCGTCGAGAGATATGTGGCGACCTCCTCATCCGAGAGGTGTCCAGCAAATCTCACGACCGGATCGAGACCCTGAGAACTCGCCAGAGCCTTCAGCCTGGGCAGTTCGGCGCCGGAACCGACCAAGGCGAACAGGACGTCCTCGCGGCCCCACTGCTTCGCGATTACCGCGATCGAGTCGAGCAGCAGATCGATTCCATCCTGCGGCCCCATCACGCCCAGGTAGGCCACGAGATAGGGCCGGCCCTCCTTGAGCGCGGGTTGCGCCGCCACTCGCTGAATGCGGTTGAGGTCGGGACAGCTTCGCACCACGAAAGTCCGCTCCCGCCGCATCCCTCCACGCGTCAGTGCGACGTCGCGGTAGGACTCGTTGGTCGCGATCGCCACGTCGGCCGTCCTGAAAGTCAGGCGTTCAGCCAGGCAGACGAGCCGGTACCCGAGGCCGCGTCGCCTGAACTTCGCCTCGTAGAGCTCGGGATTCAAATCGTGATGGTCGAAGATGAAGCGCACGCCGAACAACTTGAAGAAAAGTCCGATCAGGAAAATCGTATCGGGCGGATTGCACGTCTGGAGGACGCGGAAGCGTGTCCGCGCGTAGACGCGCAAGGCCAGCCAGAACTCGGCGGCGAGCGCCCACGTGTACTCGAGGAAGTAGCCGAGCGGACCCGAGGCTTCCCACAGCCAGTGCCGGTAGATCTCGATACCTTCGCGCGTCTCGCGTCTCGCCTCAAAGCCGCGGCCTTTGGGACAGATCACCGAAACCTGATAGCCTGCCTCCCTTAGCGCGCGCGCTTCCTGCCAGACGCGCCGGTCGAAGGGAACAGGGAGGTTCTCGACGATGATGCAAACGGCGATGGGTTTCGCGTTCATCAGCAGGTCAAGTGCGCCCCCTCACCCCCTGCCCCTCCCCCGCAGAAGGGGGGAGGGGAGAGCAAATCCGTAATAAGTACCCTCTCCCCTTGCGGGAGAGGGTGGCGCGCAAGCGCCGGGTAAGGGGTCTCCCGGCTAGGGATGAAACGGTTACAAAGTCGCATGACTTCTTCAGCGAACCTCTGAGAGACGGCGCTAGTTCCTTGAATGCCTTGAATGGCTCAGTGGGTTCGACCGGCACCACAGCTCGAAGTTTACCAGCGCCCAAAGCTGTTTCTGCCGATCGCGCACGCCGTCGAAGTGCTCGCGCACGAATCCTTCCATGTTGGCGGCGTTGAAATAGCCCCGTGCCCGGGCTTCCGGCGAAAGGACCAGGTCAGCGACGAGCGATTTCAGCGACGTGCGAAACCATGGCCCCACCGGCACCGCGAAGCCCACCTTGCGCCGCCGCAGGATTTCCCGCGGCAGATACGGCTGGAGCGCTCGCTTCAGCAGCGCCTTGGTGCGGAAGGCGCGCGTCAGCACGCGGCCGGGAATCCGCGCCGCGAGTTCCACGAGCTTGTGATCGAGAAACGGCACCCGTTCTTCGATGCTGGCCGCCATGGTCATCTGATCGCCACGCTGCAGAAGATTATCCGGCAGCCAGACTTTCAAATCGGCGTAGAGCATGCGTTTTAGCGGCGACCGGTCGCGGACGTGCTCAAGATACCCAGCGAAAACGCGCGCCGGATGAGCCGGGTCAACCTGCGCGAGGAAGTCAGGAGCAAAGAGCGCCTCGCGCTCGGCGCGCGAGAAGGATGCGAACCAGGTGGCGGAGCGCTCCGCCTCGCCGCGGATCGAGAGCGCCTCGAGCGCCAGCCGCGCGCGCCGTTGCCGGTACGGAAGCCACTGGGCGAGGGTACGCGTCACCTCTTCGGGCAGCGCGGAAACGACCCCGGCCAGCCGGTCGGCGGCGTACTTCGGGTAGCCGGCGAAAAGTTCGTCTCCGCCTTCTCCCGCCAGCACCACCTTGACGCTTTCTGCGGCCAGGCGCGCGATGCGGTAGAGCGCGACATCGGTCGGCTCGGCGACCGGCTCACCGCGGAAGGCGACGAGGCGCGGCAGATCTTCGGCCAGATCGTCGGGTTTGATGACCAGCTCCTGATGTTCGGTCGAAAAGCTTTTGGCGACGTGCCGCGCGTAGGGCAGTTCGCTGTACTCGGCCTCCGCAAATCCCACAGAGAAAGTGCGGAGCGGGCGCGCTCCGAGCTCGGCCATCAGCGCCACCACCGCGCTCGAGTCCGTGCCGCCGCTCAAGAAGACGCCGAGCGGGACGTCGGCGATCAGACGCAGACGAACCGACTCGCGCAGGAGGTCGAGGACTTCACGCGCCAGCTCAGCCGGAGGGCGCGCCTCGTCTTCCTCGTCCGGCACGTCCCAGTAAGCGGTGATCCGCGCCCCGTTCGCATCGGCGACAAGGAGGTGTCCGGGCAGCAGTTTCTGGACTCCGCGATAGAGCGTGTGGGGCGCAGGGACGTAGCGGAATCCGAAGAGGTCGTAGACCGACTGCGGGTCAATCTCCAGCGGCTGGGGCGCGCTCGCGTTCTCACAGAGCTCGCGAAGCGCCCGCAACTCCGAAGCGAAGAGGAGCCGCCCGGCTTCGAGGCGGTAGAACAGCGGCTTCACGCCGAGCCGGTCGCGCCCGAGCAGCAGCCGGCGCTGGCGGCTGTCCCACAGGGCAAACGCGAACATGCCGCGCAGATGGTCGAGTGCAGCCGCGCCGTAGTCCTCGTAAAGATGAACGATGGTCTCCGTATCGCTCACCGTGCGAAACCGGTGTCCGCGCGATTCGAGGTCCTGCTTCAGCTCGCGATAGTTGTAGATCTCGCCGTTGAAGGTCATCCAGACAGACTGGTCCTCGTTCGCGAGCGGCTGGTGGCCGCCCGGCAGGTCGATGATGCTCAGGCGGCGATTTCCGAGGCCCAGTTCCGAATCGAGATGGAAACCCTCATCGTCAGGACCACGATGGACCATCGCGTCGGTGGCGCGCTTGAGCGCCTCGCGCGTGACCGGCTCACGTGTGCCGAAATTGAAGATGCCGCAAATGCCGCACATTGTCGGAGCCCGCAGACTTCCCGCATGCCGGCGACCTTCAGCCGCGCGCGGCCGAGTCCGGGAGGCCGTCGCCGCTCACGGGGTAAAGCAGGTGGAACAAAGTCATTGCCAAAGGGCGCGGGTAAGAACGCAGATCAAAGAGGAACCCATAGTCGCCCGCGGAGTAGTTGAACCAGCCCTCGACGCGCTGACGCGCGAGCACCCGAGTGTAGCAACGCTCGCTCGGCTCGGCGCTCTCGACGAGGTCCATTCTCGCTGCTTCGTAGAGAGCCGCCGCGAGCACCGCCGTGTGGTAATTGAGCTCGGGCCGCTGGTGCGAGCAGTCCGCCGCACTCGCTCCGCTGGCCGTCACGCCCCGCAGCAGAAATCGCGCCAGGCCGCGCGCGATGGTGATCGCTCGTCCCGTCCGGGCGGCCTCGGTCGAACCGCCGGGGGCTTGGAAGATTCGCGCCAGCCATGCGAGCTTCAGGAACTGGAAAGCATTGTACTGAAAGCAAAGATAGTGCACCCGTTCGGCCTCATAGGGCCCTTCGACGATGTAGGGCAATTCACCGCTCGGGAGCTGAACGGCGGCGACGAAATCGAGCAACGGGTCGACGTGTTCGAGGAACCGCGCCTCGCCGGTAGACTTCCACAGGCGCGCGAAGAACCAGGCGGCTTCGACCGAGTTGTTGGGAATCTTGCCGCGCGGACGGTCAAAGTAATTGATCGCCTTGCCGCGTTCGTGAGTCTGAAATCCGATGCGGCTCACCAGAAAGTCGTACCAGCGGATGGCGCCCGAAATCCACTCGACGCCCGGCTCGCGCGAATGCGTCGCCAGCAGCCCGATTGCACCCCAATTGCCCTCGACCGTGGCGATCAGGTGCCGGCGCTCCGGCAGTGGATACGCCCACGCGCCCGAAAGCTGCTGGAGGTCGAGCGTCGCCTGGGTGGCTTCGATCGCCACGTTGCGGTAGTGAGCGTCACCGGTGGCCGCGTGAAGCATCCAGTTGGCAAGAATCCAGTACCCTTGAGTCTGCATGAAGCAGTAGTCGTCGCGCCAGGGAACGAAGTCGAGCGCACTCTTCACGAACCGCCAGGCGCGCAGATTGAACCGCACCCCGGCGTCAGGTCCGCGAAGCAGCCCGCGATCCCAGTGGCGCCGCATCAGATGCGCGTGTAAGCGCTTGGCCGCGCCAAGCAGTTGTTCGCGTGTGGGCATTCAGACGGAGCAGTTTAATCGAAAAGCGGCAGCGGGCGTACCAGAGTTTCAGCGAGGAGTGGAAGTCGTGGCGATTGTCGGACCTGAAGGCCCGACCCCCTAATTTGTTATGCTACGCCTATGACACGCCTCTTTCTCATCGACACGGACACTGCATCGGACGATGCGGTGGCACTCATCATGGCGCTCCGCGCGCCCGACGTGCGCGTGGTCGCTATCACGACAGTAGCTGGCAACGTCGGCGTCGAGCAGGCCACGCGCAACGCGCTCTATACGGCGGAGCTCTGCGGCTCGCGCGTTCCTATCTACGCCGGCGCAGCGAAGCCACTGGTTCGGGCACACCGCAGTGCGGACTGGTTTCACGGGCGCGACGGCCTGGGGGATCACGGCTACCGGCCGGCGCGCCGGACTGCCGAAACGCCGCACGCGGTAGACGCGATGCTCGAGGTGATCGAGCGCCACCCCGGACTGATTGTCGTCACGCTCGGTCCACTCACTAACCTGGCCCTGGCGCTCGAGCGACGGCCCTCGATCGGCAACCAGATCAGCCGCTGCGTGGTCATGGGAGGTGCGCCGTGCTGTGAAGGCAACGTCACCCCGGCGGCCGAGTACAACATGTGGGTCGATCCCGAGGCGGCCCGCGCGGTCCTGCGCAGCCGCCTGCCGATCGAGCTTATCGGCTGGCACCTCTGCCGCGGCGACGCCGCCCTGAGCGAAGACGAAATCGAATCGGTTCTCGGCTTCAACACCGAATTCGCGCGCTTCGCCATCGAGTGCAACAGCCATGCGAGCCAGGCGTATCTCGAGCAGACGGCCGAACACGGCATCGCCCTACCCGACCCTGTCGCCATGGCCGTCGCGCTCGACCCCACGATCGGAACCTCCTGGAGCGAGCACTACGTCGACGTCGAGACCGCGAGCGAATTGACGGAGGGCATGACGGTGGTGGATCGCCTGGACGTGGCGGATAACGCCCGGAATCGGGCGACCTGGGCTCCGCTGCTCGAACACGGACGTCGAATCAAGGTCTGCTGGACGATCGACGTCGCGCGCTGGAAGGAAGCGCTCTATTCCGCCTTGCGGTAACGCGGGGGTACTGGCTGAACTATTCAGCCAGTACCAACGCGGGCGCTTCTTTGACACTCCCTGGATGCTATGCCATAATTTCGAGGTAGGATTGGCGGGAGAGTGGAGTGTGAGCATGGGCAAGCGCATCGGGGCTTTCATCAGCCTTTTTTTATTTGGAGCCACAGGGTTCCTGTACCCTCAGAACCCGCCGTCGAACACGGCGGCTAAGGAGTCCCAGGCGGCGGATCAGGCTGGCGCGGCGTCGTCCACGACGCCCGACCACGCACGCGCCTATTACCATTACATGCTGGCGCGGCGATACAGCGAGCTGGCCCGCGCTCAGAACCGTACCGACCTCGTCGACCGGGCGGTGACCGAGTACAAGGAGGCTATCGAGGCTGATCCTGACTCCCTCTTCCTGCGAGTCGAACTGGCCGACCTTTATTCTCAGGCCGGGCGCATCCCAGAGGCGATCCAGCAGGCGGAAGCGGTCCTCAAAGCGAATCCCAAGCAAGTCGAAGCACACCGGCTGCTCGCCACCATCTATTTCCACAGCCTGGGTGAGAACCAGCCGGAACAGAAGGCCAAGGAGAATCTGGCGAAGGCGATCGAACATCTCGAAGCGGTCACGCGTCTCGACCCCACCGACACCAACTCCTTTGTGCTGCTGGGACGTCTGTACAAAGCTGACAACCAGAATGCCAAGGCGGAGGAGACGTTCAAGCGAGTTCTGAACTCCGACCCCAGTTCGCGGGCGGCGCTCTTCAACCTGGCGGAAGTCTACATTGACCAGGGCGATTACCCGGAGGCGATCAGCCTGCTCACCAAAGTCCCCGAAATGGAGATGGACGTCCGCTGGCTCGGACTGCTGGGATACGCCTACAGTCAGAACCGCGAATTTGCCAAGTCCGTCGACGCTTACGAGAAGGCTCTGGCCGAGGACCCCGGGAATCAGGACATCGAGCGCGCTTACGCCGAAGCCTTGATGAACAGCGGCAAGACGGACGCGGCCCGCGCCGAGTATCAGAAGTTGCTGAAGGCCGATCCCCAGGACGGCAACACCTATCTGCGCCTCGGACGCCTCGACCGCCAGGAAGGCCGGTTCGATCAGGCTCGCCAGGAGCTGGAACGCGCGCGCGCACTCGTGCCCGACAACGTCGAAGTCCCCTTCGAACTCGCCCAACTCGAGGAGTCTACCGGCAACGAGGACAAAGCAATCCAGATCCTCGAAGGGCTGGTCAAGAATTCGGAGCATCAGGACGGGCAGTATACGGTGAGTGAGGCCAACAATCGCGCCATCTTCCTCGAGCGGCTGGGGCAGGTCTACCGCAATCAGGAGAAATACGACCAGGCACTCGAGACCTTCAAGCAGATCGTGGCGTTGGGCAAAGGTCAGGCGTCGCGCGGTGAAAGCCTGATTGTCGAGACGTTACGCCTCGACCGGCAGCCCCAAAAAGCCCTTGAAGAAGCTGATGCCGCGCTCAAGAAAGACCCGAACGACCGGACGCTCAAGCTGCTCAAGGCGTCGATCCTGGGTGAACAGGGTCACGTGGACGAGGCGCTGACGGAACTGCAGTCGATGCTCGACGGCAAGGCCGGCGACGTGGAAATCTACCGCGCGATCGCGCAGGTGGATTCCCAGGCCAAGCGCTTTCCCGAGGCTGAAGCGGCCGCTCAGAAGGCTCTTGCGGCAAGCTCCAAGCCTGATGACCAGGAGTTCGGCCGGTTCCTGCTGGGCTCGATCTATGAGCGCCAGAAGAAGTACGACCTCGCCGAGCAGGAGTTCAAGAAGGTGCTTTCCACCGACCCTCAGAACGCGGCGGCGGCGAATTATCTCGGTTACATGCTGGCCGACCGTGGCGTTCGCCTCGACGAGTCCGTGAAGTACATTCAGAAAGCGCTGCAGCTTGAGCCCAACAATGGCGCTTATCTCGACAGCCTGGGCTGGGCGTATTTCAAGATGCACCGCCTCGACCTGGCCGAGAACCAGCTTGAGAAAGCAGCGCGGCTCATTACCACCGATCCGACTATCCACGAGCACCTCGGCCACATTTACCTCGAGCTCGGCAAGAAGCGCCAGGCGCAAGAGCTGTGGGAGCGCGCTCTCAAGGAATGGCCGCAGGCCGTGGGCAGCGATTTCGATGCCGACCAGGCGGCGAAACTCCGCAAGCAGTTGGACCAGTTGAGGAACACTCTGGACGGCGAGAAGTCCACCGCCAAGCGGAATTAGCAGTCCCGAGTCGGAGCCTCGGATTATCGGCGTCACCCGCCGTTGCGGCGCGCATGAATCGCATCCATCTCCGCGCCTTCGCCAAGATCAATCTCGGCCTCAAAGTTCTCGGCAAGCGGCGTGGCGGCTACCACGAAATCCGCACTGTTTACCAGACGTTGGCGCTGCACGACCGGCTGGAGGTCTCCCTTCACCCGGCGCACGGCGGCGTGTGCATCGAGTGCGATGACGCCTCCGTTCCCACGGGACGCGAGAATATCGTCTATCGGGCTTGCCTCCTCTGGAAGCGGGCGCGCAGATTTTCAGGTGGGATCGAAGTCCGCTTGGAAAAGCGGATCCCGGCCGGCAGCGGCCTGGGTGGCGGAAGCAGCGATGCGGCGGCAACCTTGCTCGGCCTCGAGCGCCTCACCGGCAACCGCCTGGAGCCGGCCCGCCGATGGGCGCTGGCCGCACGTCTCGGCTCCGACGTTCCCCTGTTTCTGTTGGGAGGACGAGTGCTGGGCTGCGGGCGCGGCGAAGAGGTTTATCCACTCGAGGATCTCGCCGAGCGCCAGTGTCTCGTGGCCTTCCCAGGTTTTGCGGTTTCGACCGCCGAGGCTTATGGGGCCCTCGGACGAGTGCTGGGTTTCGGGTTGACAAGAAGCCAGGAAGCCCCTAGCATAGATTCGTTCGGTGCGCGGTCACCCTTTCCCCTGGAACACTGGGGGCCGGCCGAAAACGACTTCGAGCGAGTCGTCTTCGCGCGGTGGCCGGAACTGGCAAGGCTTAAGCGTCAGTTCATCCGGGCTGGAGCCGAAACAGCTTCCCTGACGGGTAGCGGTTCAGCCGTCTACGCCATTTTTGCCTCCGCCCGACAATTGAAAGCGGCTCTGAGATTCGTACCGGCAGGCTGGCAGGCGTTCCGGACGCGGACGCTCACGCGCCGCGCCTACCGAAGAGCAGTGACTGAAGAGCCGTGACGAGTACCAGCGACGAGTGGTCAGTTGCGCTGCGGGCCGCCCGACAGTCGTCGCTGTTGGGAGGTCGTCCAGTGGTAGGACACATGCCTTTGGAGCATGGAACCCTGGTTCGAATCCAGGCCTCCCAGCCAGTTATTGATGATTGCAGAATATAGTGACGATCATCCATTATAGCACGCTCGAAGCCTGCCCTGGAAGGGAGCACTGAAGCCTCGCTTTGATTCGTCACTTCGTCGCTGGCCAGTTGCACGGCATTGAAGGACGCGCCGATGACCGGACACATTCCGCACGCACTGAAGATCTTCTCCGGCAACGCCAATCCGGCGCTGGCGAAAGAGATCTGCCGGCACCTCGGGATGCGGCTCGGCGACGCCCAGGTTGGACGGTTCCCCGATGGCGAGGTCCGAGTGCAGATCGGCGAGAACGTGCGCGGCATGGACGTGTTTATCGTGCAGCCGACTGCGACGCCGGTGAACGACCACCTCATGGAACTGCTCATCATGCTGGACGCGTTCCGGCGCGCCTCGGCCGACCGGATCACCGCCGTGATGCCCTACTACGGCTACGCCCGGCAGGACCGCAAAGACCGGCCACGCGTTCCTATCTCCGCCAAGCTGGTGGCGGACCTGCTGACCTCGGCGGGCGCGAATCGAATCCTGACACTCGACCTCCACGCCGGGCAGATCCAGGGGTACTTCAACATCCCCGTCGATCACCTTTACGCGACGCCGGTGACCGTAAGATATTTCCGCGGCCTGCGCCTCAAGAACATCACGGTGGTTTCGCCGGATACGGGCGGTGTGGAGCGCGCCCGAGCCTTCGCCAAGAAGCTGAGAGCACCGCTCGCCATCATCGACAAACGCCGCGAGGATGCCGATACGGTCGAAGTGATGAACGTGATCGGCGACATCCAGGGCCGCGCCTGCCTGATCGTCGATGACATGATTGATACTGGCGGGACGCTGGCGCGCGCCGCGTCCACGCTGAAGGAAAAGGGAGCCGAGCGCGTCTTTGCCTGCTGCGTCCACGGCGTGTTTGCCAAGGACGCCGTCAATAAGATCTGCGATTCCGAGCTGGAACGAATTGTGGTGACCGACTCCATCCCGCTCTCGCCCGCGGGGCAGCAGTGCGATCGCATCAAGATTCTGAGCGTCGCGAAGTTATTCGCGGACGCCATCCGCTCGATTCATGATGAGACTTCGGTGAGCAAGCTTTTTATTTGAGGATTGAAGCAGAGGAGTAAGAACACATATGAGTCAGATAACGCAACTGGAAGCCGAACCCCGCGAGGAGTTCGGCAAGAACGCTGCCCGCCGGCTGCGGCGCTCGGGACGCATCCCGGCGGTGCTCTACGGGGGCGGCGGGCCGGCGATTTCCGTCACCGTCGACCCGCAGCAAATCTCCCAAGTTCTCGTTTCCGGGGCGGGACACAACGCGCTCTTCACCCTGGAAATCCGCGGCAGAGCGCCGGCGCGGGTGATGATCCGCGACTGGACCGTCGATCCGGTGCATGGCCACCTGCTTCATGTGGACTTGGTGCGCGTCGCCATGGATACGACGCTCAAGGTCAAGGTGCCCATCCATGTGACGGGAGAGCCCAAAGGCGTGAAGGTGCAAGGCGGAATCTTCGAGTTCGTGACGCGTGAGATCGAGGTGGAGTGCCTGCCTGATGACATTCCCGACCACGTGACGGTCGACGTCACCGAGTTGATGCTGGGCCGCAACCTCCGCGTGTCCGAGTTGCCGGTCGGGGAGAAAGTGAAGCTCTTGACCGACCCGACACGCGTCGTGGCGCACGTCATCGCCATCAAGGAGGAAGAGGAGAAGCCGGCGGCCGAAGTGGCTGAGGCGGCGGCTGCTCCTGCCGAGCCTGAAGTAATTCGCAAAGGCAAGGCCGAGGAAGAAGCGGGCGCCGAAGAAGCGGGCGCCGAGAAGGCCGAGAAGAAGGAAGCGAAGAAGGAAGGAAAGAAGGAATCGTAGCGGCAACAGGCAGCTCGAGATGTCGAATTTCGAGCTTCGAGTTTCGATTGAAGCTGATTGCGGGCCTCGGCAACCCCGGTTACGAGTACCACCTGACACCGCACAATCTTGGCTTCATGGCGGTGGATCTGTTGGCCGAGCGCTCGGGGGTTGAGATTTCCCGTCCGGAGGCCCAGGCGTTGACGGCGCTCACGCGGCTCGCCGAGGTCGAGGTGGTGCTGGCCAAGCCGCAGACTTACATGAACCTGAGCGGCATGGTGGTGGCGCGGCTGCTCCGCAAGTACGAACTGCCGCCGGAAAACCTGATCGTGCTGGTGGACGAAGCTGATCTGCCCCTCGGGTCGCTGCGCATCCGGGGATGGGGCAGCGCCGGTGGCCACAACGGCTTGAAGTCGATCATCGGGGCGCTCGAGTCAGACCAGTTCGCGCGCGTACGAATGGGCATCGGGCCGGATCATCCGGTCGCGGATCGCGCGGCTTACGTCCTCGGGCGCTTCCACAAGGGCGATCTCGAGACGGTGGCCGGCATGCTCGAGCGCGCTGCCGATGCGGCGACGATGATCGTGGGGGAAGGCGTCGAAAAGGCGATGAACCGCTATAACCGGCGGGTGACATCGCCATCTTAACGATCGTGAGGTTCCATGCGTAAATACGAGGTTATATTCATCGTTCGGCCCGACATTATCGACGAGGAGGTCGAGAAGCTCGTCACGCAGATGGAAGGCGTGGTCACGGGCGCGGGCGGCAAGCTCGAGAAGGTGGAGAAGATGGGACGCCGCCGGCTGGCTTATCGCGTGGAGCGCCACCGCGAGGGCTTCTACGTGCTTTTTGTATTCGAGGGAAGCGGCGACACGGTCAAGGAATTGGAGCGCCGGCTGAAAGTGACCGACGCCGTAATCAAGTTCCTTACGGTGCGAATCGACGAGGAATTGAAACGCGCCGAGAAGCTGAAGGCGTTGCGCGCCAAACAGCAGGCGAAAAAACATCGAGCCAAGCCGGCGGGCCAACCCGGCGCCCCGCACGCGCCCGAGGCCGAGGCTCCAGGCACCCAGGCGTAAGCGCCGAACGCGGGAGCCGCGCGTCGCGGTTGCCGCGCCGCCTGCAGATGGCGAATGCCCACGAGCGAAGGTCACACTCGCCGCACCGGACAACGCGGCCGTTAGAAGGAGTCAACCAAAATGGGAACACCTAGAAGAGAACCCGGATCAAGAGATCGCGCCGGGAGGGGAGGGCCGGGTGGCGGGCCGCGCAAGCAGTACTTCCGCCGGCGCAAGGTCTGCAAGTTCTGCGAAGAGAAGATCGACGTGATCGACTATAAAGACACGAAGCTGGTGGGGCAGTTTGTGGCGGAGCGAGGCAAAATTCTGCCGCGGCGGCTGACCGGCACGTGCGCGCCGCACCAGCGTCTGTTGACAGCGGCGATACGGCGCGCTCGCAACATCGCGCTCCTGCCTTTCGCCGCCGAGCGTTGAGGAACATCATCGCGCCACTCACGCGAGCGGGGTGCTCGAATCGCCGGCCCCTCGAAGCCGAACGCTGAAAGTTGAGGACTTGATCATGGAAGTCATTCTTCTTGAAAACATCGATAATCTTGGGATGCGGGGGCAGATTGTGAAGGTGGCCGACGGCTACGGACGCAATTATCTGCTGCCTAAAAGGATGGCCGTTGCGGCCACCCATCAGAACCGCAAGTGGGTCGAGCAGCAGCGCGTGCGCTTTCTGAAGCTCGAGGCCAAGGAAAAGGGCGACGCCGAGGACCTCGCCAAGCTGATGGCGGGCGTGAGCGTCTCCTTCACGCGCAAGGCGGGCGAGCAAGGGACGCTGTTCGGGTCGGTCACGGCCATGGACGTCGCCGAAGCGCTGGTTCACCAGGGCTATCACATCGATCGCCGGAAGATCCAGCTCCCGGCGCCGCTCAAGGTGGTGGGCGAGTACGACGTGCCGGTAAAGCTCCATCGTGACGTGACGGCCACCATCAAGGTGAAGGTAGAAGGCGAGGTTGAGCCGCAAGCCGCAGCGGCCGCTCGACCGGTGCCAACACCGAAGGCCGAGACCGCGGCGCCTGAAGCTCCGCCGGCCGAGGCTCCGGCGCCTGAGAAGCCGGCATCCTAGTGTCCAGCCCCGGCTAACAACTTCCAATAATAGCCGCCGCTGGTGGCCAGCTCGGTTGTCGAGAATTAAGCGGGACGGTACACGAGTACTTAGTGACATAATACGCCGTCATAATATATACCCGGCGTATGAGACCTGCAACCCCGATTGAATTGAGCCCTGAGGAAAGACGAACTTTGGAAACATGGGTTCGAGCTTCTACCACCGAACAGCGCTTGGTTTTGCGTGCCCAGTTGATTCTGGCAGCGGCAGCGGGAACGACGACCACCGCCATCGCCCACCGGTTTCGGGTGCGCCCTGCCACCGTGAGCCAGTGGCGTCGACGTTTCGCGGCGCAGCGACTGGTCGGCTTGCAGGATCGCCCCCGCCCCGGTCCACGGCGACGTTATGGGGCGGAGGTGGAGCGGCGTATCTTGACCCGGCTCGATCAGCCACCCCCTGCGGGTTATGCCAGTTGGAGCGGCCGTCGGCTCGCCCGAGCCTTGGGTGATGTGTCGGCACGCCAAGTCTGGCGAGTGCTGGCTCGCCATCGCATTAGCTTGCAGCGGCGGCACAGTTGGTGTATCTCGACCGACCCTCAGTTTGCTGCCCAAGCGGCGGATTTGGTGGGAATTTACCTGGCCCCGCCGGACCATGCGGTGGTCTTGTGCGTCGATGAGAAGCCCTCGATTCAGGCCCCGGAACGTGCCCAAGGTTATCTTCGGCTTCCCAACGGACAGGCCCTGAAGGGTTTCAACCACGAATACGAGCGACATGGCACGACCACGCTGTTTGCGGCTCTCAGCGTCAGCACCGGGCAGGTCAAGGCGGGCCACTACGCCCGTCGGCGCCGGCGGGAATTCCTGGATTTTATGAACGAGGTGGTGGCCGATTATTCTCATCGGGAGATTCACGTGGTCTTGGACAACCTGAGCAGCCACAAGCCGAAGCGGGATCGTTGGCTGGCACGCCACCCCAACGTTCATGTGCACTACACCCCGACCCACGCCAGCTGGCTCAATCAGATCGAAATCTGGTTCAGCATTCTGACGCGGCAGGCTCTCCGCGGCGTCAGCTTTACCTCGCCCCGCCAAGTCCGGGAAGCGATTGATCGTTTCTTGGCCGCCTACAATGCCCAAGCGGCACCTTTCGAATGGCGGAAACGTGAAGTGCGCAGCGTTGGGCTCAAGCAGCATTACGGTCAATTACGTCACTAAGTACTAGAGCTAGTGTGCTGACCATGTTCCGGTTGGAGAAGGCGGATCCCCGGCAAGTCCTGAGCGGCGGCTCTAACGGCTGTCATACCTCTCCAGAATCTGCCCCGAATCGGGCAGAACTCCCGCCACGCGGTAGCGCCGGCGCAGATAGACGAGCAGCGGACCCAGGTGATCCTGCGCGGGATTCGGCGGCCCGAGATATGCCGTCCAAATCACCCAGCGGGTGCGCGTTCTCTCCAGGTCGTCCATCAGGCGCTGAACCTGTTCGGGACGGGTGTAATCGCTGGGCCGGACGAAGTCGATCTGAGCCGGCGCGCGCAATCCCAGGGCGAAGTTGATGAAGGGGTCGCCGAACAAGTAGTCGGAAGGCTGGGCGTGGACGAGAAACCAGCGGCACGTATCGTAGTCTTCGGGATAGAGAAACGCCTGGCGGCCGGTTGCGAGGTCGAGTGTCGCCCGCCAATGGCGCTGAACGTGCGCGGGCTCGATCGTCATCAAACCGATCGCCACCGCCCAGCACAGTCCTCGCAGGATACGCTCCGGCATCCCTGGCCAGTTGACGAACCAGACGAGCAGGATGAGTGCGGGAAGAGCCACCGTGCACAATCGCAGGTACGACGGCGCGGCCGCTACGCCGAGGAACAAAAACAGCCCGACGAAGTTGACGAGCATCAGCTTGTCCCACGGTTGCTCAGGACGCCGTGCCGTTTCACGCCAGAATCGAACAAGAAACAGGATGTAGACCAGCGGCACCAGGACGTGGACGGACAGCCAGATCAGCAGGTCGGGCGACTGATACCAGCCGTGGATGGAGGGGACGCTCGTGCCGTACGTCCTCCAGGTATTGATCTCATCCGACGTGTAGTATTTTGTTCCGAAGACGGCGATGCAATACCAGAACTGCCGGAGGCCGACCTTCCACGCAAAGTAGCCATTCAGGACTACAATTGCCGCCAGGAATCCGCCCAGCAGGCTCGCACAATTCCTGATGAGCGACGTCCAGGCTTGCCGCGTGTGTCGGCGCTCCCAGATGAGGAAGGCGGCAAGACCGATAAGGACTGCCAGGCCGCGAGACTGCGTGAACCAGGCGCTCACGCCGCAAAGTCCACCCGCAGCGATGAGGCGCCGCGCGCTTCGCGAGTCGATCAGCACCGCGAGGCTCGCCATCGCCGCCAGCGTGCTGTACCAGTGGTGGGTTCCGTCGAGCGCCGCCTGAAACGGGAAAGCGAGAAAGAGAAGGCCGGCCAGGTAAACCGAAGCGTCTCGCATCAGCCTTCTCGAAATCACAATGCTAAGCCACGTGAGCGCGACCCCAAGACCGAGCAGCGCGCCCTCGGGAATCCACGCCCGGACACCCCACAGTTTGAAAAGCATCCAGTAGAGTGTTTCCGTGCCGGGCGGTGTGAACTGAAAGAAGTCGCGGTAAATCACCTGCCCTTCGAGCATCCGCCTGGAGTTGAGAAGATAAATGGACTGGTCTGCCGTGCCAAGCACCGGAACGTCGCCCAGCACGAAGGTTTGGAGGTAGACGAAGATCGCCGCAACCGCCAGGAAACCTGCGGCTCGCCAGGGCGCGGACTTGGGTACGGCGGAATTCAGAGGGGCCGATGATAGCATGTTGCCCGCCAGACGCGGCTCAGGCGCCGCCTTGAATTCGGAAGGGGCGCGAGCTTATGATTCCACGGTGCGTCGGCCGGCAGGCAGATTGGGCGGAGACTTCCTGGCCCTGACAGCGGTTGCAGGGACGGTGCTGGCGGGGCTAGTCCTGTATTCCCAGACAGTGGCCTGTTACGAAGACGAGGGCCACCATTTGCTGGCCGCACAACTCATCCGGGCCGGCCGTCGTCCGTACGTCGATTTCTTCTATCAGCATCCCCCGCTCTACGCCTACTTGACCGCCGCATGGATGCGCATCGTCGGCGACAGTTGGCGTAGTCCGCACCTGATGTCCGCGCTGTTGACCGCCGCGAGCGCGGTTATCGCCGGCGAATTTGTTTACTCCCGTTTGGAGAAGTGGCGGCTGGCGGGTGCGGTCATCGCGATGGTGCTCGCGAGCTTCCAGTTCTACGTCATCGCGTTCGGCACCATCGGTCAGGCCTACGCACTCTGCTTGTTCGCGGTTGCCGCGGCCTTCCGGCTCGCCGTCGCCGCTGCCGCCGAATCCCGGCGAGTGCGATGCTTCTGGTCTGGATTCGCCGCCGGCGTCGCGGCCGCGTCCTGGCTGCTGACGGCGCTCGTGATCCTCATCTTGCTGGTGTGGCTGGTCTGGCCAGGGACGACCGAGGGACGCTGGAAGAAAGGCGCGCTCTTCGCCGCCGGGACAGTTGTTCCGTTTCTGCCGTTGCTGTGCTTGGCCTCGCTGGCGCCGCGCGCGGCGTTTTTCGATGTGGTCGAGTTCCACCTATTCTACCGGTCGGCCAATCTTCAGTATCACCCCACCTTCCGCCAGGATGTTGGTACCGCGGTGTCGTTGCTCGCTGAGCCGGCGGTCGCGGTTCCGCTGCTGCTGGGCGCGACGGCGCTGCTCTTCGCTTCGCGCGGGGAATGGGGCGAGGGGCGGAAGCGGGAACTCTATCTGTGCGCGTGGCTGATTGCCGGGTTGAGCGCGCTCGCCGTTTTGGCTCACCCGACCTTTCCGCAGTACTTCTTGCCGATCTTTCCCTTTCTGGGAATCCTCGGGGCGCTCGGAGTCTGCGCGCTTGGCCCGCGAATCTGGAGTCCAGGTGATGCGGCGTGGCCGGTCGCGTTGCTGACGGGATTGTGCGCCGCGGAATTACTTCTACCGCTTTACCGCATACGGTACGGCTATCCGATTCGATGGCACACGTACGATGAAGTGGCCCGCGAAATCAACCGGGTGACCCCGGCGGACGGTTCGCTCTATGCCGACACCTTGCTCTGCTATGTCGCGGCGCGGCGACTGCCTCCAGCAGGCCTCGAAAGCGACGTGGCGCCGCTTTTGAAACTCTCGCCGGAGATCGCCAGGTCCTTGCATGTCGTTCCTGAGTCCGAGCTCGACGAGTGGCTGGCCTCCGGCCGGTTCGACACCACCTGCCTGGATGAGACCGATAAGAAAATCCGCACGCTTCGCTTGTCTCGTGTCTATGCCAGGCAGACCCGCATCAACGGGTATTGTATTCTTTGGGAGAGGATCGCGCAGCCGGCTGGCGGCAGATGAGCGAGCGCACCTCAGCGTGTCGCGTGGCGCAGGATGGCTTTCTGAACGCGCGGCAGAAGCGCGAAGTCACGCGGAAAAGCCAACCGGTAGAATAAAGGGAATTTGACGATTCGGCTCAGCCGCTCGAACTCGCGCTTCAGAATCCTCCGGTCACCGAAGTCGATGAGATAAACGTACTTGACGAGTTCAACGAAAGCGTCGCGCGGCGAAAGCCGGTGAATATTGATCCCCTCGCCCGCCTCGGCATCGACCAGAAAGTAGATTCGCCGCAGGGGGACGGGGGCGCTGCAGAAAGGAAGCTGACCGCCATGCCCGAGCCGCTTCTTCACCGTGTAGTGCGCGATCTCTGTAAGCTGCGGCGCCTCGCCAAACAGCGCCGAAACAGTCTCCGGCCACAGTCGCAGTCCCGGGTAGCTCGGAATGCCGACCAGTTGTCCGCCTTCCTCCTTCACCAGCAGGCAGTCGTCGGTGAGGAAGGGGAATCCCTGTTTTGAGAAGCTCGACGCCAGGGTGGACTTCCCCCGGCCGGTCTCGCCCAGGAAAGCGAGCGCGCCTTCCGGTACCAGAATGGCGCTCGCGTGCAGCACCAGTCGTCCGCGCTGGCTGAGGATCAGCGGGAATACCTGATCGAGGAAAAGGTGCCGGATCGTCTCAAGGGGCATTCCCTTCTGAGGGTAGCAGCGGACCTTCCCTCCGTCGGCTGAGACCACGAAATCACCCAGAGCGGGAAACCGCAGCAGGGAATCAGCTCGATGCTTTCCCAACAAAAGCCAGGGCCGGCCGTTCGGCAGACGCCATTCGTGCAGCCAGCGCGCCGGATCCGTACTACCACGGCGCCGAACCTGGAGGAGTCGAAAGATACACTCCGGCTTTCGGCTCCTCGAGAAGGGCAGCTCGGGCAAGGGGACATTACTCTGGACGGTGAGGTCGCACAGACGGTAAGTCGGCATACGGGACTGGGCTACAAAGAATAGCGGGTCACCACTTCGGCCACGAAGGCTGCGGCCTCGCCGAGCGAGCGGAAAAGGTTCGGGTGTTGCCGGAGGAGTTCCTGCTCGATGTCGCCAAGGCTCCGCTGGCCGTCGCACAAGTTCAGCACCGAGAGGCGAGCCTCGCCGCGAGGCGTGAGCTTGGGGACAAAATTCGGCTGCGTCCGCTGAATATCCTCTTCTGCGATCAGCATCCCCTTGAAAGTAGAGTGCTGAAACGCTGCTTTGCGGAGCTTCGGGTCGCTTGCCGGGACGCCATGCGCGCCGTCCCACACTTCCACCTTCCACGTGATCATCAATTCGGCGGGCACAATGTGCATGGCAATGCGGACGCGGTCTCCAGGAGTGAGTGCGACGGGCCGGTCGACCGGGAAGAAGACATTGCGCCGGTTGATCGAGTCCGCGGCAAGCGGGGAGTTGGTCATGACGGCGTGGGGCGAGAGGCGCGCGCTGAACCAGCCGCCGACGCCGTGCATCTGGCCGGCTCGCCGCGCCGTCGCCCATCCCTCGACGCGGAACGGGGCGGCCGTGGCGGTCGACAGATCGATCGAGGTGAGTAGCGCAGGATCACTCAGGAGTTGCTCGGACCGGAACTTCAGGGGATAGCCGGTGTTGGCGGCGATGGCACGCGCCGGACGGAAGTCAAATCCGGCGACTGGTTGGTCCCAGAACTCGATGTTCGCGAACTGCTCCGCACACTCGACCGGTGCGCCGTACAGCTCGACCCCCCTGGGAACAGTACGCCCGCCCGGCTTCAGGAAACGGTCCCGGGCATCGGTCAGGAAGTCGAGCAGGCCTGCTTCGAAGCCAAACCGGCCCGCCGCATCGGTGACGATGACGTCGACCTTTTCGGGGAGTTTAGTGTAGGTGGAGAGGTCTTTGATGAAAAACTGGCGGTCAGCAAAGCCGTTGGCACGGCTGATCTGACGTGCCAAACCGATGATACTTGTCAGTTCGACGGAGTAGACGCGCTGGGCGCCGGCCCGGCACGCCATCAGACCGAGGATTCCGGTTCCAGCGCCCAAGTCCAGCACCACGTCGCCCGGACGAACGGCTTCGCCGATTGCCTTGGCGAGCGAGTCGACGCGCACCGAGTCTGCGAGGTACTGGCGGTGCGCGTCAACGACACGTGACAACACGACCTCCCGCGCCGATGGATCGCGAGTTCGGCAGCATCAGGCCGTGAGTAGATCTTGCGGGCAACCGTGTGCCGAAGCTTCGCAACCTACAAGCATTGCGAGTTCTTGCCATGTGGACCGGACGTGCTGACGTCCGCTCCTACGGTTAAAACACCCTGGGTCAGCTTGGAGAGGTCCCCGTACTCCGAAAGCTTCGGGGCCTCGTAGGCCTTCTTCCCGCTCGCCTTCACCGAATTGCAGTCCTCATGTTTCATGATTCCTCCCGTCGACGTATTTTAGTCCCTTGCTGGTTCAATTCAAGCCTTTTGGCTGGACACGGCCAGCCTCTCACTCGGAAGACTCTCCCCCTTTAAGAACACCATGTTGAACCACAGCTCCAGATTGAAAACAGTCCAAAGCGTCATGATATGTGGAAGCGCCGGGTAGTCACTCGTTTCGCGCGCCGCCGCCATTTCCTTATACATGCGGTTGACCTGGTCCTTGTCTACCCATCCCTGCGAAGCGATGCTCAGTGAGTCGATCACGCGCTCGGCTCCCAGGGCGTCGAGCGCGTCCGCGTACATATGGCTGCCGTCAGCCTTCCCGACGCGCTGCCGGACGGTATCAGGAAGCAGACCCTGCATCGCCTGCCGCAGCACGAACTTGGACTGGCCTCGCCGCAGCCGCTGTTCCTCGGGTATGGCGAAGGCGAATTCGATCAACCGCCGGTCGTGGAACGGATGCCGCACGTCCACGCGGAATTCTGAGGCGTGGCGCTCGATCAATTCCAGCGCCAAGGTGTGCCAACCGCTGCGGAGCCCGTCGTGCATATCCCGCAGGGCATAACTCGAAAACGCCACTCGGGCACGGTCCCGCCGCAGCCGTTCTGCCAGCCCTATCTTACGGGAAAACTGCGGATTAATCCAGGGAGGACGCCCGTCCCGGCCCAGGGCCCGCGTTCGCACCCATCGCACTGCACGCCGGACGCCCTCGGGCACGAGCGGTCGCAGGCCACAATAGAGGAGCGAGTAACGGGGGTCGACGATGAGATCGGCGCGATGGTCCTCGCGAATCTGACGCAGGCATTGCCTGATCTTGAGCTGGCGGAGCAAGTCGGCATATTGGTAGACGCTGCCGGTCAGCCAATCGTCTCCACCCTGGCCGGTGAGCAGGACGCGGCAGCCCTTTTCGCACGCCCGCGCTTTCAGGGGATCGGCGATGACTACGGTGGGCGAGTAAGGAATATCGAGAAAGCGCTGTACGGTCCGCCGGGTCGCCTGAGCGCTGAACTTCTCGGGCAGCACCAGGTTGGGCTCGAGGCCCCATCTCGCGGCGACCTCCCGCGCGTACTCGCTTTCATCCGTCGGAAGCCCGGGGAAAACCGCCGAAAACGTCTCGAGCCTTTGATTGATAGGTTCTTCTTGTCGAAGCAGAAACTGAGCGACACTGACGACCGAGGAGGAGTCCACTCCTCCGCTCAGTTCCGACCCGACTGGGCCGTGGGCCCGCAGCCGGCATCGCACGGCCTCCTTGAAGATGCTGAGGAAATGCTCGGCGTACTCGGCGTCGGTCGAGTGCCGGACCTGCTTCGCTGGATCGATGTCCCAGTAGCGTGCGGTGCGAACGCCGCCCGCCTCGACGGTCATCGAATGGGCCGGGGTGAGCCGCCGAATGCCCTCGTACAGCGTCTCGTCGCGCGACCTCGGCGCGAGTGACAAGTATTCGCCGATCATCGCCTCGTTCGGCCGGCGCGGGACACTCGCGTCCTCGAAGAGTTGGTGGAGGGCGGAGCCGCACAAGAACCTGTGGCCATCGAGGTAATAGTAGAAGGGCTTCAGCCCCAGAACGTCGCGAGCACAGAACAGCCGCCGCTTGCGCCGGTCCCACACGACGAAAGCAAAGTCGCCGAGGATGCGCGCTGGGCACTCGTCATCCCAACACGCGTAAGCCTTGAGGACAAGCTCGGCATCGGTGCGGTCGCGGAGCCTTGTGCCCGCCTGCTCGACCTCCGCGCAAAGCTCCTCCCGGTTATCCACACGTCCGTCCAGGACCAGACACAGGTCGCCGGTCTCGTCGAGCAGCGGCTGGCTTTCCCCGAGCGACTCGGGCGTCGCGTGCAGCAGGCGATGGCCGAGGGCCACCGGCCCGTCCGCCCAGTAGCCCACACCGTCCGGCCCGCGGTACGACACTGCATCCGTCATCGACCGCAGCAGGGCAAGGTCCGCCGGGCGCCCGTCCAGATTGAAGATGCCTGCAATTCCGCTCATAGCACTTGTCTGCTTATCGGGTCCTTTGGCCAGCCTACCAGTGACCACAGCGGCGCGTACCGCCCGGTGGCCGGACCCCCGGTTATCACCCGGCCCTGGTGTTCGAGCCAGGCGTGCGCATCGAGCTTGCCGCCTGTCTTGGCCGCGCCGATGAAGAGTTCCACCTCGAGTCCCCGGCGGCTCAGCAGCGCATAGAGCACCAGGGACTTCTTCAAGCACGTGGCACGAAACGGATCGAGGCGCGCCGCCCGGTCCACGCACCGGCTTGCATGCTCCGCGCTGACGCGCCGACCGCTCGCCCTGGGCGCGCGGCGGCGTCCTTGCAGGATGCGGGCCAGGGTCCGCAGGGGCAGCAGCCGCAGCCCGGCTTCGACCACCGCAAACCACGCTGCCGACTGGACGATCAGAATCCAGTCTGGCGCGGACAACTGCCTCGCCTTGCGCAGCTTCGTCGCTAGCCACCCGTCATTCCGCTGCTGTGACATTCACCAGTCCCTTGGTGCGCAGTTGCTCGACCAGCTCCACCAAGTCGTGTTTGAGGACTTCCGGGGCCACCTCAAATTCCTGGCACAGCGTCTTAAACACCTCATCGAGCGGCGCGTGTTCCTGTAAGAGCACCCACACGCGCGTGCCGACGGCGTTCAGGCCAAAGTAAGTGCCGCTTTCCAGGTTCAGGATTACCGCCTCGCCATTCAATTCCTTGAAGACCGCATCCTCGCTGATCGCGACAGCGCTCTTGAGCGTAATCTCCTTGGTCCCACGGCCTTCTGAACCCATCTCTTCTCCGTCACCGTCCAGCCGACACTAACCCGCCCCGACCACAGCATGGGCGTCAGCCGAGCTGCGCTCTGGTGCGAACGCGCAAGGGTATCGCCCAGCGTCCAGGGTTGTCAAGCGAGAAAGCCCTTCTCTTATTATCAAATTAGGTATCACCTGGGCGACCGAAGGTCCGCCGAAGTTCAGTCATCCTGCCCGCGGCAAAGCTCGTCAGTGAGGACTTCGCGGCGGGCCAGGGCGATCTGATTGCAGCGGTCGAGCGCCCAAAGGTAAAGCTTGGTGGCGGCCGATGCAAGGACGACGAACACCAGGAGGGCGAGCCAGCGGTATTGGCCGAGGCGCATCAGGAAGAATATTAGTCCCGCCAGTCCCAGCACGAATCCCTGAATCACGAGGCTGGCGAAGACGGTGATGCCCGCGTTGCGCTGTCCGCGAAAGGCGCCGAACTCCAGGCGTCTCGGGAAGTAAAGCGAGAGGATGTTGCCGGCGGCGAAGTTCGCGAGCAGCGCAAACAGCAGCGCGGCGAACGTCCCCAGCACTACGCCAGAGGCGGGCGGGGTGGCCAGAAGGCTCACGGCGGTCCACACTGCCAGGCTCTCAACGAGCGCCACCACGCCCTGCGCCAGGTTTTTCCCGAGCATCACGTCGCGGAAGCGAACGGGCGCGACCAGCAGAAGCCGGACGCCAGGCCCGTCGAAGCCGAGACTGTTGTAGATCATGTTGGTCAGGACGAGCACGACAACTCCAACGCCGGTCGGAAGCACCAGGCCGGGCGCGCGCCCGCGCAATCCCCCGAAGGGGGCGAAGTGTTCTCCACCCACTGCGAAACCAAAATACGCCACCATCACCAGCGGCGTCAGCAGGCTGAGCATCATCGGGCCGCTACGAAATAGATAACGCAGCTCTTTTTCGAGGACGGCAGCGACCGGTGGCGAAAGGCCGCCGAGTTTCCAGCCTGCTCGCGCCGTCGGCGCGGCCCGAGCCACCACCGGCGCCCGGCTCTCACCCAGGTCCTCGCCACGGAACTGTGCGAGCAGGCGGATACCGAGCAGCCAGGCGAAGCCGAGTCCATAGAGCGCCAGCGCCACAGTCCGCATCGCGATGCGCAGGGCGTGGCCGCGGACTGCGCCGGTCACCGTCTTCCCCACGAGACCCGGCGGCAGCGCATTCGACACGGGCTCGACGCGGCGCGCCAGCGGCATCGCCTGCTTGCCCCAGTGGTTGGCCATCGGGCCGGCCAGTTGCGCGCTCATCACGCCGAGCAGAAGAACCACCGCCAGCAGCTCGCGCGTCCGGCGCTGAGCCAGCCAGCGTTCAAGCCAGGAGAAAATGGCGCGGCTCAGCAGAATGTTGACAGCGGCGAAGAGGGCGAACGCCGGCAGGATCCCGGCGACGATGCCCGGCCGCGCGAGTTCGATGCCCACCGCAATCGAGAGCAGCCAGAAAAGCGAAACCACGCCGATGGGTTCAAACAGTCCGTAGACGAGACTCAGCAGGAAGAAGGATGAGAAGCGCAGGGGAAAGCGGAGGAGGTTTGAGAAGTCGAACTGAGCAGTGGTCGCAAGCGCGAATAGCGGCACAAACTGCCAGAATAGAAACACAAACCAGAACAGCAGGCCCATCCACTCGGGCTTGCCCTGCCGGAGCAGAAAGTACGCCGCGGCGCCCAGCCCGAACCCCACGGCTATGGCCACGAACCCCAGCAGAGTGCCAACCAGCACGAGTGACAGCGCTTCCAGTCGTCCGCGCCAGGTGCGTAGCGAGTTGCGAAACAGCCGCCAGCGCAGCGTCATCACCAGGAGTATCTGGGTACCGGCGCCGGGAGCGCCATAAGCGGAAGCAGCGTCTATCTCAGCCATGAAAGCTCCTGCTCGGCTTGTCGCGCGCCGCCTACAATCTCAAGGAAGATTTGCTCGAGACTCAGCTTACCCTCCGGCGCGCCCGCGGCAGCCGCCGTGCCGACGCGGCGCGATTCCACACCGGCGCGCAGTTCTTCAACCGAGCCTTGCGCCACCAGTTCGCCCTGATGAATGATGGCTACATGGCTGCACAGACGCTCCACGATCTCGAGCACGTGCGAGGTGAGGAAGACGGTCGAGCCTCGCGTGATCATGCGCTGCAGCATGGCTTTGAGCGTGCCGGCGGCGATGGGATCGACGCTTTCGAAAGGCTCATCGAGGAACAGAATCCTGGGGCCGTGGATGACCGCGGCGGCCATGGCCAGCTTTTTCTTCATGCCGTGTGAGTAGTCGGTGATGAGGGTTTTCGGGCGGTCGGCGAGCTGCATGAACTCGAGCAGCTCGGCGGCGCGCTCGGCGGTGGTCGTGCGGTCGAGTCCGTACATGCGACCCACAAAGTTGAGATACTCGGCGCCAGTCAGGCGGTCAAAGAGCGCCAGCCCTTCGGGGACCACGCCGATCTGTCGCTTGACCTCGATCGGCGACTCGGCCAGATCGAGGCCGAGAATCCGCACCCGTCCAGCGGTGGGCTCGAGCAGACCGGTCAGCATCCGGATGGTGGTGGATTTGCCCGCTCCGTTCGGGCCGAGGAAGCCGAAGAACTGCCCGGCGTCGACCCGCAGGGCGATCTCGCGGACGGCAACCAGCTCGCCGAAGCGGCGCGTCAGGCCTTCCGTCTCAATAGCGGGTACGCTCATCGCGAACTGTGAATCTACCACACCGGCGCAACGCTGTCGTCAGAAGCCAGCCCGGCGGCCCGTGGTGCCGGGACGCCTACCGCGAGACAAGCCGGCGCGGGACCCTTCATCGAGCATCGACGACGCAGCGGAATCCGATGCTGGCGGAGCGGTCGATGCTGGGCGCCATCAGCAGATACTTGCCGTGTTCGTCGAGCCGGTACGCCTGCGGAAAATACCAGCGGCTTCCCTGCGGTTGATAGTAGCTTCCGCCGCGTAAGACGGCGGCGCGCGTATGCTCGTCCTGATACTCGTCTGTCCACTGCCAGACGTTGCCCACCAGGTCCGTCACGCCGAACGGACTCGCCCCCTTCGGGTAGGCGTCGACTGCGGTGGGCGGACGCTGGGTTCGAGATTGCTCCGGCGCGGGCACGGCGGACGATTCCCACTGGTTGCCCCAGGGATAAGCGCGCTCGTCGCTGCCTCGCGCGGCGTATTGCCATTCCCACTCGTGCGGCAGACGCTTGCCCGCCCACGCCGCATAGGCTCGAGCGTCCTCGAGCGAGATCCAGGTGACGGGCTTCATGTCCCAGCCCTCGGGATAATTCCCGGTTTTCCAGTCGCGCAGGAAGTTATGATCGTCCGCCGGATGATAGTGCGTCGCATCGAGGAACTTCTTGAACTGGGCATTGGTGACCGGATAGCGGTCAATGTAAAACGGCTTGAGGTGCATCCGCTGGAAGTGCTGGCGGCGCGGTGAGTCTTCCCAGGGAAACTGCACGTCTACACCGACGTCGTTGCCGCCCTCGATCTCGACACCCGAGACGCGGAACAGGAAGTCGCCCTCGGGAATCCTGATCATCCCCTCGGGCACGGTCGCGGCGGGCTTCGTCAGCGGGATATCGACGAGCTGCTGCGGCAGGAAGTGCCACTCGTGCGAAAGCCTGGAAAGCGGCCGCTGCGTGAGCGCGTGCATTTCAGCAAGCAGCCGCTGCTCGGCAGGAGAAAGCTCACTCGCGGCGACGATGGCACCGTACCCGCGCGCTTCCATCGCGAAACTCAACGTCGCGAGGGAGCCGTGGATTTGAGGGATGAGTTCGACGCCGTGCCAAAAATCGTAGTAGTGCATGCCGGGTGAATACGGGACCTCAATCTGGCGCCCATCCAGGCTGAACTCATTGCGGTTGACGAAAGTCCACAGTACCTCTTTTGGGCCGGGAAACTTACTGGCAAACGCGCCATACTCGAGCGTCGGCGTGTGCGGCTCCCAGCCGCGGCTGACGACCAGATCGGCGAAGCCGCGCTCGATCTTCGCGATGCGGCGCAGCGCTTCCGCGTCACGATCGTCGATCTGGTTCCAGATCCCCCAGATGTTTTCCCAGCTTTCGTAACCGACGCCGTTGAAGAAGGCGTACTGCAGGTCGTCGGTCTTGTCGCGCGCCCAGCGGTTGCAAACGTTGACCATGTGACGCGGTTCGAGCCACTTGTAGAGGCTGATCATGGGGACGAAAGGATACTTCCAGTAGCCCCAGCTCATGTTGTTCCACGCCAGCGCTTCCGAAGGATTCTCCGGCGCGCCTTCGGGTTCGAAGGCCAAGGGATGCCCGGTAGCGTCGGAGGCTTGGCGGAACGCGAGCGGCAATTCCGCAAGAGTGTCGCCGTTGACGCCGTCGGCGCCCACCTCAGCCATCAGGCGCGCAGTCGCCTCCCAGTTCGGGATGCCCACGTCGCGCGTCCCCTGGTCCCAGAGCATTACCGGAAACAGCACGCGCACGCCGCGACGATGGAAGTCGGCAATCATCTGCCTTACCCCCGCGACTCCGCCCGGCAAGTCGCGCAGCAAGTCGTACTGATTGCGAGCGTCGACGCCGATGTTGGTGTACGTGTGCCAGATGAGCACTGCATCGATGCCGCCGTAACGCTTCTCGAGATCGTCAAGATAGCGGTCAACAGTGTAGCGGCCGGCCGTGGGATCATAGAAGTAGCGGTCTTCGATCATCATCTGGGGCTGGATGAAAGCTCTCTGGGTCCACCGGAGTTCCGGACGCTCGTACTCGTCGCCGTGGTAGCCGGCGCGGATCAACCGTTCATGGCGATAATGCTCGATGTCCGCGAGCCAGGCTTTGAAAGCGGCGGCCGAAGTGGGCTTCTGCCCGGCGCGCTCGCAACAGTGGTCGACAGCTTCCGTGGGATTCGGCGGGCCGGGAATCTGCTCGCCTTGCGGAGCGTAGTCGGTATCCTGAGCCGGCAGTGAGCTGGCAAGTCCGAGCGCGAGAGCCAGCGTCAACGCCGGCGCCCATTTTCGTGTGGTCATATCGCGAGAGACCTCAAGCGGGAAGCGTTTGGCCCGATTTCGGCGCAGCTATGATAGTGCATATGCGATAATTTTGGTTTCAGATTAAGATCGAGCCGTCGTAATCCTGGCGGGGAGGGATCGATGCAATTTGAGACGCTCATTTGCGGAGGCCAGGTAGTCACCGCCGCGGACACTTACACCTCGGACCTCGGCATCTCCAACGGCCGTATCACCGCCATCGGACAGGGGCTGCCGGTCGAGGGGGCTCGTCAAGTGCTCTCGGCCGAGGGCGCCTACGTCATCCCAGGCGGCATCGACGTCCACACCCACCTCGACATGCCCTTCGGCGGTACGACCAGCTCCGATGACTTCGCGACTGGCACGCGCGCCGCGGCGTTTGGCGGCACGACGACGCTTATCGACTTTGCGATCCAGTACAAGGGGCAGACGCTGCGCGCCGCCTACGATGCCTGGCGCGCCAAGGCGGAGGGCAAGGCCGCTACCGATTACGCCTTCCACTGCATCATCACCGACCTGCCCGATGCGCGCCTGGAGGAGATGGACGACCTGGTGCGCGAAGGCGTCTCGAGCTTCAAGCTCTTCATGGCCTACCCCGGCGTCTTCATGCTCGATGACGCCAGCATCTTCAAGGCGATGGGGCGCGCGGCCGCGAACGGCGCGCTGGTCTGCATGCACGCCGAAAACGGAGGTGCGATCGACGTCATCGTGAAGCGCGCCCTGGCCGAGGGAAAGCGCGCGCCCAAGTATCATGCGCTGACGCGTCCCACCACCGCCGAGGCCGAGGCTACGGCGCGAGCCATCGCCCTCGCTGAGATGGCGGGCTCGCCCGTCTACATCGTGCACCTGAGTTGCAATGACGCGCTCGAGAAAGTGCGCGAGGCGCGCGACCGCGGCCTGCCGGTCTACGCGGAGACCTGCCCGCAGTACCTCTTTCTCTCCATCGAGAATTTCGACGTTCCTGGTTTCGAAGGGGCGAAGTACGTCTTCACACCGCCGCTGCGCGAGAAGTGGCATCAGGAGAAACTCTGGGCAGGCCTGGCGCGTGACCAGTTGCAGGTGGTCTCGACCGACCACTGTCCCTTCTGCTACAAGGAACAGAAGGAGTTGGGTAAGGACGACTTCACCAAGATTCCCAACGGCGGCCCGGGCATCGAGCACCGGCTGAGCCTGGCCTTCACGGGCGGCGTCGGAGGCAAGCGATTCTCGGTGAACCGCTTTGTAGAACTGGTTTCGACCGCGCCGGCCAAGCTGTTCGGACTGTATCCGCGCAAGGGCACGATCGCCGTCGGCTCGGACGCCGACCTCGTGATCTTCGACCCCAACCGCGAGGAAACCATCAGCGCGAAGACCCACCACATGCGCGTCGACTACTCGATGTTCGAGGGAATCCACGTCAAGGGTATGCCCCGGCAAGTCCTGGTGGGAGGCAAGCTGACCATCGACAACGGAAAGTTCGTCGGCCGCGCGGGACAGGGGCAGTTCCTGAAGCGGCAGACCTACTCCGGCATTTGATTCCGCCGCGCATTAGGGGACAAATCAACTGGCGTGTTAGAATCCGGTGTTTGGACGCCTATGTCGGACCTGAGGGAGAGGATTACCGTCAACCGCGATCAGTGCGGCGGGCGGCCCTGCATTCGGGGGATGCGAATACGCGTGATTGATGTTCTGGACTTGTTCGCCGCCGGCTTGACCGCCGAACAGATTCTGGCGGAGATGCCCGACCCCGAGACGGAGGATCTCAAGGCAAGTTTACATTACGCGGCGCGCCACCTTGACCACCCCGTGCTCACGAAATGACTCTTTGGCTTGATGCGCAATCATGGCACTCGTCAATATCGCACCGAAGCTTCCGCCGGAAGAATATGAGCAGCGTTTCGCGGACATCAACCCCCGGCTGACGCGGCAGCAGGCGTTGCTCGAGTCGGCGCGCTGCCTTTACTGCTACGACGCGCCCTGCATCAAGGCGTGCCCCACTCACATCGACGTCCCCTCGTTCATCAAGAAAATCGCGACCGGCAATCTGAAAGGCTCGGCGCGCGTCATCCTCACCGCCAACATTCTGGGTGAAAGCTGCGGACGCGTGTGTCCGACGGAGTCGCTCTGCGAGGGCGCTTGCGTCCTTAACGCGGAAGGCCAAAAACCAGTGGAGATTGGATCGCTTCAGCGCTACGCGGTGGACTACGTGCTCGACCGCGACATCCGGCTGTTCCAGGCCGGGAAGTCGAACGGCCACCGCGTGGCCTGCATCGGCTCGGGACCCGCGTCGCTCGCTTGCGCCGCCGACCTCGCCAAGTGGGGCTACGAGGTCAAGATCTACGACCGCAACAAGCTGCCGGGAGGTCTCAACACCTACGGGATCGCCGCTTACAAGACGCGCGCTCAAGACAGTCTGCGCGAGGTGAAGCTGGTGGAAGAACTGGGCGTCAAGTTTGAGCAGGGCGTCGAGGTGGGGAAGGACGTGACGCTTTCTGAACTCGAGGCTCGCTTCGACGCGGTCTTCGTCGGCGTCGGGTTGGGCGAAACCTGGGCGCTCAACTTACCCGGTGAAGAACTCGAAGGCGTCTGGGGAGCGATGGAGTTCATCGAGCTGACCAAGACGCGGCCGTTTGAAACGGTCGACGTGGGGTGTCGCGTGGTGGTGATTGGCGCCGGCAATACGGCGATTGACGCGGCGACGGCAGCCCGGCGCTTGGGCGCGGAGCACGTCACGATCGTCTACCGGCGCGGCGAGCCGGAAGTTCCGGCGTTCAAGTACGAGTACGAGTTGGCGCAGAAGGATGGCGTGGTATTCCATTGGAACACGCAGCCCGTGCGCGTGGCGGGCCACGGCCGCGTGGAAGCGTTGGAATGCGTGCGCACGCGTCTCACGGAAGCGGGCTCGGCGCATGGTCGCGGACGTTCCGCTCGGCTCGAGCTGCTCCCCGGCACGGAGTTTGCGATCCCCGCGGACATGGTGGTCCGAGCCGTTGGACAGCAGCCGCTGGTCAGCCTCCTGAAGACCGCCCGCGGCTTGGTGATCGAGGACGGGCGCGTCGCCGTGAATCCCGAGACCGGACAGACGGGCAATCCCAAGTATTTTGCAGGTGGGGATTGCGTCAACGGAGGCCGCGAGGTGGTGGACGCGGTTGCCGAGGGCATGCGCGCCGCGCGCGGCATCGATGCCTGGCTCGCTGCTAAGCAAGTGAGCAGGGAGTAGGGAGTAGGTGGGAGGCAAACATGGCCGATCTGAGCATCAACTTTGCGGGTATCAAGAGCCCGAATCCTTTCTGGCTGGCGAGTGGTCCGCCCACCAATACCGCCGGGCAGGTGATTCGCGCCTTCGACGTGGGCTGGGGAGGCGCCGTCTGGAAGACGGTGGGCGAACCCATCGTCAACACCGCCTCACGTTACGGCGGCATCGATCTCGGCGCGCAGAAGCTGATGGGGTTTAACAACATCGAGTTGATCTCTGATCGGCCCATCGAGGACAACCTGCGTGAGATTGCGGAAGTGAAGAAGCGCTACCCGCGTCACGCCGTCATCGTCTCGCTGATGGTCGAGACCAAGCGGGGCGTGTGGCATGAGATCGTCAAGCGCACCGAGGATACGGGGTGCGACGGGCTGGAGCTGAATTTCGGCTGCCCGCACGGGATGAGTGAGCGCGGGATGGGCTCGGCGGTGGGACAGGTCCCCGAGTACACCACCATGATCACCGAGTGGGTGAAAGAAGTGGCGCGCACGCCAGTCATCGTCAAGCTGACGCCCAATGCTACGGACGTGGCGCGCATCGCCGAGGCCGCGGAGCAGGGCGGTGCGGACGGCATGTCGCTGATCAACACGCTGAACAGTGTGATGAGCGTTGATCTGGACACGTTCGCGCCGCGCCCCGCGGTGCGCGGGAAGTCGTCGCACGGCGGATACTGCGGGCCGGCGGTGAAGCCCATCGCGCTGCACATGATCTCGAGTTGCGCTCAGCGTGTGAGGATCCCCATCAGCGGCATCGGCGGGATCTCCACCTGGCAGGACGCGGCGGAGTTCATCGCGCTCGGCGCGCGCTCGGTGCAGGTCTGCACGGCGGCGATGCACTACGGCTTTCGCATCGTCGAGGACATGATTGACGGACTCTCGGAGTATCTCGAGGCCAAGGGCTTCTCGAGTCTCAGCGAGCTCGAGCGGCGCGCGGTGGACAACGTGACCGACTGGGGCAATCTCGACCTGAACTACAAGATCATCGCCGCAATCGACGCCGAAAAATGCATCGGGTGCCACTTGTGCTACGTCGCCTGCGAGGATGGCGCTCATCAGTGCATTGAGGAGTACCCGAAGGCGAGCGGTGGCAACGGTGCGCTGCGCGTGCCGCGCGTCATCGAAGAGGAATGCGTAGGTTGTAATCTGTGTGCACTGGTCTGTCCCGTGGACGGCTGCATCACGATGCAACAGGTGGAGACGGGTCTCGCGCCCATGTCGTGGAACGAACGCGCGCGCCAACAGCGGCAGGAAGCCGGGATCGCTTACACACCGTCACTGTGGGGAGGCGAAATCTGAGGCTTTGCGCTTTTGGGCGACCAACCAGCCCAGGCAGAACACCCACAAGAAACTCCCCACGCCGACAAGGGCAGAAGCAACAGAGGGCCAAAGAACAGGATGATTCCTGAAGCTGCGAGCCAGAAGTGCCTCAGGAAGGGAACACATGAGCATAAAGTAGCCCCACACTTGGCCCTCACCTGAAGTTCTGGTGTACAGGAACTGCCCGACCCAAACACAGGCTATGCGAACAAGAGAAAGCGCACCGGCTATCCGCCAGACGGACGTCCCAAAGCCATGACTGAAGGAAGATCGCTTGAGGTAAAGCAGTGCGACCACAGAAACGAACAGAAGAGTTAAAATAATGAGGACCATTAGCGCCTGAATTCAAGCTGACGTTTGCCTTCGTGCTTCGCACTGACTTCTTGGCAGCCGGCGCCCTTCTTCCTCAGATCCTTATTTCGCCCCATCGGGCGCTCCAATTATAACATCCGATCGATGCGCACGCTTGAGGCGCATCATCGTAAGATACGTCCCAAACGAAACGCCGAACCCGACAAACCAACCGTAGTTATAGAGGAAGCGCAGCGGGGGAATGAAGAGTCCCACGACAGCCGCGATGATTCCGGCCACCAGCGCGACGACCGCGCGCGCGTTCAGCCCGTGGCGATATTCGTATGCGCCACCGCGCCGGTAGAGGTCGTCTGCCACAAAGACCGTCCGGCGCAGCACGAAGTAATCGGCAATCAGGACGCCGGCGATGGGTCCGAGAAAAGTCGAATAGCCCACCAGCCAGCCGAAGATGTAATTCCCGTAGCTCGCGAGCAGCTTCCACGGCTGCATCAGCAGGCCCACAAAGCAGGTGATGACGCCGCCGAGTTTGAAGCTGATGCCGGGCGGATAAAGATTGGAGAAGTCGTTGGCGGGTGAGACCACGTTGGCCGCCACGTTGACGTTGAGCGTAGCCAGCAGCAGAGCCAGCATGGCGATCACCACGGCGAGCGGATTCCTCAGGTGCGACAGCACCACCACCGGATCCCACACCGCTTTCCCGAAGATGACCACGGTGGCCGAGGTCACCGCCACGCCGATGAAGGAATAGAGTGTCATAGTGGCAGGCAGGCCCAGCGCCTGGCCCAGTATCTGCTCGCGCTGGCCCTTGGCGTAGCGCGTGAAGTCCGGAATATTGAGGGCGACGGTCGCCCAGAACGCCACCACTCCGGTGAGCGACGGCACGAAGAACGCGAAGAAGTCGCCGAAGCTCGCGAACTTCGAGGGCGCGGACAGCATGGGACCGAAACCGCCCGCTTGCGTGTACGCCCAGCCGAGCAGCGCCACGCTGATGACCAGCAGAAACGGCGCGCTGATTCCCTGGAGATAGCGGACCGTATCGATGCCGCGCACGATGACCACGAGGTTCAACAGCCAGAAGGCCGCAAAGCAAACCGTCGTGCCGAGCGCGAAGCCGTGCCAGCGCGGCGCCAGAGCGATAACGAGCGCGTTGATGGCCTCGCCGCCGATCCAGGTCTGGATACCAAACCAGCCGCACGCCACCAGGGCGCGCAACACGGCCGGGATATTCGCGCCCAGCACGCCAAACGAGGCGCGCGCGTAAACCGGAAACGGAATGCCATACTTGGCGCCGGCGTGCGCGTTAAGCAGCATAGGAATCAGCACGATAACGTTACCGAGAAACACGGTGAAGATCGCTTGCTTCCAGTTCATGCCGCCGGCAATCATCCCGCTCGCCAGCATGTAGGTAGGGATATTGACGCTCATCGCCACCCAGAGCGCGGCGTAGTTGTAGGTGCCCCAGGTGCGCCGCTCGGGCGCGACGGGCGCGAGGTCCTTGTTCCAGAGGCGGCTCGGCTGATTTTGGATTGACGATTTTGGATGGCCGATGGTCTCGGGACCCGCTGGCTTCGGACTGTTGTCAGTGGCCATGGCGTCCGATTATAGATGGTTCGGAGGGCGGATAGTGAAGCGCGTGCTCAACTGTGGGGATCGGAGCTTCAGCCTCGACAACCGAAGAGGCAGGCAAGCAGGCCAGGGTTTAGCCTCCGAAGCTCAAACTCGATTCGCCACCAGGTTGGGCAGCGACGTTTTGGCATCCGCCGCGAGGCCAGTCTCATGCGTCTCATTTGTCTCATTTGTGCGCGACGCGGCTTGTAACACATTGAAAACAAACGGGCGCGTCTTCGCGAACGGCGCGCTCCCGAGTGACAAAATTTGTCACTCGCCGGATTGCGATTAAAGTACGCAGAATGAAAAGGATAGCCACTTCGCCGCGACGCCCAGGCC
The DNA here is from genome assembly GCA_035945295.1 of Terriglobia bacterium. Taxonomy (GTDB): domain Bacteria; phylum Acidobacteriota; class Terriglobia; order UBA7540; family UBA7540; genus QHZK01. The sequence goes on along the minus strand of DASZAI010000007.1, from coordinate 382 downwards.
CCCGGATTGGCATTTCTCGGCACCGCCCTTACGTCTGATAACGCGCCAAAAAAGGCGGTGTTTTCGCGGCGTCCTTTCGGCAGGGGAGAGCCTATCCTGAGCGGAACGCAGGAGGCCGGGAGGGCCTCCGCGAGAAGAGCAACCGTTAGCAAGGCTCGCATCGCGACGGGACCGGACCATCCAGCAGGAGATTTGCTCGCGGGCTGGGCATGACGGGCCGGGTAAGCGGCAGTCTAGCAAGGGTAACAACTTACTTGGCTCACCTAGTATCCGACTGATTCCAAAGCAAATATAGTACTTGACTCACCCGAAAAACGTGCTATCTTGTTGACATGAAGAAGAATAGCGCATACCCAAGTAGTTTGATGGAAGCCGTAAGGCA
>DASZAI010000006.1:0-29217 GCA_035945295.1 Terriglobia bacterium | reverse complement strand
AGATCGTGACGGCGGGCACGCTGTCAAGGGTCGAGATGAACGCCCTGCGGGCGCCCTTGACAGCGTGCCCCGCCGCCCGCGGTGTTGTGCGCTCATTTTCGTATTGACAGATGCCAGCGTCGTCATAGAGGGAATGACTGCCCTGTTAAGCGCCCGGGCGGCTACACGGCAGTCAGCCGAGCGGCGGCGGCGATTTTTCGTGTCAGCTCAGAGACGGCGGCGCGTGACAATTTGGCGGCGGGGAACCAGCGCAGCGCCCCTACTGCCCCTGGTCTATGAGTCGCGTGGCCGTCGCGGGCCTGGGTAGCGTAAACGTCAACGCGAATGGCGCGATAGGTGATGTTATGACGCAAACTGGCGAGCGGAGTGCGTCCAGCCTCTGCTGAATCCCCAGCCGGCCAGAGGATCACGCGGGGCGCAATCTGCTCGAGTTTCGCTTCGAGACGCGCCAGCGCATCGGCGCGTGAGGATCCAAAAGCGGCGGGGAAGTTCCAGAGGTCCGGGAGCAGGCCCTCGTCAAGGCCGCGCACCAGAGCCAATTCCTGCGTGATCTTGAACGGGCGCACGATGACCGCGGCGGCGAGATGACGCAGTTCGGTCGAGCGGCGGGGACGCGGCGCGGGATAGCGCTCGGGATCGCCCTGGGCGAAGGCCCGGCACGATTTGCGCAGCGGACAGGAGGCGCAGCGAGGAGCGCGCGGCAGACAAACAGTTTGGCCGAGCTCCATCAGCGCCTGGTTGAAATCACCGGGACAGCGGCGGGCGAGCATTCGTTCAAGCTCGCCTTCGACCGCGCGGCGAAACGCCCGCTGGTGGAGATTGCCGCGCCGACCGAGAACTCGCGCAATGACGCGCGCCACATTGCCGTCAATCACGCTGTAAGACTGGTTGTAGGCGATGCTGAGGATGGCGCGCGCTGTGTAGTCGCCGACGCCCGGCAGCGTGCGCGCCGCGGCGTACTCCGAGGGAAAGCGCCCGCCCAACTCAGTCACGACCTTCTGCGCGGCGAGGTGTAGATGCCGCGCGCGGCGGTAGTAGCCGAGTCCTGACCAGAGTTCGAGGACGCGCTCGCGCGGCGCGGCGGCGAGACGCTCGAGGGTAGGGAAGGCCCGCATGAAGCGGAGATAGTAAGGGATGACCGTGTCGACCTGAGTCTGCTGGAGCATCACCTCCGAGACCCAGACGGCGTAGGGCGCACGCGCCCCGCGCCAGGGCAAGGAACGCGCGTGTCGGCGGAACCAAGCGAGCAGCGCGCGTCGCAGAACAGAATGGACAGCCCCGGCGCCTGACGCATTCTTCACGTCACGCGAGACGGCTCGGCCCTCGAGCTTCCCCTTCCCAGCTTGCGAATCCTGCTTCAATTCAACACAAAGTCCGTTGCGCGAACCGGTGAATGGTGCCCTTCCGAATCAAGCGCGTTCACTTCCAGCCGATAATCGCCGGCCTGCAGCTTATCGAGCGGCAGCAGCGTCCCCACCGGGATCACCGGGTTGCCGGCTTGCGCGAACTGGTTGACCAGAATGGTGCTCGACCGGAACGCGGGCTGGTTAGTCTTGCGATCGACCACGCTGTACTGGATGCCGATGCGCGCGTCGTTGCCGACGCCCAGTAGTGCAGGCTCGTAAACCTCGACGTAGAGCGCCACGCGTCCGTCACGATCGAAGCGGTTGGTGGGCGACGGGCTCAATTGGAAGTCAATGGGCTTGCCATCAGCGGATCCGCGCACCACGAGCGGCGTCTTGTCTTCCATCAATGCCGCATCGAGGCTGGTGGAAAGTTCGGAGACAGGGGTGATCCGGTTGCTGAGAACCACCGCGCTCAAGTCGAACTGCTTGCCGTTATAGGGATCGATCACCAGCGGCGCCTCGTACTTGGCGATGTTGTCGCCGCCGGGTCCGAGCACGAGCTTCAACGTGTACTTGCCCGGCGCGACCTCAAAGGTATTCTGGTAGGAGAAAGAGCCCTTGGCGTACTCCTTCATCCCTTTCTTGTCGACCTCGACGGGAACCTTGTCGCTGAAGCGCGCCGCCACCGAACCGTCTTCACGCGTGACGAGGCCGAGCACGTTGACCTCGGAATGGAACTGCCCCTTCTCCTTTTCGAAGCTCAGCGCCTCGCCCGGCAGTTCGACGGCGAGGTTGACGCGCGCCACGCTGGGTCCTTCATAGAAGTAAGGCGAACGCACCGAGACGTCCACGTTGCCCTTCTGCGCGCCGGTGGCGATGGCCTCGAGCGCTTTGCCTTCGGGCTTGGCGGCAAGCAGGTCAGAGCTTCGAACGTCGCAATAGCCGGTGCGCGAACGAACGTCAGTGCCTTTGCGCTCCGTCTTCACCTTGATGGTATGGCACGCGCCCTCGGGGTTTTTTGCGGGCGGAACGTAGCCGAGGATGTAGTACTCGTTCAACTCCTTGGCGATTTTATCCAGCCCGGCAAGAAAATCGTTGCTGTTGAAGATGGGGAAACCGCCCGTGCCCGCCGCCAGCGCGTAGAGCACCTGCTGATTGGTCGTGGCGCTCTCGGGGATCACCGGGATGATCTGCCGCGGCTGATACAAGGGATTGTTACGGTTGCCGTAAATGCTGTTGTTGATGGCGCCGCCACCACCGCCCCGCGCTCCACCGCCCGTGGTGCCGCCACCGCTACCACCGCGTCCACCGCCGGTACCAGTGCCGCCGGAGCCCCCACGTCCACCCCCACCGGTGCCCGTGCCGCCACTACCCCCACGTCCACCGCCGCCGGTTCCTCCACCGCCGGTGCTGCCCCCGCCACCACCGACTCCGCCTCCTCCACGACCTCCGCCCCCCCCGCCACCACCGACTCCACCTCCTCCACCACTGGTTCCACCTCCACCTCCGCCGCGTTGCGGATCAAGGAGCAGCGCGAACAGATCCTTGTAGTGCGGGAACAACGGCTCGTTCGCACTCGCCGCCGGACCCAAGGGGTTCGCGGGAGCGCCCGGAGGCACTCCGATTTGCGGACTGGTAGTGGGACCGCCGGGCATGGTGGTCATCAGACCGCGTACATCGAGCGGGTAGATGGCCACGTTGGCGCGGTTGCAGGCGTCGACTGCCGCGGTCATCTCTGACTGATGTTCCGGCGTCAGCGGAAAGCCGGAAGAGAACAGGATCACGGTCTTTCGTCCCGGCACGCTTTGCAGCCGCCGGGCAAGATCGCGGATGGCGAGCAACATGTTGCGCGCGCCGAAGTCGCCGGCCAGGCCCAAGTCCGGAATGCCCCCGAGCGCCGCCACTTGGGCCGCCTCGGGATTGTCATTGGGGTTGACCGCCGAGAACTTTACTCCTGCGACCACTTTCTTGAGCCGGTCGGTGTTGGCGGTGAAGTTCTGAGCGATCCGGAGGGTGCCGCCGAAGTCCGCCACCGCCATCAGGCGCTTCTCAGAGGCGGTCTTGTCGATGAACTGGGCGGCCGCCTGCCGCGCCCGCGCCTGGTCGGCGACGTCCATGGTGGAATCGTCGAAGAAAAGCACGAGATAGTGCTGCTGCTCCGGTCCCTGAGGAGCGCCCGCGTTCTCGCCGCGCGAAAAACTCGCGACGGTCTGCTCCTTGCCGTCCTCATATACCTTGAAGTCCTGTTGCGTGAGGTCCTCGATGTAATTGCCCTTATGGTCGGTGGCGACGAGGTCCACCAGTACGAGGTTGGCATGCGCCTGGATGACCCCCGGCGCCGTAGCCACCGGCTGCTGGCCGGCGGATTGAGCCGGCTGCTGAGCGGGCGCGCGCAACGTGGCAACTCCCAGCCAGCCCAACGCGGCGGCCAGTGCCAGACTCTTCAGAATTCTTTGAGGACGGCGGATCATGGTCGTTTTACCTTCCTTTCTTCCTTCGAACGATGATAACAGTTGACGGTTTCGGACAGACGCGACGGCTTAGAACGGAATCTCCACCGTACGGTTGAGTCCGGACATTTGCCCGCCTTCGGTGTCGCGCACCACTTCGCGCACCAGATAAGTCCCCGGAGGTACGTCAAAGCTGGCCTTGGTGGTGATCCCCGATTTCGCAAGCCGCTCCAGACTCGAATCGAGCAAGTGAAACTCGACCCGTTTCTCCTGGCTGGTCACGTATTTCCCGTCGCGGTCGAAAAGCGCGGTGACGAACGTAACGTTGTTGGCGTTGCGCCCCTGCTCCTTGCGGAAGCGCAGCACTCGCAGGTCGAGATGGGCGAAGATCGAGAGCTTGGCGTCGCGTTCGTTAACCTTGAAGAACTGCGTATGCACGTCGATGGGGAGTCCGCTCAACTCGTCCTGCGAGAAGACGGCCTCGCGCAGATCCTCTTTCTCCTGGTCGACGGCGTCGTCGGACTTGCGCGGCGCGAAATAGCCGCGGCGCGCCTGCACCGCGTAATGCTGGGGCACGTCCAGGCGCACTTTCAGCGTGTGAAAGTGTCCGTCGGGTTTGAGGTTCTGCGGGGAAAAGGTCATCACGTAATAGGTCTCAACCAGCGTTCCGACCTTGCGGAAGCCCAGGTCGTAGTCGTTGCTGTTGTGGAAGAACACACCGCCCGTGTCGCCGGCGAGTTGTGAGAGAACATCAAGGTCGTACTGGTAAGAGCTGAGCTGGTTCTGCGTCTTTTGCGCCACCAGGTCGGGGCGATCGGGCGTCACGGTGACCTCCTGCGTCGCGTCGCCCAGGGGTACGGGAGCGAAGAGTCCTTTGGAATCGAAAGTATTGATCACCACCTTGGACCGCAAGGCGCGGTCGACGATCTGGCCGATCCTGTACTTTTCGTTCTCGGTCATGAAGCCGGGAGAGAGAAAAATGATATCGCGTTGGCCGGGCATCACGCCCATGCGGCGCACCAGTTGATCGAGTTCGCGGAAGGAATACTCGGACTGCGACTCGTCGCGCGTCATCACTTGCACGGCCGTCGTCTCGGAGATCTGCTGCGCATCGTTGTAGAACCGCCGGTCGCCCTTATAGCGGCAGATCAGGGTTTCCTCAGTCGCGGACTCGAGGGAAGGAGCGTCACGCCGATCGACAATGAGGAAAGCCTGGTAGGGAAAAATGTCGGGACACGGGTTGGGCTCGGTGATGCGGATGGGGCGTGGCTGCAGCAGAGATAACGCGTGGCGGATCTTGGGGAGGTTGTCGGTGAAGTCCTCGATACCCTGGCCGGAGGAAGTAAAGACGCCGATGCGGTCGCCGGGCCGTATCGCCGATGCGAGATAGCGACCGGCGGCATCACGGGTGCGGGCAAGACCCTCGAAGTCGGCGTGAACGTCGTCGAAATAGAGCGCAAGGTAGCGCAGCGGTGTGAAGGTGACGGGCGCGGAGCCTGGTTCGGTGGTGAGGGTTGCGGAATCCGGCGCCACGGGCTTCGCGGCGGGCTTCGAGAGCGGCGACTGGACGGCAAAGTTCAAAATGGTTTGCGGCTTACCGTTATCGAGCAGCCGGAAGTCTTCTTTGTGAAGGTTACCGACGGGATTTCCCGCCGCGTCGCGCACGACAACTCGCACCACAACGAGATTGCGTTGCACCTGCAGCTTGAAGGAAGGCTCGTTGTCATGGCTGGCGATTTCGGCGCCGGCGGCTGCTGGATGGGGATCCTGCGCGCGACCGGCCGCCAGACCCGCCAGCCAGGGTAGAAAAAGCAGATAAAGGAGACGGGTGGTGAGACGGCGCGAAACTCGCCCTCGAGCGTCCATAGCCGCGCTCCCAGCAGCCTGTGATTCAGATCGGATCCAGAATCCAGTTGGAGGCGGATCCGAAACCCCCGTCCCGCGTAGTATGGTTCGCGGGATAGGCAAAGTCAAGCCAAGAAAGGTTGACCGACGGCAGTATCGGGTTTTGACCGGAGACCCACGAGGAGCAGTTATCAAAATGGGATCTCGACGGCCTTGCTCAAGCCGGACAAGTGGCCGCCTTCCGCGTCGCGTACCACTTCGCGGACCATGTAGTCGCCGGGCTTCACCTTGAAGCTCGTCTTGATGGTGATGCCGGAGGCGAGCAGCTTGGCGAGTGTCCCGTCGCGCAGCCGTAGCGTGACTTGCCGCTCCTGGCCGTCGACGAAGTTGCCGTCGCGGTCAAAGACGGCCGAGATGAAGGTGAGGTCTTCTACGTTTCGCTCGGCGTCTTTGCGAAAGCGCAGCGCGTGAATGTCAAGATGCGCGAGCACCGAGAGGTCGGCTTCCGTGTCACTCGTTTTGAAAAACTGGGTGCGAACCTCGACGGGCATCTCCTGCAGGGTCTCCTGCGAGAACACCGCTTCCTTGATGTCGTAGTCGGCTTGCTCCTTGGGATCCAGGGCTTTGCGAGGCGCGTAATAGCCACGCCGCGCCTGCAGGCTGAGTCCGCGCGCTTCCACGAGATCCACTTTGAGCTTGTGGAACTTACCGTCGTACTTGAGGTTCTCGGGTGAGAAGGCGAGCACGTAGTAAACGCCGGGCGCCGCAGCGACCTTGCGGAATCCGCCGTCGTAATCGTTGCTGTTGTGGAAGAAGACGCCGCCCGTCGAGGCGGCGAGTTCGGCCATCACATCGGAATCGATCTGAAACTCTGTCTGGTCGTACTGATTCTTATAAATCATCAGGTCTACGCGACCGGCCATGAGATTCCCTTGGTGCGTGGCGTCACCGCCCGGAACGAGTGTTGCTAGTCCCCGGGAGTCGAGCGCATTGATAACTACGCCGACACGAAGCGCCCGGTCGATGACCTCATCGATTGGAAAGTGGAGGTTGTCAGAGAGAAATCCGGGCGAGATCACCACGATGTTGCGCTGGCCGGGCGAGAGCGCCATGCGGCGCACCAGCGCTTCAAGGCCGCGCAGGGAATACTCCGACTGCATTTCGTCGGTATTGAGAATGTGGGTCGCGGCAGCCATGGCCGTCTGTTGGGGGTTCGGGCAGTGGTTCGGGTCGCCGGCGCACTGGCACACGATCACACTCTGAGCGCCCGCATCAATCGCGAAAGAATCATTCTGGTCGATCATCAGGTGAGCCTGATAGGGAGAAATATCGGGGCAAGGATCGATCTCGCGTGTTACAACGGGCCGAGGCCGAAGGCGAAGAAGCGCCTGATCAAGCTTGTCGCGGCTGTCGGTAAAGTCCTGGACGACCTGGCCTGACGACGTGAAGACGCCCACGCGATCGCCTGACTGGACGGACGAAGCGAGAAAGTGCTCCGCGGCCTGGCGCGTCCTCGCCACGTCTTCGAATACGGTGTGCACGTCGTCGTAATAGAGAGCGATGAAGCGTTGCGCGCGCGCCGCCTCGAGTTTCGCCTGGGCCTCGTTCGCCGCCGGCGCGCCCGGAGACGAAGGGCTTGCCGGTTCCGGCTTCGCTTCGGCGCCCTCGGTGGCGAATTGCGAAATCACTTGAGGTTTTCCATTGTCGAGGAGCCGGAAATCCTCCTTGTGCAGATTGCCGATCACTTGACCCTTGTTATCGCGGACCACCACGCGCACCAGCACCAGGTTGCGCTCGGTGCGCAGCGTGAAGGCTGGCGTTTGCTGGGTCGAGATCTCGGGCGCGGCGGCGTTCTGGGCGGGAGCGGCAGCGAGAGGCGTGACCCCGTGGTCGCGCACGGGGCCATACAGCGTAAGGCCGGCAAGCAGCGCCGCTACCCCGAGCGTTGCCCGCCCGGCCTTTCGACCCCCAAGTGGCATGACGGCATTATACGCGCCAAATCAAGCCGGTGCGCTTGATTTGGTCCATGCATTCTGTGATGCTAGCCGGCTGTGATGCTAGCCAGCTCCGAGTCCGAGAAGTGAGAGCGGCCTATGGCCTACGAACACCTGCGTGATTTCATCGCCCGCCTCGAGCGAGAAGGTGAACTAAAGCGAATCCCTGTCGAAGCCGACGTCGATCTCGAAATCACCGAAATCACCGACCGGGTCTCGAAGCGCGGCGGACCCGCGCTGCTCTTCGAGAATCCACGGTCCGGCAAGGACGGGACATGCTTCGCCATCCCCCTGCTGATCAATTTGCTCGGATCGAAGCGGCGACTGGAATTGGCGCTCGACGTCAGTTCCATCGAGGACGTGGCGCGCCGCATCGACGACTTGCTCGACATGAAGCCGCCGGACGGACTGTTCGACAAGATGAAGCTTCTGCCGCGGCTCGCGGAAATCGGCTCATTCTTCCCGAAGAGCGTAAAAGACGGTCCGGTCAAGGAAGTGATCGAGCGCGACAACTTGTCGCTCGCGCGCCTTCCCATCATGAAGTGCTGGCCCGAGGACGCGGGCCGCTTCATCACTTTCCCCATGGTCATCACGCGCAGCCCCAAGACCGGACGACGCAACGTGGGTTGTTATCGCATGCAGGTCTACGACGAGCGGACGACGGCAATGCACTGGCAGATTCACAAAGGCGGCGCCGAACACTTCCGCTGGCTCGAGCGCTTGCGCTCGCCCGAAAACGACCGGCAAGGGAAGGGAAGGCGCATGGACGTGGCGGTGGCGCTCGGCGCCGATCCCGTGACCATGCTGTCCGCCGTCCTGCCGTTGCCCGAGGACCTGGACGAATTTCTGTTCGCCGGATTCCTCCGTCGCGAGCCGGTCTCACTCATCAAATGCGAGACCGTCGACCTCGAAGTGCCTGCCAACGCGGAAATCGTGCTCGAGGGCTACGTTGACTTGGACGACATCCGCACCGAGGGACCCTTTGGCGATCACACCGGCTACTACTCGCTCGCCGGCCAGTTTCCCGCTTTTCATCTCACTTGTATGACTCGCCGCCGCGATCCGATCTACGTGTCGACCATCGTCGGCCCGCCACCCATGGAGGATTACTGGATGGGCTACGCGGTGGAGCGTATTTTTCTGCCGCTGATGCGCAAGCAGATGCCCGAAGTGGTCGACATGCACATGCCGGCGGAGGGCATCTTCCACAACCTCATGATCGTGGCCATCCGCAAGAGCTACCCAGGGCAGGCGCGCAAGGTGATGAACGCCATCTGGGGACTGCCGGGCGCCATGTTCACCAAGTGCATCGTGGTGGTCGACCATGACGTCGACGTCCACAACCTGCGCGAGGTCACGTGGAAAGCGCTCAATCATATCGATCCCGAGCGCGACATCCAGTTCATGTTGGGCCCCGTCGATCAACTCGAGCACGCCTCGCGCCTGCCCAACTTCGGATCCAAGATGGGTGTCGACGCCACACACAAGTGGCCGAGCGAAGGGTTCGCGCGTCCTTGGCCCGGCGAAATCGTGATGGACGAGGAGACGAAGCAGAAGGTCGACGCCATGTGGACGAAGTTGGGACTCGAGAAGTAGCAGCGTGGAAGGGTCCGAAGCAAATAAAAAGGCGGCTTGTTAGAGCCGCCTCGCAAAAGATGCAGTTCGCGAATGTTGGGGACCCCTAGGATCCAGACTGGGTTGAGCTCTTGGCTTTGGTGTTTGAGAAAACCACCTTCTGAGTCCAGCCGCTGATTTCCAGTTCAGTGACGACCGGGTTTTTCTTGACCTGATCGTTGTAGTAGATTTCGGTTTCCTGGCTCTTCTTGGGCTCGCTGACCAGCTTGGCCGAGGTCTCGGCGACGAGCTTGCCGTCCTTGTAGAAGCCCACCTTGGGAGAACTCGAGTCATCCATGAGAGTCATCTTGTAATTGCCGGGTTGGATCTCGGGCCCGTTGCCGAGTTTTGCGGCGTAAAGGAAGTCAACGTTTGCGGATTTATGGTTGGAATGGCTGAAGTCAAACAACTTGGCCGACGCGATGGGAGCGGCGAGCAGCAAAGCGACGGCCGCCACGACGAGAGGCGTCAACACGTGTCGTTTCATTTTCCTCCTTATCCTCCTAGCGAGATTCTGAATTGTTCCATTTACTTTGAAACTGGGCTGGCGCGTCTGGTTGCCTGAGCCTACCAGTTCAGCCGCAGCGAGAACTGTATCTGGCGGGAGTTCTCCGCCGAGCTGACGCGGCCGAAGTTCGACGTTCCGACAATCAAGCCGGGGCGGTCAAAGTTCGGATGATTAGTGAGGTTGAAAAAATCGGAGCGCAGGACAAGGCTCGTTCGCTCGGAAAGAGGCACGGTACGCTCGATACTCACGTCCCAGTCAGCGAAGCCGGGCCCGGTGATGACATTGCGTCCTTCGTTGCCGGGAATGCTGAACGCACCGAGTGAGTCGAAGAAAATCGCCGGCGCGACGAAGGCCGCTGTGTTGAACCAGTGATTGGGGTCGCGCTGTCCCGCCGGAAGGTTGGGATCGGCGACGAGTTCAGGGCGGTCGGTTCCGTTGGACTGCGTACCGCTGAGCGCCGTTGACAGGATCGCCGTGAGGGGCTGGCCGCTCTGAAGCGTCAGGATGTTGGCCACCTGCCAATCGCCCAGCGCCTTGCTCGCGGCACCTGCCTTCACCCAGTGCCGTCCGCTTCCGAACGGGAGCTCCCACGTGCTCGAGAGCACGAAGCGCTGCCGTACATCGAAATCGGAAAGTCCGCGCTCGGCTTTCAGATTGTAATTGTCCTGCGGCTGATTCGTGCCCTGAAGACCGGACGCAGTGTCAATCGACTTGCCAAAGGTATACCCCGCTACCAACGAAAGCCCGCCCGAGAAGCGGCGCTCGAGGCGGGCGACCAGCGCGTTGTAGCTCGAGTTGACGTCCGTCGCGCGCACGAACTGGTTCGACCCGGGCTGTGGGTGAGTGCCGCGGCGCTCCCCCGGCAGGTTCGGGACGCCCTGGTTCTGGAGGGCGCGGCGCGGCAGCTTGTGCGCGTCGGAGCCGGCATAGCTGATGGAGAGGACGGAGTGCGGCGTCAATTGGTGATCGAGTGACAGGCTCCATTCATAAGCGTAGCCGTTGCGAATATCCGGCGGACTCGAGATCGCGTCAGGCGGCGCGTTGCCGAGTTGGTAAGCGAGAGGATAAGTGAGCGGTGGAGGCGCGAATGGCTGTCCGCAGGCGCCGGGACCGAAGAAGCGGCACAGGTCGAGCCCGAACAGGAATTCGGTGATGGGAGCGCTCAAGCGCGTCTCGGCAGCGTAGTCGAGTTCGCCGAGCGAATTGAACACACCCACGCCACCGCGCAGCGACGTCGTACCGTGTCCGGTCACGTCGTAAGCGAAACCGAAGCGCGGCGCCCATCCCGCCCAGTCGGGGCGAATGAGCGAAGGCGGAAGTCCTGCCTGCTGGGAAGTGATGAACTCGAGGCCGTAGTGCTGCTGGAGCTCCGCGACCAGCGGAGTCGACTCGAGCGCCTGCGCCTGGCTGAGATCGTTGCGGACGATGAAGCGCAAGGCGTTGGTGGGATCGAGGATCGAGGCGCGTCCGTCGGCGTTGGTGGGCGGCGAGTAGAACTCCTCGCGCAGCCCGTAGCTCAGAGTCAGGCGGCGCGTCGCGTGGAACTCATCGGAAAAGTATGCTCCGAAGTAATCCAGGCGATCGTTGCCACCGGAATTTCCTGCTTGAGCGAAACTTAGAAACGGCCGGCCCAGGAGGAAATCCGAGAACGCGGTCCCCGAAACCGATCCGAAGCCGTCGCTGAAGGAAAAAATCCCCTGGCCGAAGTCTTCTACCAGATAGAACAACCGCAGCCTGCGGAAGTCACCCCCGAACTTGAACGTGTGCCGGCCTTTCACCCAGGCGATATTGTCGGTGAACTGAAAGGTGTTGTCCTTGCGCTGTTGTGGCTGAAAAATGTCGCTGTCACCCATGTCGGCGAAACCCGGAACGTTGATGGCCGGGATACCCTGGTTGGTAGCGCCGGGGGCTCGTTCGATGCCGAGGCTCGCGAGAAAACCTTTGTGAAGGTTCTGGCTCGCTTTGCTACCAAAGTAATAAACATAGCCGGCGCGGAAATCATTGATGAATGTCGGCCGGAAGACCGACGTGAAACCGAGCGCCAGGTTTTCGCCTGTGTCGTCCTTGTTGGTGCCGAAGCCCGGCGGCGCGGAGGGATTCTGAGCGAAACTGTTGGGGACAAAGGGGAAAAGCTGCGTGCTGTTGAAATAGGTGGAGCGCGCGAAAAGCTGGTGTCGCGGCGTCAACTGATGGTCGACGCGCACGGTGAGCTGGTCGCTATCCACTCGCCGTAGTCCAACGTTGATGTTGTTGTTCTCGCCCGGCAACGCGTCAGGCAAATTGGGCAGAGGGATACGAGCGAGGATGGCGCGTGACAGCGCGGCGATGCTCGAAGCAGGGATCTGGTTTTCAGGAAACGGTTGACCCGTCGTCGGGTCGATGATCGCGGGAAACGGCTTGCCGGTCAGCGGATTCAGCCCGCTGAAATCGCCGTTGCGCAGCGCCGCCGTGGGGAGCAAAGTCGTGTTGGTGATGCTCTGCCGGACACGCAGGCCTTCGTAGTTAACAAAGAAAAACGTGCGATCGCGGCGTGCGGGCCCACCCAGGCTCGCGCCGAACTGGTTCTGCCGGTAGGGAGGAATCGGTCGGGCGGGATCGTCAAAGAAATTCTTGGCGTCGAGCGCGCTGTTGCGCAGAAACTCGTAAGCCGTGCCGGAAAACCGGTTCGTGCCGGCACGCGTGGCAATGTTCACCTGCGCGCCGGAAGTCACGCCTTGGTCGGCGGAGTAGGAGTCCTCGGACACGCGGAATTCGCGGATGGCATCAATCGAGGGATTCACCGTGATGCTGTAAGCGAACGGCTCCATCAGGGTGATGCCGTCGAGGGAAAAGTTGTTGCGCTCGGAGCGCTGGCCGTTGACCGAGAAACCCAGCCCGAGCGCCGCGGTGTTGAACTGCTGCGTCGCGCCGTTGGGATAAGGCGGCACGGCGCCGGCGGCGAGCAGCGCGAGCTGAGAGAACTGGCGGCCGTTGAGCGGCAGCAGGCTCACACGCCGGTTGTCGATCTCGTCGCTGATTGCGGGCGATGCGGTTTCGACGAGCGGCGGCTCAGCGTCGACCTCGACCCGAGTTGCCGAGCGCGCGAGCCACAGGGTCACCGGGATGCGGCCACTCTGGCCCACCTCGAGTGACACGCCGCGCAGAACCTGCGTCGCGAAGCCGGGTTTCGAGACTTCGAGTTGATAGGAGCCGACGGGCACGAGCAGAAAACTGTAGTATCCCCGCTCGTCGGTTGCCGTGGAGCGGATCTGGCCTGTGGCCGTGCTTTGAAGGCGGACCGCCGCGCCGACGATTGCCGCACCCTGCGGGTCAGTTACCAACCCTTCGAGATTGGCGCCCCAGGTCTGCGCGCGGACGCGAGATGGCAGCAGCGCTAAACTGAACGCGAGAGCAACAAGAGTAGGAACTCTCAGCCTACAGCCACGAGCACGAAGGTAACCAGGAAATTGCATGCCTGACGAGCGCGCCTCCGTCGTAGAAATCCGGGCCGGCCTGCGGGAAAACGGTACAGGCGCCAGCCAAATCCAAGCGATTTTTCCAGGGCAGAGAGAGGCGTGACGACTCCTGGTGGGCGCTCGCGACAAACTCCTGCGCACAGAAACACACCAAGAGGCGCGATCCGAGGATCAGCCGTGACCTTCTTCCATCCGGACTTTACCGTCGGCCCCGGAGTCTCACCGGGTCGTGGGAATTGCAGGCCGAGCGAGCGCGTCGCTCGAGCCATCCCTCGCGGGCTGTACCGCCGATCGGGAATTGGGCTGACACGCAGCCCTCACCCTGCCCTGAAGGTCGCTATCGATTGTCGTACCACATATAGCACGGCACACGACGCGCCCACAAGGGGAGCTGTCGGGCTTGGAGAATTCGTGCCGCACCCCTATAATCACAGATTCCCGCTTTTTCTACGAGGCGCTGAGGGAGCACGAAGAGCAACAAAGCGGGATGCAACCAATGCTAAAGGAAGAACAGAAATTCACACGTGGTGAACCCTGGGCCTTAGGCTCGGTGGTGGGCTACGCCGCGGCAAATATCTTTGACGGAATGGCCGTGGTCAAGACGAGCCCCCTGGTCGGCCCCGTCCTTCGCGGGCTGCCCAGCCTGCTGCTCGGAATCATCCTGGTCTGGAAGAATCGGACCCTGGACCAGATCGAGCCTGGCTCGACGCGTTACATGGGACGCCGCGCCATGCTCTCGCTCCTGGGCGCTGGAGCGCTGTCAACCCTGGGCTTGTTTGCGTACTATTTCGCCTTGCAGACAGGAGGGGTCATCATTACGACCCCCGTGCAGGAAACCTACGTCATTTGGGGAACGCTGATCGCCTGGTTCTTTCTCAAGGAACGGTTCCGCGGTTTTGTGCTGCTGGGCCTCGCACTAATCTTCCTCGGATTGGTGTCGCTGTCGTGGGGGGAGATCCGTGGGGCCCCGATTTCCCCGCACTGGTATTGGGCGATTCCACTGGCGCTGTTTACAGCGCTCACATACGGAGTTTCGGGAGTGCTTTGGCGGGACGGGCAGTTACGCGGCGCTCACCAGTCTACGGCGATTCTGCTGCAATTCACCAGCAGCGTCCTCGTTGGGCTGCTGGGTCTCGCGGCGATGGGGCGCCTGGGAATGTTGGTGGCGACGCCGCCTCGGGCCTTCCTGTCGTTGCTGACCAGCGGCGTGCTTTCCGGCGTCATCGCGATCTACTGCATCTTTACCGCGTTGCGCTTGATGGAGGTCGCCCGCGTCTACGCCCTCACTTCGCTGACACCGCTGGTCGCGACGCTCTTCGCCCATTTTTTCTTGCACGAGTACCTGAGCCTCGTCATGCTGGCCGGTGTCGTCCTCATCTCGATTGGGGTGACGTTGACGCAGACCTTCAGGCGTCCGCAAAAGAGCTCGCAAGAGTCCCCGCAGGAATCGCAAGAGTCATTGAGCGGCGCGGCGCACGATCGAACTGACTAACGCTACGGCCGCGAGCAGAGTCCCCAGCACGATACCGGAGATTCCCGCGAGCGCCCATCCACCGCTCGCCGATCCGCAGAATTGCAGAGAGCTCGCGCTGAGTGGCGAGGCCACTGTCACGCTCGCAGTTCCTTTCCATCCGATACCCAGAGAAACAAGTCCGAGCAGGAAGACCGCAGCGGCCGCAAGAAATAGAAGGCTGGATTTCATAGGAACCTGAAAGCATTTGGAACCGGACTCGTCGGTGCGCGGCCGTTCACAAGTGGGGTTCCCGGCGATCCTTGATTTCCTCCAAGTGGCACCGCAATCGGGCGAGTACTTCCTCGCGCCTGCCGTCCCTGATTTCCTGCTGGAGTTCGTTCAAGGCAAAATGAATGATGTCGTGGTGGTGGACGTCGGCCTCGGGGCCCAGCCGTCCGCTGAAATCAAGCCAGATCGAGTGCAGCAGGTCGATCTCCTTGGGCGTGAGATGCGGGGCATGCGGACCAAGATAGAGGATCTGTTCGTTGCCCGTCGGAGTGAAGATTTCCAGCGTCAGCCTCGGCTTGGGTTCCGTCAGGCGCTCCCAGGCGTCGCCCACATGGACACCTTCCTCGCTCAGAGTCATCTTCGAGGACGAGCCCAGTACGAGGGTTGAGGATTCGAGACTCTGGGCGGCACGAACCATGCCGTCCCAGACGTCGTTGGCGGCGACAACCGCCAACCTCACGGACTTGCCGTGCTTCTCCGCCACCGCCAGGGCGCGGGTGAAAAGCTCTTGTTCGGTGACGGTGAACAGTTGCTCAGGCGATAGGGCGTGCTCGCCCGACGCGGCCCGCATCAACGGGCGGATGTGGAGCACGACCACGTCTTGACGCTCGGGGTCGACCCGCTTGAGCACCGCATCCAGGTGGTAAAGTTTGTGGTAGTCGGGAACCAGGACGAGGATGTTGCCAGGCCGGCAACCAACGGTTCGCGGACTCAGCTCTTCGCCAGGCTCCAGATTGAACTGGTCCAGTTCCGTCGAAGCCTTTCCACGCCGGTGGGTAAGCCGCTCAGAGGCTGTAAAGACGCTGAAAAAGATGAGAGTGAAGGCAACGCCCGATACGGTCGCGATTTGTTTGGTCAGCAAATTGATGCCCGCCATCGCGAACAGCGTCAGGGTGATGAAGGAGAGACCCAAGGGGATCTCGATCTTCCCGATCCGCAAGTTCAATGGCACGCGGAACTCACGGGGACCGGGTTCCGTAAATCGGAGCACTACAACCGCGAGGCCTTTCATGGCGAAGCTCCACATCACGCCGAAGGCATAAGCCTCGCCCAGCAGAATGACGTCCCCTCGGCTAAGAATGATGGTGGCGAGTTGAAGGATCACCACCAGGTTGATGATCCGGTGCGAAGTGCCGTACTTGCGGTGCGGATGCCGGAACCAATCGGGCAGGATGCCGTCTTCCGAGACTCGATTGAGCACGCCGTTCGAACCCACGATGGCGGTGTTGACCGCGCCCGAAAGAATCAGAATGCCGACCAGCACGACGAAAGCTTGAAAGATCAGTCGCAGATCAAAAGGGCCGACCACATGCATCGCCAGGCCGCTGATCAGGTTGTCCTTGAAACCAAGGCGGGTCTTGGCGTCGGGGATGACCATGTAGGCGAAGAACGAAACGCCGGCGGTGAAAACCAAGCTGTAGAGAAAAATGATGAACCCGGCTTTTTCCAGGTTCTTGAGCTTAGGGTGCTCGATCTCGCGATAGACCTGGGCCAGGGTCTCCTCGCCGCTCATCGCCAGCACGGAATGACCCAGGCCAATCAGGACGCCGATCAATCCCACCGTATAGGGCAGGCTCGTATGGCGCAGCCAACCCAGCGCGTCCGCGGCGTATACCAGATGCGACGGCCGCGGCGACGGAGGAAGGTGAGCCCCGCGCACCAGGATCGTGTAGCCGCACCAGCCGACCATCAAAAGCACCATGACGGTCGTGACCTGCATGATCCGCATCGCTTTGTCGCTCGACTCTTCGATCCCCTGGACGTTCTGCCACCAGAAATAAATCGTCACCAACGCAGCGAAGAAAGCGGCGGTGGAATTAACCGGCAGAGCGACGTGGATTTGAAGGCGCTCGAGCAGGTCGTTGAGAAAGCCGACGAGATACTGGCCGGCTGAGACGCCGCTGATGGGGCCGGTCAAGATGTAGTCGAACATGAGGGCGGAGACGGAGAATTTCGCCAACGTCTCACCCATCGCCTCTTTAACGACGCGGTAAACACCTCCACGCACGAACATGCTGCAGCTCTCGATGTAGATCGATCGCACGCAGTAGGAAAACAACATGATCGCGAGAATGAACCATGGCGCGGAGGGTCCGATGAAGTGCTCAGAAATGCCGCCGGCATAGAATGCCGACGAGGCGAGGTCGTTGAGGACGATGGCGGCGGCTCGCCAGAACGAGATGAACGTCAGCATGGCCGTCGTCGCAAGCAGGACTCGGGGAAGTTGTGACGCGGCCGTGGCGGTGGTGCTCACTTTGGACTCAGCGGGTCGATTCGCCATGGGCGGTTTTATATGCGAAGGAGAGCGAATTTGTCAAAAGCATCGAGCTGGAGAATCCGGTGGAAGAGAATTTCCTCAACGCGATTTTCCCACACTTGTGGGAGGAAGGGTAGTAGTTTTTGTCGTCTGTACATCCGGTCAGCGGGTGTCGAAATCTATGTGAGCGGTAACGGCCCTTCCCTGGTCGGGAGTTTTAATAGACACGACGTTAGCGTTCTCGTCGTAGGCCCAGCCTTCAGTGGTCTGGCTCAGCGCGTCGAGCGAGTTCGCACGGTCGAGCGTCTTATTTTCAACTTCGACGCGCGCGGGCGCACGGCGTTGGGCGTGTATCCTGAACACCACAGAGCGCGCTGGCGGCTGGTAAGAACCCTCGCGAGCTGAAACTGAAATCGCGATTCCCCTGTGGGTTTCAGAGACCTTCAGGTTGTCGCGCAGATAGCCACCGCGCCGGTAGTCGAAACTGATGCCGTCGTCTTCATAGTAGTCCCGCCCGAATTGGCGTTCGGCTCCTGCCAGGGGATAGACCTCGAAGGTGAGCGGATTGATGGGCGCCTCGTCCACATACTGGACGACCTGCTGCATAGGAATGAGGGCGCCGGCGCGCACAAAAATCGGAATACGATCGAGCGGCGCTGCGACGATTACGTTGACCGGCCCCGCAATGCGGTGATCGTTCCAGAAATCGTACCAGTCGCCACGCGGCAGGTAGACATTCCATTCGTGCTCACCGTCCTTCACGACCGGCGCCACGAGGAGGTCGTCACCGAAGAGGAACTCTTCGTTCTGTCCGACGGCGTTGGGATCGTCCGGGTAGTCGAGGAGCAAGGCCCGCATCACAGGCAGTCCGGTGTCCACGGACTCGCGGAAGGTGTTGTAGAGGTAGGGCAGCAGCCGATAGCGCAACTCGATTGACCGGCGGTTGATGTCCTCCATCCGGTTGCCGAAGGACCAGGGCTCCTGATTGCGACTTCCATATTCAGTATGGGTGCGGCAATAGGGATAAAAGACACCGGCTTCGAGCCAGCGCGTGTAGAGTTCAGGACTCGGGCTCAGCGCGAATCCGCCGATGTCCGCGCCCGTGAGCGCCAACCCCGAGAGCCCCATGCCCATGAGTTCGGGCAAGCTGATGCGGAGATGGTCCCAGGTGCTCGAATTGTCGCCAGTCCAGACGGCGGCGTAGCGTTGACCGCCCGCGTAGGTATCGCGTGTAATCACCAGTGGCCGTTCATTGGGGCGCAGTCGCAGCATCCCCTCCTCGGTCGCCTGGGACATCAGCATGCCGTAGACATTATGAACTTTGGTGTGTGGACCGTGGAGTCCGTGGTCGTAGAAAACCGCGTCGAGGTCCATGGTCTTCGATGGCACCTCGAACACGGCGGGTTCGTTCATATCGTTCCAGATGCCTGCTACCCCGTCGTTCAGCAATCCCTTGTAGAGCGAGCCCCACCAACCGCGGACTCGGTCCCAAGTGAAATCGGGAAAGGCGCTCTCTCCCGGCCATACTTTCCCGGTATAGATCTTGCCGTCGGGCTTCTTGACGAAATAGTCTGCGGCGAGGCCCTGCTGGTAAACCCAGTAATTTGGGTCCACTTTGATGCCCGGGTCAATGATGGTGACGATGCGGAATCCCTGGCGGCCGAGATCGGATATCATGCGCGCCGGGTCAGGAAAGCGCGACTTGTCCCAGGTGAAGACGCGGTAGCCATCCATGTAATGGATATCGAGAAAGAGTGCATCACAGGGGATGTGTCGCTGGCGGAAATTGTCGGCGATGAAGCGCACGTGGCTTTCGGGATAGTAGCTGTAACGCGACTGATGGTAAGCAATCGACCAGCGGGGTGGGAGCGGCATGCGTCCCACCAGCTCGGTGAAGCGGCCGAGCACCTTCTTCGGGTCGGGGCCATAGAAGAAGTAGTAGTTGAGATCGCCTCCTTCAGCGCCGAATGAGTAGTGGTCGGGCGAGTGAGCGCCCATGTCAAACGACGAGCGCCAGGTATTATCGAAGAAAATCCCGTAAGCGCAACCGGCATGCAGCGCGATGAAAAACGGAACATCCTGGTAAAGCGGATCAGTGGATTCGTCCCAACCAAAAACGTCGGTATTCCACATCACGTAGGAGTGCCCGCGCTTGTCGAGAAGTCCGGCCTTCTCGCCCAGGCCGAAGTAGTGCTCGTCGGAGGGCATCCACTTCCAGGCACGCACGCGCGCCCCGTCCCACCCCATTCCGAAATCGTCGGCGTCTTTCGAGATGAGGCGGCCGCTTCGGTCGTAAAACGCCAGCCGAAAGGGCGCGAGCCGGGCTCGCACTTCGAGTTCCGCCGTGCGCACGACGCGGGAGTTGCCGGTCCCGCTGAACTGCACGTCGGCTTGCGGCCACTCTGTCTTGACAACGGCGTAAGAGTAGTCGGGGCCCGGCGTTGTACTTGGGACCATGCGCACGCGAACGAGGTCGGGAGCCAGCACGGTAAGCGTGACGAGGGCCCGGTCGCTCTTGAACGTGATGGTGTTGCCCGCCGGCTGCTCTGGCTTCATCGCCCCGACCGTCTGCCATTCGGCGCCAACGGGACAGGTCGTCGCGGTCGCCAGAATCAAAACGGAGATGGGACGAAGAGAAATTCGCATGGAAAGGCCGCTCCTGCTCGGGAACCTTCTTTGTGGTGACGAGGGCAGTTTGGGGAAGTTCGGTCGCAAAAGTCAACAGCGGACCAGAGGGTCTTTCGAAGCAGCGGCGGTTGAGGGCGGGCTCGGCTTCCCGTACAATACCTTCGGTTCGTCCGCGGGGTTGCACCCTTGGAAATCGCTTTCGACCTCACGCCGCTTGTTGCCGCCAAGCTTATTACCTACAGCTTCGGCACACTCATTCACCTCTTCTTGATGGTGTTGATTCTCGGCCAACGTCGTATGAGACGCTTTGAGTGGCTGCTCTTTGCACTGGTCTCGGCGCTTTTCATGTGGAACTCCGGTAACCTGTTGGCGTTGAACCTTACGCTGGCCTATGGCGCACCATCGGCTAGTCTGGCGCGATTAGCTCGGCTCATTCCGTTTCTTGGTGCGACTCTCAGCATTCCGCTGATAGTTCATGTTCACCTGGAGTACGCGCTCCCACTTCCGCACAGCGCGGGAAGAATCCGTCTGAGTCGAGTGCCCAAGCGGCCGCTCATCGCGCTCTTTTATCTGCCCCTAATCGGAGTACCCTGGCTGGTTGGAAGGCTTCTGGGACACCTGCGCGCCGAGCCGCTTCTGGCGCTTGCACCTTATACGCGGCCGGCGATCGTCTGGTTGGTTCTCGCGCTCGTCGTGGCGGCGTTGGTCAACGTGCGGCTGTGGCAGGTGGTCGAAGATCCCCGGCTCAAGCTCTTCCACGGATGGCTTGGCGGAATCGAGGCCGTGCTAGCAGGGGGTTTTTGTTGGCTCTATCTCGTGAGTCCGGTGCTGTTGGCGGGACTTGGCGGCTATACGGCTACTTTTTTGATGGCTGCGGCCGTCGTACCTGGCGCGCTCGTCGCGTACTCAATCTTTCGCTACAACCTCTTCGATCTAAGAGTGCAGCGCAATTTGATGTATTCGGTCGCGGCCATCTTCGCTCTGCTCATCTACCTGAACTTCATTCGCCGTTTGAGCGGATTCCTTGAGGAGCGCGGCATTCTGCCGTCTGCCGTCACGGAGGGTCTGATGATTTTCCTGCTCGTGATCCTGCTCGAGCCCGTCAAGAAGTGGACGAACGGCGTACTCGAGCGCGCCTTTGCTTCGGAGTTCGCGCGCATTCAAAGGCTTTCGACGGAGATTCAGGAATTCGCGAATCGCTCTGGCGATCTCGATGCTTTGTCGCGCTTTGTCGAACAAAGAGTTCCGAGCGTCTTGGGACTGGAGCGGGTCTCGCTCGGCATAGGCAATGTTCTCGGCGAGGTCCGCGGCCCCAGCGAGCCTCCCAGCCGAGTCCGAGTGCTGCCGATTCGGCGTGCTGATCGCGGGATCGGCTACTTGGATGTCGTTCCAGTAGGACACGAGCTTTCCGGCGAGCAGATGGCTGCGCTACAGTTGCTGGCGGATCAGTTGTCGGCGGCGATCGAGCTTTGCCAGCTCATAGCGGACAAGGTCCGTCTGGAGCGCGAATTGGCTGAGAAGGCCAAGATGGCATTTCTCGGTGAAATGGCGGCGCGCATCGCCCACAACGTGAAGAATCCGTTGAGCTCGATGAAAACCGTGGTGCAGTTGCTCGAAGAGGATCCGAGCGCTTCGGAACGAGTTCGTCAGGACTGCCGCCTGGTGGTCGCCGAGATCGATCGCCTGAACGCGAACATCTCGCAGGTACTGCGCTTCGCAAAACCCGCTCGCGACACCGATCAGGTGGTCGACTTGGCAAGAGTCGTGAATAAAATCCTGGACCTTACTCGCGCCGAAGCCGAGCGCCGCGGCGTGAGGCTCGAGTTAGAATCTCCCGGCGGTTTCTGTCTTGTTGAGGGCGGAGAGGAAGCGGTGAGTGACATCGTGTCGAATCTACTCGTGAACGCGCTCGATGCGGCAAGTCCCGGCGCCTCCGTTGGATCGCTCCCGCGTTACGAAAAGGCTGAAGGGCGTCCTCAGCGGGTAACCGTCAAAGTAAGTGGCGATTCCAAGGACCCGAGTGCGTGGTTATCGGTCGAGGATCAGGGGCTTGGCGTGCCACCTGAAATCAAGGCCAGGATGTTTCAGCCGTTCTTTACAACGCGACCGGGCGGCACGGGATTGGGGTTGGCGATTGTCGCGCGCCGTGTTGAGGAGATCGGTGGCGCGATAGAATGCATCAGCCCTGTGATGCGAGAGGGAGGGACGCGCTTCCTGGTGCGCTTCCGCGCGGCTCGAGTCCCCGAATCTGCGACCCGGGGCCGAGAACGCGCCTGAATCAGAGTGATCGAGCGACGGCACCATGCATACGATTCTGATCGTGGATGACGACGAGACGGCTCGCTACGGCGTGCGTCGGGCGCTGGAGAACCAATACAAGGTCCTCGAGGCGTCGAGCGCGGCTGCGGCGCGCCAAGTCATGGCGAATGAACTTCCCGACCTGATCCTGCTTGATATTGAGATGCCGGAGGAAAGCGGGCTCGAACTCCTGCGAGAGCTCAAGGCTGCGGAAGCCTCGCCGCTCGTGGTGATGATCACCGCCTACGGCTCGGAAAAAATCGCCGTCGAGGCCATGAAGAGCGGCGCCTACGACTACCTTCCCAAGCCCTTCGAAGTCGACGAACTCCGGCTCGTGGTCGCCAAGGGCCTGGATCATCTCGACCTCGCAGCGGAAAACGCTGAACTCAAGCAGCGGCTGGTCTCGGAGGGGCAGTTCGGCGCGATGATTGGCGCAAGCGAGCCGATGCGCAAGCTGTTCGAGCTGGCGGACCGGGTCGCCCAGGCGGATGTCACCGTACTGATCCAAGGTGAGAGCGGCACCGGCAAGGAGTTGTTGGCGCGCGAGCTTCATCAGCGCTCGAATCGCGGGCGGAAGCCCTTCGTCGCGCTCAATTGCGCCGCGTTGCCTGAACACTTGATCGAGAGCGAGTTATTCGGCTATGAAAAGGGCGCGTTCACCGGCGCCACCTCGCTGAAGCGGGGGAAATTCGAGCTAGCTCACGGCGGGACCCTTTTTCTGGACGAAGTCGGCGACATGTCGCTGGCTACCCAGGCGAAACTTCTCCGAGTGCTCGAAACTCGCAAAGTGGAGCGCTTGGGCGGTACGGCCTCGATCGACATTGACGTGCGCATTCTGAGCGCGACCAACAAAGACTTGGCGGCCGAAATCCTGAAGCAAACATTTCGCGAAGACCTGTACTATCGACTGCGCGTGGTTTTGCTTCAGCTTCCGCCGCTGAGAGAACACAAGGACGACATCCCGCTGCTGGCGGAGGATTTTTTCCGACGATTGGGAGCGAAGCACCGCCGCCCGGGACTCGCGCTCTCGCGTCCGGCGCTTGACCTTCTGATGGTGCCCGACTGGCGGGGCAATGTGCGCGAGATGAAGAATGTGCTTGAGAGCGCAGTCGTAATGAGCCGCGGCGATGTGATCGCGCCTGACGACTTTCCGCCGGATCTGCTTGGGAGGCCGGTTGGAGGCGGTGCAACCTCCGAACGCAAGGAGACGCGGACAGCGTTAGCCTCGGCCGATTTTCTCGCTCCGACCGACTATCGGGAGGCCAAGCGCCAATTCGAGATCGCTTATATCAAGGCGAAGCTGCACGAACATGGTGGTAACATCACGCGGACCGCAGCCGCCATCGGCCTGCACCGGCAGAGTCTGCAGGAAAAGCTGCGGGAGTTGGGAATTGCATCGGAGAAGACTGGTGAAGGACCTCAGAAGGCCGGAGACGGAAAGACCGGCAAGTCCGAAGGTGGAGCCACATGAGAGTCAAGGTAAAAAGCAACATGATGAAGGGCCGTTTGGAGGTTTTCGTACAGGTACTCGGCGCTGTGGTCCTCCTGGCATGCGTCACGAGCGCGAGGGCACAAGCGGGCAAACCCAAAAAGGTCTTCATGATTACGGATATGGAAGGAGTCGACGGGATCTTCAGCTCGGAGCAGCAGTGTATTCCCTACAAGAGCCCACGCTGGGAGGAGTCACATAAGCTTCTGACCGGTGAAGTGAACGCCGCCGTGGACGGACTTCTCGACGGCGGCGCAACCGAGGTCGTGGTGTGGGACGGCCACGATTCGAGCCAATCACTCTCTGCGCTGGACATTAACCCTAGAGCGCGGCTGCTGACCGGTGAGCCGGTCTCCCCAACCCTCGAACTTGACTCCACCTACGCCGCGGTCATCTTTATCGGCCAACACGCCATGGCTGGCGCAGAGAAGGCCGTGCTGAGTCACTCCTACTCCTCCGAGGGAATTCAAAACATCTGGGTGAACGGCAAGCCGGTGGGCGAGATTGGCGGCCGGGTCATGCTGGCGGGCGACTTCGGAGTCCCGGTGATCATGTTGTCGGGGGACACAGCAGCCTGTAAGGAGCTTCACGACCTTGTACCCGAGGCGGAGTGTGCCGAGGTGAAAACAGGGGTAAGCCGCACAGCAGGGTTCACGCTGTCGCACCCTGCCGCCTGTGCGCTGATACGCGAGAAGGCGCAACGGGCGATGCAGCGCCTTGCCGAGTTCAAGCCATACAAGATGACTGGTCCGGTGGAAGTGAAGGTCGAGTTCACAACTCGCAGCGAGCACTCGTTCCTTCCGCGCGAAGGAGTCGAGCGAGTCGACGATCGCACCTGGGCATTTCACGGCAAGGACATTATTGACGCATGGCTGAAGTACTCTGATTTCTAGGGTTCCTATGATCCGAACCGCGTCTCAGCTTGCCGTGAAGGCTCTCATCCTTGCGGTCTCACTGATAGCGGCGACAGCACAGGCACCCAAGAAGGTCTTCGTGATTAGCGACCTCGAGGGCGTCGACGGTATTTTCGACTTCGATCTACAGTGCATCCCGTACCAGAGTCCTCGCTACCGGGAGTCGCAGAAATTCCTGACCGATGAGGTGAACGCGGCGGTTGAAGGACTCCGAGAGGGTGGAGCGACGGAAGTGGTCGTCTATGATGGTCATGCCGGCGGCCGCAACCTGTCGACACTCGATATCCAACCGCAGGTGCGCTTGTTGGTCGGCGGGCCGATCTCGCCCACGCTCGAGCTCGACGCGTCTTACAGCGCAGTGATTTTCATCGGGCTGCACGCCATGGCGGGGACAGCGAAAGCGATCCTGCCGCACTCCTACACTTGGGATATTCAGAACATCTGGGTGAATGGCAAGGGCACCGGCGAAATCGGTGGTCGCACCATGCTTGCAGGATACTTCGGCGTCCCGGTCATCATGCTCTCCGGCGACCGCGCTGCTTGCGACGAGTTCCATGACCTCGTTCCGAACGGCGAATGCGCCGAAGTAAAGTCAGGCGTAAGCGGGTCGGCAGGGCTCATGCTGCCCCACGCAGCCGCCTGCGCGTTGATCGGTCAGCAAGCGCGGAGCGCGATAGAGCGCGTTGCCGGATTCAAGCCCTATCGGGTCAGCGGCCCAGTCGAAGTCAAGGTGGAATTCACGACCTCCGCGTCGCGAACTTTCGCTCGGCGCGACGGCGTCGAGCAATTGGACGCGCGCACTTGGGCGTTCCGGGGCGAGAATATTCTCGACGCGTGGCTGAAATACTCGTCCTTCTAGGGGCCCAGCAAGCCGGCGCCCGGCTTGACATCTCCTGCGTCCCAAAACCATACTGGCCAGAGGGCGGGAGAGCCACTTCCATGCAGTTACGCCTTCCTGCGCCCGAGGCCCCAGAATGCTCGAAGCTTACACCAATCGCGGCTTGCTTGTAGACCTCTACGAGCTCACCATGGCGGCCGCCTACTTCGAGCATCGCGTCGAGTGCCAAGCAACCTTTGAGCTCTTCGTGCGCCAGATGCCCCCTGAGCGTGCGTATCTCGTGGCGGCGGGGCTTGACTCCGCCCTGGGATATCTCGAGCATCTCCATTTCAGCGAAGAGGACGTTCGCTTCTTGCGCCCCCACCCTGCTTTTCACACGGTCTCCGACGCTTTCTTCGATTACTTGCGCGGGTTCCGGTTCACCGGCGAGGTGTGCGCCGTGCCGGAGGGAACGCTGATCTTCGCCGGCGAGCCGCTTGTCCAGGTCACGGCGCCGGTAGCGGAAGCCCAGATCGTCGAGACTTACCTGCTGTCTGTCATTAATTTTGAGACGCTGGTGGCCTCGAAAGCAGCGCGCGTGGTGACGGCAGCAGCGGGCCATCCGGTTTGGGAGTTCGGCACGCGGCGCGCCCAGGGACCGCAGGCCGGCGTGCGCGCCGCGCGGGCAGCGTACGTCGGTGGATGCGCAGGCACCTCGAACGTTCTGGCAGGGTACCTCTACGGTGTGCCGATCGCGGGCACCGCCGCACATTCCTGGACTCAGGTCTTTCCCAGCGAGCGGGAGTCGTTTCAGGCTCTGCTCGAAACTTTTCCTGACACCGCCATCCTGCTCATCGACACATATGAGACGCTAGCCGGAGCCGAGACGGCGGCCCAACTGGGCGAGAAGTTGGCACGCCGGCCAGGCGGCAAGCTCAAGGGTGTACGCCTCGACAGCGGCAATCTGCTCGAAAAGAGCCGGCAAGTACGAGCGATCCTCAATCGGCACGGGCTCACTGATACGATCATTTTCGCCAGCGGCGACCTGAACGAATACAAGATCGGGGAACTCGTCGCGCAAGGGGCGCCCATTGACGCCTACGGGGTCGGCACCGACCTTGCAACCTCGCGCGATGTTCCGGCGCTGGGGGTTGTTTACAAGCTGGTGGAGGTCGAGCGTGGCGGTCGCGTCGAGTACAAGACAAAATTCAGCGAAAAGAAGGCGCACTGGCCAGGACGCAAGCAGGTGTTTCGCTTCTTGCGGCCTGTGGTGGAGAACAGCAAAGCGACCGACGGTCGAGAAACGGAGAAGCGCCGGGAGGAATACCATCACGACCTGATCGCGCGAGCCACTGAGGATTTTCCCGAAGGTCAGCCACTGCTCGACATCATGATGCGCAATGGGAAACGTTTGGGCCCCGCCCGGGCAATTGACGAAGCGCGAGCGAGGACGCTGGCAGGCCTCAATCGACTGCCGCGGCGCTATCAACAACTTCATGACGGCCCGCGGTATCCTGTCGCCAACAGTGCCGCGCTCGAGCGGTTGCTCGAGGAGGTGCGGGAGAAGTACATCATCGCGCCGGAGGTCGCCAGCCTGGGACGCGTCCCCGCCGAGGCTGCAATGAGCGAGACGTTGGTGTTTCTCGACGTCGACACGCAGGTGGATTTCATGTACCCGAGTGGCGCGCTCTACGTGCCAGGCGCAGAAACGATCATCCCCAACCTCAAGCGCCTGATGATCTACGCCCGCGAGCACGGGATTCCGGTACTGTCATCTGCGGACGCGCATCAGCCTGATGATCCCAGTTTCGCACAGTGGCCGCCGCATTGTGTGGTGGGGACACCGGGCCAACGCCGCATCCCCGAGACCCAATTCTCCGAGCAGGTCGTGATCCCCAATCAGCCGGGCGCCTTCACTCCGCCGCGCGAATGGTCCGGACAATTTGTTATAGAAATTGAGAAGACAGATTATTCCGTCGCCGGTAATCCGAACTTCGACGCGATCATTGCTGCCCTGGGACCTTGCCATTTTGTGGTGTTTGGGGTGGCCACCGAATACTGCGTGCGCGACTCGGTACTGGCCTTGCGCGCCCTGAGTCTTCCCGTCGACTTGGTAACCGACGCCATCATGCCCATCACCGAAGAGGGCGGCCGTAAAGCTGTGGCGGAGATGGTCGCCGCCGGCGTTCGTCTCGTCAAAGTAGAAGACGTTTGCGCCGCGCCTACCCCTGCCACCACGGCCTGAAGCTCACTCGCTTAGCAAAAAGGGTCGCGGAAAACTTCCAAGAGCTACGCCGGACTTGGTGTAACATGCGCCGCGCCATCCGTCATGGACACCGGTCAGTCGAGCGACGAGCGGAACCTGGAGCGCTGGGGTTATCGGCAGGAGCTGCGGCGGACCCTCGGTAATTTTTCGAATTTCGCCATCACCTTTTCGGTGGTGTCGATCACCACCGGCCTGTTCGCCAATTACGGCAATGGACTTCGCGAAGCGGGCCCGGCGTTCATCTGGACGTGGCCGCTGGTTGGCGCGGGGCAACTGCTGCTGGCGGTGGTCTTCGCTCGCCTGGCGCGTGAGATTCCGCTCTCGGGATATGCTTACCACTGGGCGCGTAATCTGGCTGGAGATGAATGGGCTTGGTGGGCAGGCTGGATGATGATCCTCCAGTTTCTCACGGGAATGCCCGGCGTGTGTTACGCGCTGGCGACATACCTCAGTCCCTATCTCGGCCTCGCGCCGACCAACTCCAACATCGTGGCGCTGACCATTGCCGGCCTGGTCCTGATCGCCCTCATCAATCACTTCGGGATACGACTCGCGAGTTGGGGTAACAATGTGACCGTACTCGCCGAAATCGGCGGTTCGGGCCTGGTGGGAATCATTCTGCTGGTCGTGGCCCTTAGGCGTCACACCAACTCCGCTGCGTTCCTGGTGAGTCATCCCGGACACTCCTCGGGACTCCCCTATCTCGGAGCGTTCGCCTTCTCCTCGCTGATGAGTGCCTGGACGATCACGGGATTTGAGCAGGCGGCGAACCTGGCAGAGGAAACCCATCAGCCTGAGCGTCGAGTGCCACGTATTATCCTGTTCTCCGAGGTCTTTGGAGTCGGTCTCGGCTTCCTGGTGCTTTTGGGCTTCACCCTGGCGATTCCTTCGCTCGGTGCGGTCCAAAACCAGTCCACGCCGCTGCTCTTTGTGATGGGCCGGTATTTCCCGCCAGCAGTGACGCGTGCCGAGATGGTGCTCGTGTTCGTAGCCATGTTCGGCTCAGCCCTCGCCAATATCACTACGCTAACTCGGATGGTCTATTCTATGGCGCGCGACGACCAACTCCCGGCCTCACCGTGGCTCGCCCGAGTGAGCCGGCGTCGAGTTCCTGCAAATGCGATCTGGACGGTCACAATTCTGGCGAGTCTCTTCGTGCTTTGGGCCAGGTTCGAAGTGATCATCACAGGCATTGCTACCCTGGCGGGTTACGCTACCTATGCCATCATTGTCGGCGCGACGCTGAGGCGGAAAGCTGCACATGAGGGTCTTCCGCCGGCCGAGTCTCCTCAGCCCTCAGCGCCGAGGGCAGAGCTCGAGCGCAGCACGCTGAGTATTTGCGCCTTTGCGTGGTTGTTGATCGTGCTCGTGATGCTCAGCCTGCCGCGGGCGGCATGGACCAACTCAGTAGCAACGCTCATCGCTGTTGCAGTGGGAGGATTGTGGTATGGATTGTGTCAAGGCAAAGTAGAAAGTTCCTAATCTGAGCAAAGTAGAAAGTTCCGCTTTGCGGTGTCGGGCGGCTAACCGGAGGAGCCCGTAGGGCGACGGAGGTTAGCCGCCCAACACCGTCACCCCTCACCCCGCGCCACTCC
>DASZAI010000005.1:0-49163 GCA_035945295.1 Terriglobia bacterium | reverse complement strand
TGAACCGGCGGTGGCAAGAAGGGAGTTTATTTGAGCGGCTGGCGCATGCGTGTCTGAGAACCACCACGATTACTTACAAGGAGTTAGTCGCCAGACCGGAGCTAGCTTGACAATCACAACTCGAGGAACGAACCGAAGAAGCCCTTTAGAATCAGCAAAACTGTTTCACGACAAATGGCAATTAAGCTCAACGAAACCCTGGTCAGGATCATCCGCGAACATGGCGCGGTTGACTACCCGAACGAATGCTGCGGGATACTGCTGGGCCACGCCGATGGCGACCACAAGCAGGTGAGTGAGGTAGTACCCCTCAAGAATCTGCGACACGACCCCGGTCGCGCCCAGGACATACTGCCGCTTGAGTCACCCGGAGCGGAATCCGAACGCAACCGCTTCCTGATCGACCCTAAGGACCAGATACGGGTGGAGAAGGACGCCCGCGCGCGAGGGCTTGACGTCCTCGGGTACTACCACTCGCATCCTGACCACCCGGCTCGCCCCTCGAATTACGACCGCGACCACGGCTGGCCCTGGTATTCCTATGTTATAATGAGCGTTGATCGGGGAGAACCCAAGGATCTCAATTCGTGGGTCTTAAGAGACGACCGGTCGCAGTTTGACCGGGAGGAAGTGGAGTTCTCGAAATAAGGTCTCGGCGGTCAAGTTTTAGCCGGTGGTCGACCGGATCGTGGCCCTGGATCGTGGCGAGGATGGGCGGTAACCGGGGCGGGCAGGATGCCCGTGCTCACGGAACCCGCTGCCCTGGTTCTCGCATCTGATAGAGAGCGAAGGCTGAGAGCTGACGGCTGACAGTTAACGGCCAGAACCAAGGAGAAGTGATGGCGGTTAAGGTGATTGTTCCCACTCCCCTGCGGCAGTACGCGGGGAAGAGGGACTCGGTGGAAGTCGAGGGCAAGACGGTGGCGGAAGCGCTGGCCGGCCTCACCTCGCAGTACGGCGACCTGCGCCGGCACCTCTTCACTGACGACGGCAAGATCCGCAGCTTTGTGAACGTCTACCTGAACGACCAGGACATCCGCTACCTCGCGAAAGACCAGACCCCGCTCAAAGAGAACGACGTGATCAGCATCGTGCCTTCAATCGCCGGCGGCCTTCAGTCGCCCGCAGGAAAAATCAACCGCCCCGCCGCCTCAAGCTCCCCTCTCCGCTGTATCTGTAGCTAGCCTGGGGCTCGTCCCGGCTGACCGAACCGGGATGGAGGCTCCCCGGGCCCCAACACCTGCGACCCTGAACCAGGGCCACCCCGTGCGGCGCTCCTTTGACCGAGAGCCGCCCAGCTAGGCTCCGAGTAGGCTAGTTAAAGGGAATCCAATTTTGAGGATGTGAACTATGGCTACCGTTACGGCTCGACTGCCGGCACAGCTTTCCAAGGACGAGATCCTGCGCTACAGCCGCCACCTCATCATGCCCGAAGTGGGCATGGACGGGCAGCTCAAGCTCAAGCAGGCCAAGGTGCTCACCATCGGGGCGGGCGGACTGGGATCGCCCCTGGCGCTTTATCTCGCCGCGGCGGGGGTGGGCAAGCTGGGCATTGTCGACTTCGACGTGGTCGACTACACCAACCTGCAGCGCCAGATCATCCACGACACCAACGATGTCGGCCGCCCCAAGCTGCACTCGGCGCAGGACACCATCGGCGACATCAATCCCAACGTGGAGGTTGAGAGCTTCGAGACGCGCCTCACCAGCGAGAACGCGTTCGACATCTTTCGTGCGTACGACATCATCGCTGACGGCACCGACAATTTTCCCACCCGCTACCTGGTGAACGACGCCTGCGTGCTGCTCGGCAAGCCCAACGTCTACGGCAGCATCTTCCGCTTCGAGGGGCAGGCCACGGTGTTTTACGCCGAGCGCGGACCGTGCTACCGCTGCCTCTATCCCGAGCCACCTCCGCCAGGGTTGGTGCCGAGCTGCGCCGAAGGCGGCGTCCTGGGCGTGCTGCCGGGCATCGTGGGCTGCATCCAGGCGCTCGAAACCATCAAGCTGATCCTGGGCAAGGGCGATAGCCTGATCGGGCGGCTGCTGCTGTTTGACGCGCTGGGTATGAAGTTTCGCGAGCTCAAGCTGCACAAGAACCCCGAGTGCCCAGTCTGCGGCCCCAACGCGACCATCACGCACCTGATCGACTACGAACAGTTCTGCGGCATCCGGGGCGAAGAACACGTGCCGGATACCCAGGTCCCTGAGATCAGCGCGGTCGAACTGAAGCAGATGATGGACGAGCAGAAACCCTTCGTGCTGGTTGACGTACGCGAGCCGCACGAGTTCCAGATCTGCCGCATCCCGGGCTCGAAGCTCATCCCGCTGGGCGAGGTTCCGCGCCGCATGCACGAGCTCAACTCGGCGGACGAGATCGTGGTCCACTGCCGGTCGGGGGTGCGCAGCGCCAAGGCGGTGGAATTCCTGATGCAGGCAGGCTTCCGCAAAATCCATAATCTCAGGGGCGGCGTGCTCGCCTGGGCCGACGACGTCGACCCCGAGATGCCGAAGTATTGAGTGTGATGGATCGAAGCGCTCGACCCATTCGACTCCAAGTTCGTTCACGGAGGATGCTGATGGCGCTCAAGGCTGGTGACACTGCTCCCGACTTCAAGCTCGCGTCGATGACGGGCGAGACGCAGGGTGAGTTCGAGTTGCGTGCCCACCGCGGCAAGAACGTGGTGGTCTGCTTCTACGCCCTCGACTTCACGCCGGTTTGAGAGAACGAGTTGTCGGCACTCCAGGCGAACCTCGCCAAGTTTGCCGGCTTGAACGCCCAGGTCGTGGGCGTCAATACCGATACCGTCTTCTCGCACAAGGCGTTTCAGAAATCGCTGGGTGGCCTGAAATTTCCGCTGGCCGCGGACCGCTGGCCGTACGCCAAGACCGCCGAGGCTTACGGCATCTTTCCCGCCTCCAAACACGAGTTCGGCGGCGTGAACGATCGCGCCGTGTTCATTGTCGACAAGCAGGGCCGCATCGCCTGGTCGAAGGTGTATGAGTTGAGGCAGGTGCCCGACTTGGACGAGATTCTGGGCGAGCTCAAGAAGCTCGGATGACTCGAGGGTGGAGCCACTGACCGATGGACTTTCTGGAATTCTTTATCAAACAGAAGCAGGCGACTCACCAGGGAACCCTCGGGGTGCTCGCCAAGATTCCCGCCGACCAGCTCGGCTGGCGTCCGGCTGAAGGGATGCTTTCGCTGGGCGAGGTTGCGCGGCACATCTGGATGTCAGAGGAAGGCGTGAGGCGAGCGGCGCTCGACGGCAATTGGGGCTATTACGAGAAACGCGTGCCGCAAGGCTTGGTTGCCATCCTGGGTAAGGTCACCTCGATCGACGATGAGATTCGCCAGATGGAGCGCGTCCACCAGGAGACGCTGGCCGCGGTTCGAGCGTTCCCGCTCGAGCGCTGGGAAGAAGAGCGGGTCAACCCGGAATTCAATATCCGCCGCAAGGTTTGCGTGATGATCTTCGGCATCACCGAGCACCAGATCCACCATCGGGCCCAGGTGGGCGCCTACCTCCACATTCTCACCGGCAAGCGCGCTAGCCCCTACGTGCTTTAGGGAAGGGAATAGAGAACCGGGAGTAGGGAATAGGGAGTAGGGAATAGAGGCAGGGGAATTAGACCTACTCCACAACCTCCATTCCCACTGCCTATCCCCTATCGGCGCAGGTCTCGATGGAGGTCGCGCGCGTCGCGGCGCCGGTCCCGACGGTCGTGCCGCAAATCCCGCCTGTCGGCGCGGATATCCGCCCGGTTCCGCACCGGATGCCTTGCGTCCTGGCGCAGGTCGCGTCGGTCGTGCCGGATGTCTCGCGTGTCATGCCGGATGTCGCGGCGGTCCCGGCGCACATCGCGTGGGCCGTTCGCCAGGGCCGGCAGACTGAAAGCGGCCGCGAGCAGCGTTCCACCTATGATCTTCAACAGCTTTCCGAGCGGCTTGCCTTCCTTCCGCGTTCGGTTCAGCATTGGAATCTCCTCCTCATCGTCGTCCGTTCACGTCCATTCGTTCAAACACCATGGGAAAGAAAAAGTTGCGCCAGCGCGTCAAGGTGGAAGCGCTGGACACGGCGAGCGTGCGGTACTCAGCGGAGGAAGTCGCGGTAGTTGTCGAGGGTGAGGCGGATGGGATGAGGCTCGCGCTCGACGGTGCGGGCGATGATGGCCAGCGTCTGCTCCACCGCCTCGCGCTTGTCGCGGATGCGCGGGTCGCGCTGGAGGATGGTATTGAGATCGTAGGTGCGCGCGGCGTTGTACATGACGCGGAACAGCTCGAATTCCTCCTCAAGCGACGGTGGCACGTTGAGGGCCTCGGTGAAGAGCGAGTAGAGCGAGCGTGACGGACTGGTTTGCTTTTCGAGGCTCTCGATGAAGGCGCGCTCGGCGCGATCGTCCACGGAGCGATAGGCGTTGTAGGCGGTCTCGCGTTTCTTGTCAGGGGTCTCACCGACGAGCAGCCGCTCCATGAAGGGCTCGAGCAGGACGTGGTTCAGGACGGTGGGATCGCCGGCGTCGCGCTTGAGCAGCATGACCGCGGCGAGGCGCACGGGCTGCATGGGATTGGTGAAGACGCGGTCGGCGGGCAGGACCTTGCTGATGTCGAGCATCGAGCGGGCGTTGTCGAAGGCGATGAGTCGTCCGGCGACCTGACGGAGCTCGAGGTCCGACGTCCCGTCGAGCCGGTCGGCCCCGTTGCCGTGCGCCCCTTTGAGATCCGCGAGGATGCTGTCGATCGTCGCACCGTAGCGCTCGAGGAAAGCGACGGAGACGTCGGGGACGTTCTCTTCCTTGGAGCGCATGATCTCGAGCGCCGCGAGCGGAAAGTTCTCGACCAGGTTGGTCCGTAGATAGAAGACCTTCTCGGAAGTGTAGGCGTAGGCGGCGGGCGGCTGAGTGAGGTCGAGATCACCGAGCCGCAGCTCGAGCTGCTCGTTCGTGAGCGTCATCGCGGAGAGCCGGGCGGCCGGGTCGTCGGCATGACGTTCGATCCAGCGATACACTTTGTAGCCGCGCGCCATCGAGCCGTCCGATCCCTCGCCGTCGAGCACCAGAACGCGCTGGGCGTCGCGTGTGGCGTAGGCGTAGCGCACGTAGACCCAGTCGTCGGAATGAAAGCGGGTGTTGGGCCAGGTGACGAGCCCGTAGGAACTGGTGGATTTGCCCGTGCCGGTGGGTGCGATGTAGAGCACGCCCTTACCGGCTTTCTCGACACAAGCTCCGTGAATCGAATGGATGCCGTACTCGCCCGCCAGAATGCGTCCCACTGCGCCCAGCACCCAGCTCTTCAGTTGGCCGTAGTAGGAAGTGTTGAAGAAGATGATGGTGCTCGCGCGGTAGCTGTAGTAGGCCGCCTCCGGCTCGTTCTCGACGCCGTAGAACGCGTAGACCTTGACGCGCGGTTGGGATGAAGGCGTTTGGCCGGTGAGCCGCTGCCACTCGTTGACGCCGTACCAGTTGTCGACCCAGAAATCGTGGAGGTGCAGACTGTTGGTAGTGGCGCGGACGCGCACGCCGTGGATGATCACGTCGTGCTCGAAGACCGGCTGCTTCCCCTCGATCCGCTTGATGTGTTCCTCGGCGCTTTGCAGCAGCTTTTCGAGTAACCCGGGCGTCGAGTCGATCGTCTTGTTATGGACAGCCGTGCGACCCTTGGTCCGCGTGATGGTATTGGAGAGGCCGATCGGCGTCCCTGGCCATTCGCACAGGCCGGGTGAGGGAGGCTCGGGAAATATGAAGAGTGGGGCACCAGGCTCCAGCGAGTCTTGGGGCGCCTTCGCTTGAGAGGCCACAACAATAGCTTACGGGCAGAAGCAGCGAAATGCAATGCAGGCGCGCTCTCGTGCGATCGTCTTCGCGTACGCCACGCGCCGCCGAATTAGCGCTATCATGGTTGGTTCGAGTCGGGCTCGCACCGAGGGATCTTCATGGCGAAACATGTCGTCCGCATCAACGTCCTACTCCTGGTTGCGGTGCTCTCGGCCCCGTCGCTCGCTCTGGCGCGCGCCGGCCAGCAGACGACGGCAAAGCCTCCGAGCAGACTGGTCACCGCGAAGCTAATCTGTGTGACGCCGATGCCCAACGAGCTCGACCAGTGGCTTCTCGAGGACTTGCGCGGTTGGGGCAGATACAAGCTGACGGGCGATCCGGAGGGCGCCGACTTGGTCCTGAAGGCTTACAAGCCGGAGAAGCCGCCGCAATATGTCCTCAAGAAAGGCGGCGTCCCGCAGCCTAAGAAAGAACGCCACCACGCCGCCCTGACCATCACCGTGGTTGACTGGGTCGCGAACGAGGCGGTGTGGCAGGCGGATGTCCTCGACCGCAAGCCGAAGAAAGAGGAATCCGGGCCGCCGGTGAACGTGAACGGTCCCGAAGTCGAGATCGACGCGCACGGGCTTAAACCCGACGAGTTGGCGCAGAAGATCACGCGGAAGCTACGTGACTACGTCGAGGAACTCGAGAAGTCACAAGCTGCCAGCCGGTAGCGGGCGGAGGTGCGGATGAAGGTCGCGATCACCGGTGCAGCCGGATTGTTCGGCCATGGCTTGGTTCAGGTCTTCGGGGAACGACACACGGTGTTTCCCCTGACGCGCGCCGACGCGGACATCACCCGGGCTGACGAGATCGCTGCCGCGCTTCGCAAGCTCACGCCCGAAGTGGTCATCCATCCCGCCGGCATGCGTGACCTGGACACCTGCGAACTCGATCCTGCCAAGGCGTTCCTGGTGAATTACCACGGCACGCGCAACGTAGTGGAGGCGGCACGCGAGGTGGGCGCCCGGGTGGTTTACGTTTCTACTGACGCCGTGTTCGACGGCAAGAAGCAGACGCCTTACACCGAGTCTGACCCCGCCATTCCGCCCACCGTGTACGGCCGCACCAAACTGCGCGGCGAGCAGGTCGTGCGCGCGGCTCCTGAGAGTTGGGTGTTCCGCGTGTCAGTGTTGTTCGGACCGGGCGTGAGTAACTTCATTGACAAAGGCCTGAGCCAGATCGCTGCAGGCGGGGAATACGTCGTGGCGTCGGACCAGCTTGCCTCGGCGACTTACACGCTCGATGCGGCGACCAAGATCAGGGAAGTCGTGGAGGCGCGGCGTTACGGACTCTACCACCTCTCGAACTCGGGCGCGTGCCTCCGCCTCGAACTGGCGCGGCGCGCCGCCGAGCTTGCGGGGCTCGACCCTCGCAAGGTCGTCGGCAAACCGTCCGCCGAGATGGGCCGTCCTGCGGTGCGCTTGAAGTACGCGGTGATGGCCATGGACGCGCTCACGTGCGCCGGCTTCGCGCCGCCCCGGCCGTGGCAGGAGGCTCTCGCGGAGTATGTAGGCTCGCTCCCGCGCTGGCGCTAGCGGTTCCCTTGGTTGCTGGCGGGTGGCTTTCCGTTTTCGCTGATGAACTCGTGGTCGTGTCCGGGGAGGATGCGTCCGCCCAGGGCGAGCAGGCGGCTGCGGTCGAGCTGGAACTGCCGGCTGTTGTGGGGGATCATCGTGGCCACGCGTTCCTCGTGCTCGCGGCTGAGCAGCGCGTCGCCGGCCACGATCGTCTTGCCTTCCGGGGTGTGTACGATGAGCGAAACGTGGCCCGGCACGTGGCCCGAGGTCACGAGAGGTTCGATGCCGTCCGGCGGAGAGTGAGTCTCCAGCCAGCGAAACTGCTCGGGCGTGCCCAGCCGGTTGAG
This sequence comes from Terriglobia bacterium, assembly GCA_035945295.1. Classification (GTDB taxonomy): domain Bacteria; phylum Acidobacteriota; class Terriglobia; order UBA7540; family UBA7540; genus QHZK01. The sequence continues at coordinate 41,479 of DASZAI010000005.1, read as the reverse complement.
GTCCCACCAGCGCAAGGCAAACTTGCGCAGCTTCACCATGTGCTGTTGCGCGTATGGGTGGTCGAACGTTTCAGGGTAATACCTCAAGACGAGTCTTTCCCAGTTCTGGTCATCGGCCACGTCGGAATAAAGTGACTGGCACCAGTCGTGGGACTCCTGCGTTCCGTAAATCGCGGCGTGCGGGAAGAGGCTGTTGTTCAGTACATGGTCGATATGAAAGTGGGTATTGATAACCGTCTGAATACCTGTAGGCTGGATTCCCCTCTCTTCCAGCGCTTTGAGGATGGCGTGGGACTCGTGCGGCATCCCCGTGTCGACGATGATACGACAGCGACGGTTCGAGATGAGTACCGAGGTAGCGCCCCGCCAGCTTCCGGGCAACAGTTCCTCGACTTTCCAGTGGCAGTTGTTCACCAGGGTCCCTGACTGAATTTGGCGTCTCTGACGAAGAGACCGCCGAAGGTGTCAAGCGAAGTATAGCGAAGAAAAGTGGCCGGAGCAAACCACTCCTCCGTCAGATCAGGGGAGGAGTTTTGGGGTCGGCGTCACGCCGGCGACGCGAGCCGATCCGGTGGGCTGATGGCCTTCCTCTTCGAGAACCCAGCGCCTCAGCTTGAGGATGTCGGCGGCGGTGGCGATGCCGATGGGCTTCGAGACGCCGTTGCCTTCGACCACCACCACGTTTTCGGCCTCGCGTCTCAGCATCTCGCGGGTCACCTTATCGACGGTTTCACCCCGGTAGGCCAGGATGTAGCCTTGCCGGGCGATCTGCCGCACCGTCATGGGATGTTCGGGATCGTCTTTGAGCAGGTCGTGGGCTTCGATGATGCCCACCAGCCGGCCGTCCTTCTCGACAACGGGGAAAATACCCGTCGTCTCGGGCGCGAATTCATGGACTACCGCTTTCACCTCGGCGTCCGCCGGAATCACCGAGAACTCCTTGCGCATGACGTCCTCGATGCGCGAACGCATGAGCACTGGCACGGAGTAGTCCTGCAGCACGATGAGGCCGCGCTTGACCAGCTTTCCGGTCATGATGGATTCGGCGCTGAACAGCCGCACTACCGCGTCGGACACCATGCAGCACACGACCAGAGGCAGCAGGGCATTGGGATTACGGCTGAGCTCGAACAGGAAGATGATCGAGGTGAAGGGCGCGCGGGCAATACCGCCGAAGACGGCCGCCATTGCCACCAGCGCGTAGAACGCCGGGTCGCTGACGAAGTGGGGAAAGAAGTGATGCCAGGCCATGGAGTACGCCGCGCCGATGCCGCCGCCCACGATGAGCGAGGGCGCAAACACGCCGCCGGTGGTTCCCGAGCCGAGCGAAATCACCAGCGCCCAGAACTTGGCGACGGAAACCCCGACCAGCTTGCCGGCGGTCAGCCGGTCGTTGAGCATGTCGCGGATGGTGTCGTATCCAGTACCGAAGATCTGCGGATAGAAGTAGCCGATGATTCCCAGAATCAGCGCGCCGCACACCGGCGCCCAGATCGCGGAGGGCTTCAAGGGGAAATGGTCGAACCAATCTTCCAGCCAGAAGAGGACACGGATCATGATGATGGCAATGACGCCCATCAGCACGCCCATCAGCGCGAACAGCCACAGCTCCTGCATGCTGGTCATGGCGAACGCCGGAGTCGGGAAGAGCGGCGCCCAGCCACGGAAGTGGACGGCGACCGCGGTCGCCACGGAGGAAGCAATCGCCACCGGGATGAAGGAGCGAGCGCGAAATTCGAACAGAAGCAGCTCGATGGCCACCAGGATTCCGGCCAGCGGCGCGACAAAGGTCGCCGCCATCCCGCCCGCCGCCCCGGCCGCCAGCAGCACGCGGCGCTGATACGGCGTCAGCTTGACGATCTGGCCGAAGATCGACCCGAACGCCGCGCCCGTCTGGATGATCGGTCCCTCGGCGCCAAACGGGCCGCCGGTGCCGATGGCAAAGGCGGTGGCGATCGGCTTCAAAATTCCCACGCGCATCCGCACCATGCTCTTCCCGAGCAGCACAGCCTCCATGGCCTCGGGAATGCCGTGACCCTTCAATGTCGGCTCCCAGAAGTGCACCATGATTCCTACGAGCAGCCCGCCGATGGGAGGGATTAGGATCACCCATGCCCCCAGGTGGTGGTGCACCGGATAGGTAATCGCAAACGACCATTTCCCGTAGAAGAAGATGTTGGTGAACAGGTAGATGAGTTCGAGCAGGCCCTGGGCGACGAGGCCGGCGATGAAACCGACGAGGACGGCGTAGATACACGCCCTCACGACTTGTGGCTCAATAGCGACGCCGTACTCGCGGAACCAGCGGCGCAGGCCGGTCGGTTGAGTCAGTTCCTTCGGTTCGAGCGGTTCAGAGTTCGTCGGCATCCGGTTCCCTTCGGTTGATGGGGTTCAAGGCCTGATGCTGCCGCTTGGAGTCTCCAAGAGCCGCCTTCTGCCCTGGCTAAGATCCCGGACTCGGCTTGATAGAGCGCGGTCGCATCCGGCTAACCGCCTGCAAATGTCCACGGACGCGCGCCAGCTCGTCCTGGTGGAGCGCTATAAGCTTTGCCAGAATCTTTTCGCCCCGCGGCGTCAACGTCACGCGGACGTAGCGGCGATCGCGGGCCCCTTGCTGCTTCTCGACCAGCCCCTTTCGTGCCGCACGCTCGACCAGCCCCACCACCGCGTTGTGCCGCTCTTGCAGGAACTCCGCCAGCTCGGAGATGGTGGCCCAGCCGCGTCCCGTATACCCCGCGATTCCGAGCAGGAGTTGGTGATGCTGCGGAGTCACATCGCAGGCGCGCGCCGCCTGCTCGCTGAAGCGCACGAACTGCCGAAGCTGATAGCGGAACCAGGCCATACGTCGCACCAGGGTTCCGTTGGGCGAGATCCGGGCGGTCGAGCGGCTGCGCCGTTTCATAGCAATATTATATCACAATGCGATTTATCCGCTAGAAGGGTTAGAACGACGGGTGGTGTTTCAGTGCGGTAGCGGCGAGTTTACCTCGCCATGGGGCGGCATAAAGCCGCCTCTACGCCAAAACAAGTCAAAGGGGCGGGCGCGAGTCGCACCTCATTCGGACCCCTGGTATTCGGGGGGAACGTCGTCTTCGGGGACTTCCTTGGTTGTAACCTCGGCAACATCGGCGTCGGGGGCGTTCTCGACGCCACTGACCACGTCGGCCTCGAATGCTTGGCCCTCAGCAGCCAACTCTTCCACACTCTCCGAGTCCGCGCCCGGAAAGTGTGCCAGTCCCTGGGCGTCGCCGGCTTGCCCCCCAGCCTCGGGTCCCAGGCCTCTCTCTTCGACCGCCGCGATCGTGGCGCCTTGCCGCTTGCCGCGAACGGGCAGCTTACGGCGGCGTGACTTTCTCTTGCGAGCCGGCTTCTTCCGGGCAGTCTTCTTGGCGGCCGCCTTCTTGCGGACGGTCTTCCTCCGGACTGCCTTCTTGCTGATTGGCTTCTTGCGGCGCTTTGGCTTCTTCTTGGGCATCGGCGAAGTCTAGCACTAGCGACGCTGGCGGGCAACCACTTGTCGCGGCAGCGTTGGCGTGCGGGCTATGGCACGACGACCAGTCTGCGCCCCGGCGTATCGCGCCGCCAGGCATCCTCGATATCGGCGAGTGGAACCGGCTCAACGTCGATCCGAAGCGTCCCGCGTGCGGCGTGCTTCATGACGTCCTGGAACGCCTTTGCCAGGAGGTCGAAAGGCGGAATGCCGGCGGACCCGAGGATCGTCAGTGCACGGCTGCGCAGAACTGAGGCGGGAAGGGAGATGCTGGGTCCGGCGCTCTCGCCCACCTCGATGAGGCGCGTCTCGGATCCTGAGAGAGCAAACTCCTTGCGGGTCAGAGTGGAGAGCAGCACTTCGGTGGGACGGCCCCACAGATAGTCGATGATGACGTTGAAGCCGGCCTCGCCGGCTTCGCGTGTGAACGCTTCGGTGAGGTCCGTGTCGGTTTGGCCGAGGCGGATGGTCGCATCAGCGCCGAGATCGTGCAGCCTGCCCAACACGTCTTCGTTTCGCCCCACAGCGACAACGCGGCCGGCGCCGAGGAGCTTCGAGATTTGGATGGCGAGCTTGCCGGTCACTCCGGTCGCGCCCAGAATCAGGACCTTCTCGCGCGGCTTCAGCCCAGCGCGCCACGCGAGCGTCATCCAGGCGGATACACCGGGGTTGGCGATCGCCGCGGCGGTGAGGTCGTCGACGCCTTGCGGGACCGGCATGCAATGTGAACGCGCGACAACCGTGCGCTGGGCCATCGCGCCGTAGGGCGAGCGAGGTCCGCCGAAGAAGGCGCGGCTGCCGTCATCGAGAGTCCCAACCCCGTCCATGCCACACACGACAGGGAACTCGCGCGGGTGGGCAAAGTGTGCACCGCTGGCCATCTGCTTGTCGACGGGTTTCAGCGAAGCGGCGCGGACGTAAACCAGCACTTCGTCCTGGCGCGGAACGGGTTCCGGGAACGGCTCGCAACGAGGCGCCTGCCCCAGGGCGTGGAGTACCGCAGCGTCCATAGGTGATCGCTTGAGAAATCAGCACTTGGCCGGCGCAGCCGGCGCCGATTCAAGTTCTAGAAGTGCACGTCGCAGCGAATCGACGAACCGCTCGCCCTCCCCCCGAAGCTTGCGCTCCAGGCGCTCGGTACAGTCGCAGTCACCGCAAGCCCAGGGTTCCTCGCCGTTCCAGTCGCGGCAACGCCGGCGATCGTGCGCGTCCTGAACCCGCGTCAGGTCGAAGTACTCCTCCCAGTAGGGCCGCTCTTCGAGCAGCGGCGTCGGGCAATAGCAGACCTCGACCCAGCGAGCCGTCCCGTCCTGGCAAAGGCGGGCCTCCGCCATGTTGCGCAGATACTCGCCCTCGGCGACCGATCCTGTGCCCAGCGTTTCGCTTTCGATGGCCGCGAGCAGCGCCCGCTCGCAGCCCGGCTTGACCCGTGCTCGCACCAGGTATCGCATGATGACTTTATCTTAGCGCAATCTCGTGTTGCCGGGCGCGGTGCTCGATGGCGGCCGTTCGCGCGTACCTTAGGCTGTGGCGGGTGGTGCGCTTGATTCAGCTAATGACTTGCAGGCTGAGGCGAGATCGGAATGCAGGGGGATCACTCGATCCAGGTGTACCATCTGAAGCGCTTCCTTCACGTACCCCGCGGCGCCGGCGATGATCATCCTCCCGCCGGCCTTCTCCATCACGCTCGAGCAGACGACGAGCACGCCTACCCCCGAGCTGTCCAGGAAATCCACCTTACTGAAGTCCAGCACCAGCTTCCGCGAGCCGGCTTCGATTTGCTTCTTGATGAAGCGCTCGACGTCGGCGACCAGAATCGCGGGCGTGCTCACCCGTCCCGTGAAGTCGACCACCAGGACATCAGGCTCTACTTGCCGCGATGTAAACAGTTTCTTGCCCAGCATCTTGATTCCCCCTTTGCGGCGTCCGTCACTCGCCGGGCTTGATGAAGTAGCCGGCGACGCGCCAGTGCCCGTCCGATTCCAAGGTCAGCGACACCGTTTCAACGGTCGCCTTTTTGTTCTCAAAGTCAGTGTCATACTGCACGATCACGTACTTGCCCGCCGGAGCGTTGGGCGGATTTTCCAGGTATTCGGTACCCTTGAGCTTGCGTGACCCCACTTTACCCAGCGGGTCGCGCACCTGCTTCAAGGCGTCGATCCACTTGTCGTGGGTCACGGCCTTCTTGAAGGACTGCGCCGCCTGGTCCCAACTCTCACCGTACTTGCCGACGTCGACGACAGCGAGCCAGGACTGCGACGCCTTCTCCGCCACCACTTCCGGCTTGTCTTCGCCGGAGGTCGCAGTAGCGGCTGCCACCGTCACCAGCACGGCGCCCAGCGCAAGCGCCCGAACCCATCGATTGATTAAGCTCTCCATCAGGTCTGACCGCAGCCGCGAGTATACACCGCGTCATCTCATTTTGGGAACGCGGTGTTAGCGGTCGAGGCGGTATTGCGTCGCGGCTCGAAACCTCAATGTGTGTGGGTTGAAAACAAATGACTTGGCCTGACTCATCCCGGACCTCGATGTGACGTAGGTCACTGAATCGGGCCTGCCAACGAGGTTAAGCTGCCGCAATACTTCGGGGCCCGCTGGCCCCTGGATGGAGGATCCATGCAAGCTTGGACACTGCCAGCCATGACATTGATCGCCGGACTCGGCCTCGGTATTCTCATTGCGGGCTGGCGGTTCAAGGCCACGCTCACACTGTACGAGCGCTTCATCGCGGGCCGGCTCGACCTCCAGAACTCCCCCCTCGTCCGGTCCCGTACTCCAGAACTGCAAGACTTGCACCACCGCGATGACGCGCGGACCGGCGGCTTCAAGGTTGCGTAGCCATCCCTCCCCGCGATGCCGGTGACACGACTCCTGACTCCTGGCTCCCGACTCTTTGCGCCTAACTTCTGGTTTGAGACCTTGTGGCCATGGCATGATTTGTGTGCAGCGGACTTGTAGCGATCGGAAATTCTAGGGTGTTCCGAGGATGTCTGGGAACGTGATAAAGTGTTTCCATTTCCAAAGTGGAGGTCGCGTTATGTCACGAGGGAATCTATCGCGAAGACGATTCATCTCGGGTGTGGCGGCGGGTTCGACCGGGGCAGCGCTGGCCTCGATGCCCGGCGTTCTATCGGCTGCGGATGGCGGAGCGCCGCCGGCGTCGCCCGAGACCATGGAGTCCTACCCCATTGTCGAGGCCGGCAAAGGGGCTGCTCTTGATCATCTCAAGATTGTGACCCGGGACGGAATGCCCCAGCCTCAACAGGAGAAAATCCGCGGGCTCTCTCCCGCCATCGAACTAAAGCTCTGCCCGTCGGACGACGAGTTTCGCCGTGAGGTCGTGGACGCGCACGTCATCTACGGTGGATTTTCACCTGAGGAGCTCGCAAGCGCCAAGCAGTTGCGCTGGGTCCAGTACACCGCCGCCGGCGTTGAGCATATCCTCTCGCCGGAGTTCGTTGCGGGCCCCGTCGTGCTGACCAACATGCAGCGCATTTACTCGCCGGTGATCTCCGAGTCGGCCATCGGGCTGATGCTGGCGCTGGCGCGCGGCATCCCACGCTACACGCTCCAGGCGAGCGAGCACCGGTGGCAGACGGTTCCCGGACTGGTCGAGATCAGCGGCATGACGCTGGGCCTGGTGGGGCTGGGCGGCATCGGCACCGACACCGCGTATCGCGCCCACTATGGCTTCAACATGAAGATTCTGGCGGTTGACCCGAAGCCTTTGCCCAAGCCCAGTTTCGTTGCCGAGCTGCATTCCGTCGACTGGCTGCCGCGGATGGCGCCGCAGGTTGACATCCTGATGAGCGCCGCGCCCCATACGCGCGTCTCCGAGGGTATGTTCAACGAGTCCGTTTTCCGCGCCATGAAGCGGACCGCCTTCTTCATCAACGTTTCGCGGGGCAAACTGGTTGACACTCCCGCCCTGGTGCGCGCTCTCGAAGAAGGCTGGATTGCGGGCGCCGGTCTGGACGTGACCTACAAGGAGCCGCTGCCCCCGGACGAACCGCTCTGGCGGGCGCCCAACGTGATCATCACCTGTCACACTTCGGCCCACTCACCCAAGGTCGAAGGCCGCATGATGGACTTGTTCAGCGAGAACGTGCGGCGGTACGTGGCGGGCTTGCCGCTGCTCAACGTAGTCGACAAGAAACGCGGCTACTGAGGACGGTTGCCCTCGCCCTCAGGTGACAAGCGATCAGATTGACTGTTGATCTGACTGTGGAGTATCCTCCACAGTATGGAAACCATCCAAGTCGTGTTAGATTCGGAATTGCTACGGGCCGCCGATGGAGCGGCCAGGCGGGCGCGAGTAAATCGTTCCGCTCTGGTGCGCGAGGCGCTTCGCGAACACTTAAAACGCCTGCGCCAGCGCGAGATCGAGGCTCGCGACCGCCAGGGTTATCAAAAGTATCCGCAACACGCGCGAGATGTTGTGGTTTGGGAGCGGGAGGCGTCGTGGCCGGAACGATAACACGCGGAGAAGTCCGTCTGTACAAATTCTCCCGGCCCGATAAGCAAAGGGCAGTGGTCGTGCTGACGCGCGCCAGCGCCGTCGACTACCTGTCCTCCGTGACCGTCGCGCCCATCACGTCCACCATCCGCGGCGTGCCGTCCGAGGTCGTCCTGACCGAGGCGGACGGCATGAAGGGCGCCTGCGCCATCAATCTCCACAACGTGGTCACGGTGTCCAAGGCGCACCTGGGACGCCGGGTAGCGGCGCTCACCTCCGAGCGACTGCGAGAGGTCTGCGCCGCTTTGGGGTTCGCTCTCGGCTGTGCGTCGTAGCCGGGCTTCTAGCTTCCGACTCCTGCTATACTGGTGCTGGTGGAGCTTCGCTTCTACTTCGATCCGAAGACCGGTCGACCGCACATCTGGAATCACCACGTGGACGAGGAAGAAGTAGAAGGGATTCTGGAGAATGCGGGCGAAGATCGTCCCGGGCGCGAGGGCTCCCGCGTAGCGATCGGTCAGACTGCGAACGGTCGATACTTAAGGGTGGTCTACGTCCGTGATCGGGACCGCGACAGCGCCTTTGTAATCACGGCGTACGAACTTCGAGGAAAACCACTTCTGGCTTATCGCCGACGGCAGAGGAGAAGACATCGATGAGCCACAACCGCTTTCCGGCCGGCTGGAATGAAGCGAGAGTCCAAAAGCTCTTGGAGCATTACGAACGACAGACCGAAAACGAGGCCGTCGCGGAAGACGAGGCGGCTTTTCGTAGGCGCGGCGAAACCGTGATGCTGGTACCCAAGCGCCTAGTTCCGGAAATCACGCGGCTGATTGAAAGCGGGCGCGCGCCACGACCGGCACGCTCACGCAAGCGCTGATTCTGACCCGCCCCGGCTCCTGGCTTCTGACCCCTGACGGATGTAAGCCCTGATCGCACACATCGCCAAGAGGCGCGGTTGTGCGTCACCTCATGGCCGGAGCGCCACGCATCCCGCCCCTTCGAGGCCGGGACGCGCCAGTGATCGCGACATAACAGAGAATTCGCCCAACGTGGGGATTCGCGAAGCCAGCCGTAACGTTTGCAATCATGACTATGAAACGATGTGCCTGGGCCAGTACGGACGATTCGCTGATGCTCCAGTATCACGATTGCGAATGGGGTGTGCCAGTCCACGATGACCGCAAACACTTTGAGTTTCTCGTGCTCGAAGGGGCGCAGGCCGGGCTTAGCTGGTCGATCGTGCTCAAGAAGCGAGAAGGTTATCGCCGTGCCTTCAGCCAGTTCGTTCCTGAAAGAGTGGCGCGCTATACCGAGAAACGAATTCAGAAACTTACCTTGGATCCGGCGATCATTCGAAATCGGATGAAGATAGAGGCCGCAGTACGCAACGCGCGCGCCTTTCTCGCCATTCAGGAAGAGTTCGGAAGTTTTGACGCCTACGGCTGGCGGTTCGTCGATGGACGGCCCAAGGTGAATCGGTGGAAGACGATGCGGGAGATTCCCGCGACCTCACCCGAATCCGACGCGTTCAGCAGGGAGCTCAAGCGCAGGGGATTCAGCTTCGTCGGCTCGACCATTATCTATTCGCACATGCAGGCGGTCGGCATGGTAAACGATCACCTCGTCGACTGTTTCCGCTACCGCGAGATTCGGCGGCTCAATTCTGTCGTCGAGCACGCTCCAGCGACTGACGTTTAGCGTCACCCCGCGGCCGGAGCGCTACGCCCCGCCGCCTTCCACGCCTGCGCGCGCCACGACCCGCACGCCCACGCAGGCGCTGATTCTAACTCCCTGGCTCCTGACTTCTTACCTCTGCCTTCCTACTCCCGACTCCTGCCTTGTGGCATTTCGAGCCCTGGTAGCCACGGCACGATTGGTGTGCCGTGGGCTTGTAACGACCGCGGACCTGACCACGAGGTCCGCGCTACACAGATTCGTAATTCGCAGACCCAAGGGTCTGCGCCAGCCTCCCTTTCAAGGCTTGCATCGCACACATCGCAAACTGCGCGATGTATGCGCCACCTCGTCACCCAAAGATCGAGCCTGGCTCAAATTCCTGTTAACGGATTCCCTCGCCGCGGCGTCTTCCACAAGGAGAAAATCGCGAGGGGAGGTACCTGCCATGCGGCTCCTACGATCGGCAGCACCGATGGCGCTCGCCACGTTCCCTGCGTTCCTCGGCTCCGAGATGGCAGGCCTAACCCCAGAACGACGCGCCGTTACGCCTCCGATTACGACTCCGGCAACAGGAGGGCTACCGGAGCGCCCGCCTGCGACCTGCCCCGTTTCCCGTCCTCCGTCCCGGCCATTTGTCCCGCCCGCGCCCTATCCTGCGAAGCCCGGCGAGGGCGCGTTTTGGTTTGGTACGGCGAAGCTTTGGACCGGGCTGCCGGTTGACGGAGCATGGCGGGGGCTGGGGCACTACAGCCCTACTACTCCAGGGTTCAGGCAAAAGATCTTTTGGTGGCGAGAGGGCTATTATTGGCTCGCCGATCCCACCCCGGAGTTGAAGGTCACCGGGAGACGGCTCGACGGCCCGGCTCCGCCCTTCGTGATTCCGCGCGCCACGAACGGATACAAGGGTGACCTCAAGTCATTCATGCTGGTGGGCGCCGACATTCCAACTTACGGGTGTTGGGAGATCACCGGACAGTTCAAGTGGGATAAGTTGACCTTCGTCATCTGGGTTGGACCGTAGCCGTAAGCGTAGCGCAGACTCTGCCTCGGGTCTGCGCCAGCCCCGCGGAGGTCTGGATCACGACGAAGCGTCATCGTGAGCGCACACATCGCAAACTGCGCGATGTATGCGCCACCCCGGCGTCCCAAACTCGCGCTGTGCTGATGGGGAAGGGTCGCGGTTATTCGGGGATGGTGAAATCGTAGACGCGGCCGGCGGCGACCCCTCCCGACCGATCGCCTCCCATGGCGCCGGACATCATGGCGGATTGGCCCATGCCCATGAAGAAAGCGTACTCGCCCGGCGCGAGGTCTTGATCGAGGCTGATCTTGTAGGTTCGGATGCCCACGTGTTGAGCCTGGAAGGGAACTTCCTTGCCGCGCTTCACACCCGTCTTCCCGCCCGTGATCCCGCCGAAGGAGCCGACCTGGAATTCCCGGCGGTTGCCTTTCTTATTGACCCGGATCAGGAGGTAGTCGGCTGCGCTGGCTCCATCGGGGACGTAGAAATAGAACGCGGGCCGGCGGTCCCGCACGCGGTTCCGTGAAGTTGGTCCATCCAGCACTGCATCCCAATGCTGGTTCCTCAAGCCGTCGGTGAAGAAACTCCCGGCCCTCCCGCCCACTTTGGCTTGAGTAACCGCCTGCCCGGGGATGAGCACGAAATTCGCTCCGTCCTTCCAGTAGACTCCGACTTCAGGCGGCGGCAAGCTGGGATCGATGGTCATGGGCGTGGCAGCGACCACGGTGGCGGGCGCGGGAGGCGCGGGGTTGATCATCACCTTGAGGATGGCGTCGGAGACCTTGGCGGCCTTGAGCGCTTTCAGACCGTCAACGCTGGTGTCAAAGCTGAGGGCGCCCGCACCGGCGGCGCTGGCGGCGCGAATCTTGGCGACGATCACGTCGTCGGAGAGGCCCAGTTGCACCATGCTGATGACGTCCTGATTCGTCAGCCGGGTCGGCATTCTGGCGCTGTCCTGAGCCCACGTCGGCGCGATGATCAGCAGGCCCATCAGGAGCAGGACTAACCGCGGTAAGGTCAAATGAAGCTTTCTCATACGCTCTTCGCCCCCCGGGCGTCCCATTATACCGCCGATTCCTCGGTACAAGATGCTTGCGGGATAGGGTGGCGATCGCTTGACTTGGCGCGCGGGTCTGCCCCGGCCGGGAAAGCGATTTCTGGAGAGCATCTATTTGGGGGCGTTTCCCAAGGTGGGGTTTTCAGAGTGGCAGAAAGAGCCGATTCGGAGTGCTCGGGTCGCTGCCAGGAACTAGCCTATCGGCTCGTAAGGATACTTCCTAATTCATTAGGCGACTCGGCTGACGGGTAAGGGCAGCAAACTGCGCTCGAGTCCCCGCTCAATGAGGATCCGCGCCATGCTGGCGATGCTTCGCTGGTCGCGCTCGGCCTGAGCGCGAAGTCTCTCAAGCAGCTCGCCGGGTGCCCTGATGGTGATGAACTCGTCGTTTCTCTTAGCCATAAATTGCGTTACCTCCGCGGTCATGATGGCCATGCGCCTCGGCCACAGGGCGGTGCCGTGGGACCAGAAGCGCATCATTTGCCCAACATCCACCCCTTCCCCGCTCGCTAACTAATAGAACAATCAGTGAGAAGCGTCAAGTCGGGTAAATCACGTATCGGCTAGTTCCGTAGCTGTGATCGTAGTTGTGGAGTGATTGATTGGCAGGCCCAAGAGTCCGCGACGGGCCTCAACGGCTATGGAACTCGGGGTGCCGGACTAGCGGCGTCGTGCCGGTTTCCACGGTCGAAATAAAAGAGCTTGACATCTCCTATTCGCGGAGTATGATAGAGTTATTATAATGAACATTATATATTGGACGGATAGTTATGCCCGAAACCCCCTTTCTCTTGGCAGGCGAAGCTCTCGTCTGCGGCTGGCTTACTCAACCCAGCCAGGTGCGGAATCACGGCCGAGCTTTCAAACAAAAGCGAGTCGGCCGGGCATCGGGAAGAGAAAATGGCAGAGTTTTTTAATAGGAGCGAAGCCACTTAAGCTCCTTTAGAATCAACGAAAGTCGTCGAAAAACAGGCAAAAACGAACCCATTCAAAGCCGCTTGTAACGCGCAATTAGACCCCTGCCAGGCCGTGGCGTGGCTTCCACTTGAGACCCGTCCACTGCTAGACTGTCTCTATGGATTTCAAGCCGCAATCGGACTATCAGCCGCGTGGGGATCAGGTGACGGCGATCGAGGAACTCCTGCGCGGCGTCAGGGACGGCGAGAAGCACCAGGTGTTGCTCGGCGTGACGGGCTCGGGCAAGACGTTTACGATGGCCAAGGTGGTCGAGGCGGTGAACCGTCCCACACTGGTGCTCGCCCACAACAAGACTCTGGCCGCGCAGCTCTATCACGAGTTCCGTGGATTCTTCCCGCAGAACGCGGTCGAGTATTTCGTCAGCTACTACGACTACTACCAGCCGGAAGCCTACGTGCCCGCGAGCGACGTCTACATTGAGAAAGAAGCCACCATCAACGACGAGCTCGACAAGCTGCGCATGTCGGCCACGCGCTCGCTGTTCGAACGGCGCGACTGCCTGATTGTCTCGAGTGTGAGTTGCATCTACGGACTGGGCTCACCCGAGGCCTACTACGGGATGCTATTGCTGCTCGAAAAGGGGCAGAAGATTCGTCGCCAGGACGTGCTGCGGCGGCTGGTCGAGATCCAGTACGAGCGCAACGATATCGACTTCCGGCGCGGCGTCTTCCGCGTGCGCGGCGACGTGATCGAAGTCTTTCCCACCTACGAGGACAACGCCTACCGCCTCGAGATGTGGGGCGACCAGATCGAGTCGCTGTCGCAAATCGATCCGCTGTTTGGCCAAGTGAAGCGCACTTACGACCGGCTGCCCATCTATCCGCGCACCCACTACGTGATGCCCGCCGACCAGCGCGAGCGGGCGCTCGAGGGCATCAAGGCGGAGCTCGAGTGGTGGCAGGCGGAGCTCGAAAAGCAGGGCAAGCTGCTCGAGGCGCAGCGGCTGCATCAGCGGACCATGTTTGACCTCGAAATCATGAAGGAGATGGGCTATTGCCACGGCATCGAGAACTATTCGCGGCACCTTTCCGGCCGGCTGCCGGGCGAGCCTCCGCCGACCCTGCTCGATTATCTGCCGCAGGACGCCCTGATGTTCATCGACGAGAGCCATCAGACGGTGCCGCAGTTGCGCGGCATGTATCACGGCGACCGCTCGCGCAAGCAGGTCCTGGTCGACTACGGTTTCCGGCTGCCCTCGGCGCTCGACAATCGTCCGCTGTCATTCGAGGAGTTCGAGCATCGCGTCGGCCAGGTGATGTACGTCTCGGCGACACCGGGGCCGTACGAGCTCACCAAGTCGAGCGGGTCGATCGTCGAGCAGATCATCCGGCCCACCGGCCTGATCGATCCCGAGACGGAGGTGCGTCCCACACGCGACCAGATCGACGACTTGCTGGCCGAGATTCGCGCGCGGGCGGCGGCGGGCGAGCGCGTCCTCGTCACCACGCTGACCAAACGCATGGCCGAGGACTTGACCGAGTATTACTCGGAGGTCGGGGTGCGCTGCCGATATCTGCACTCGGAGATCGAAACGCTCGAGCGCGTCAAGATTCTGCGGCAACTGCGGCTGGGTGAATTCGACGTCCTCATCGGCATCAACCTGCTGCGCGAAGGCCTCGATCTCCCGGAAGTGTCATTGGTTGCCATTCTCGATGCCGACAAAGAGGGATTTCTTCGCTCCGACGGCTCGCTCATCCAAACCATGGGCCGCGCCGCGCGCCACCTGCATGGCAAGGCCATCCTCTACGCCGACGTGATGACCGACTCGATCCGCAAGGCGCTGGCGGAAACCAATCGGCGGCGCGCCAAGCAGATGCAGTACAACGAGGAGAACGGTATCACGCCGGAGACCATCGTCAAGCCGGTGGACATGGCGCTAGCGAGGATTACGGAAGCGGATTACGTGACGGTGCCTTTGGAGCCTGAAGGCGAGGAACCGACCTCACCCGATCAGCTCGAGCGATTGATCGCGGGCCTCGAGAAGCAGATGCGCGAGGCGGCCAAGCAATTTGAATTCGAGAAGGCCGCCCAACTCCGCGATCGCGTCAAGGCGCTGAAGGAGAAGGATGTGGGCGTCAAGCTGGGGGCTGGCGACGCGAAGGCGCAGACGGGAGAAAGGCCGGTCGCCTAGGCCGTTGTCGAGCGATGCCGCGACGTTTCAGCCGCGAGCGAACCGGAGTCGGCGCGCGACTGGACACCCTGCTTCGCCGCTGTGGACTCAGGCGCCGGAGACTCGGGTTGGCGAGCGGCTTTGAACTTCACACTGCGAGGGTGCCGCTCGGCTCTGCCGAACCACGTTCGGAAGATCCATTGAACGACAAATATCGCCACGACGAGGTAGACGACGAAAAATCCTATTATGAATAGACGCGAGATGAAATCGCTGAGCACTCCCGCACAACTCCTTCCTTTGGACTTGAACACATGCTACTAGATTAGACGCACGCCGGCATCCAAAGGTCTGTAAGAGAGACGGCAAAATTGTTGAGCCGACCCGGTGGGGAACCGCTGTTCGTGCCGCGTTCGGAGACGAATCTACGCCGAATCTGTCAGTTGCGCCAGTTATTGGATGCCTCCCCGAAATTTGAATGAAGCGCCTCGACCTCATCGCAAAGCGCCACCCTCGCGTATCGGCACGCGCCAAATTTCCACGCGAGGCGCAGGATTTTCCCGACGGTATTGGAGTACTGCGCTGACGGTGAAAGCTTATCCGTGAGACACTGTGGCGATGGTGCGATCCCGACGTGCCAAGCCGGAAGAGATAGACCTCGCCATCGTCGGACCCGGTCGCCTTGGCCAGGCGCTGGGCCGGCTCCTCGCCCAGCGCGGGTTGAGGATACGCTTCGTGGGCGCGCGACGGCTCTCCGCGGCTCGGCGGGCGGTGCGATTCATTGGCGCGGGCAAGCCTGTGGTGCTCACGAATCCTGCGCTCGCCGCGGCCCGAGTCATTCTCATTACGACTTCAGACGCGGCCATCGAGCCGGTGGCGAGAAGTTTGGCCGGCTTGGCCCGCGACTGGCATGGTCGAGTCGTGCTCCACACTTCAGGCGCCTTGTCGTCCGCGGTGCTGGATCCGCTTAAAGAGCGCGGCGCCGCCGTTGGATCGCTTCACCCTTTTCAAACGATCCCGAGCCCGACGGCGGGAGTCCGCAACCTGCTGGGATGCTTCTGGGGGATTGAAGGCGATGCGGCCGCACTCAGGATGGCGAGGCGCCTGATCGGGACGCTCGCGGGCCACAGTTTCCGGCTTCGACCGGAGCGCAAGATCCTTTATCATGCGGCGGCATTCCTCGCTTGCCCCACCGTGGTGACGCTGATGGAGCACTCGGCCAAGTTACTTCGCAGATCAGGAGTGCCTGCGAAGCTGGTTCGTCCGATGCTGGCGCCGTTTGTGCGCGAAACCGCGCAGAACTTCGCCGAACTGGGCGCGCGCCAGGCTCTCACCGGACCCGCCGTTCGCGGTGACTGGATGACGGTCCGGCAGCACCTCGCGGCCCTCCACTGGGCGTCCCCTCAGGTGATCTCCGTTTACCAGGCGCTGGTGCGTCAGATGCTGCGGATCGCGGGCCGTCGTCCGCCGCGGGGGCTACTTGGCTGACATGACGATGCGTTCCGAACGACCAATCTTTCTGATCGCAGCGCTGCTTCTCTGGCAGCTCGCGGCGTTCGCTCAGGCTTCCACAGTCACCGCCAGTGCGGATGACGAGTCCGGCCAGCAATCGGCGGATTCTGCCGCCACCCAGACGAGCGAGGACCGCGAGAGCCAGGCGGGCGACAACCCCGCCGTCTTCGCTCATCCCGCGACGGCGCGCTTCTGGCTCTCGGGGCAGAGCAACGTCATCTTTCAGTATCATCCCTCGTTTCCGGCCAAGTACACGGGCATGAACAGCATGCTGCCCATCGCCCAGCACGCCACCTCGCGCGTGTTCACGCTTTACACGGGATACGAGCTCCGCCGCAACACGGAGGTCATCCTGGATGTCGAGAGCGCCGGCGGCCACGGCTTGAGCGAAGGCGCAGGACTCGCCGGTTTCACCGACCTCGACATCGTTCGTACGCCCAACCTCGGCCAGACGCCGTATCTGGCGCGCTTCATGATTCGGAGGGTCATCCCGCTGAGCAGCGAGACCACGGAGTCCGAGCGCGGACCTCTGTCACTCGCGACCGAGCTGCCGGTTCGCCGGCTGGAAATCCGCGTGGGCAAGTTCAGCATGGTGGATTTCTTTGACACCAATGCGGTCGGGAGCGACAGCCATCTGCAGTTCATGAACTGGACGGACGACAACAACGGCGCCTACGACTATGCCGCCAACACGCGCGGCTACACCTGGGGCGCGATGGTCGAGTACGACGATCGGCGCTGGTCGGCGCGCTTCGCCGAGGGGCTGATGCCCAAGGTTGCCAATGGCGAGAACCTCGATGCCGATATCACTCGCGCCCACGCCGAGAATATGGAACTCGAGTTCCGCCGCCAATTCCTGCCGCATCGCGAGGGCAAAGTCCGGCTGCTTTCCTACGTCAACCACGCCGACATGGGCAGCTACCGCCAGGCGATCGACGAGTTCCTCGCGCACCTCGCCCCGGTACCCGATATTGTGGCGACGCGCCGCCAGGGACGCATCAAGTATGGGTTCGGGGTCAACGCCGAACAAGCGCTCGGCCACGGGTTTCGCGGCTTCGCGCGCTGGGGTTGGAACAACGGACGCACCGAGTCGTTCGCGTACACGGAAGTGGATCAGACTGTCACCGCGGGCGCCGACCTCCAAGGCGACGCCTGGCATCGCCGGCTCGACAAGATGGGGGCGGCGTTCGTCCTGAACGCCATCTCCAGCGATCACCGCGAGTATCTGAGACTGGGTGGCACCGGGTTTCTCTTGGGTGACGGAGGGTTGACCTACGGGCGCGAGCGCATCTTCGAGGGCTACTACACGGCGCATCTGTGGCGCGGAGTCTTCGCCTCAGTCGACCTCCAGCACGTTACGAATCCCGGATACAACCGCGATCGCGGCCCGGTGCTGGTACCGTCGCTGCGCTTGCACGTGGACTTTTGAGACGCCGCTCGCGCCCGGCCATCATTGGCGAGCCGTCAGCACCTATCGCGCTTGGAGGAGTCGGACGAACTCTCCCAGTTCCTTGCTGTTGACGTCGGACACTGCCCAGTAGGTCGTCCCCGACCTTGTCCAGTGGAGCACATTGTATCCCTGGATCGTTGTGATCTTCGGAGGGCCAGCGGAGTCGTGGGCCGATTCGCCCGACGGCCAGACGAATACGTTAATCAAGTGCTTGCGACGCCCGTAGACCAGCGCCGCTACCGGCCTGCCCGCCAGGTAATCGAGCCGCCCGCCCAGAAGTGGAAACCCTTCGGGAGCCAGGTCCACGACCGGGGGCGAGAAGTCCAGTTTGCCGTTGAACCATGGTTTGACATTGTGCTGATCGGAGGACGCAACGTCAGTGAGGTGGTTGGGCATCAGCGAGCGAATGTGATTCGCGACCACGTCCTGGGCCAGGAGTTGCTCGGGCGTCGGCCGGGCGGGCTTGAGCACCAGCATCGAGATGACGATGGCTGCGAGCCCGAAGCCAGCCGCCGCGCCGATTAAGCTCCAACGCAGGCCCCAACGGTTCCAAGAGGACCCAAGGTCAGTCCGCGCCGGGGCTTGCGACGGAATTGCGCGAGGAGATAGCGTCCGCTCGAGCCGCTGAACTCGATCGGTTTCGGCCGCGTGGACTTCGCGCAGGCGGTCGCGCAGGCGTGACTCGAGAGTGGCGGGCGCCTTGAAATACAAAGAGCTGCCCCGCACCGCTGACCGGAGTGACTGCTGGCGCTGGTATGCTGTCATGCAGTTCGGACACTCGTCCATATGCCGCTCAATCTCCAGGCTATGCACCAGATCGAGCTCACCGTCGAAATAGGCGTGCAGGAGTTCCTGAGTCTCGCGGCAGTTCATCGCTCGGGCTCCTTGCTGATTCGACCCGTCAAACTCCGCTCGAGCAGCTTGCGCGCCCGCGCCAGGCGCGACATCACCGTGCCAAGCGGAATACCCGCCACTTCGGCAATCTCCTTGTACGACAGCCCCTCGAGTTCGCGCAAAATCAGCGCCTCGCGGAACTCGACCGGCAATTCTTCCAAAGCTCGCATCAGCGTCTCGCGATCGGCGTCCGCGAGCAGCGCCGCCTCCGGAGTCGAGTCGGCGCTCGTGGAACTGTGGACTTCCTCGTCAAACGAGGTCTCGAGCTCCTGCGACCGGTTTCGCTTGAACCAGGTATAGCAGGTATGACGCACGATGGTCAGGATCCAGGCACGCGCGTCGCCGCCGCGGAAGCCATCGAAGGCCTCGAAGGCGCGCACGTACGCTTCTTGCGCCAGGTCCTCGGCGTCGTCGGACTGGCGCGTCAGCCAGCGCGCCAGGTTGTACGCCGCATCGAGGTGCGGCAGCACGGCCTGCTCAAACTGGGCCAGTTTGTCCTGCCCGCCCAACCCCTTTCCTTCCCGCCTGGGTCACACCATCAAGTGTTAGGACTGCTTTCCAAGCTTTTTTATTCCCGACACCCAATTCGGCCGGTTACGGGGAATAATCCCGCGGCCGCTCCGGTCTAGACAAGTGACGGCAGTCGAAACAGCCGTCAGGAATGAGATGCAGGAAAGGCCAAGGAGGCGCAAATGTCGAAATATCTTATTCACGACCACAACCACGATGGTGTCGACCGGCGCGGATTTCTGAAGTGCATGGCCTGGGCGGGCACGGGATTGCTCTGTGTCGTCAAGGGCGGCGTGCTGAAGTCCTACGGGCTGAGCCAACTGGCCCAAGGCGGGGGCCGCGACGCCATGGGCGACATGAAAGGGTCGCTGAGCTTCGTCCAGATCTCGGACAGCCACATGGGCTTCGACAAGCCCGCGAATACTGACGTCGCCGCGACGCTGCAGGCGGCGGTCGATAAGATCAACGCGCTCTCGATGCCGCCCGCCTTCATCCTTCACACCGGCGACATCAGCCATCTCTCGAAACCCCACGAGTTCGACACCGTCGAACAGATCCTGAAGGGCACGAAGATCAGCCAGGTGTTTTATGTGCCGGGCGAGCACGACGTCCTTACCGACAACGGCAAGGACTACCTGACGCGCTACGGCAAGGGCGCGCAGTCGGGCGGCTGGTACAGCTTCGATCACAGCGGCGTGCACTTCATCGGGCTGATCAACGTCATGAACCTCAAGGCGGGCGGGCTCGGCACCCTGGGTTCCGAACAGCTCGAGTGGCTGGAACGCGACGTTAAGGGACTCCCGGCAAGCACGTCGATTGTGGTGTTCGCGCACATTCCCCTGTGGTCGGTTTACCCGGACTGGGGCTGGGGCACCGACGACAGCGCGCAGGCGCTCAGCTACCTCAAGCGCTTCGGCTCGGTGACCGTGCTCAACGGCCATATCCACCAGACGATGCAGAAGGTGGAGGGGAACATCACCTTCCACACGGCCTGCTCGACGGCCTTCCCGCAGCCCGCTCCCGGCGCTGCGCCCTCGCCCGGCCCGATGAAGGTTCCGGCGGAGCAATTGCGCAGTGTGCTGGGCCTGACCAGTGTGAACTACGTCGAGGGACGGCAATCACTGGCGATCGTGGACTCTTCGCTCGCTTAGTTCTGTCGCGGCGCTCCAAGCCTGCGCTGGAAGGCAGTGTTGACTTTCGACGCTCGATAGAGCGCCGCTACAGAAGCAGTTCGTCGCATGCCAAAAAGACGGCGGTCACAGACCGCCGTTACAGTCTCGAAGGGAGAGCAAGAATGAAGAACAAGGTACTGTGGAGTCTCGGTACGACGGCGCTGGTCGCACTCGCCGGCGTCTTATTGATCGGCAACAAGGCGGTCCTGGCGTCGGGTGCGCAGAACGGAGCGCCCGCTGCGGTCGAAGTGAACATCGACAACTTCAGCTTCGGAACGATGACTCTCACCGTCGCGGCGGGCACGACCGTCACTTGGGTCAACAAGGATGACGTGCCTCACACCGTGGTGAGCACCGACAAGCCGAGGCTATTCGCCTCGCCACCACTGGATACGGACGAGAAGTTCTCGTACACGTTCTCGAAGCCCGGCACGTACGCTTACTTCTGCTCGATTCATCCCAAGATGACCGCCAAGGTGGTAGTTCAGTGACGGGAAGGGCGGCTGCTCTCGTAGGTCAAGGTTTCCTCGGAACGGCCGCTCCCTTGGCTGCCGACCTCACGCTCATCATTGAGCTCGCGATGGGAGTCGCGCTGATTGCGGGCGCCGTACTCGCGCGCCGACAGCATTATCGAGCACACGCTTGCTGTCAGTCAGTGGTGGTCCTGCTTAACCTGGCGATGATTGCCACGTTTATGGCGCCGGCGTTCCGGAGCCAGGTCGCGCCCAGGATTCCTGCCCGCCTGGGGCGTTCCTACTACGCCCTGGCAACGGCGCATGCGGCGCTCGGGATTGTCGCCGAACTGCTCGGCCTCTTTATCGTGTTGGCCGCCGGGATAGACTTCACGCTCGGCGATCGGCTGCCGCCACGGTTTCGCTTCACTCGCTACAAAGCCTGGATGCGGACTGAGCTGGCGTTGTGGTGGACTGTGCTGGTCGTGGGAATCGCGACCTACGCGCGGTGGTACGTCATGCCGATTTTAGGGCACTGAGCGGCCTGGATCCGCCGCCTCGTCCTCCATACTTCTATTGATTCTAAAGGACTGCTTCGGTTCGTTCCTGTGTTCGTGGAACTTTCTAATTGATGCGGGAGGGCCCCGCGGGCGGCTCGTCGTCAGGCGGAGCAGAATCGTCGTCGAGGGGTTTGCGGCCGGCAAAGCCCTCGTCGATTCCGTGATAGTACCCGATGCGCTCCTCGCCCAGCTTCCAACACAGGTAGACCTCCTGGCCGTCACGCAGGCTGGGGAAGTCGATCAATCCCTCGTCCAAATCCTTGATCACGCACCCGGTCTGCTGGATTTGCTCGACCATTTGCTCAAGCTCCGACGTGGACTCATCGCGCTCCGCCCGGGTCCTGGCCAGGGCGCGCGAAGGCGGGATCGAGCCGCCGAGCGCCATGATGCGGGCGGCAGCCTTCGCCAGTTCCTCGTCGAGGGCGTCAACCTTCTTCTTCTCCTCGAGGGCCTTGCCAAGATTTTCCTCGATCATGGGCAACAACTGCTCGGCTTCTTCGCGATTGAAGTATTTCTCCGCCATAGCTCTTGGTTTGGATGCAAACTAGCCGCCCCGCGTGTGCATCTCGCGGTGGGGGTCGAGCCTGAGGTCCTCGATCGCGAACAGCGCGCCACGCGACGCGAGCGTCAGGCGCTGCTCGGCGCCACGGTCGACGCGTTTCTGCCATACTTCGGCGATGGTCTGCGCGATAGCCTCGCGCGACGCGCCGCCGCGCAGCAGGTGTTTGAGGTTGACCCCGTCCCTGGCATACAAGCAAAGCAGCCACACCCCGTCCGGGGTGAGCCGGGCGCGGTCACAACTGCGGCAAAACGGCTGCGTCGTCGAGGAGATGATACCGAAGACGGTGCCGTCCGGCAGGCGAAAGCGGTCGGCAGGCGCTTTGGCGTGCACCGAGCCATTGTTCGCGGCGGCGCCCGTGGGGAGCGTCTCAGCCGTCTCCTCCACTGGTTCGACCCTTCCAAAGTGGCGCTGAAAGCTTGCGAGGATCTCCGCCCGCGGCACAACCTGGTCCAGCGACCAGCGCGTCGCGCCGCCCACATCCATGTACTCGATGAAGCGCACCTCGCCGCCGACTTGGCGGCCGAAGTCGATCATCGCCGCCAGCTCATCGTCGTTGAAGCCGCGAATCACCACCGTGTTGATCTTGAGCCGCCCGAAGCCCGCGGCCTGGGCCTGCCGGATCCCGTCCAGCACCTGAGCGTGCGCGTCGGAGCGGGTGAGCGGCCGGAAGCGCTCGGGCTTGAGCGTGTCCAGGCTAACCGTGAGGCGCTGCAGTCCCGCGTCGCGCAGCGCATGTGCATCCCGGCGCAGCAGCACGCCGTTGGTGGTCAAAGCGAGGTCGTGAATCCTGGCGTTCTGGGCGAGCAGGCGGATGAGTTGGTGGAGGTCGCGCCGCAGCAGCGGCTCGCCGCCGGTGAGCCGTACTCTGTCGACGCCGAGGTCCGTGAAGATGCCCGTCAACTCCGCGATCTCCTCGAAGCTCAGGATCTCCCGGTGTTCGAGCCAGATGTACTCCTCTTCCGGCATGCAATAGGCGCAACGCATGTTGCAGCGGTCGGTGACGGAAATCCGCAGGCTGCGAAGCGGGCGCCCGAGGGCGTCGAGGATGGGAGTACTGCGCGCGACTTCAACGGTAGGCATGGAGGTCTGTGAGGCAGCCTGGAAGCTCGAAAGTGGACTCGCTCGGGCCAGCCAAGCCCAGCGAACACTTTTCATGCTAATCGATTCAATCCGGTAGAGCAAGCGCCTCCCGGCTACTGGGATGGAAAAATGTCTTGCGGGCTGAGAGCAAAACCAGGAAGTAGCGGGGAAGTAAGCGCCTCCCGCCCTCGCAGAGTCTGAGCGGGCCGATAGCCTTGTTCTGTCAGCCGGTAGACCTCGACCACGCGTTCCTCGGCGTCAACAATCCAGTACTCAGGGACGCCGAAGCGCGCATAGGCCTTGAGTTTCGGACCCCGGTCCTGGCGGGCGGTCGTAGGTGAAAGAACCTCGATGACCAAATCCGGCGCCCCTCGGACCCAATCCTGGATGATGCTGCGATGTTCGTTGAGAATGAACAGCAGATCGGGTTCAAGCACATCGTAATCGCTCAGGATGACGTCGAGCGGAGCGAGGAGGAGCTCACCGATCGGGTGGTCATCGAGATATCGAAAAAACGCCGCCGCGATGCGGCCGACAGCAAGCTGATGTTTTGACAACGGTGAAGGTGTCACAAACAACTCTCCGTCAATGATCTCCCGCCGCTTGCCGTCGTCGGGCATAACCAGGAGGTCCGCGTGCGTGAAATTGGTGCTGATGGCCATTTGAAGCGAATTATAGCACTGAAAACAGAAGGGCCGTCCCTACTCGCAGGACGGCCCAACCGAACATCCTATTCGCCAGCCGAGGTTAAACCGACACTTTTTCGGTGTCCGCCACCGGCTTTCCATGCCCATTGCCGTTGCCGTGCCCATTCTCGTTACCGTTGCTGCTGCCATTCACCGGTCCGCCGATCTGGACCAGTTGCGGGGCAGGCTTCTTGAGCACCATCTCCTCGTAAAGCTGGCGGGCCTGCTGGGCTTCCCAGGCCAGCTTGCGCCGCTTCTTCTCTTCTTCGGCGGCGGTCATCGGAACATCATGCTCGCGCTCGCGGACCCGGGCAGCGTCCTCGGGATTGACGTAGAGCGAGTGCTCGTAAGTCTCGAGGCCCACGTTCTTGCCCTTGGCGTAGATTTCATGCTTGCCGTGCGACTTATACCACTCGGCAACCGTGGCGTTCTTGTGCATGTTCTCGATGATTTTCCGCCAGCCGATGCCGGTGTTGTAGGCGCAGAAGGAGATTTCGCCCTGCTGCGTCGCATAGGGGATGATGCACATTTCGGTGCGGCGGAAGTCGTAGTTGAACAGGTCCTGGAACCACATGCCGGCGATGAACAGGAAGTTCCACGGGTCGGAGCGGCGCTTGAGGGTATCCTCGTAGGTGCGCTCAGGGCCGGAAGTGCCGTACTTCTTCTTGCCCCGCTCATCGCCCGTCAGCGCGAACGACTTGTCAAACTTCTTGAGCAGGTCGACCAGCGCCAGGCTGGGCGGCGCCGCAAAGGGCCGGTAGTTCTTGAGCAGCGCCAGACCCATCATGAGATTCGAAACCCACTTGCCGCGTCCCGCGTCGGTGATCTTCTGGAGGTCGGCGACCAGCCCGGGGATATTGAGGAACTGCGGGACCGGCGCCCACTCCTTGTTCTCCTTGTTGACCATCAGGGCTGTCCCGACGCCACAGTTGGGGTGGCAGCCGCAGCTCACTTGACCCCATTGCGCCTCGGGTCCGTGGACCAGGTCGGCGAAGTCGGCGAAGGCGCCCATAAGCGAGATGGGGAACCAGTCGCGCGTCGGCTCGGTGATGCCCACTTGCTTCTTCACATCTGCGGCCATGTGCGAGAGCGTATAGCGCTGCCGCAACCGGCGCTCCGGCGTGATGTCCTCGTCGCGGCCGGTGAAGGAGACTGGCTGGAAGGCGATGAAAGCGATCTTCTTGGGATTTTCGCGGGCGAAGTTGATGATGGGACCCACCTGGTCGTTGTTGACTCCGTTGATCAGCGTCGTGACCAGGATGATCTCGATGCCCGCCTCGTGCATGTTCTCGATGGCGCGCAACTTCACGTCAAACAGGTTGCCCACCTGGCGGTGGCTGTTGGCGTCGTTGCCCACGCCGTCGAACTGCAGGTAGGCGTAGCGCAGGCCCGCCTCGAAAGCGCGCCGGCAGAAGTCCTTGCTCTTTGCGAATTCGATGCCGTTGGTGGCCGCCTGCACGCTGTTGTAGCCAAGCTTGCGGCAGTAACGGATGGCGTCGATGAAATAGGGTGACATGGTCGGCTCGCCACCCGAGAATTGCACCGACATCTGGCGTCGGGGCTTGATCTTGATGGCGTTATCGAGAATCTCTTTAATGTCTTCCCAGGCGAGTTCGTGGACGAACCCCACCTGGTTGGCGTCCATGAAACACGGATCGCACATCATGTTGCAGCGGTTGGTGAGGTCGACGGTCAGGACCGAGCCTCGGCCGTGCTTGATAGTGCTCGAGCCGTGGTTGTGCAGTCCCTCGTCGTTGTGGGCACGGATGTCGCGGCCAGGGAAGTTCTTTTCGATCCAGGTAAGGAACTTCGAGTCGACAGCCATCATGTCCTCGTAGTGGCCGTGGATGGGACAGTCCTTCACCATCCAGACCTGGCCGTCACGCTCGATGATTTGAGCCTTGATCTCTCCCACCTTCTCGTCGAGGAGCGACTTCCAATCCTGGTCGCCGCTCAGGATTCGGTCCCGCGCTTCTTTGACGCAGCCCGGGCAAAGCGAATCGGTTTCGCGCGGCCATCCTAGTTGAGGCTTGGTTTTCTGCCAGGATTTCAAAAGCGGCTTGTCTGACCATTTGGGCGTGAACGAGGGGTTCGGGTGGTACTTGTTGAAGAACTGAACTGTGTCGAAAGCGACCCCGGCCGTTGCAGTTATGGCACGGTCAAAATACTTCATCAGCCGCTGACCTTTGATTCTGGGCATATTTATTGTGACCTCTCAGTTTTAGGATGACAACCCGCCCGCGACGGGCGGTCTCGTCTTTAAGTACCAGGCGCGCGCTTCCCCGACGCACACCCTTAATGCAGCAGTCATGGGGTTGGTGACCTGCTTCGCATTCACTGGCGTGGTCCAACATCCTCCGGCAAAAGGCAGGCCAGCCCCCGTATAGACCATCTTAGGGCAGGCTAGGGAGATGACTAAGGATTTTGCGGCGAACGGTCGTTTTATCGGGTTGGACGGCAATAAAAATGCCGCGAATGGAATAGGATAATTTACCTAAAATCAATATGTTGGAAGCAATCCGCGGGTGATGGAAGCGGCTCGGTACTATTCCCGACGGGTCGCCCACACAGAACCCCGGATAGTATATTATGCCGAAAGAATGAATCTCGCTGGGATCATCAAGCGGCGCGCCGCCGAGATCGGCTTTGACCTCGCCGGTATCGCACCGCCCGATGTCGGTCGTGACCTCGAGTTCTCGCGCCGTTGGGTCGAACGGGGTTACGGCGGCATGATGCAGTACCTCGGTAACCCCAAACGCGACGACCCGCGGAACATTCTTCCATCAGCGCGCTCCGTGGTCTGTGTTGGCCTAGTCTATAACGCCGACCGCCCCCACTCGACAGCGGTGAGCGAGGAGTCAGAAGCCAGGAGTCAGGAGTCAAAGTCCGGCATCGCGCGCGCCTGGGTCTCGCGATACGCTTGGGGCCACGACTACCACGAAGTTATGCGCGAAAAGCTCGAGAGGCTGCGCTCGGCGATCGAGGATTTGGCGCCCAGTGTGGAGACCCGAGTCTACGTGGACACCGGGCCGGTCGTCGAACGGGCATTCGCGCGCTTTTCCGGCATCGGCTGGATGGGCAAGAACACCTGCCTGATCGACGAAAGCAAGGGTTCGTGGTTCTTCCTCGGCGTCATCCTGACCAACCTCGCGCTCCAGCCCGACCTCCCCGCTCCCGACCGCTGCGGCTCATGTACCCGCTGTCTCGAGGCCTGCCCTACCGACGCCCTGGTCGAGCCTTACGTCATGGACGCCTCGCGTTGCATTTCCTACTTCACCATCGAGCTGCGCGGCTCGATTCCCGCGAGATTCCGTCCGGCGATCGGCGCTAACGTCTTTGGCTGCGATATTTGCCAGGATGTGTGTCCGTGGAATAGCCGTCAGCCACCAGCTTGCAACGGTCAGCAGGATAGGAGTCAGGAGTCAGAAGTCAGAAGTCAGGAGAGAACCGGGCAAGAGGCGATGCACGAGCGCCGGATTGCGGCTTTGACGGCGTCGGCCGAGTTCGAGCCGATGAATGTGGAGCCTCGCGGCGCCGAAAGCGGAAGCTTTTCGCTCTTCAACCCCCGCCTTGACGACCTGGCGAGCCTGACGGAAGAAGACTTCCGCCGCGTCTTCGCCCATTCGCCTATCAAACGGGCGAAATACCGCGGCTGGCTGCGAAACCTCTGCGTGGCGATGGGGAATTCCGGTGACCGCCACTTTCTTCCCCGGCTCGAACGCCTGGCGCAGCACGACGATCCAGTGATCCGCGAGCACGCTCAGTGGGCACTTCGCCAACTTGAGATGGGCTGAGAAACTCCTGATAGGCCAGGATGTACGCTGAAATCATTGGAAAGATTCGCGCCGTCCGCGTTATTGCGGTTGGTAAGTCGATTCGGGACTTGGCACGGCTCCGGAGACTCTATGGTCCGGGACGATGGCGTAAACTTAAGGGCATCGCGACAAGTTCGGCTGACTGGTGGTAGACTACGTCTAGCTGAACTGCATTGGTATGAGGCGCATGGCATCGGCAAGAAGGAAATCAAGCGCAAACGGTACCTGGACTAACAGGAAACGGCGGCGGCTGCACAGCGCGCCGGAGTTTGTGATTTGCGTCGACAATTCGGGATACCCGGTTTCTCTCGAGCGGAACAAGATCTATCGCGTTCTTCCGGACGAGGAAGCGGCCAGGTACGGAGATCTGCGGGTGATCGATGAAAGCGGCGAGGACTACCTTTATTCCAGTCAGCGGTTTGTGCGCATCGCGGTGCCCAAGGCGATCCAGCGACAGTTACTCAAGGCTTCCTAAGGCGCCTCTTCCGCTCGACTGACGACTAGACTGCCGATTATTCCTGACACTCAGCCGAGTTCTACCAACCTTCCTCAGTGAGGTTAGCTATGAGAGCCTACCGACCTCGATGCCCGTTGTTGCTCTCGCTCGCCATCGGTCTCGCGACCTCGTGCTCGGCGGGCTTCGCGGCAACGCCGGCAGAATCCGCCTTGCGGAAGCTTGATGAGACCTCGCTCGCCGGTATCCGCAAGCGCGACGTGAAGTTTGTGGACGCGGTTTACGCGCCCGATGTCGTCATGTTTCCGGCTTATGGTCAGCTCAAGGTGGAGGGGCTGGACCTGGTGCGTGACGCCTGGAAGTCGCTTTACGATACGTTTGCCACCATCACCCGGTGTGAATGGAGCGAGCGCCGCTATCACGCGTCAGGGAACCAGGCGTGGATGACCTGCCTGTGGTATCTGGAAGGATCGAACAGCGACGGCCAGGCCTTGCAACTTGTTTTGCGGGTGACCCGCCATTACGAGAACCGGCGCGGGCGCTGGCTCGTCGTCCACGAACACATCTCCGCGCCCATGCGATGAGGGATTGGGCTCGTCCCGTGCGGACGAGCCCTCGTCTGTGGGAATCCGATCCGGCTACTTGCCCGTGGCGAACCGCTTCTCAACCTCGTGCCAGTTGATCACGTTCCACCAGTTCGTGATGTACTCCGGCCGGCGGTTCTGGTACTTCAAGTAGTAAGCGTGCTCCCAGACGTCCAGTCCGAGGACGGGGAACTTGCCTTCCATCACCGGACTGTCCTGGTTGGCGGTCGAGATGACATCGAGCTTCCCGGAGTGATCTCTGACCAGCCAGGCCCAGCCGGAGCCGAATCGCCCGGTCGCAGCCGCGCCGAACTTCTCCTTGAACTGGGCGAAGCCGCCGAAAGTGCTCTTGATGGCCTCGGCGATCTTGCCGTGCGGCTCGCCACCCGCCTTGGGAGCCATAATCTGCCAGAACATGGAGTGATTGATATGTCCGCCGGCGTTGTTCCGTACTGCCGTGCGGATATTCTCCGGTACGATGGCGCAGTTATTGGCGAGCAGCTCCTCCAGAGTCTTGCCGGCGAGTTGTGCAGCCGACTCGAGGGCCTTGTTGAGGTTGTTGACGTAGGCACCGTGGTGCTTGTCGTGGTGGATCTCCATCGTCAGCTTGTCGATGTGCGGTTCGAGCGCGTCATTGGGGTAGGGCAACGGGGGAAGTGTGAATGGCACAGCGCCTCCTTTAGCAGTCGCAGGTGTTGGCATGGATGACCTCCTTGATGCTGAATTGTGTTCTAGCTTTATGATGACGCGAATGCGTCGGTGGTTCCCTCCTTCAAGCCTATCAGATGGAGAGCCGGTTGGCGTGTGCCGTGTGCTGATGGACGGCACCCGGAACACGCGCTCGACCGTGAGAAAACTGGGAACAGTCCCATCTTAGTCCCGCGCGGGCGGGCAAATCAAGTTGTGGTGCCTAGGAGAAGTGTCCTAACCTGTCGGGACGATTTCCAGAAAAGGGGTCGGACCTTTCGGTCCGACAAGTGGCCGACAATGCCAGACGGGGCCTTTAGGGCCCTGAAGCTTCAGGGGCTGAAAGCCCGCTCCACAGGGCCTGATTATGTTCGGAGCTAAAGCTCCGACCCCCTATCTACTTTCCTTGCGCCCCAGATTAGGACGCCACTGCTTACGGCCGGTAGGTGGCGGACGTCGTATCCGTTTCCCAGACCGTCACCGATTGTACGCGCAGGCCATGATCCTTGATTTCGGGCGCGAGGCTGTCGGAGAAATATCGGGCGATGTTCTCGGCGGAGGGGTTCAGCTTGTCAAAGGGCGGGAGGTCGTTCAGGAACTGGTGGTCGAGGCGGTCGACCAGCGATTTGATGGTGGCACGCAGGTCGAGAAAGTCCACAAGCAGGCCCGTCGAGTTGAGTTCGGGGCCTTCCACCGTGACGCGCAGCTTGTAGTTGTGGCCGTGGACGTTCTCGCACTTGCCCTTGTAATTGCGCAGCGCGTGTCCGGCGGCGAAGGTGTAATCGACAGAGATTTCGTACATATTAGCTGTCAGCGTTCAGCATTTGGCTGATAGCTGAAGGCTGAAAGCTCGATCATTCTCGCATGAAAGCCTTCACGTCTTCCAGCCGATGGGTGCGCGCGTAGGATGGCAGGCTCTCGAAGAACAGTTGGCCGTAGGACATGCGCGCCATGCGGCGATCGAGGATAGCGAGGATGCCGCGGTCCGTCTCGCTGCGGATGAGCCGGCCAAAACCCTGTTTGAGGGCGATGACGGCTTGCGGCACCTGGTATTCATGGAAGGCCGAGCCGCCCTCGGTCTGGATCTGGCGGATGCGTGCCGCCACCACCGGATCGGTGGGGACGGCGAAGGGCAACCGGTCAATGATCACGGCGCTCAGTTGCTGCCCCTGTACGTCGACGCCCTGCCAGAACGAGCTGGTGGCGAACAGCACCGCGTGCGGCGTTTTGCGGAACTTATCGAGCAGCGCGGTGCGGGGCGCCGTCCCTTGGAGCAGCATGGGATAGCGCAGGCGGCGCCGCAGCCGCTCGTAGACGTCGCGCATCTGCTGGTGCGAGGTGAAGAGGACAAAGGCGCGGCCCCGCGTCGCTTTGAGGATCTCGACCACTTCCTCTGCCGCCTGGGCCGTGAACCCGGCGTCGCGCGGGTCAGGCAGATGGATGGGCATGTAGAGGAGCGCCTGCCGCTGGTAGTCGAAGTGCGAGTCGAGGATGCGCTCCTTGGCGTGCTCGACGCCGAGCCGCCGCTTCAGGAAGTCGAAATTGCCGCCCACCGCGAGTGTCGCCGAGGTCATGATCACCGTCTCGACGCGTTCGAACAGCCGTTCGCGCAGGATCGCCGAAACGTCGATGGGTGAGGCTTCGATGAAAACACCGCGTCCGCGCCGCTCCCACCAGAAGACGTAGTTGGGGTCCTCGCCCTCCAGCACGAACTCGAAGGCCTTGCGTAGCTCCTCAGCGCGACGAGCCAGGTTGTTGATTTCCTCCGGGCGGTTCGGCAGCCGGGTGAACTCTGTCTCGAGCCGCACCAGCGCGTTGAGCAGACCGGAATAGGCGGCGCGGTTGGCCTCGACAAACTGTTCGCGATGCTCGAACGCCGAGCGTCCTTCGGGAGCAGGGAAGAGCTCGAAGAAAACCTGGGCGCGCTGGCGCAACTCGCGTACCGCGCTGAAGACTTCAGGGCCTTCGAGCGATTTCGTCTTCATGGTGGTGTCGGTGTCACGCGCCAGCTCCTCGACGCGATAGTTCGAGACCTGGATGCCGAAGTATTGGGTCGCGACCTCCTCGACCTCTTGCGCCTCGTCGAAGACGATGGCCGAGTACTCGGGGAGCAGGCTCGCGAACTCCATCTGCTTGAGCGCGAGATCGGCGAAGAAGAGGTGATGATTCACCACCAGAATGTCGGACTCGGCGGCGCGCCGGTGCATCCAGGTGATGAAGCAGCGGTCGAACTCGGCGCACTTCTGGCCGGTGCAGGCTTCGCCGCGGGCGTCGATGCGCGGCCACAGCGAGCTCGAGTCCGGCAGCGCGCTGAGCTCGGCACGGTCGCCGGTCTCGGTCTGCCGCTCCCAGGCGCGGATCGCGGCGTACTGGTCGATCTCCTCCATTCCGTTCAGCACCGGCTGCTTCTCGATGTCGTAGAGCTTCTGGCGGCAGAGGTAGTTCTGGCGACCCTTCATCAGCGTGGCGCGCAGGTCTTTGTACAGCTTCTTGAGAAACGGGATGTCCTTGAAGAAGAGCTGCTCCTGGAGGTTCTTGGTGCCGGTCGAGACCACCACGCGGCGCCCGCTGCGAATGATGGGTACCAGATACGCGAGCGTCTTGCCCGTGCCGGTGCCCGCTTCAACGATCAGGTGCCGCCGGTTCTCGAAGGCGGATTCGACGTCTTCGGCCATTTCGAGCTGTGATGGGCGATACTCGTACTTGGGATGGTGGCGCGCCAGCCAGCCCTCGGGACCGAAGATGCGGTCGAGGGGAAGACGATCAACCGGCTTGTGGGCGATGGTCATGGTGTTCGGCGACGGCAGCGGCGCTCGATGACCGCCGTTCAGGGCGACTTGGCTTTTGATTTCCGCTTGGAAAGAATAACATGGATGACGTCGCACCGGAGTGATGACCAAGCTGCTCAAAGTCGTGATTGTCGGACGGCCCAACGTCGGGAAATCGACTCTGTTCAACCGCATCTGCGGACGGCGACGCGCGCTGGTGGGCAACGAGCCGGGCATGACGCGCGACCGCCTTTACGCACCCGCCGAGTGGTTGGGCAAGCACTTCGAGGTGGTGGACACCGGCGGTATGATCCCGGCCGACAAGGAACAGATCCCCTCGGAGATTTTCCGGCAGGCGAAGATGGCGATCGAGGAAGCCGCACATCTCGTCCTGGTGGTGGACGGGCGCGCCGGAGTCACGCCGATGGACGAGGAGTTGGCACAGCTCCTACGCCGCATGGGTAAGCCGCTGGCGCTCGCCGTCAACAAAGTGGACGCGATCGAGCTGGCGACGCTGGCAGGCGAGTTCCATCGGCTGGGCATAGCGGAGATCTTCCCGGTGTCCGCCGAGCACGGCCTGGGGGTCGACGACTTGCTCGACCATGTGACCGCGGGTTTCCCGAGCGCGGCCGTCCCCCTCGCCGACGAAGGCGCTACAGGGGAGCCGGCAGGCGAGACGCCAGCGCCCCCTGAGGTTCCAACCATCAACGTGGCGATCATCGGGCGGCCGAACGTCGGCAAATCGACGCTGCTGAATCGCTTGCTGGGCGGCGAGCGCTCGATCGTGACCCCGATTCCCGGTACCACGCGGGATGCCGTCGACGCTGAGGTCGAGCGCGACGGGCTGAGGTTCCGCTTTATCGACACCGCGGGCATCCGTCGCAAGGGGAAGACCAAGCTGCTGGCCGAGAAGCTCAGCGTGATCCAGACGCGGAAGCACCTCGAGCGCTCCGACGTGGCGCTGCTGATGCTCGATGCTGCCGAGGGTGTGACGGCCCTTGACACGCACATCGGAGGGTACGCTCACGAGAGCCGCCGGTCGGTTGTGGTGGTGGTCAACAAATGGGACCTCGTCAAGAAGGGGCCCACGACCACCCAGGACTATACGGCGGCCCTCCGGCGCCGGCTGAAGTATCTCGACTACGCGCCGATCATCTTTGTCTCGGCAGAGAGGGGTCAGCGCTTGGAGAAGCTGGTGGCGACGATTGCTGAGGTGGCGACGGCGCGGCGTACACGCGTCCCAACCGCCGAGATGAACCGTTTCCTCGAGCAACTCGACCTCGCCCGTGTGCCAGGTCCATCCCATAAGCCTCTGCGCATCTACTACCTCACCCAGGGCGGGGTCGCCCCACCCACGTTTATCGCCTTTACCAACCGCTCCGGCAAGCTCCACTTTTCGGTGGAGCGTTATCTCGAAAACCGTATCCGCGAGCGGTTTAACTTTCCGGGGACACCCATCGTCATCAAGTCGCGGGCCAGCCAATAGGTCGGCGTGTGCCCCCCCGGCGGCGTCCCTTAAGCGACAGAAACTAAATAGCTTATCGTGAATCCCGTGAAGCGCAATCCAGCCTCGCCCACCTTGGAGGTCCAGGGTCGACAAGGTAACCATGCAGGATATATCTCGCAGGCTACTTGGTTTGACCTGGGGTGATATACTCACTGTGCTTTGGTGCGGCTTTTTTGACGCGTAAACATGTAAACGTTCGGGACAACTGGCGGATTCTCAAACGTCCCGCGTCCCGGAAAGGGGGTTGAGTCGCATGTCCTTTGAGATGGCTGTGGTTCGTGCAGTCTTCATCATTGTCCTCGTCGCCGCGTCCTACCATCTCCGTCCTTTTCACCTGACAGGCCAAGCTTCCGCTTTGTTGGGACTCTGTCTGGCAGCCTTCTTCGTCCTGTTCGAGGTGCGGCTCGAGAAGACTAGTCTAAAGCGGCTTATCGGTGCGGCAATCGGCTCGATTCTGGGCATTCTGGGCGCTCTCATGGTCAGCCACCTGTTAACCCTGACTTCCATCGAGAGGACCTCGGCATCGTTCTTCCAAGTGGTGCTCCTCCTGCTAATGGGTTATATCGGTCTGGTACTGGGAGCCAACAAAGGCGACCTGCTGAATCTTTCGGCATTTGGAGGCGTCTTCACTGGGGAGCGGACTTCCAGGAATTCCTACAAAATTCTGGACACCAGCGTGATTATCGACGGCCGGATTGCCGATGTCTGCGAGACCGGCTTCATTGAGGGAGCGCTGGTCATTCCGCAGTTTGTGCTGCGCGAGTTGCAGCTCATTGCTGACTCCTCCGATTCGCTGAAGCGCAACCGGGGGCGTCGCGGTCTCGACATCCTGCAGCGCATCCAGAAGATGGCGGTGGTGCAGGTGCAGATTGTCGAGGACGATTTCCCGCAGGTGCGCGCCGTCGACCTGAAGCTCATCGAGCTGGCCAAGCTCTACGACGGGAAGATCGTCACCAACGACTTCAACCTCAACAAGGTGGCGCAGCTCCAGGGCGTCCAGGTGCTTAACGTCAATGAGCTGGCGAACTCACTCAAGCCGGCCGTCCTGCCGGGCGAGATCATGCGCGTCTTCATCCTCAAGGAGGGGAAGGAGTACAACCAGGGCGTGGCTTATCTCGACGACGGCACGATGGTGGTGGTCGATAACGCGCGCAAGATGATCTCGAAGACCATCGACATCGCCGTCACCAGCGTCCTTCAGACCACCGCCGGACGCATGATCTTTGGCAAGTACGACGACCGACAGCGCGCCGCCGAGGCCGTCGTGAACCAGTGACCGCGCGTCACGACCTCTCGGGCGAGGCGCGGTCAAGTGCTCTCAAGAAATTCCATCAGTAAGGCCCTCAGGCGCTGGCGCGTAGTAGTCAGGACTTCATTCCAGAAAAGTCTGATCGACGTAGCACCAGCGCCAGTCTTCGCCTGGTTCAAACGATTTCACGATCGGGTGCTTCGTCCCGTGGAAGTGCTTGGTCGCGTGTTTGTTCTTGGACGAGTCACAACAACCCACATGCCCGCAGGTGAGGCAGAGCCGCAGGTGGACCCAGGTGTCGCCGATCTCGAGACATTCCTTGCAGCCTGGACCGCTGGGTCGCACGTCGCGAATCTCTTTCAAGTGGATGCATTCCATGGCTGAGGCCTCCGAGACACTTATGATAGTACGTCCTGACCTGATCTAACAACCGAAGCGGGAGATCTTACGCCAAGTAAGGGCATCCTTCGCTTCGCTGAGGATGACACGCCCCCGGAGTTCACTTCAGCCTTTACACCTTACCCTTATCTGCCTCATACTCGGCCTTCTCCTTATGAGTGTTCTGGCGATCATCCCGGCGGCGGGCGTAGGCGTTCGCATGGGTGGAGGGATGCCGAAGCAGTTTCTCTCGCTCGAGGGCGTTCCTATCGTCATCCACACCCTGCGCAAGTTCGCCGTCTCGGAGGCTATCGACTTCATCTACTTGGCGCTGCGCGACGACGACATGCAGCGCGCCCGTCAGGATATCGAGCGCGAGGGCTTTGCCAAGCCGGTGCGGCTGGTGGAAGGCGGCGCGACCCGGCAGGAAACGGTGGCGCGCGCCCTGGCCGAAGCGCCGGAGTCGACCGAAATCGTCGTGGTGCACGATGCGGTGCGCCCGTTCGTTCCGCTCGAGCTGATTCGGCGCGTGGTCGAGGAGGCGCGCAAGTCGGGCGCGGCCATCCTGGGCATTCCCAGCGTCGACACGGTCAAGCAGGTGGAGCGGCTGATGATCCTCGGAACGCTGCCGCGCGAGCGCGTCGTCCTGGCGCAGACTCCCCAGGCGTTCCGCCACCACATCCTGCGCGAGGCTTTCGCGCGGGCGGCGCGCGACGGCTATCAGGGGACTGACGAGTCGAGCCTGGTGGAGCGCATCGACCGTCCGGTGACCGTGCTCATGGGCTCGGACCGCAACATCAAGATCACCAAGCCGTCAGACCTGCCGCTGGCGCGCCTGTACATTGCCCAGGAACGCGAGCCGGTCGCGAACCGCGGCTGAGCCGCTCATCTTCCGCTGCTTGTTTTATGCCCTGTCATCATCGCATCGGCATCGGTAACGACGTCCATCGGCTGGAAGCCGGGCGCAAGCTTATCCTGGGTGGCGTGAGGATTCCGTTTAGCAAGGGGCCCGTGGGCCATTCGGACGGCGACGCGCTCATTCACGCCATTTGTGACGCGCTGCTCGGGGCTGCGGCCTTGGGCGATATCGGTCGCCATTTCCCTGACACCTCTCGCCGCTGGCGCAACGCGTCGAGCCTGCTCTTCCTGCGCCGGATCCGCAAGCTGCTCGACCGCGCCGGATTCGCTATCGTCAACATCGACTCGACCATCGGCCTCGAGCGTCCCAAACTCGCGCCGCACATTCCGCGCATGCAGAAGAAAGTTGCCGTGGCGCTTGGCCTCAAGCCGCATCAAGTCTCCATCAAGGCCAAGAGTGGCGAAGGTCTGGACGCAGTGGGTCGCGGCGAAGCCATCCGGGCGGATGCGATCGTTTTGGTCGAGACTCGCCAAGCCACCGGAGAGAGACGCTCCCGACGCGCGTAGAGATTGACCGCCAGATCATCTGCCCAGACACGAGATGCTGTCTGAATTCACTCTTGGAGAGGAGACGATCATGAAGCGGATCGCATTTGGAATTCTTGGAGTGGTGCTGGCTCTGGCTTTGGCCGCGCCGGCCTGGGCGCAGCGCAATCCCCGTGGAACGGCCAAGCTGACGCTCGACGGCAAAACGATTTCAGTGGAATACGGGAGGCCGTCGCTCAATGGGCGCGCGGTAGGGGATCTGTTGGTCCGGTTGAAGCCCGGTGACGTGTGGCGGCTCGGCGCCGACCAGTCCACGACATTTTCGACCACGGGTGAGCTGAGTTTCGGCCACGTGAAGATCCCTGTGACGGTCCCCGCGGGCGAGTACAGCCTGTGGGTGCGCAAGGAGACGGAGAATAAATGGTCGCTGGTCTTCAACAAGCAGCATGGGCAATCGGGGGACCAGCACTACGCGGCTGAAGACTTCGCTTCTGCCCCGCTCGAAGAAACCAAAGCTTCCAATTCCGCTGAGCAGGT
Organism: Terriglobia bacterium; assembly: GCA_035945295.1. Classification (GTDB taxonomy): domain Bacteria; phylum Acidobacteriota; class Terriglobia; order UBA7540; family UBA7540; genus QHZK01. Next base: position 4,426 of record DASZAI010000005.1, on the reverse strand, counting down.
CACCATCACCCTGGCCAAAGCAGGCGTCGGAGGAACGATCTCCATTCAGTGGGGCGATTTGGAGCTCACCGCGCCGGTCTGGTCGCAACGTAATCCACGTGGTACGGCCAGGCTCGCGCTCGGTGGCAAAACGGTTTGGGTGGAATACGGGAGGCCGTCACTCAATGGGCGCGTGGTAGGCGATCTGTTGGCTGGGTTGAAGCCCGGTGAGGTGTGGCGGCTCGGCGCCGACCAGTCCACGACGTTTTCGACTACGGGCGGGACAAGCTTTGGCGAGATGAAGGTCCCCGCAGGCGAATACAGCTTGTGGGCGCGTAAGGAAACGGAGAATAAGTGGTCGCTGGTCTTCAACCGGCAGCAGGGCATTTGGGGGACCGAGCACGACGCGGCTCAGGACTTCGCCTCTGCCCCGCTCGAAGAGACCAAAGCTTCCGATTCCGCCCAGAAGGTCACCATCACCCTGGCCAAGGCGGGCAATGGAGGAACGATCTCCATTCAGTGGGGCGATATGAATCTTACCGCAGGCTTTCGCTAGTCGGCGTCTTGCGGCTACCGCCATTCCAACTTAAAGTAGCTCGCGATCGCGACCCTGGGCACAAAGTGGCTTGGACCATCCGCCACTCGCGAGTTAGGGCTTACCTTTGCCCTCCCCAACCTCGAGCCTTATAATAGATAGTTTGCGACCTCACCAGCGGCCGCGCTGTACACACCTGCTTCTGTGTGGTGACCGCTGCGGGGGAATCAAATAGCAAGAGCCGGGGCTGAGCCTGGCCTCCAAGTTTGAAGGGACTGACTGTGGACAACACCGGTAATCTGACCGCCGCAACCGCGACTGGACCTGCTACGGCGCGGGCAAAAGAGGGGCGTGAGACGGGCGAGAAATCCGGGGCGCAGGTGGGCAAGGCGCAGTCCATGGCGATCCACGCCGGGCAGGATGCCATCGTGGTACGCGGGGCGCGCGTCCACAACCTCAAGAACATCGACTGCGAAATCCCCCACAACCGGCTGACCGTGGTCACCGGAGTGTCCGGCTCGGGCAAGTCCAGCCTGGCGTTTGACACCATCTATGCTGAAGGCCAGCGACGCTATATCGAGTCGCTGTCGGCGTACGCGCGGCAGTTCCTTGAGCGCATGGAGAAGCCCGATGTCGACGAAGTCACCGGCATTGCACCCGCCGTCGCCATCCGCCAGAAGAACGCGACGCGCAATCCGCGTTCGACGGTGGCCACCGCGACGGAAATTTACGATTACCTGCGGCTGCTGTACGCCCGCGTCGGCGTGACTCTGTGCCGGCAGTGCGGCGGTTTGGTACGCAAGGACACCGTCGACGAGATTGCCGACCGAGTCCTGGCGCTCGAACCAGGACGCCGGTTCTACGTCTTGTTTCCCCTGACAACGGTCGCTGCTTCGGCCAGCGGCGCCGGCCGGACGGTTGGCGCATCGGAGCCTGATCTCGACGCAATACTGCCGCCACCCGCGGCGAGCAGTCCGAAAGCGGGTTCGGTCTCGCGGCGCAAGACCCGCAGAGCGTCGGACGCCGCCGCGCCTGCCGGCGTTCATTCTGGATCGGTATCGGAACCTTCCGCGACGCCGGCTCCGCCCGACGAGTCGATCAAGCCGCGGCTCTTCGCCCTCCGCCAGAGCGGCTTCAATCGGCTTTACCAGCGGGGACGCGTTTACGAATTCTCGACGCCCGAGTCGCTGCTCGAAGTCGACTTCGCCCAGCCGGTCTACATCCTCGTCGACCGCCTGACCGTCGGCGCGGAAATGCGTCAGCGCCTGATCGACTCCGTGGAACTCTGCTACCGCGAGGCCGGAGAGGCGATTCTGGAATTCGTAGGCGAGGGCTCTAACCTCCCGCCCGAGGCTAGTTCGGGAGCCCAGAGAGCTCCTCTACCCGAGCGCTTGGTGTTCAACGAGCGTTTCGAGTGCAAGCGCTGCGGCATCACCTATCTTCAGCCCGAGCCCAATCTTTTCTCGTTCAACAATCCTTATGGCGCCTGCCCGCGCTGCCAGGGATTCGGCAACACGATCGACTTCGACGTTGACCTCGTGGTCCCTGACAAGAGCAGGACGCTGGCCGAGGGCGCCGTCGATCCGTGGACCAAGCCGCGCTACCGGAGCATCTTCAGCGAGATGAAACGTCTGGCGCGCTCGCGCGGCGTTCCACTCGACGTGCCCTACCATAAGCTGACCGCCGAGCAGCGTCGTTGGGTGGTGGAGGGTGGCGACGATTTCATCGGTATACAGGGATTCTTCCAATACCTCGAGCGCAAGAAATACAAGCTGCACGTGCGGGTCTTCCTCAGCCGCTATCGTGGTTACGCGCTCTGCCCCAAGTGCAAAGGTGGACGCCTGCGCGAGGACGCGCTCAACGTGCGCGTGGGCGGGAAGACCATCACCGAAGTCTGCGCGATGTCGATCGAGGCTGCGTACCGCTTCTTCACCGAGCTTCGCCTGGCGCCGCACGAAATGGTGATTGCGGAAAAAGTTTTTGAGGAAATCCGCTCGCGCCTGAAGTTTATGGTCGAGGTCGGACTCGAGTACCTGACGCTCGACCGCCTGGCGTCCACGCTTTCGGGCGGCGAGTCGCAGCGGATCCAACTCGCCACGTCGCTCGGGTCGAACCTGGTGGGCGCGCTCTACGTGCTCGACGAGCCCTCCATCGGCCTGCATCCGCGCGACACGGGCCGCCTGATCGCTATTTTGAAGAGCCTCCGCGACATCGGCAACACGATCCTGGTGGTCGAGCACGACCCCGAGATGATGCGCCACGCGGACAAGATTCTCGACCTCGGGCCCGGCGCGGGCGAAAACGGCGGACGCATCCTCTATCAGGGCTCGCTCGATGGCCTGGTGGTCGACGCGCCTTCGCTCACCGGGCGGTATCTTTCGGGCGAACTCCAGATTGCCGTACCCGCGACGCGCCGCAAGCCCGGCAAAGCGCGGCTGCGCCTGCGGGGCGCCCGCCAGCACAACTTGAAGTCGATCGACGTCGACATTCCGCTCAACCTGATGGTGTGCGTGAGCGGCGTCTCAGGCTCAGGGAAATCGACGCTCGTGCACGACGTACTCTTCAATGCGCTGCTCGCCGAGCGCGGACTCGCGTCGACTCACGCCGAGTACGATCGTCTGGAGGGCGCGCGCCTCGTCTCCGACGTCATCCTGGTTGACCAGTCGCCGCTCGGGCGCACTCCGCGCTCGAATCCCATCACTTACATCAAAGCGTTTGACGCGATCCGCGAGGTCTTTGCCTCGACGCCCGAGGCGCGCAAGCGCGGCTACCAGCCCGGCACGTTTTCCTTCAACGTTCCCGGCGGGCGCTGCGAGACTTGCCAGGGCGACGGCACGGTGACGGTCGAGATGCAGTTTCTGGCCGACATCGAGCTGGTGTGCGAGGAGTGCCGCGGGCGCCGCTATAGGTCGAGCGTGCTCGAAGTCCGCTACAAGGGCAAGAATATCTACGACGTGCTGCAGTTGACGGTGAAGGAGGCGCTGGCGTTTTTTGCCGGACACCCCAAGGTGACGAACAAGATCCGGGTGCTCGACGAAGTCGGGCTAGGTTATCTGCGCCTCGGCCAGTCGGCCACCACGCTCTCAGGCGGCGAAGCGCAGCGCGTGCGCCTGGCCGCACACCTCGCTCAGCGGTCAAACCTGAACGGCGGATACGGCCACAATGGCGGTAACGGCCCGAGCGGCGCCCATAGCGATGACGCTCGCGAGAGGGATTACGGCCGCCCTGACGACGAACCGCGCGGCAACACGCTCTTCATCTTTGACGAGCCAACCACCGGACTCCACTTTGACGATATCAACAAGCTGCTCGCCGCCTTCCGCAAGCTGATTGACGCGGGTGGCAGCGTCCTCATCATCGAGCACAACCTCGACGTGCTGAAGACCGCCGACTGGATCATCGACCTGGGCCCCGAAGGCGGCGACGCGGGCGGCTACGTGGTCGTCACCGGCCCGCCCGAAGCATTGGTCAAGCACCCGTTGTCGCACACGGGGAAGCATCTGGCGCGGTACCTTGAGCAGCGTGCGTGAGTGGTAGGCATCCGGGCTGATGCATCGGGAGTTGGAAATGCCAGTAAGCGGGAATCGCAAGCCGCGACGGAGCTGAGATTTTATACAGCAGGTAGCGCGGACCTCTTTTGTTGAGGTCCGCGGCTCCTCTCTGGTCGTCAGGCTCGCCGTGTCGCGGCTCCGGCGTCCGTTCTTTCGGATCGGCATTTCTTCATTACGGTGCGCCTCGTTAAGCGCCGCGGGAAATTGATCGAATGGATTCGCCTTCGCTGATTGAATGACGACGCTGGCTCCGTCCCGAACCCGAGTAAGCTTGGGTTGTCCGAAGGCCAAGACTCGGGGAGAAAGGAGCCAGCGATGAAGATTATCGCATGCGATTATCACCCAAGCTTTCAGCAAATCG
>DASZAI010000004.1:0-197645 GCA_035945295.1 Terriglobia bacterium | reverse complement strand
ATGGCGATTTGCTGAAAGCTTGGGTGATAATCGCATGCGATAATCTTCATCGCTGGCTCCTTTCTCCCCGAGTCTTGGCCTTCGGACAACCCAAGCTTACTCGGGTTCGGGACGGAGCCAGCGTCGTCATTCAATCAGCGCAGGCGAATCCAGTCCGTCTGCCGCTCATTTCCTAATGGGTTACGGAGTGGATTCCCGCCTCGCGGGAATGATTGCACATTGGAGCGCCTGTATCCCCCAAATGACACCAGCACCGGCCCGCGGACACTGGTTCATTTAGACCGAGAATACGTAATTCGGTAGCGCCCGGTCTTGAAGTCTAATTGGGTATAAGGACGGTGATAACCGACAAGCACGGTCAGTTGGTTAGTGGTCGCCCCTTCGCTGGGATGTAGTGTCATGTCCACCCCGAATTTCTGGAAGATAGACATGAACCTCCTCACTCCAGGAGAGGGTTTACTGGACAGGTAACAGTGGAGACCATAAAAGTAATGAAAAGGAGGCCCAATTTCGAGCGTGCCCCTGTCAGGCTTCACGGTCCATCCGGTCCCACTCATCGAGTCGATAATTTCCTCAGCGTAGGACTTGGCTTCGGAGTCGCCTGTTATCTCTCGTATTTCTATAGTGTTACGCGGATAGAGGTGGAGTGAAGAAATGATGCTCTCTCGTTCTTCAGGAGAAATGAAGCGCGGACCGACCAATCGTTGGAGTCTCGCCAGTGTTATTTGCAGTTCAATCGCCTGTCGTTTAATTTTATCAGCTTCGGCATTCGCATGTTGTGATGAATCGACGGCGCGGGCTGCTGCCCGGGCCGCCGTTTCGGCGGCCTCGCGGGTGTTTCCTACATCCCTGGTCACCTGGGCCAATTGTTGTTCGGAGAGTATTCGCAGTCGGCTGTTTGCTTGGGCCGCTTTCGACCCGAATGTGTATTCGCCGTACACGCCAAAAGCGATTATCACACCACAAGCCACGCCGAGAATGATTTCTGAGCGCGGCTTATCTTTGGTATACGCAAAAGCGATTCCGATCTCACCAAGTAGGCCAATGAAAACGATCAGGGTTGACCAATCGGCCCATGACTGGCTATGTGCTGCGAGCGCCTTAAGCGCCTCGACCTCTGGCCCCCCTGGCATTGACTATGACTGGGAAGAATATCGATGCCGTTTGATTGTCGGAATTCTAGTGCTCATTTCTGTTTTGGTTCCGAACTGCATTCTTGTTGCTCGATACTTTCTTCGGCGGCACTCTAGTAGGCGTTAATGGTTCTCCAGTTGCGTGTTCCACGATTGACCGTGCAATCTGGCTTATATCGGCCCGCTTCGGGTATTTGGGCTCAATCATGCTCCCTCATTTCAGAAACGCTACAGGTAGATCGGCGTTCTCCAGTTCGCGGATCGCCACGCGCCGGAGTCTTTCCCTCGCCCACGTCGCCATCGGAATACCCGAACGGTCGGCGGCATCCTTGAAAGCCTGCTTCTCATCCTCGGTCACGCGCAGTTCGATGTATTCTGCAAGGGGATTGTCCTTCTTGGGTCGGCCTCGCTTCGCCATAGAATATTTGTACCAACAAAAAAGTACTCCGTCAAGAAGATTTCTCTTGACATCGACCCATTGTTGTGGGTACAATAAGTGCATGAACAAGCTGAGTATGGACAGGCGAACGCAAGTGATAACGGCTCTGGTCGAGGGGATGTCGATTAACGCGACATGTCGCATGACGGGCGTAGCGAAGAATACCATCCTGAAGCTGCTTGCCGAGGTCGGTAGCGCGTGCGCAGATTTTCAAGACCGTGTGCTGCGCAACCTGAAGTGCCAGCGGATTCAGTGTGACGAAATCTGGCAATTCTGCTACGCCAAGGAAAAGAACGTCCCCACCGACAAGAAGGGTCAGTTCGGGTACGGCGATGTATGGACGTGGACGGCAGTTGATGCGGACACTAAGCTGACGATCTCCTACCTTGTGGGCACCCGCGATGCCGGAAGCGCCTACGCCTTTATGCAGGACTTGGCTAGCCGTCTGGCCAGTCGTATCCAACTGACCACAGATGGCCTCAAGATTTACGTGGACGCTGTGGAGGATGCGTTTGGGTCTGAAATCGACTACGCCATGCTGGTTAAGGTTTACGGCGCCCCGCACGGCGCGACGATACAGTCCCGCAACTTATGTGGGCGCTACGGCGGCAACCGTCATGGGAGACCCTGACGTGAAACACATCTCGACTAGCTATGTCGAGCGGCATAATCTCACGATGCGGATGACGATGCCGCCGGTTTACGCGCCTCACAAACGGATTCAGTAAGAAAGTTGATAATCTTCGCCATGGCGGTTGCCCTTTACGCTGTTCACTACAACTTCTGCCGAATTCATCAAACGCTGCGTGTCACGTCTGCCATGGAAGCTGGGCTGAGTACACGAATTTGGGAAGTAGCTGACATTCTCGGTTTAATTACCGCGCATCGTGATTCTGATGCGGCATGACTTCAATAGACGGATTATTCCAACACGGGACTGGACCAATCTTCAGTGAAGCATAAACTGGCTGGCAATCCTTGCCACTTACTGAAATGTCGAACTTGAAAATGTCCGTCCGGTGAGAAGCCGCGAAAACGTCTGCCATCCGATACGGAACCGCCGCAGCGCAAACATTTATCTGATTGCCGCCTTCATTGATAAAAAATATATTCAGCTGTGCGTCGTGAGTTAAGGTGCAAATCGGTCGGTCGATCACAGACCATAACAAATCCAGCGGCTCATCAAGGTCTGTTAGTGCCCATTTCTCAAGTTCCTCATTCCACTTGCTGACGTACAGGAGTTGGCCACGGGCTTCTTCAATAGGGAGACCCGGCCGCAGAACGTGCACTTGAATCTGCGCGAAGGCGCGTTGTGGTCCTGGCTGAGACGCGCCGTTGAGGGTTTGAATGGTTGTTCTTGTCAGAATAGTTCGCACTAATCCTAACTTCAGTTTGTGTGTAACTGCTGCGTCCGTAACGGTTGTTTCATGTCGTCGTGCCGTTTTTTCCCAATTCGCGGCTTGCTCTCTCCAGAAGTCTGATTGAGCCTTTAGCGTTTCGACCTGCTGTTTGAAAAACTGCTTGGTTGCTAGCCAAATCAAGTAACAGCAAATCGCGGTAGTGGTTAAAAATACTACGGGTGCCCTAATCACCGTCGCCATCTCAGATTTGAAATATTCGATGAGCTTGAGCAAGGCATCCATGATGCCGGGGATTGTAACAGCGTGCGTCCAGGAGCGCAGCAAATAAAGGGCCAAATCTGAGCTCAGCCTGAAATTGGCCCACTACCGGCCCGCGCCATCGTTTGATTTCGCCGCGATTCCCATTTATACTGCTAGCTTGTATGTCGTTCAGTGACCCTGTCCGGGAGACGGAACTCGTGATTGCTTTGAGAGCGCCAGCGCCTGGACAAAAGCCGGAAAATCTCCCTCGCCGAACCGCGTGGACCCACTTTGTGGTCAGGGCTCTCGCGCTGCTGCTGCTGGCGGCGACGGTATCGCTTGCCAGCCGGGCCAAGAACAGCGCCTACCGGCCTCACCGCAATTCGGCAACGTCTCTCTCCAAAGTCACCAAGATGCGCGAGACGCCGGTGCAGGGTGCCGACGCCTGTCAGGCACTGAGCCGATCGGGCGAGCCGCTGCCGGATGTTTCTGAGGCGAGGGGCCAGGTACCTCCTGATGCGGCCACTGCGCTCTTCGCGGCGTCCACCGTTCTCAGCGCCGATCAGCTCCGTTCCCCACCCACCTATCTGCGGTAATTCTCTTTTTTTTCTCGCATAGCGACGAGTTTTACCTCGCCCAAGGGCGGTGTGAAGCCGCCGCTACATCAAACCCGACGCTTTGGTGAGTCGCGTTTGTTATTGAAATCCCAAGGGAGGCGGAATGGCATTGGAGGCTCCACTCAAGCCGGAAGAACTGGAGGCGCTCCGTCATCTCAGCAGTTGCCAGGTGGCGGACGCCATTGAAACCTTCGACGTGCGCTTGCACAACGAGGGCTTCATGGATTCAAGCATTCGGTGCCTGTTTCCGAAGCTGCCTTCCATGGTCGGCTATGCGGTGACGGCCCGCGTTCGCACGGGCGAGCCGCCGATGAGTGGGAGGACCTACCCCGATCGCACGGACTGGTGGGACTATCTGCTCAGCATTCCGGATCCCCGGGTTGTGGTGCTGGAGGACTTGGATCGCCGTCCGGGGCTCGGGTCGTGCGCCGGTGAAGTCCACGCTCACATTTTCAAGGCGTTGGGCTGCGCCGGCCTCCTTACCAACGGCGCGGTTCGTGACCTCGAGGCGGCCGAAGCGATCGGCTTCAGCTTCTTCGCCGGCAACGTAGCCGTGTCGCACGCCTACTATCACATGGTCGAGTTCGGCTTGCCGGTCGAGGTGGGTAACCTGAAGGTCCAGCCGGGCGACCTGTTGCACGGCGACCGGCACGGCGTGATCAATATTCCGGTCTCCGTCGCCCGGGCGGTTCCGGCGGCGGCGGAGCGAGTCGGCGCCCTCGAACGCCGAGTCATCGAAGTGGCCGATTCTCCGAATCCTTCTCTGGAGAGATTGCGTGAAGCAGTGCAGCAATCCGTGCAAGAAGACATGTTTCGCCGATGATGCCTGGAACCTGTCGTACGGCCGGCGTCGGCGCAAGTTTCGTTTCAGGGGGCACTCTATTGATACATGAAAAGATCAAGCCAGCGGATTTTGAAACGGTGCGGCTGCGGCGGCTGCGAATGCCAGACAGCAGGACCGGGGCCGTCACCTTGGCGATGGCTCTTCTCCTGGTCACGGCAAGCTGCGCGCGCGAGCGGGCGAGCAACGCTCAATCCCTCGACGCCGGCAAGACGGTGAACGTCGCTGTGGCTCGCGTCGAGCGTACCGATCTCTCGCAGATTCTGCGCATCGCGGCGGAGTTCAAACCCTTTCAGGAGATTGACGTCCACGCCAAGGTGGCCGGGTACGTGAAGCGCATTTATGTGGACGTGGGAGACCGCGTGAAGACGGGTCAAACTCTGGCCGTCCTGGAGATCCCGGAACTCCACGATGAACTCGACCAGGCGGCGGCCTCGGGCCGGCAAAGCGAGCAGGCAGTGGACCAGGCCAAGAATGAACTGGAGCGCGCCCAGGCCGACTATACCGTCGCGCACCTGTCGTATGCGCGACTTGAGGAGGTCAGCAAGACGCGTCCCGATCTCATTGCCCAGCAGGACGTGGACGACGCCCAGGGGCGCGATCGGGCGGCCGAGGCGGAGGTGGCGGCAGCGAAAGCCGCGCTGGCCGCGGCGCGAGAACATCTCCTGGCGTCGACGGCCAATCGCGAGCGAGTGCAGGCTTTGTTCGACTATTCGAAAATCACCGCGCCTTTTGATGGAGTGGTCACCTGGCGGTACGCCGATACCGGCGCCATGGTCGCGGCCGGCACCTCCTCAGAACAGCAGGCGCTTCCCGTCGTCAAGCTTTCCCAGAATGGTCTGCTGCGCCTCGAGATTCCAGTTCCCGAAGCCAGCGTCCCGACCGTTCACCTGGGGAAGAAGGTCCAGGTGGAAGTGCAGGCCCTGAAGCGGACCTTTGAAGGTACGGTGGCGAGGTTCGCCGACAAAATCGATTCCAGCACGCGCACCATGATGGCCGAGGTCGATGTTCCCAATCCCAAACTGGAGATCGTGCCGGGCATGTACGCCTACGTTTCCTTCCCCATCGTCGAGAGAAAGGACACGTTGGCCGTCCCCGTCCAGGCGGTGGCGCGCGAAGGGAACAAGGCGACGGCTTATCGCGTCACGAGCGACAACCGGATTGAGATCCTGCCGGTGAGCCCGGGGCTGCAGACGCGCGGCAGGATTGAGATTCTCTCCGGACTCTCCGAGGGCGACCGCGTGGTGGTGGGCAATACGAGCCAGTTGCGTCAGGGTGAGCTGGTCACGCCGAAACTCGTGGAACTCTCGGGGTCAGGGGGTGGCAGCTAATGTCGCGATTTGCCATTCGCAATCCCTATTTCATTGTCGTGCTCTGTTTGTTTGTGGTGGTCATCGGCCTCACCAGCGTGGTCCGCATGCCCGTCGACCTGTTTCCCAACATCAATATTCCCCAGGTCGTAGTGGCGACGTTCTACAACGGCATGCCGCCCGAGGATATCGAGACCGAGATCACTGGCAGGTTTGAACGCTTCTTCACCTTGGGTGCGGGAATCGACCACATGGAATCCCGCTCCCTCCCGGGGGCGAGCGTCATCAAGATCTACTTTCAGCCTGGGACGAGCGCCGATTCGGACGTGGACGAGATTTCGAACCTGGCGATGGCGGACCTTCGCCGCCTGCCGCCGGGTACGCTGCCGCCTGTGGTGATGAAGTTTGACGCTTCCAGCCTTCCGGTTTGCCTCATTACGCTCAAGGGTCAGGGTCTGAATGAGACTCAGCTCCGCGATCTCGGCCAGTTTGCGGTCCGCAACCAGATCGCCACGGCGCCCGGGGCTTCGGTCCCGCCTCCCTTCGGCGGCAAGTACCGGCAAATCATGGTCTACGTCGATCCCCTGAAGCTGCAGTCGCACGGGCTGAGTGTCATGGATGTGGTTCGCGCCGTGAACAACGCCAACCTGATCCTTCCTGCCGGCGACGCCAAGATCGGGCCTTACGACTACAATATCTACACCAACAGCCAGATCGAGGATGTGGCGGACATCAACAATGTTCCGCTGAAGACCGTCGGGGGCTCCTATGTGACGGTGGGCGACATCGGTTCCGCCCAGGACGCCCAGTCGATCCAGACCAACATCGTGCGGGTGGACGGCCAGCGTTCCGTTTACCTCCCCATCATGAAGCAGGGAGGTGATACCAACACCATCGCCGTCGTGGATGCTGTCAAGAAGGTGGCGTCGCACCTCTCCGATGTGCCCAAACGGCTCGTTTCCAGCGTGGTGTTTGACCAGTCGCAATACGTGAAGAAGGCCATCAGCACGCTGATCCACGAAGGCGCTACCGGCCTGCTGCTCACCGGGCTGATGGTGTTGATCTTTCTCGGCAGTATGCGCGGGACGGCGGCCGTCTTTCTGTCGATTCCGCTCTCCGCGCTGGCCGCCATTATTGCCTTGTATTTCGGCGGCAGCACGATCAACAGCATGGTGCTCGCGGGCCTCGCGATCGTCTTTTCGCGCCTGATCGACAACTCGGTGATCGTGCTCGAGAACATCTTCCGCCATATGGAGCTGGGTGAGCCGCCTGAAGTCGCGGCGGAAAGAGGCGGAGCCGAAGTGGGCATGGCGGTGCTGTCGGCAACCATCGCCAGCGCCGTGGTTTTCTTCCCCGTCACGTTTCTTTACGGCGTGAGTAAGTTCCTTTTCTCAGCCCTCGCGCTGGCGGTGGTCCTGGCGCTGTTCGCTTCCTACTTGATCGCCATGACAGTGGTGCCGCTGTTCTGCGCCAAGCTCATCAAAGGGGCTCATCACGAGGCTGGCCCGGAAGATGAGCCGGGAGGTGTGGCCGAGTCGGCTCGCGCGCGCCCGGCGCGTCCGTCCTGGGGCGTCCGGTTCAACACCACCTTCAATCAGAAATTCCACGAGATGCTGGACTGGTATGAGACGACGGTCGACCGGTCGCTGCTTCGGCCCTGGCTGGTGGTGGGCGCGATTCTGGGCGTATTCCTCGTAAGCCTGCTCATCCTTCCGCTGCTCGGCGTTGCTTTCTTCCCGCGCAGCGACGCGGGCCAGTTCGTGATCAACCTCAAAGCGCCTTCTGGAACCCGCATCGAGGACACGGACCAGTTGGTGGCCAGGGTCGAGAACCTCGTCCGCCACGTCGTCCAACCCCGGGATCTGAAACTCATCGTTTCGAACATCGGTGTCATCCCCGGCTTTTCGTCCATCTATACCAGCAATTCCGGGCCTCACACCGCGACCATCCAGGTGGCGCTCTCCGAGGACCACAAGGTCGGCAGTTATGAGTACATGGACCGCGTCCGCGACCGCATCGCGTCGGATCTGCCCCAGGTCAGCGCCTTCATCCAGTCGGGCGGGTTGCAGGATGCGGTTCTGAACCAGGGCCTTCCTGCTCCCATCGATCTGCAGGTGAGCGGCCAGAACCTCACAGCAACCTATCGGGTCGCAACCGACTTGGCGGCCCAGATCCGCAACCTGCCCGACGTGAGTCAGGTCTACATTCCGCAGGATATCGACTACCCGGCGCTGCGGCTCCAGGTCGACCGCGTCCGTGCCGGCGAGCTGGGCCTCAACCAGAGAGAAGTGGTGGACAACGTCATCACCGCCCTGACCTCCAACCAGATGATCGCGCCGAGCTACTGGATCGACCCGCGCACCGGCAACGACTACTTTCTGACCGTCCAGTATCCGGAAAGGGATATCAATAGTTTGCTGTCCCTCCGGGACATTCCTATCCGTTCCGCGTCTTCGAAGGAGCCCGCCTTTCTCGACCAGGTGGCCAGCGTCTCGCACCTCAATGCGCCCACCGAAGTCGACCATTACCAGATCCAGCGGGTCATCGATGTCTACGTCACGCCCGGTTCGGAAGACCTGGGCCGCGTGGCCAACGCCATCGACAAGATCACGGCGCGCACCCATCCTCCCGCCGGCGTCGCGCTGACGATGCGGGGTATGGTGGAAGGGATGCGTCAGTCTTTCCGCAGCTTTGGCTTTGGACTGATCCTGGCCCTGGGCCTTCTCTATCTGGTTCTGGTGGCCCAGTTCCGCTCCTTTGTCGATCCGATTTTGATTCTGCTCGCCGTCCCCACCGGACTCACGGGCGTCCTGGTGTTCCTCTGGATCACCGGAACGACCATGAATGTGATGTCGCTGATGGGCGTGGTGATGATGGTGGGTATGGTGTCTTCGAACAGCATCCTGATCGTGGAATTCGCGCACCAGCTCGAGGCGGAGAAGTCCGTGCGTGACGCCGTGGTAACTTCCTGCCGCATCCGCTTGCGCCCTATTCTGATGACCTCGCTCGCCACGATCTTCGGATTGATTCCGATGTCCCTGAAACTCGAGGTCGGAAGCGAGGCCTACGCCCCGCTCGGACGCGCGATTATCGGCGGGCTGATTGTGTCAGTGGCGCTGACCATCTTCATCGTGCCTGCCGCCTACTTGCTGGTCTACCGGAAGCGCGGCGCGCCCGCCCCAACCACCCGCACCCTGGAGGCTCAATGAACCGGCGACTCACCGCGTTTCTGCTCACAGCGATGACGACGGCGGTTGGCGCCTCGACTTTGGCCCAGACTCCTCCCCAACTCACGCTGAAGGAAGCGGAGGCGGTGGCCGTTCGCAATCATCCGCAGTTGCGCTCCGCTCAGTATTCGGCGCTGGCGGCCAACGAGATCACCCGGGAAGTGCGCTCGGCCTATTTCCCGCTGGCGTATGGCAGTCTGACGGGCGCGGCCTCTGACGACAAGAGCCGCATCACCGCTGGCGTGCTCAACAATCCAGTAATCTACAACCGTTATGCCAACGGGCTCACGGTTGGCCAGCTCATCACGGATTTCGGCCGCACCCAAAATTTGGTGGGGAGCGCGCACTTTCGCGCCCAGGCTGCGCAGCAAAACGTCGAGGCGACGCGCGAAGACGTGCTGCTCGCGGTCGACCGTGCCTACTACGGCGCGCTGCGAGCGCAGGCGGTCCTCAGGGTGGCGCAGCAGACTGTGAACGAGCGCCAGACGGTGGTGGATCAGGTCACGGCGCTCGCCAAGAGTCACCTGAAGTCGGGGCTGGACGTGAGCTTTGCCAACGTCAATCTGGCCCAGGCCAAGTTGCTGCTGGTCCAGGCGCAGAACGACGTCCAGTCGGCCTTCGCGACGCTTTCCGCCGCTTTAGGCTATTCCGACCAGCGAACCTTCGATTTGGTCGATGAGCCGCTGCCTACCGCTCCCATTCCCGGCCTTGCGGGCCTGGTCACTGAAGCATTCCAGCAGCGGCCCGAACTTTTGGGGCAGCGCGACACCGAGCAGGCCTCGCAGAAATTTGCCCGGGCGGAGCGAGACCTCTGGTTTCCAAGCATCAGCGCGGTGGCCACCACCGGTGTGACACCGACGGGCCAAGTCCCCTTGGCCGGACACTACGCGGCCGCGGGCGTCAACGTCAACATCCCGGTTTTCAACGGTCACCTATTTGGCGCTCGCCGGGCAGAAGCGAATCTCAGGGCCGAAGCGGAAGAGCAGAATCTGAGGAATCTCGAAGATCAAGTAGCCCGTGATGTGCGAGTCGCCTGGCTGGAGGCCCACACCGCTTTCCAGCGTGTTGACCTGACGCAGCAGCTTCTCGACCAGGCCAATCTGGCCCTCGATCTCGCGCAAGAGCGTTACAAGCTCGGCCTCGGCTCCATCGTCGAGCTCAGCCAGGCGCAGCTCAACCAGACGCAGGCGCAGATCGAGCAGGCCAGCGCGCGCTACGATTATCAGGCGCAGCTTGCAACCCTGAACTACCAAGTGGGCATCCTCCGTTGAGAAGCACGCCCCGCCGCTTTGCTGGGCTTTGTTTACCTGACGGGTCTCAGAGAAATGATCCGCCGTGCCGGCGTACCCGGCGTCCGTGGGCGGCGAGAGCCTCGAATTCCTTCTCCAGCGGTGGGTGCCAATCGTCGAGTAGGCTGAGATCGTGTTCGAGTTCGCGGCGGTTGTCGGGCGCCATGAGAACGACGCTGACCGCCGGATGGGCCAGGGCAAACCGATACCACTCGCGCGCCTCGGGTGGTTTGAACCCGGCAGGGTCGTCAGGGGTTTTCTGACGCAGCGCGCCCCAGCGCTGGGCGGTGAACGTGACCACGGGAATGTGGAGTCGGCTGGTTACGGGGAAGACGTCGTCCTCGGCGCCGCGATGCGCCGCGTTGTGGCGGATCATCAGCAGGTCGAGCTTGCCGCTTTCGACCCAGCGCGCACCCAGCCGGCGCTGGTGAGTGGTCAGCCCGATGAGTCGGATGAGTCCGTGCCGGCGGGCCTCAGCGACGGTTTCGAGCGCACCTTCCGGACCGATGATCTCCTCCCACTCGCGTTCTTCTTCCACGTAGTAAAACGCCGCCACATCGACGCGATCCGTCCCGAGCAGCCGGTTATAGCGCTCGAGCTCTGCGGCCGCGCCGTCGGCATCCCGACTCTGAAGTTGCGCCGCGAGGACGACCCTGTCGCGTTCCAGACGTCCCTCGCGCAGCGCACGCGCCAACCCGTCGTCGTAACCGCACCAGTTCAGGTAGTTGACGCCCCGCTTTACGGCGTAAGCGACGTCCCCGGCTTCGAGGTGTGTATTGCCGCGCGTCGCCAGTCCCAGCCTGAGGACGCGCGGACATCCGTGGCCCAAGTCCGCCCAGCGCGGCATGGACGCGGCGCCGTCGCCAAGCTGCCGAGCAAGGTTGTCAGAGGGATCCTGTCGAGGCATCGCAATCCTGTAACGAGGCTGTGCTTGATTGTGCCGAGGCGATTCGCAACTGAGGAACAGCCGAAGATAACTCTTCGCCGCGTCGGCCGACAAGTATAATGCGAGTAACCCGATGCTGATTCTCCATTATCTCGCCGGTGTGATCGTGTCGCTGATACCCGAGCCTTATCGGACCCGGTATCGCCCACCCATCGACCTTTACCGCGCCGCGGCCATCTCGGGCTCCGTCGAATGTGTCGGCTGTCTCGCCATCCTGTTCGTGCGCTACGTCGATTTTCTTGAACGCCGCTTGGTGGAGACGAGCAGCGCGGTGGTGGCGAGCGGGCGCGAGGAAACACTGGGTGTTCCGGCGGTACAATACAGTCTCGGTTTTGTGACTCTTGTCGACTTTGTTTTTCATCCCCTGACCCTGCTTCTGGCTTATCTGACGTTTGAAGGACTGGTGAGGTTTCTGGCTGCTGTGGTGACGAGGGAAACACGGAGCACGCTGCCGCTGTACCTTGCTGCCCGCGCCTATAGCCGATGGAAGCGTCCCGCCGCGGCGACGACCCCGTAGTTGACGCGCGTAAAAAATCCGCTTGACTCGGGCCGTTTTGGTAGAATGTGCGCCGATTTCTTGTAAGCTGACTCGTGACGAGTGATCAGCGCTAACGTCTAAGCAACCGAAGACGATCTCGGTCCGTGGCCGCTTCAATCCAAGGGAGACGCAATTTTTCCCCCGTGGGGGCGGAGCATGAGAATTCTGCCGGGGAACGCAACGAAAGCCGTGGGCAGCGTCTTGCTGCTAAGCATAGCGTTGTGGTGCTCCAGCGCCTACGGCCAGACCTACAAGTCGCACATCCAGCACCCTATCGTCCGCTACAAGATGTCGGCCCGCCTGGATCCCCAGACGAAAAAGGTCACCGGCGAGTATACGCTCACTTGGTGGAACCACACCGACGACACCATCCCCGACCTCTACTTCCATCTTTACCTGAATGCCTTCAAGAACGTTGACAGCACTTTCATGCGGGAAAGTGGAGTGAGCCGGCGCGGCGGGCTCGACCAGTGGATGTCGAGTCGCGACCCCAACAAGTGGGGATGGATGGACGTGGACAAGATTCAGATCGTCGGCGGCGAGGACCTGACGAACCTGCAGACGTTCGTGCATCCTGACGACGATAACGCGCAGGACCAGACGGTGATGCAAATCGTGCTGCCCAAACCTATTGCGCCCCGCAGCGAGATCCAGCTTCAGGTGAACTTCACGTCCAAGCTGCCGCGCGCGCGGGCCCGAAACGGTTACGAGGGCGACTACTACCTTATCGCGCAGTGGTTCCCCAAGATCGCGGTCTACGAAGCGGCGGGCGAGCGCGGCCGCAAGCAAGGCGGCTGGAACTGCCATCAGTATCACGCCAACACCGAGTTCTACGCCGACTACGGCGTCTACGACGTCGATCTCACGGCGCCTTCGGACTACGTGGTAGGCGCGACCGGGTATCGCCGCGGCGAACGCCGCAACGCCGACGGCACCACCACGTACAACCAGTACCAGGAGGACGTCCATGATTTCGCTTGGACGGCCAGCCCGCGCTTCCTCAAGGAAACTCGCACCTTCGACTGGGCGCAGGAAGTACGGCCCGACGAGCTGGAAAAGTGGTCGAAGGTCCTGAACGTGCCCGTCGACCAGCTCGCGCTGCGCAACGTCGACGTGACGTTCCTGCTCGAGCCGGGGCACCGCAACGTTGCCGACCGCTATTTCCGCGCCGTGTTCAACGGCCTCAAGTATTTCGGTCTGTGGTACGGCCAGTATCCGTACGACACCATGACCATTGTCGATGTGCCGCGCAACTCCCGCACGTGTTGCATGGAGTACCCCACGTTTATCACGGTGGGAACGTACTTCTGGCCGGCGGAGCGAGGCCTTAGCCCCGAGGGCGTGACGGTGCACGAGTTCGGACATCAGTTCTGGTACGGTTTGGTCGGCAACAACGAGTTTGAGGAGGCGTGGCTCGACGAGGGATTCAATACCTACTCAGACGGCAAGGTCATCGACGCCGCCTATCCCGAACATTGCGACTACCACTACTTTTCGGGGATGCCGGTCCTGGGCTTTTCCTGGCTCTCGGTCGGCGCTCCTTCTTTTCCATTTGCGGGCGTGGGTGGCATTCCGATGGGGCCCTATTTCACCTGCATCACCGAGCCCGAGCGCACCTCCGGCCGCGGCTTTTACCTGCGCTACCTCAAGGACGACAACCTGGTGCGCAATGGATGGCAGTACCTGGAGGGAGCGAGTTACGGACTGAATTCCTACACCCGCGTGGGACTGACGCTGAGGACGCTCGAGAGTTATCTCGGTGAAGACGTGATGGCGCGCGTGATGCGCACTTACCAGCAGCGCTGGCGCTACCGGCATCCATGCACGCAGGACTTCATCGACGTGGTCAACGAAGTTTCGGGCCGCGAGATGAACTGGTTCTTCCAGCAATTCTTCTACAGTTCCAACCAAGTTGATTACTCGGTGGGTGGCATCACGTCGGAGCCCATCGAGGGCAAGGTTGGACTTTACGACGAGGGCGGCAAGAAGGTGCTGTACACCGAGAAGAGCGCCAGTGAAGCCTTCGCCAAGAGCAAGGACAAACGCTATCGCTCGACGGTCACCGTGCAGCGCCTGGGCGAGGCGACGGCGCCCGTGGACGTGGCGGTCCACTTCGAGAATGGCGAGACGGTTCGCGAGCAGTGGGACGGACAGTATCGCTGGACCAAGTTCGTCTATGAGAAGCCGTCCAAGGTGGACTGGGCGGAGGTCGATCCCGAGCACAAGCTGACGCTGGACGCCAACTTTACCAATAACAGCTTCACGATTCATGAGGACAATCGCGGCGCAGCGAAGTGGTACGCGCGCTGGATCTTCTGGGTTGAGAACCTGTTCTTTGCCGCGACGTTCTTCAGCTAAGCGGAAGGAGAATCCCCGATGGGCACGGTGAGGGCGCTCAGGCAAGGCTTCTCGGTGGCGCGCCGGACACGCTCCGTCGTCTGGGTGTTGCTGCTCGTCAACCTGGGACTCGCGGCGCTGGCGGCCCTGCCCGTCTACCAGGGTATTCTCGGCTCGACCGGCCACAGCCTGATGAGCCGCACTCTGGCGACGGGCTTCTCGGTCGACTGGCTCACCGATTTCTCCTTCAATCGCGTCGGCGCTCTGAGTCGTTATGGGGAACTGATCATGGGGTTCACTCTGCTCGCGCTGCCGGTGAACGCCATCCTTGCTGGCGGTGCGCTCGCCCGCTTCCGCACTCCCGAGCTGGGATACTCGGTCGGTGATTTTTTCCGCAACACCAGCCGCTACGCCTGGCGCATGATCGGGCTGATGATCATCGGACTCGTCTGTTACTGGATCGCTTTCCGGCTGCTCAACCAAGGCCTGGGGAACGTGATCGACAAGTGGACGCGTGATTGGCTGGACGACCGGCCCGTCTTCTGGCTGCACCTCGCGGCCAGCATCGTGCTGCTCCTCGCCCTGGGATTTGTGAACGTGGTCATGGACTACGCCAAAGTGCGGGCGGTGATGGACGATGGCTCGGGCGCTATCGAGTCGTTCTTCGCCTCGCTGGGCTTTTCGTTGAGCCGATTCGGAAGAGCGGTAGTGCCGTGGGCCATTCCGTCGCTCGGCGGACTCGCGCTTCTTGCCGTGTATCTACTGGTTGGACCGTGGGCGCATTCCGGGATGGCGGGCGTGGCGCACGGCGATCTGCGCCTCAAGCTGCTCTTCGCCCTGGTCTTCATTGGCCAGCAGGCCGTCATGTGGGGACGATACTGGTTCCGCGTAGCGACCTGGGCGAGCGAGTGGTCGAGCTATGCCGGCTCGCGGTCCTAGGCCGGCGTCGAATCGTATGGCCAGTCCTGAATCCGCGGACATCGTCGAAGCGGAACGCCGGGTTCTGCGGGCGCTATGCCAGGGAACGCTGGAGGGCAGCGTCCGAGCCTCCGCCCGCGCCCTGCTCGCCGGATACCAGTGGCACGAGCCGCTGCACCAGGTGATCTTTGACGTGGTGCTCAGCATCCCCAGCGACATCCCTGAAGTGATCCAAAGCGAGCTTCCTGCTGGCCTGACGCGGCGGGGATTTCCCGACTTCGATTTCGACGACCTCTTCCGCCCGCACGATCTCTCGAAGGACGATGCCGAGCGGCTGATGAGCGACCTGGCGGGAGACACAAAGGAAACCACCTGATTCAATGCCCGGGCGATGTAGGGGGTCGGAGCTTTAGCTCCGACAGGTATACTGACCACAGTAGGGAGGGCTTCCAGCCCTGAAGCTTCAGGGCCTGAAGGCCCGGTCCAAGACATGTCGGCAGTTGTCGGACCTGAAGGTCCGACCCCCTTCACGAAACTCACTTCAGCAGACTGAGACACTACCTACCGCAGCGTATCCGCGAGCGGCGGCGAGTCTCCGAACTTCGGGTCGTTGATCCCCATCGCTTTGAGAATCGTGGGTGCGACTGCGGTCATCGGGATGCGGTGCAGATCGATGCCCGGCCGGATCCCACGGCCCCACGCGATGAAGGACGCCTCGAGTCCTTTGCGATAAGGCAGAAAGCCGTGCGTGCCGCGAGGCTCCTCCTCTTGCACCAAGGCGCCGTTGGAATTGGCGCTGTACTCCGTGCCGTCGGGAGCTTCGAGCGCCATCTGCGCGTCCGGGTCAGCCCCCATGTCCTTCAGGGCCTCGCGATCGAAGATCGACCACACCAGGCCTTGCTCGCGCAACGACTTGAGCGCCGCGTCCACCGTACCCCACAGATCCTGATCTTTCGGCCAATAAATAAAGAACGAACCGCCGTTGGCGACGGTCACGATTCTCCCGCCCGTAATCCCGCCCCACTTCGTGGTGAAGAGCCCGGCTTGAATGAGCGGCACGTTGGGTGACACCACGCGATGGACGGGCAGGAACCCGTGGTCGGAGATGACAAAGACGTCAGTGGACGATTCGAGTCCGTCGCGCCTTACCGCGTCGATGAACTCGCCGATGTGCACGTCAATGCGTTCGAGGGCGGCATCCGCTTGAGGACTGCCGGGGCCGTGGTCGTGCTCAGCGTCGTCCAGGCTGTCGAGATGAACGAGTAGCAGGTTCGGCTTATGTTTCTCGAGCAGGTAGAGGGCGAGGCGAGTCCGCTCGGTGTCCGTGTCCTCGCCGCCTTTGGGCCGGCCGAGTCCTGCGAGAAGCTCGACCGACAGCAGCGGACTCATGTACTGCGCCACGTAGAGCGGATCCGCCGTGGCGGGTTTGTCCGGATTCCAAATCTCCGGGATGTTCCAGTCGGCGTCGGCGCCGACGCTGACCGGCCAGGCGACCGTCGCGCTGGTCAGGTGGGCGCGGCGCGCCTCGTCCCACAGCGTCGGAGCTTTGATGGCCTTGGCGAACCAGAACCAGTCGCGGGGATTCTTGCCTGCGACCCGCGACGAAAGATTAGTGTAGATGCCGTGTTCGGCGGGCAGCCGTCCGGTCACGAGCGTGGTGTGCGAAGGATAAGTGACGGTCGGGTAGATGCCCTCGACCGCCTCGGCGTAGCTGCCCTCCTTCATCAATCGCCGCAGGTTGGGGATATGCAAGCCCGGCGGCGGCGTCATGTAGTAACTCGAACCCATCCCGTCCACGGAGATCACGATAACGTGCCGGCCCGCGCCCGCCAGACTCCCGGCAGCGATCCGCCACACGCCGATGATCGCGACGAGCACGGCCGCAGCGAACACCGCGAGCACGACCCCCAACCGACGGGTGGCGAGTCGCGGCAGAGAAGCTTCCCGAGTTTTCAAAGCCGCGGCTCCCGGGCGTACAATGGAATTGGCATGGGTACGATCGCCTCAGGGGATGAAATCAAGCCGGCCAAGCCGTCTTCAGATGCGCCAGCGTTAACCCTCTCGAACCTTGCGACTACGGTCGAGTTCCTGCTCGTCTACGCCGGCATTCTACTCTACATCTGGGTGTGGGAGCGGCATCACCCGCACGTCTGGATGGCTTTGCTGGCCTTCGTTCTGCTGACTCACGTCCTCCACCGCGACACGCTCCGCACCCTGGGACTCTCATTCGCCGAGCTGCGTCCCAACGCCGAATTCCTGTTGCCCATCATGGCGGCGATATTCGTCGTGCTCGCGGCAGTGGGATTCGCACGGCACATCCTCACGCCCGTCGTGCCGGGACGGCAGACGATTCTCTGGTTCGCAGGGTATTTCGTATGGGGGGCGTGCCAGCAGTATCTGGCGCAGTCGTACTTTCACAACCGGCTGATGAGCGTCATTCCGAACCGTCACCTGACTTCACTCATCGTCGCCCTGATGTTCGGCGGCGCGCACATTCCGAATCCCGTGCTCATGGTCGCGACCTTCATCGCCGAGTACATCTTCTCCGAGGCGTTTGCGCGACACCGCAACATCTGGCCGCTGGCGCTCGCCCACGCCGCCGGCGGATTCCTCATCGCCGCCATCTCGCCCACGTCACTCATCCACAACATGCGGGTCGGGCCGGGGTACTATTTCTACGGCTTGCACCGCTGAGTTCTCAACGCCAACCCGCATCTGACTAATATGTCATTTAGTTTCAATAGGATAAGAGAGTTAATGGCTTAAGTTAAGCTTTCTCTATAAGATGCGAGGATGTCGCACAACTGCGAAAACCGTTTTGTTGATTCTAAATCACTTCTTCGGTTCGTTCCTTGATATCAGCATTCAGCGATCAGCCTCAAAAGCAATCCGCAGATTGCGCAGATAACGCAGACTATGACTCCAGACTGAGAAACTCCGAACTGCCCAACCTAGTTTCAACTTCCCAATCCAATCGACACCAATCCCGCGCGACGCCTCAGCCGCGGCAGGTACGGGACATCGGTAATCTGGCCCTGGAACGACGGCGCCCAGCGGCCGGGAATCTTCGTCCCGCAGGACGGGCAGCAGCCCTGCGGCGTAATCCGGTACGCCGAAATCAGGTAGCCGTAGCGCTCGATGAGCAACTCATGACACTCAGGACACCGCGTGTTCTCGAGGTCGCCCACGTGGCCGGGAAGGTTGCCAGCGTAGATGAATCGCAGGCCCGCGCGTTTGCCGATTTCGGCGGCGCGCAGCAGCGTCTCGGGGCACGTGTCATCCGTCGAGGTCATCTTGTAGTCCGCGTGAAACGCGGTCACGTGCCACGGGATGTCGGGCGAGACGCTCGCCAGGAACTCGGTCATCCGCGCGAGCTCGTCGTCTGAGTCATTGAACCCGGGGATGAGCAGCGTCACGATCTCTAGCCATAGGCCCATCTGGTGCAGGCGGCGAATCGTATCCAGAATCGGCTGGATGCGCCCGCCCAGCTCGCGATAGTGGCGATCGTCAAAGCTCTTGAGGTCGACTTTGTAGAGATCGATCCACGGACGCAGGTATTCGAGCACCTGCGGCGTGCCATTGCCGTTCGAGACGAATCCCGTCGCCAGGCCTGCGGCGCGCGCTTCCTTGAACACGGCGACCGCCCACTCGCTGGTGATCAGCGGTTCGTTGTAAGTGCTGACGAGCACGCGAGCGCCCTGCCGCAGCGCGTCTTCCACCAGTTCCTGGGGCGAAGCTGACATCGGCGGCGAGATGGCGCTCGGATCGCGCAGCGCCTGCGACGTCACCCAGTTCTGGCAGTATCCACAGTGCAGGTCGCACCCCAGCATCCCGAAGCTGTACGCCAGCGCGCCCGGATAAGCGTGGAAGAACGGTTTCTTCTCGATGGGATCGCACTGCACGCCGCCCACGTATCCCCACGGGACGTAGAGCTTCCCGCCCTCGTTGAACCGGACCTTGCAGACGCCCACCTGACCGTCAGGAATCGGGCAGCAGTGTCCGCAGGCAAAGCAGCGCACGAACCCGCGGTCCATCTTCTCGTAGAGGTCGCCCTCGCGCACGTGTCGGTGAAGGACGTCTTTCAGGGTGGCCATAAGGATTTCGAGGCTTCCAAGCATTCCAAGGCAGGCGCCTCGAAGCCGTGGTTACATTATAGCGCGAAACCCGCCTGCGCGCTGGGGGATGAAGGTGTGGACAGGTGGCGCATACAGGGCACGGTTTGCCATGTCTGCGCGATCTCGGCTGATCCAGGGTGGCGCGGGTCGCATACATCGACAACCGATGTGTGCGCCACCCTTGAGGTCGATCCATACAACGCAAGAATTTGCGGCAATCAGCCCTTGACTCATACTGCGTCCGACGTACAATCAGCGTCAGCCTATGGTCATCAGCGTAGAGAGACCGATTGTTTTTGATATCGACGGCGAGTCGTCCGGTATCCCCCTCGCTCCTGCAGACGCTACGCGCGTCCCGGCGGCTTCTCGACCGAAGACCGACAGCGACGCCGTGGTCGTGGTCGGCTATGGTGATACCCGTTACGTCGTTCTTGAAATGAAAGCCCAGCCCGTAATCCCGACCTACACCTTTAATATAGGCTCCCTAACCAGCGAAAGAGGACTCGTTCGTCACTTCGTTGCGGAGACGGAAAAAAGGGTCAACGAAATCGCCTCTACTTATCTAGCCTACAGCTCGTTCGTCCCTCTTGATCAAGAAGACGGCGAGTGCGCCTTCGTTCCGCCCGACGTGTCCGGATTGACTTTCTCGCCGGGTTACTGCCAGGCCGTTGAGTCTCCTGTCTTCATGGGTGCAACTCACGGTGCAGACGTCCTCGATCTGAGCGCTTGGTCCGGGCCATCCGTCCAGGGAGCCGGCGGCAGCGCAGCAGTGCAATCAGATTCTTGCCAGCGCGCCTACTGCTGGACGGAGCGGTGGCATACGCTCCGGCGAGCGCTCGCGTGCAAGCTAAGGGCACTCAGATCAAGACTTCTGCGCTTGGACTGGTGTCTGAGATTGCTTGATAGGCTCATCCGCGTTCTCATAGATCACGTCTTAGATCCTACCTTTCACTACTCGCTGGTATTCCTGCAAAGAGATTGGTACCTGCACCATGGGGCGCACCCTCCAAGAATCATCGCAAGAGGCGCTGCTGGCCTGCTTTCAGCCGGTTTCGGAGGGTTGTCCCGACGACAGGTCTGCTCCCCGCTTTAGACAAACTCAACCACATTTTTGAAACCCTCCCACGAGGAGGGTATCATGAGCTTGACGTTCGCCGTTCCAGCCCCTTGCGCTCGGCAGAATGCATGGAATCCTCGCAGACTTCTCCTGGTCCACCACGTTGCTAAAAGGCTCGGAGTCTCGCGGAGAACCGTGCGCCATCTGGCTGAAACCGGGAAGCTACGTGGTTTCAAGATTGGGGAAAAAATCTGGCACTTCCGCCCATCTGATGTCGATGACCTTCAAGTGGAAAGAGAGCTGCGCGATGTTTAACCATCACGGGCAGGCTCCGAGCAACCAGTCCGCGAATTCTCCTTTGGGGAGGTCATCTTCGGGCCACATGTCGGAAGACGGCTATCTACCCTTCTTCCAGCGTAAGACGACAAAGCCCAATGGCCAAACCGACGAATGGACTCTAGGCCCATCGGTTGCGTCCGTGTTGAGGTGGCTCATCTTGGCCGTGTTGTTGTTTGCGCTTTTACTAAAAGGCCTAAGCCCGGGACTGGTCTTCGGCGTTGTGCAGAGGATGCGCTTCTTCTACTAAAGGAGAGGTCGGGAGAACGTTAGCGGCAGCGATGAGTCTCACGCTGGGCCTCACGCGATCGCTCGAAGCGGACGAGAAAGGCTTCGTCTCCAGGGCGATCTCGGGTGATCGAGGCTGGCGTGAGGGGTGCACATCAGAAAGCGATGTGTGCGCCACCCCGAGAAATCAGGGCATACGACTGGTCGGGGAAGCCCTCTGTGCTCCCGAGGGAGAGCGGAGCCCTCCCCTACAGCGTGGGGGAGGGCTTCCGAGGACGATGCGGGCTATTGGTTCGCGGCGGGTTTCGTTTTCTCGCGGAACTCGAATAAGGCCGGCCCATCCTTGACGGTGTAGTCGGCGGGGACCTGGAAGAGATCGGGCGAAGGCTCGGCCAGGCTGATGTTGGTCAAGCGATAGGTCGTAACGCCGACGCGCGGGTCGCTGCGCTTGCTCATCACGACGGTTTGAAGCGCCGGGGAATACCAGCGTTCGGTGACGGTCTGGATAGGCTGATCGTTCCCAATTTGTCCGGCAGGGATGGTGTAAGTGGTGCGCGTGCCGGTCACCTGGACGCCTTCCATGGTCTGGGTGCCGAGCTGTTCCGTAGTGCCCGGCTCTCCAGTCTTGACGCCTTCCCGGACGACGCGCGTCCTGATGGTCACAGCGCCCGTGCCGTCATTGACGGCCACGTCCGGCGCATCACCGGGTGGCGGAGCCTGAAGGTACATCACATCCGCGCCGGCGTCGGGTGGCGGGAGGGGCGGCGGCAGCTCGCGGCCTGTGGCGATGCGCTTCCGCACGACCATCTGCCCGGCTCCTGCCCGCGGGGTCATTTTGCTCGCGGTGTGATCCTGAGGGTTCAGAATGTAGCCAACGTCAGCCACCGGGTCATTGATGAAGATCATTTGTCGCGGGCTGGACTGCGACGCTGACCACGGACCCAGATCACCCAGCGTTTCCTCGCGCCGCGTGCGCCCCTGGCCGTCGCGATAAACATTGGTCGACGTCTGGTGGTGAATTTGGTTTCCATCCGCCAGGGTTTGCGTGGTCTCGGTGGTGGCTTGCGCCGAGTAGGGCGCGCCCTTCACCACCTTGTCGCTCGAGCGCTCTTCAATGCTGCTGAAGAAGAACGTCTTCCCGCCGGCGGCGGCGAGCGGCGGCGGCAGAGGTTCTTGCGCGAAGATAGCGGCGCTCGCGAATAGTCCGAGTCCGCAGATGATGCTCAATGCTTTGATGCTTTTCATTTTTTCTCCTCTCGCACTGTAGCGGCGGTCAAGAAAGGGGGTCGGACCTTTAAGGTCCGACAATCGCCGACCCGGCCAAACTTGGCCTTCAGGCCCCTGAAGCTTCAGGGGCTGAAAGCCCTGATTCCATAGAGCCGGATTATGCCGGAGCTGAAGCTCCGACCCCCTATTACTTTTCTTGCGCGCCAGATTAGGACACGACCCGCCGGTTTTCACACATCCTTACTGAACGAATCGAATAGCGCGCGCCATCCCGTCGCCACCCAACACGACATCGGCCTTGACGAACTGCGTCGCCGACGCCTCATCCACTAGGGGAACGCCGATCGCGCTGAGCGCCGCGACGGGCATCCGGACGCGCACGAGCTCCCAACCATCGTCCAGACTGAGGCCGCTGCCGTAGGGCAGCGGATAAAACGCCGTCACGACTTCGCGATTTGCGTTCTCGGACGCGGCCGGCGCGCGTCGTGCGGGCCGGTGCGCCACGAGCCGGCGCGTCGATCCAGCATGGCTGAGCAGGCCGACATTCGCCGGTGCGGCCCGCGTCGGGCGCGGTTGGCTGAGGCGCGTCGACTGAGCTGGCGCTTGCTCGGGTCGCGGCTTGGTCGTCACGGCAGAAGGATTCAATTGCGCCTGTGACGGCGACTTCAACACGGGCGGGGTACTCGGCGTCCGGCGGAAGCGTGCGGCGATCACGATGCCCACGCCGACCACCACCACTGCCGCGATGCCCCAAGCGAGCCGGCTTAGCACGGCCGGGCGCGGCTCGGAAGTCTGGCGGCCGGCAAGGGCACTTTGGCTCTTGAACTTCAGCCGCAAGGCCGCCTCGACCCGCTCCGGCGCCTGTTCCTGTCCGGTCTGTGAGGCCAGAGCCTTGAGACTCAGCGTCAAGTTCTGCTGCTCCGCCAGCAACGCCGCGCAAGCCGTGCACACCGCTGCGTGGGCCTGGGCGCGCTCCGCTTCCTCGGAGCTGACCACCTGCCTGCTGGCCAGGTCCGGCACGACCGATTCAAAGTCCTGGCAATTCATGTCGCACACCTCACGACCTTCAGAGCTTTGGCGATCTCTCCGGCGGCGTCCTTATCCTTCCCGCGCAACTTTTTCGCCAGCAGCTCGCGCGCCCGATGCAGCCGTGAGCGCACGGTTCCCACGGCGCACCCGAGCACTTTTGCCGCACGCTCGTAATCCATTTCGTGCAACTCACAGAGGACCACGACTTCGCGGTAATGCTCCGGCAGCGCCAGCACTGCCTGGCGCAAGGACTCGACCGCTTCGCGCCGCGTCATCTCCGCCAGCGGATCGTTCGCCGCTCGAACTATTGGCGGCGCGTTGCTGGCCTCAGATTCGTCTTGCGCAAGGGGCGAATCCATCTGTCTTCGCCGCAAATGATCCGCCACCAGGTTGCGGGCGATCCCGTAGAGATAGGCCGCGAGCGATCCACGCGTCGAATCGAAGTGGCCCGCTTCCCGCATGAGCGCCAGGAAAACTTCCTGCGTTACGTCTTCCGCCAGACTTTCGGATCCGCTCATTTGCAACGCGAACCGGTAAATTGCGCCTTGCCGCTGGCGATAGAGCTGGATGAAGGCCTCTTCGTCACCCGTCCTGATCCTCTCGATCAGCTCGCCTTCGCTCGCTCGGTTCGGGTCAGTCATTGGGTGGCCTGGCTCGGTCCGCGATTCGCCATCAAACACTAATTCTTCGCTGGCGGAAAAAGGTTCCAGGAAATTTCAAGCCTGCGTGCCGGTTGGATGTCAGAGGGCGCAGGCAGGTTGCGGAGGCGCCCGGCCCGCGGTGCGAGATGCCGACGCCTCCTGTACCCTCCTCGACCAACGAGGAGTTTCAGCCGGTCTTCCGCCTGTGTTCGTGCATATAAGCGCGAAGCAATGCGTTGATGCGGGTTTGATAGCCCGGGCCCTGCCGCCTGTACCATTCGACCACGTCGCTATCGATCCGTAGGGTGAGCTGCTTTTTCCGTACCACGGGCTTGAGTCCGCGGCGCACGATGGCGCGCGCAAACATCTCCGGCGTCACTTCCGGGACGTCAGAGAAATCGATCTTTTCGTCCTGCAGAGCGGCGACGCGCTTCCAGTCAGTCCAGGATTTCCTTGAAGTAGCCGATTTCCTCATTCTTTGTCGCCTTTCGAGCCGAAATGATTCGGATGACTTCGTCGGTCTCGGTGTGGGCAATCACCACGACATGACCGCTGAGCAGACCCACGGTGATGAACCGGGATTCGCCGTAATCAAACCGGTCGTCGGGGAGAGTAACTGTTTCGCCCGCAAAGACCTTTTCGATCCCCACGAAGTCGATCCCGTGCTTCCGAATGTTGGATCGCCGTTTGGCTTCATCTCCATTCGTAGCGCACGAATTCCAGTGTAGCTACATCTCGTAGCTACGTCAACCGGGGAATCCGCCCTCACCCGGAGTTCGCGCGCCACCCTCTCTCGCAAGGGGCGAGGGCACGGAATTGGATCGGGTACCGATGATTGCCGGAGAAGGTTATCGCAGCGACTCGTCGACTTCCTTCAGCCAGTCGGGGCGCTTCAGGACTTCGCGGGGTTTCGAGCCGTCGGGGGCGCTGATGATGCCGTCGCGCTGCATGAGGTCGAGCAGGCGGGCGGCGCGGCCGTAGCCTAGGCGCAAGCGGCGCTGCAAGAGCGAAGTCGACGCTTTGCCCGATTCCACCACCAGCCGCACCGCATCTTCGTAGACTTCGTCGAGTTCGGCCACCTCTTCTTCATCAACCCCTTCGGCGTCTCCGGACTCCTCCTTATCCTTATCCCGGAAGGGTTTCAGGAACTCCTCGTTGTATTCGGGCTCCGACTGCGACTTCCACCAATCGACGACTCTGTTGATCTCCTTCTCGGTGACCAGCGGGCCGTGCAGGCGTACAAGGCGGGCGCTGGCCGGTGGCATGAAGAGCATGTCGCCGCGGCCGAGCAGCGCCTCAGAGCCGTTCGAATCGAGCACGGTGCGTGAGTCGACCTTGCTCGCGACGCGGAAGGAGATACGCGCCGGCAGGTTGGCTTTGATCAAGCCGGTGATGACGTCGACGGAGGGGCGCTGGGTCGCGAGGATCAGGTGGATGCCCACGGCGCGCGCCATCTGCGCCAGGCGCGTGATGGACTCCTCGACGTTCTGCGGCTCGACCATCATCAGGTCGGCGAGTTCGTCGATGACGATTACGAGATAAGGCAGCGGCTGCTCCTGCTGGCCCTCGGCGTCAAACAGGTTGGGCGTCGACTCCGGCTCGAACAGCTTATTGTACTGCTCGATGTTGCGCACTCCGTGCTCCGCCAGCTTCTTGAGGCGCTCTTCCATCTCGAAGGTGGCGCGCCGGAGGACGTTGGCGGCGACTTTAGGCTCGGTCACGATGGGCGTGAACAGGTGCGGGATACCCTCGTAGAGGTTCAACTCCAGACGCTTGGGGTCGATGAGGATAAGCTTGACCTCGTCGGGCGTTGACTTGCAGAGCACCGAGATGATGAGCGAGTTGATGCAGACGCTCTTGCCCGACCCCGTCGAGCCGGCAATCAGCAGGTGCGGCATCTGAGTGAGGTCGGCGACCTTCATCTTGCCGGTGATGTCCTTGCCCAGGCAGATGGTGAGCTTCGAGGGCGACGCCGCGAACTCCGTCGACTCCACCAATTCGCGCAGATGGATGATTTCGCGGTGCTGGTTCGGGACCTCGATGCCGACCGTCGACTTGCCGGGAATGCGCTCGATGAGAATCGACTCCGCTTTGAGCGCCAGACACAGGTCGTCAACAAGGTTGGTGATGCGGCTGTATTTGATGCCCGCTTCCGGCTTGAACTCGAAGGTGGTGACGACCGGGCCGGGATGAATCTGGGTCACGCTGCCGGTCACGCCGAACTCGGCGAACTTTTCGGTCAGGCGAAGGGCGCGCTCCTTGAGTTCGTCCTCGTCGACGCCCTGCTGGTCCTCCGGCGGACGCAGCATCGTGGGGCTGGGCAGCTTGTAAGTCTGAGCGCTGCGTCCGGTGATCCTGGGGGATAGGACACGCTCGCCGGATTTGGCGCCGCGCGATGGCCGCGTTCCTCCCACGATGACGGGCTTGAGCGGCTGTCCGTCTGCAGGTTCCTCCTGCTCGGACTGGTCGAAGCCGAGGTTCAAGACCGAGCCAGGCCGCGCAGAGTCCTCCACCGCGTCGCTTGCCTCCGCCTTGGCCTTTGCAGCCTTCTTGTCGGCGATGAGCGCGCCGCCGCTCAGGCGTTGCACCACCACAGGCTGCTTGCCGGCTACTTTCGAGCGCTCCACTTCGCGACGCAGGCGCTCGCGCCGGCGCGCTTCCCGCCACGCGCTAAAGCGCGCTACCAGCGCCTTGACAAAGTTGAAGTGGGCGAGAAGAAAGCTGAAGGCCGCCGAGAAGGAGAATCGGGTGACCAGAAACAGCGAACTCAGGAATACCGTCGCTGCCACAATCGCCGCACCCACGCCGTTAAACGTGCTCCGCAGCACGAGCGCCACCAGGTATCCCACGAGTCCGCTGCCGCGCACCGCGCCCGCCGCCATCCCGTGGATAGCCGGCGTGTACGGGTAGAGTTCGAGCAGCGCGGTGAGCGAGCCGAGGAGCAACAGTATCCCGACGAATTTCGTCCACGGCCCCTCGAAAGCCCGCGCGCGCAGCATCTGGATTCCCACCACGAAGAGGACCAGCGGCAGGACGTAGGCGGCCCAGCCCAGCGCTTGGAACAGGGCGTCCGCGGAGTAGGATCCCCAGAGTCCAATCCAGTTGCTCGCGGACGGCCCGGCGCTGGTGGTGTTGAGCGAGGGGTCCCAAGGCTGATAGGAGATGAGGCTGAGCAGGATCAGCAGGCCCAGCACTGAGACGAGGAAGCCGGCGAGTTCAGCAAGCCGATGACCCAGCCAGGACCGGAGGCCGGAGCGGCGCGGAGTGCTGTCCCGACCGCGGGACGCGGAAGCGCTAGGCATAGCCGAGACCTCTCACCGAGTGGCAGCTCTACCGCCTTGAGGGTGTCGAGCGGATACAACCGCCCTCCAGCGGTGCAGCCCGCCTCCACCCCTCCCGCTGTCACCCTAGTCTGGCGCCCAGGTTGTGTGACGCGTCCTATCCGCGCCCATACTACCACAGAAAGGCCCGTATTCTCGCGGGAAATTACGGTTCGCGCTAGCGGGCTGGCCGCAAGGCCAATCCGGTTGAGTCGGATCAAATCCACTTGGCGGCGTGCGCCAGGACCGCCACGCCTAGTGCTATTCTATAGATAATAAAAGGCTTGAACGTACGATGCTCGAGGAATCGCAGCAACGCGGCGATTACCAGGTAGCCTACTACGGCGGAGACGATGATCCCGACCAGGAAGGGCAGTCGCATGTCCGGAGCCAGTCCCTCATGCCGGATCTCGAGAGCCTTTTTCAAGGCTGCGCCCGCGATGAGGGGGGTGGAGAGCAGGAAAGAGAAGCGCGCCGCCGTCTCCCGCGTCATACTCCGGAAAAGACCTGCTGCCATAGTGATCCCGGAGCGCGATACTCCGGGGATAACAGCAAACGCCTGAGCTACGCCGATCACCAGTGAGTCCGGCAAGCTGACTCGGCTGACCGCGGTGATCACGTCCTCCTGCATGCGCTCGCCTGCCCACATGATGAGCGCTACCACAATCAGCGCCGTGCCGATCACCACCGGCTCGCGGAATCGGGTCTCGGCGGCGTGCTCGAACAGATACCCGGCGATGCCACCGGGAATGGTGCCAGCGACAAGAAACCAGAAGAGCATCCGCTGGTGCTGTACCTCAGGGTTCGGAGCGGAACCGCTGCGCCGTCCGGCGGCCGCCATCACCATGTCCAGCCACATGCGCCAGAAGTAGAAAAACACGGCGATCAGCGTCCCGACGTGGAGGGCTACGTCAAACGTCAGTCCGGGGTCCTGCCAGTGGAGGAACCAGGGAAACAGCGTCAGGTGCGCGGTACTTGAAATAGGCAGAAACTCGGTCAAGCCTTGGACAATCGCCAGGACAATGGCTTGATAGAGAGGCATCCAGTCTCCTTGACATCGATTGGATATGAGGCGCGCACTCCGGTTCAGGATGAGTGCGGTGCCGCGCCGCGGCTCGGTACGACGCCCGTCTTATTCGGCTTGCTTTCCAAAATTCAGACGAATGCCTGTCGTCAACAGCAGGTCGTTCGTCTTCTTTCCGGGTACCGGGTTACTGAGGTAATAGTCGGCGAAGGTAAGCTGCCAGCTCAAGAGCTTGCTCAGCTTCGTGACCAGCCCGGCGTTCAAGGTACCGCGAAACTCTCCGGTCTCGCTGAGATTGGGATAGAAGAAAAGCGTCTCGTTGAAGGTGGTGCCGGGAAGAAACTTACGGGTAAGGCTCTCACCCAGCAGGACCTCAGCGGAAGATCGGTTGAACGTGGTAAAGAACTCGCGGTTGAAGGCGCCGCCCGCCATCAGGTCCAGAGTCGTCTTTTCATTTTTGACGGCGTGATAGCCCCCACCAGCTCCCAGCACGGTCCGAAGGTCCAGATCCTGGAACCGGTCGTTGAAAAGGTCGAGCGTGCCGAAGGCGAACGACCGGTCGCTCAGGTTCAAGTCGTAGCGGACGCCTCCGTTAATGGCCTGGGCGGTCGTCGCGTTCACGCCGTGTACGTTGCTGCGCGCGAAAACCGAAGTGGTGTAAAGCATGATCTTGTCTCGCGTGGTCGCTCGCTCCGCATGCAGTCCAAAATTGGCCGTGGTGCTCTCGGAGTTGCCGCGAACCAGCGCCAGCCCTGAGTCGAGAGCGCCCGTCCAGAGGTCGGCCAAGCCGGGATGGCGCAAGCGCTCGATTTCGGCCTCATGGGCTGCCTCTTCGTCCTTGTTTCTGACCGACGTGACGTCATCCTTGGGCAAGGTGACGATGCCGGATTCCTTGGTCTCCACGGAGAACTTCCCATCGCTGGTCGTAACCGGGCCCACGATCACTTGTCCGCCCTTCGAGCCGAGGTAGAGCGGCTGGGTGGACGTGATTTCAGTGACCGCATCCCACTTAATCTGGACAGAGCCGGCGTATTCCGATTTTAGAGTCAGCGTCTTCGAGTCCGAGCTGACGATGCTCCCGGTCAGGCGATCGCCGTTCTTGAGCGTGACCTGGTCCCCCAGGAGTGAGAGGCAAGAGCAACCCATGATCAAGAGTGCCAGAGCCGCTTTTGTTTGCACGATCGTCTCCTTCTCTCCCCTGTTCCACAGAACTCGTTTTGCGCCGGTGGCCGGGACCTTTCGTTGCGAAGCCAGGTCGCGTTGATTTGCAGTCCTCGACCGCTGCCGGTCAGCCGCTGCATGCAAAGGTTGAGGGCGTCGTCAGCGGCGAGCACTTCACTCGCTGGGAGCCAGAATCCCGGTCCGATCGAACACTCCGGCAACCACGCCGCCCAGGCTCGGGACGACGAGGAACATCCACACCTGCGCCAGTGCGGTTCCCCCAACCAGCAGCGCCGGGCCGAGGCTGCGAGCGGGATTCACCGATGTTCCGGTGATGTTGATGCCGAAGAGGTGGATGGCCGTCAGCGTGATGCCGATGGCGAGTCCGGCCATCGCGGTGGGGGCGCCTCCCCGGGTTGACCCGAGGATGACCGTCACAAAGAGGAAGGTGGCGACAAACTCAAAGACCATCGCCGCCAACAGGCTGTATCCGCCGAGGTATGACTGGCCCCAGCCATTCTGGCCGAGCCCGCCCTGTGACACGCTGTATCCGGCGAGCATGCCGTTCGCGATCACCGCCAGCACCGCGGCGCCCGCGATGCCACCCAGGATCTGGCTGACGACGTAGCCGACCAGGTCGTGCCGGGAAATCCGTCCGGCCATGAACACGCCCAGACTCACGGCAGGATTGATGTGGCAACCCGAGACAGGGCCGATGCCGTAGGCCATCGCCACCAGCGCAAAACCGAAGGCAAAGGCGATGCCCGCGTTGCCCACCTGCTGTCCCGCCACGACCGCCGTCCCACAACCGAAAAGTACCAGCGTGAAAGTGCCGACAAACTCAGCCACGTACTTTTTCATGTTGGCCTCCATTCAAGGTTGGTCAGACTCTTCGTCAAACTGACAATGGGAAGGTTGGTTGAATCAGACCGCCAAGTCGTCAGACTTCCAGTATCACCGGCAGGATCATCGGCCGCTTGCCGGTCTCTTCGCTGAAGTGCTTGCGCAGCGCGGTGCGGATCTTCTCCTTGAGGACGCCCCAGTCGCCGACCTCTTCGAGGTTCGAGCCCTTGATGGTCTTGAGCACGACTTCGCGGGCGCTTTCCACCAGGTCCGGCGCTTCATTCAAGTGTACAAAGCCGCGCGAGACAATCTCGGGCGGCGCCTCGATGCTTCCGGTGTGCGTGTTAATCGCCAGGATGGGGATAACGATGCCGTCCGCGGAGATGTGGCGGCGCTCTTTGAGGATAACGTCGCCGACTTCGTCGAGCGTCCCCTCATCGATGCAGACGCGGCCCACCGGAACGCGACCGGCGCGGCGTGCGCCGTGGCCGTCGAATTCCAGCACGTCGCCACTCTCCAGCAGGAAGGCCTCGCCCGAAACCGCGGCGAGCTCCTTGGCCACTTCGATGTGACGGCTCAGTTGCCGATACTCGCCGTGGACGGGGATGAAGTATTTTGGACGGACCAGGTTGAGCATCAGGCGCAGTTCTTCCGAGCTGCCGTGACCGGAAACGTGCACTGGTGGCTGGCTCCCATCCTGATAGTGGACGCGGGCGCCACGCCGGCACAGGTGATCGATCATGCGGAAGATCGACTTCTCGTTGCCGGGGATGATGCGGGCCGAGATGACCACATCGTCGCCCGGATCGACGCTCACCCAGCGATGGTTGTTGACGGCGACGCGTGCCAGCGCCGACATCGGCTCGCCCTGGCTGCCGGCCACGACCAACGCGACCT
Organism: Terriglobia bacterium; assembly: GCA_035945295.1. Lineage (GTDB taxonomy): Bacteria > Acidobacteriota > Terriglobia > UBA7540 > UBA7540 > QHZK01. The sequence goes on along the minus strand of DASZAI010000004.1, from coordinate 166,571 downwards.
GCTGGGGCGGGAGCTTGCGAACGTCCTGCGGCTGGATCAGCACGCCGTCGGGCACGTGCAGGCGGCCCATCTGGATCGCCAGTTCCGAGTTGCGGAACATGCTGCGCCCGATGAAGCACAGCCGCCGATGATATTCCTGCGCCAGGTCGGCGATGATCTGGAGGCGGTGCATCGAGGTCGAGAAGCAGGAGATGAGAACGCGGTGCTTGGCCTCGGCCATGATTTCCGCGAAACGCTCGCTGACGCCGCGCTCGGAGGGCGTCATGCCGGGCCGCTCGACGTTGGTCGAGTCGGAGAAGAGCGCCAGCACCCCCCGCCGCCCGTAATCGGCGAGGGTATGCAGATCGCTGACGTGTCGGTCGGTAGGCGTAGGATCGAACTTGAAGTCGCCCGTGTGGATCACCGTGCCGAGCGGCGTGGTGAGTGCCAGCGCGCCCGAGTCGATGATGCTGTGGGTCAGGTGAATGAGCTCAACGTGGAACGGTCCCAGGTCAAAGGGCTGGCCGGGGAGCATCTCCCGCAGCTCGACCACGTCCTCCAAGCCGTGCTCCACGAGCTTGGCGCGCGCCAGGGCAAGCGTGAATGGCGTCCCGTAGACGGGCGCGTCCACTTCGTCCAGCACGTAGGGCAGCGCGCCGATGTGGTCCTCGTGGCCGTGCGTCAGCAGAATGGCCAGCAGGCGATGCTGGTTGTCGCGCAGGTAGGTGATGTCGGGGATGATGATGTCAACACCGAGCAGTTCGGCGTCCGGGAACATGACGCCGCAGTCGACGACGATCAAGTGCTCGTCGTACTCGAAGGCCATCATGTTCATGCCGAACTCGCCCAGGCCTCCGAGGGGTATGGCGCGCAGCTTACCGCTGGTCAATGCGATGCCGATTCTCCTTTTGAGCTCCATATGCTAGCACACCTGGGAAGGGCGCAGACCCAAGATTGATGTCCCGTGAGTGGTGGGATAGACTACGCGGTGGGTTCGCCTGTGTCGACGCGTCAGCTTTTTACTTCATCCGCCAATCACCAACGTCTGGAGCGTGCCTCTGAGTATCTCTGGTCGCGGCCGGGAGATTCGGAGGTGCTGGTTCTCGCGCCCACGCGCGGCGCGGCCGACGACCTGGTACGCTCCTCAGCCGACCTCCAAGGATCGGCTTTCGGCGTCCACCGTATGACGTTGGTCCAACTCGCCGCCGCCCTCGCGACCGAACATCTGGCGCGCCTGAACCTTGCTCCGCTTAGCCGGCTTGGGATGGAGGCGTTGGCCGCACGCAGCCTCTACGTGTGCCGGCAGGAAGCTGAGCTCGACTACTTCCATCCGGTCGCTGACACTCCGGGATTCCCGAGAGCCTTGGGCTCGACGCTGGGCGAGCTGCGGCTCGAGCGCGTCGACCCCGCCCGGCTCGCCTCGACCGGCGCTCCGGGCAGCGATCTGGCGCGCCTCGTCGAGTGCTACGAGAAGCAACTTCGAGAGCGTTCGCTGGCTGATCTTGCGGCGATCTTCGCGGCCGCCACCGAGGTGGCGCGGCGCGGGAAGCATCGCCTGCTCGGCCTGTCCATGCTGTGGCTCGACGTCTCCGCTGACACCGCCCTCGAGCGCGAGTTCCTCGAAGCGCTCGCCGCGAAGTCTCCTGCGATTGTCGCGACGGCCTTGGCCGAGGACGAAGAAAGCGTCACCAGACTCGAGCGCATTCTCGGCGTCAAGGCCGCGCGCGTCAACGAAGCCAGCCCGTCAGGGGCTGGCCCGGCAACCACCGGATTGAAAAGGACGCCTGACCAGCAACTGCCCTCGCTCGCGGAGTCCGAGCCCAGTTCGCTCGACCGGCTGCGCCGCTACGTCTTCCGGACCGAAGCGCCGCCTCCCCGCGAGCTCGACGCCAGCGTGGACTTCTTCTCCGCGCCGGGAGAGGATCTGGAGTGTGTCGAGATTGCGCGACGCATTCGCCAAGCCGCCGAGCGCGGCACGAGCTTCGACCAAGTGGCAATCCTGCTGCGCCGGCCGAATGACTATCTGCCGCTGGTCGAGGACGCGCTGCGGCGAGCCAGTGTCCCCGGCTACTTCACGCTCGGCACCATCCGGCCTCATCCTGCCGGCCGCGCCTTTCTCGCGTTGCTCGACTGCGCCGCGGAAGGACTTTCGGCGTCGAAGTTTGCCGAGTACCTCTCGCTCGGGCAAGTGCCTGTGCTCGAAGAGTCGGGCGCGCCGCCCGAGCCTGCCGGGCGCTGGATCGCTCCCGAGGACGAAGCCCAAGGCCAGTTCAGTTTCGTGTTCTCCGGGAGCGCGGACGTTCCGTCCGCCGCTGGTGGTCCATCCGCCCAACCCGGCGAGACGCCTTCGCCGCTCGAAACCGACGAGTCGCCGGTGGTCGAGGGTACGCTGCGCGCGCCTTTCGGCTGGGAGAAGCTGCTGATTGACGCCGCCGTGATCGGCGGCAAAGATCGTTGGTCGCGTCGCCTCGCGGGCCTGCGAGCGGAGTTCAACCTTCAGCTTCGGGAACTCGAGGGCGAGGACGAGTCACGCCGCGAATTCGTCCAGAAGCAGCTCCGGCGGCTCGATCACCTCGAGCGGTTTGCGCTGCCGGTGATCCAGTTTCTCGATTCGCTTCCCAAGCACGCCCGCTGGGGTGAATGGCTGCGCGTGCTTCGAGACCTGGCGGAGATGGCGTTACGTCATCCCGAGTCGGTCCTCTCGGTGTTGAGCGAACTCGAACCGATGGACGAGGTGGGACCGGTCGAACTGAGTGAAATCCGCCAGGTGCTGACGGAACGGCTGGGTTTCCTGCGTCGCGAGCCGCCCCTGCGGCGCTACGGCTGCGTGCTGGTCGCGACCATCGAGGAAGCGGCGGGCCGGTCATTCGAGCTGGTCTTCCTGCCGGGCTTGGCGGAAGGCGTGTTTCCGCGCCGGCCGTCGGAGGATCCCCTGCTCCTGGACGAGTACCGCAAGCAGTTCGATCCAGCGCTCACCATCCTGGACGACCGTCTGCGGCAGGAACGGTTGCTGCTGCGGACGGCGATCGCGGCCGCGCGCCACGCGCTTTCCGTCTCCTATCCCAGGATGGACACAGTCGAGGGACGGGCGCGCGTCCCGTCGTTCTACGCTTTGGAAGTGCTGCGCGCCGCTGAAGGCCGTCTGCCCGCGCTCGGTGAACTCGAGAAGCGGGCCGCCGAAGCCGCGGAGTCGCATCTCGGCTGGCCGGCCCCCAAGGAAGCAGCCCATGCCATCGACAACGCCGAATACGACCTTGCTGTGCTCGACCGGCTGTTGCGCGCGCCGGTTGAGGGTGAGTCTTCGCAGGAAGTCAAGGGGCGCGCCCGCTATCTGCTCGGAGTGAGCGAAGTTCTGGCGCGCTCGCTCAGGACACGCGCTGCCCGCTGGAGCAAGCGGTCGTGGTCGGGAGCGGATGGGATCGTCGACCCTGACGAGTCGACGCTGGGTATTCTCGCGTCACAGCGTATGACGGAGCGAAGCTACTCGCCGTCGGCGCTCCAGCATTTCGCCGCCTGCCCCTACAAGTTCCTGCTCTATGCCATCCACCGGCTGCAGGAGCGCGAGGAATCCGCCGCCATCGAGAAAATGGACCCACTCACCCGCGGCGGCCTGTTTCACGAAGTGCAGCGCGACGTGTTTCGCGAGCTGGAGGGGGCGAAACTGCTGCCGGTCACCGCATCGAACCTGCCTCAAGCGATCGCGGCAGCCGACGCGGTCCTCAATCGCGTGGCGGCCAAGTACGAGGAGGACCTTGCGCCTGCCATCCCGCAGATCTGGCGGAGTGAGATCGAAGACCTCCGGACCGACCTGCGCGGCTGGATCCGCCAGCTCGTGGCGATTCATGCCGAATGGCTCCCCGTCCACTTCGAATACGCGTTCGGCCTTCACATCGGGTTGGAACGCGACCCGGCGAGCAGTCCCGGCGAAGCCACGATTCTCGACGGCTTCCGGCTGCGCGGGTCGATCGATTTGGTCGAGCAGCACCGCGGTCGCCCGGTGCTGCGCGTGACCGATCACAAGACCGGCAGGGTTCCGATGGAGAGGCCGGAATCGGTCGGCAACGGCGAAATCCTCCAGCCGTTGCTTTACGGGCTCGCCGCCGAGAAGCTGCTCGGGAAGAAGGTGGAATCCGGGGTTCTGTACTACTGCACGCAGCGTGGGCGCTACGAGCAGGTGTCGATTCCTCTCGGGCCGGCATCCCTGGAGCGAGTCCGGTGCGTGATGCTGGGGATCGAGGAATCGATCGAGAAGGGCTTCCTGCCCGCGGCGCCGCGCAAGGATGCGTGCAAGTTCTGCGACTACCGCGCGGTCTGCGGGCCTTATGAGGAGCGGCGCGTCAAACGCAAGCCGCAAGACCGGCTGGACGCGCTCCAAAAAATCCGATGCCTTCCGTAATCAAATTCTCGGATCGTTCCGACGACGCGGCCCGGCGGCGTATCGAGACTTCGCTCGGCGAGAGCCTGGTGGTCGAGGCGGCCGCCGGCACGGGCAAGACGTCGGAGCTGGTGAGCCGTGTGGTCGCCGTGCTCAAGTCAGGATTGACGCCGGTCGACAAGATTGTCGCCGTCACCTTCACTCGCAAGGCGGCGGGCGAACTCAAGCTGCGCCTCCGGCAGGAGCTCGATCGCGCCTTGACTCGGGCTCGCGCGGCTTCGCCGCCCGACGCGGCTGAAGTCCGTCATCTCGAAGCTGCACTGGCTCATCTCGAGGAAGCTCACATTGGAACAATCCATTCCTTCTGCGCGGAGATTCTGCGCGCGCGGCCCGTCGAGGCCAACATCGATCCCGCCTTCGAGGAGCTTTCTGAGGTTGAGGCGTCGCGGCTTTACCGGCAGGCCTTCCGGCGCTGGAGCCAGGAGAAACTGGCGGCGCCGCCTCCGGGATTACGCCGCTGCCTCAGCCGCCTGGCCTTTCGCGGCTACCAGGAAAACCAGTCTCCCATGGACCAGCTCGAAGCGGCAGGTTCGAGGTTGATTGAGTGGAGGGATTTCCCGAAACCGTGGAGCGCGCGGCCGTTTGACCGCGAAGGCGGCATTGACGGCCTGGTTCGCCAGGTGCTCGCACTCGCCGACTTGAGCGCCAAGTGCCAGCGAAGCCGAGACTACCTGTTTGAGGATTTGCGCCCCATACGCGACACGGCGGGCGCCATCCGGCGTCTCGAAGAGGTGGCGGCGCGGGATTACGACACACTCGAGGGCCTGCTGATCAAGTTGTCGAGCGACCTCAAGAGCGGGAAAAAGCGCAAGGGAGGTGGGGCGTACGCCGAGAGCGTGAAGCGCGAGGACGTTGTCGCGGCGCGAGAGGATCTGATGCAGGCGCTCGCGGAGTTCAAGGACGGCGCGGACGCCGACCTCGCCACGCTGCTCCAGTCGGAGATGGTCGGCGACCGCGAAAAGAGGGAGTTGGTCGCGCGCTATCGCGAACTCAAGCAGGCGAGCGGCAAACTCGATTTCGTCGACCTGCTGATCCATGTCCACGAGCTCATCAAGAGCAACCAAGCGGTTCGGGAATACCTGCAGAATAGGATCACTCACATCTTCGTCGATGAGTTTCAGGATACTGACCCGCTCCAGGCCAGAATACTTCTGCTGCTCGTCGCAGACGATCCCCGAGAGACGAACGGACTCGACGCGCGCCCCAAGCCCGGCAAACTGTTCTTGGTCGGAGATCCCAAACAGTCGGTCTACCGGTTCCGGCGCGCCGATGTGGTCCTCTACCAGTATCTGCGTGAGACGCTGCGTGCGAAAGGAGTGGGCGTCGTCCAGTTGCGGAAGAGTTGGCGAGCAGTTCGGCCGCTGCAGGAGTTTGTCAACGCGGCCTTTGAATCCGAGATGACCGGCAACGTGGCGGCGGGCCAGCCGGATTACGTGCCGCTCGAAAAACACGCCGAGGCGAGGACCGATCAGCCGTGCCTGATTGCTCTTCCGGTGCCCGATCCTTACGGGCCATACGGGGGAGTGACCAAAGCGGCGGTCGAGCAGTCTCTGCCGGACACGATTGGGGCCTTCGTTGCCTGGCTCCTCGACCGCAGTAAGAACCAGTGGAAGGTGCGCGACCCGGAGGATCCCAACCAGGCTTGGATTCCCATCCAGCCGCGCCACATCTGTATCCTCTTCCGGCGTTTCGTCTCCTGGCGATTCCAGGGAGGCCGGGTGGACGTGACGCGCGAGTATCTGCGCGCGCTCGAGACTCGCGACATCCCGCATCTTCTGGTGGGAGCGCGATCCTTTCACCAGCGCGAGGAAGTGGAGACATTGCGCGCGGCGCTGACGGCGATCGAGTGGCCGGACGACGAGCTGGCGATTTTCGCCACCCTCAAAGGCTCGCTCTTTTCCATACCCGACAGCCTCTTACTCCGCTTCAAGAAGGAGAGTGGCAGCCTGCATCCTTTTCGCCCACAGCCCGAGCCGCTCAAACCCGAGTTCGCGCCGGTGCGTGAGGCGATCGAGTCGCTGGCCGAACTCCACCGGCGGCGCAATTCGCGGCCCATCGTCGAGACTGTGAACGCGCTGCTCGAAGGCGCGCGCTCCCATGCGGGATTCGCGCTGCGCCCGGCAGGGAACCAGGTGCTGGCGAACGTCTACCGGATCGCCGACCTGGCGCGCAGCTTCGAGCTCTCGGGCGGGCTCTCGTTTCGCGGATTCGTCGAGGAGCTGACGACTCAAGCGGAGCGCGAGGAATCAGGCGAGGCGCCGGTACTCGAGGCGGGCGCCGAGGGTGTTCGCGTGATGACGGTGCATGGCGCGAAGGGCCTGGAGTTCCCGGTCGTGATTCTCGCGGACATCACGTGCCGCCTGGCATCGCAGGAACCTGACCTCTACGTCGACGCTCAGCAAGGGCTTTGCGCCATGCGCCTGGTGGGGTGCGTGCCGTGGGAACTGCTTGAGCATCAGGACGAGGAGCGGGAGCGCGACCGGGCGGAAGGCGTCCGGGTAGCTTATGTGGCGGCCACGCGGGCGCGCGACCTGCTGGTGGTGCCCGCGGTTGAAGATCAGGCAAGCTGGGAAGGGATCTTTCGCACCTGGGGAGACGGCTGGCTGGCTCCGCTGCACAAGGCGCTCTACCCTCCGCAGGAGGACCGCCGGAAGGCCGCGGCCGCTCCTGGCGTCCCACGCTTTGGCGAGAGTACGGTGATTACGCAGGACGACCGGCTGATTGAATCCTCCATCAAGCCGGGCTTGCACCGGCCCCAGCAGGGGAAACACACCGTCGTCTGGTGGGACCCCAAGACGCTCGATCCGTTTGAGAAGGAGGGCAACTTCGGCGTTCGCCAGGCGGAAGTGCTCCAAGAGGAAGGCGACGCGTCCAGGGAGGGCCTCAAGGGTTACGATGATTGGAAAGCGCGACGCGAGCGCACGATCGAGATGGGCCGCCGGTTGGAATTCGAGGTGTTCACGCCGACCGAGTCGCTGGAAGGGCCGCCGGGCTTCGAGGCAGCCATCGGCGTGGAGATGATCGCGAAGCCCGCTGGCCGGCCCCAAGGTCCGCGATTTGGGACGCTGGTGCATACCGTATTGCGAGACGTGGAGCTGGGCGTCAACGCCGATGGGGGCAAAGTGGAAGCAAGCGGCCGGGCGGAGATCGAGCGGCTGGCAAAGCTCCACGCGCGCGTCCTGGGTTCGCCGCCGCAGGAGATTGAAGCCGCGGTGGAAGCCGTTTCGGCGGCCCTTGCGCATCCGCTACTCGAACGCGCCAGCCGCGCCGCGCGCCGTCATCGCGAGCTTCCCATCATCCTGAAGACGGAGGGTGGCAGGCTGCTCGAAGGCAACATCGATCTGGCGTTCCTTGAGGACGGCCAGTGGACGGTCGTGGACTTCAAGACTGACGCTGACTTGCCGGCACGCCGGCCGCAGTATCGGCATCAGCTTGAGTGGTATGTCTTCGCTCTTTCCCGGATGACCCAGCAGCCGGCGCGCGGCTGGCTGCTGGGTATCTGAGGTCTCAGTTCATGTCGCCGGCGCCGTGGGATTGCCGGCAGAGCTTGCAGTAAGTGGGCGGTTCTGAATTGTCCACGTGGTGTTTGACCGGCTTGACTGTCTTCAAATAGGCGAAGATGGCTTTGAGGTCGTCATCGTTCATGTTCTTGTAGGTTGTCCAGGGCATGATTTGGGCCAGTTTTCGCGCTTTGACGTAGCCCGTGCGCATCGTCTGAATGAAGAGGGCCTCGTCGTAGTAAGGAATGCCCGACGGGTCGGGCGTCAGGTTTGAACTCGCCACGCGACCCCAGGGTCCGTCCAGAATGAATCCTCCCGCAAAATCCATGCCGGGCATAAACTGACCCTTCACCTGCGGGGTATGGCAGTCGGCGCAACCGCCGATATTCACCAGAAACGCTCCGCGCTTGAGGGGATCCGATAGATCAGGATTGGGCACCGGGCCCGTGAGCGGGTGAGGAACGTCGCGGATAAGATATTTGACGGGGAAAATGATTGTGGTCTTGGGCAGCGGATTCCGCACCGGCGGCAGCGAGCGAAGGAACACGACGATGGAGGCCACGTCCTCGTCAGGAAGCGCCCGATAGTGCTCATAGGGCATGAAAGGGAAGAGCGCTCGCCCGTCGTGGCCGATGCCTTCGCGAATAGCGCGCGCCAGCGCATCATCGCTCCAGGTCCCACTCCCTGTCTCAGGGTCAGGAGTCAGGTTTGGGGCAACAACGTGACCGGGCAGGCCCTTCAGTAAACTCATGTCCTCGCCAGCGCCCTCCATGCCGGGAAGGATTGGTTCATCGTGTTGAGCCCAATCGTGGGGCGAATGACAGTCAGCGCATCCGGCCACGCCCTCGACCAGGTACTTGCCGCGCGCCAGGCGCTCGGGAGTCCGCTCAAAAGTGCGGCTGGTGAGCGGTCTTGCCCGAGGCCCAATGAACGGTCGCCAGCCGATGGTAAAGGTAACCCCAATCGCCAGGAGGACCAGGATTCCCAGCAGGATCATGCCTGAGGTTCGCATTCGTCAGCCTCATTAGTGATGTGGGTTGATCCGTACCGCGCGAGTTCCCGCGTTCGCGTGTTTCCGCGAGGCGTTCATCCTCGCAGAAGGCGGGGAGCATACCACTTCTTCGAGGCCAACGGAAAGTGTCAAAGTGGCGACGCGTTTCGTGCGTGCAGTGCACAGAGAAACTGGAGCCGCGTTTCCGTTTGGATACAGAGTCCAGCCATGATTGCAACGTCTGACCTCATCCTGCAATCGACCTCGCGCCTTACCCACCGGAAATCACTGAGTTAGGTAAGCAATAGGACATAACTTCGGTGCTACTCCCCGTTGAGTTTGGCAGGAAACTTGCCCTCGTAGCGACGGGAGGAAATTGTGCACGGATTCTTGAAGGTCATAGCGATTTTGTGTTTGATGCCCATAGGAGCGCCCTTAGTGGCGATTACGGCCATCCGCCGGTTGTGCCGTGCCGAGTCGACCCCGGTTCGCCGTGACGACAAGCGTGATTGATTCGGAGAGGCTCAGGAGCCCAACGAGTGGTCTTCGTTGGGGATGCGAAAGTGATAACTCCGATCCGAGGTCGAGCCGAAAGCAAGTCCGACGCGTCCGGTTCTGAGCTGTTACGCGACTGGATACGCCAGCATCGCGGTGCAGCAGCTTTCTGGGGGGGTGCCTTGCTCGTGGTTGCGCTGCTCCTCGCGCCCTTGCATGTTCGCACCCACCCTCCAGCCGATTTGACCGACGATGGCACTCCGCTTTTTGTGTAAGCCCTCCAGTATTGATCCCCGCTTCTGAGCGCTGTGAATCGAGTGTCTAAGCTACGAGCCAGGGCTCAGTACCTGGCCCGATGGTTCTCCGAGACGCGTGTAGAGCCGAGCGAGTTGATTCAGACTGAGTTGCTCGGCGCGGACGGATCGCGCGAGGCCGAGGCCGGCGAGAGCGTGCTCGACCGGTGTCCGCCCGAAGGTTTTGGAGAGATTGTTGAGCACGCTTTTACGTTTTTGGGCGAAGCAGACCTTGGCGAACTCCAGCAACTCTTCCGCGTCGACCGCCTCGAGCCCGGGCGCCGAGGGATATTCAGTCATCTCGAACTGGACGAGCGCGGACTGGACCTTGGGCGGTGGCGAGAACGCCCCGGGAGGCACGAAGAAAACGATGCGCGGCCGCGAATACAACTGAGCGAGGACGCTGAGGTAGCCGTAGGCCCGCGAACCCGGCGCGGCGGTGATCCGCTCCGCTACCTCGCGCTGTACCAGCAGCGCCATACCTCGGATGGACCTCCGATGCCGAAAGAGATGATGCAGGATGGGCGAAGTGATGTAGTAGGGCAGGTTGCCGAAGACGTAGCAGTTTTCCACCTGGCGTCGGCGGCAAACTTCTCCGAGGTCGGTTGTGAGGATATCGCCGCGCACAACTTCGACCCGCGAGTCTCCGTGGAAATGCTGTTCGAGCCGCTCAGACAACGCGGCGTCCAGTTCGACGGCCACCACGCGCCTGGCTCCCGCCGCTAACAGTCCCGTCATCGCTCCTTTGCCGGGCCCGATCTCGACTACCAAGTCACTCGCACTCAGCGGGATGGAGCCAACCAGGCGCTCACGAATGCGGGCGTCCGAGAGGAAGTGCTGGCCAAGTTTGGGGCGGCGGGAACGCGGCAAGGCTTGGAGGCTCTCCCATCGTCGGCCGCGGGCGAATACCGGATCGAGCATGGCCGGCTGCCCAAGTCTGCCACGAAGTGTTGACTGTGGGCCGAATTTCTTCTAACGTGAGAAATCCGGCAAGTCCGGCTGAGACGCTCAGTCATCCAAGCAACCGGGAGTGATTGTGAAGATTGTTTTTGTGGCCTCGGAAGGGGTGCCTTTCTCGAAGACCGGCGGTCTGGCCGACGTCGTCGGCGCCTTGCCCAAAGCCCTGGCGGCGCGCGGACATGAGGTCCAAGTGATCCTCCCCCGCTATCGCATGACCAAGCCGGGGCCGGTGCTTCCTGAAGGCCAGGGGGTGACGGTGCCGCTGGCTTCCGGGCTTCGGTTTGTCTCCGTCCAGGACGGCGGCAAAATCGCAGGTGTCCGCCACTGTCTGGTCGAACTTCCGGAGTTCTTCGACCGTCAGGGCCTGTACCAGGAGAATGGCCAGGACTACCCCGACAATCCCGTGCGCTTCGGCGCCTTCTCCATGGCTGCGCTGGAATTCATCAAGCGTTCTCCCATCCCGCCCGAGGTCATCCATTGCCACGACTGGCAGACGGCGCTGGTACCGATCTATCTCCACTCTCTCTATAAAGGGGACCGCTACTTCGAGCGCTCGTCGGTTGTTTTCACGATTCACAACCTCGGCTACCAGGGCATCTTCCCGCCCGAGGTCCTCCCTCAGCTTTCCCTCGATCCCGGTTTGCTCACCATGGACTCGCTTGAGTTCTTCGGCAAAGTGAATCTCCTGAAGGGCGCCATCATTTACTCCGACTTCATCACCACGGTCAGTCCCAAATACGCGGAAGAGGTCCAAACGGCGGAGTTCGGCTTCGGGCTGGAGGGCGTGTTGAAGCAGCGGAGCGACCACCTGCGCGGAATCGTCAACGGAGTCGACTACGAACCCTGGGACCCCGCTACCGACAAGCTGATCCCCGCCAACTATTCGCTCGATAACATGAAGGGGAAAATGCTGTGCAAGAAGGCGCTGCTCGAGAAGATGGGCGCGCGCCAGCCGGTGCTGAACCGGCCCGTACTGGGCATTGTCTCTCGCTTCGACCGCCAGAAAGGCTTCGACCTGATTGCCGAGGCTGCCGATCAGCTCATGGCGATGAGCCTCTACATCGTCGCGCTCGGCACCGGCGATCCCGCCTACGAGGAGTTCTTCCGCGAGACGGCCGCCAAGTACCCCGAAAAGTTCCTCGTCAAGGTTGCGTATGACAACGCGCTGGCTCACCAGATCGAGGCGGGCGCGGACATCTTCCTGATGCCGTCGCGCTACGAACCTTGCGGGTTGAACCAGATTTACAGCATGAAATACGGCACCATCCCCGTGGTGCGGGCGACAGGAGGCCTTGAGAACACGGTCGAGCCGTTCGATGGGCGCAATGGCACCGGCTTCAAGTTCACCAAGTACTCGGCGGATGCCATGCTCTCCGCCATCCGGCAAGCCGTCGAGGCGTATCACCGGCCGTCGGCGTGGGGACAGGTGATGCGCAACTGTATGCAGAAGGACTTTTCGTGGCCTGTTTCCGCTGCGGAATATCTGAAGATCTACGAGGAGCAGAGGCGGGCGAAGGTCGAATCCATCAAGACTGAGGAGCCGGCGAGCCAGAGTGCGGCCGTCTAGCACGTTGTCCGGCAGTCGACGGAACGACATCGAGGGGGGATCCATCATGGCAGGCAACAACATCAAGGTTTTCACTGAGGCCAACTTCGAACAGGAAGTGCTGAAGGCTGACAAGGCCGTCCTGGTGGACTTCTGGGCGGAGTGGTGTGCGCCCTGCCGCATGATGACGCCCACGGTTGAGGCCATCGCCGAGCAGTACTCCGGCCGGGCCACGGTGGGCAAACTCAACGTTGACGACAGCCCGTCCGTCGCGGGCCGCTACAACATCCGCGGTATTCCTACCCTGCTGTTGTTCAAAGATGGCCAGGTTCAGGAACAAGTGGTCGGCGCCACGTCCAAGGACGTTATCCTGAAGATGCTCGAGAAATACGTCTAGGCTGGCAGGCGCTGCGCCCAGCGGGGCGGAGACGTGTGACTCCTCTCGGCTCCCACCACCAGCGCTCGTGCGCCAGTTCCAAGGTGTCGTATGTCCCAAGGGGTAGTCATGGTCGGCGTGCAATGGGGGGACGAAGGCAAGGGGAAAGCCGTCGACGCCCTCGCCGAGCGCTTTGATATCGTGGCCCGGTATCAGGGAGGCGCGAACGCCGGACATACCGTCGTCATCGACGGCAAGAAGTTCATCCTCCAGTTGATTCCCACCGGCATCCTGCGTCCCGAGAAGACTGCCGTCCTGGGTAACGGCGTGGTGATTGATCCGCTGGCGCTGGTCGGGGAACTGGCCACGATTGAGAAGGCCGGCGTGGACGTGGGCGGCCGCCTCCTGGTCAGCGATCGCGCTCACCTGATTCTGCCTTACCATCGCGCCCATGAGCTGGCCGCCGAACAGGCGCGCGGCGCGGGCAAACTCGGCACGACGGCGAAGGGTATCGGGCCGTCTTACGAAGACAAGGCGGCCAGGCGCGGCCTGCGCACCGCAGATCTGCGGGACCCCGACGTGTTTCGATGCAAGGTGGGCGAAGTCCTGGCGGAGAAGAATTGCCAGGCGGCGGCGCTGTTCGGAAGCGCTCCTTTGAACGCTGCCGACGTGGTCGACTGCTGTCTCGAGGCCGCGAGCCACATCGTGCCCCGGCTGGTCGACGTATCGGCGTACCTCAACACCGCCATGGATCGCGGCAAGCGGGTGCTTTTCGAAGGCGCGCAGGGGACGCTGCTCGACCTTGACCACGGCACTTATCCTTTCGTCACCAGTTCGAGTGCCGCCGCTGGAGGCGCATGTACCGGTACGGGTGTCGGGCCGACGCGTATCAGTGCCGTAGTCGGCGTCTCGAAGGCCTATACCACCCGCGTTGGCAGCGGGCCCTTTCCGACGGAAGCCTCGGGCCCTGACAGCGACAAGCTCCGCGAGCGTGGCGGTGAGTATGGAGCGGTAACGGGGCGGCCACGGCGCTGCGGCTGGTTTGACGTTCCGGCCGTGCGATACAGCGCCCGGCTGAACCACCTCTCGAGCCTGGTCATCACCAAACTTGATATCCTCGACCAGCTCGCCGAAATTCCGGTGGGCATGGAGTACGAGTTCGACGGACGAAAGTCCGCAGATTTCCCGCCCGGAATTGCGGCTCTCGAGCGCCTGAAGGTGCGCTACGAAGTGCTCCCCGGATGGCAACAGTCCACCTTCGGTCTCCGCGACCATTCTGCGTTGCCGAAGAAGGCGCAGGACTATCTCCGGTTTCTCGCGGATCAGGTCGGAGTCGCGATCGCCATGGTCTCGACTGGCCCTGAACGCCACCAGACGATTTGGCTCGGAGAGATCGGCGGACGATAGTCGAGCGCCGCTTCGCTTGGGTTGTATGACGCTGACGTTCGAGCAAGCGCTCTCTCTAGTCAAGGCTCGCCTGACAGCGGCGGCGAGCAATCCTCCCGTGGAAACTTCGCCGCTCGCGCAGGTGCGCGGCCGCATCCTCGCCGAAGATGTCCTCGCCGACCGCGATCTTCCGCCGTTTCGCCGCGCGACGCGCGACGGCTTCGCGGTACGCGCCGCCGATGTCGCGACCGTTCCCGCTGAACTCGAGTGTATTGGCGAAGCGCGCGCCGGCAGGCCCTGGCTCGGGGATCTAGGCAGCCGGCCGCGTGCGGCGATCGAGATCATGACAGGCGCGCCGCTTCCCGACGGTGCAGACGCTGTGGTCATGGTTGAGTACACTCGCCGTCGCGGCTCGCGGGTCGAGATCGTACGGCCGGTCACGGCGGGCGAGAACTTCGTGCCGCGCGGGAGCGAGGCCCAGGCGGGATCCCGGGTGCTGGCTCGTGGAAGAAGGCTGGGCGCGGGCGAAGTCGGGCTGCTGGCCACTGTGGGCCGGACCCAGGTCCGCGTGTTCCGCCGGCCCCAGGTCGCCATCCTGCCCACGGGCGACGAAGTGGTCCCGGCTGACGCGACGCCCGAGTGGTTCCAGATTCGCAACAGCAATGCGATGACGCTGGCCGCGCAGGTGGAGGCGGTGGGCGGCGTTCCGAAGCTGCTCGCGATTGCGCCCGACCAGGTCGAGCCGCTGCGCGCTTTGATCGAGGAAGGCTTGAAGTCGGACCTGCTGCTCTTGAGTGGAGGCGTCTCAGCGGGCAAGTACGATTTTGTCGAGACGGTGCTCGCGGCGCTCGGCGCGGAGTTCTATTTTCAGAGTGTGGCCATCCGGCCGGGAAAGCCGCTGGTCTTCGGCCGCGCCGGCGGGAAGTTCTTCTTCGGATTACCGGGGAATCCGGTTTCAACTTACGTCACTTTCGAGTTGTTTGCGCGGCCCGCGCTCGAGATGCTCGCGGGCGCCGAGCCGGTCGCGCCGGTGTTCCTGCGCGCCCGCCTCGGCAAGCCGCTCCAGCAGAGGACGGGACTCACCACTTTCATGCCAGCGCGCGTCGAGACGGCGGACGGCGACCCGGTCGTTAACCTCGTCGCCTGGCAAGGTTCCGGCGACTTGGTGGGGGTGGCCGCGGCCAACTGCTTTCTGGTGGTCCACCCGGAGCAGACACAATTGGCGGCAGGCGACTGGGTGGACGTCTTGAGGATTGCAGATTGAAGGTTTGGAGATTTGAGACTGAGGATTGCGGATTGAAGCACGATAGAATCTACGACCCGCGACCCGCAGCCGCCACCGCTCATGAGCCGTTGGATCTGATAAGCAGCCGTCACCACCGATAAGCCATGCCTAAGCTGAGCCATTACGATCGCGCCGGACGCATCCGCATGGTTGACGTGTCGGCCAAACCCGACACGGCTCGCCAGGCGGTCGCCGAAGTCCAAGTCAAGATGAGCCCGCGCACGCGCCGTGCGGTCGAGCATGCGCCCAAGGGCGACCCGCTGGAGATCGCGCGCATCGCCGGCATCGCTGCCGCCAAGCGCACCGCCGAACTGATTCCACTGTGCCATCCCTTGCTCCTTAGCCACGTTGACGTCGAGGCGAAGTTCTCGAAGCAGGGCGTCCGGATTCGCGCCACGGTTCGGACCACCGGACCTACGGGCGTCGAAATGGAGGCGCTGACCGCGGCGGCCGTCGCCGCCCTCACCGTCTACGACATGTCGAAAGCCGTCGACAAGGGTATCGAGATCACCGGCCTGCGACTGCTCGAGAAGTCCGGCGGCAAGAGTGGGACGTATCGGAGGCGCCGTTGAGTCGCCCGCTGCGCGCCAAGATTCTGGTGCTGAGCGATGCGGCGGCGGCGGGCCGTCGCGAGGACCGCTCGGGTCCGGCGCTGCGCGCCCGGCTCGAGTCCGAGGGTTGGAGCGTCATCGCTTGCGAGGTGCTGCCCGACGACCTCGAACGCATCGTCGAACGCCTGAAAGACTGGACGGATGCGGACGATTGCGATGCTGTCATCACCACCGGCGGCACCGGACTCAGCCCGCGCGACGTAACGCCCGAAGCCACGCGTGCCGTCATCGAAAGGGAAGTGCCCGGACTCGCGGAATGGATGCGCGCCGAAGGGGCCAAGAAGACCCGCCGGGCCCTGCTCTCACGCGGTGTGGCCGGCGTGCGCCGCGGCAAGCTGATTGTCAACCTGCCGGGCAGCGTG
This sequence comes from Terriglobia bacterium, assembly GCA_035945295.1. Taxonomy (GTDB): domain Bacteria; phylum Acidobacteriota; class Terriglobia; order UBA7540; family UBA7540; genus QHZK01. The sequence continues at coordinate 150,352 of DASZAI010000004.1, read as the reverse complement.
CGCGGCGCGACCGATTCGCTCGAGAGCATCCTCGATCTCCTGCCGCACGCGATCGATATCGCGCAGGGGCGTACGGCTCATGCGGAAGACCAATGAGCAGGGAGGCCGGGCTTGGCACCGAGCTGAGTACAATGGGAGCTGAGGTGACGGCATGAGGGGATTCAAACCGGGTTGGGCCGCGCTAATATTATTCTCTCTCTACTGCGTTGATCTGGGCTGGAAGCTTATCGACTGGCATTCCTTCGTGGACGGTCTCAAATGGTGGGGTATAGCCTTGAGCCTCAGCGTGCGCTTTATAGTTATGGGATGGTTACTCTGGCTTTACCTTCGACTTAGGCGAGGGACTCCCAAAGATGAATCAAGCTGAGGCACTCCCTCGTGCCGAAACGACTTGTAGAACCTTGGCGCGTTCGATAATATAACGTCCCACGGCGCTAGCGATACCAGATAGCCTCTTGAGAGCGGTCGCGCCTCCGCGCAAGGAAAAAGTGAAGCGTGAGATGCCGGTTAGTGACGTGCTGTACGGACTGGCCATCCTACTGGGATTCATTTTCTTCGGCAGTGGACTCATCGTAGGCCTTGTAGGTATCATCGAGCGGTTTGTCAGGAACTTCTCGCTTAGCCTCGTTGGTAATGTGTTTTTTGCGCTCTTCATCTGCCTCGGCGCGGCAGGCCTCGGTGTGACGCTGTTCGTATTCGTCGGACGCTTCATCAGACACCTTAGGCACTAGATGGGCCGTCCCTCGGCGTCCAGTCCTGTGTTATGATCGGGCTCGACAAAAGGAGGAGTCCCGAGCGGTGCTGAACCAATACGGCCCGGTTCTGATCTTCGTCGCCCTCGCCGTTATTTTCCCGCTGGCCACGCTGGCGCTGACCAAGCTTGTGCGTCCCACTCCCGAGCCCAGCGCCGAGAAACTCATGCCGTACGAATGCGGCATCACGCCAGAGTCAGACTCGCGGGGCCGCTATACCGTACGCTTCTACCTCATCGCCATCCTGTTCGTCATCTTCGACGTGGAGACCATCTTCCTCTTCCCCTGGGCCGTCCAGTACCAGGTCCTGGGACTGTTCGGTCTGGTCGAAATGCTGGTCTTCCTGGGAATCCTCATCATCGGCTACATCTGGATCTGGAAGCGCGGCGCGCTGGAGTGGATTTAAGTTCTCCGCGACGCCATCCCCAGGTTCGACTCGCTTGCGCTGCTCTGCCACTCGTGCTAGCTTGTACATCCTTAATAGGGCGTTCGACGTGAACAGCTAACGGGAGCTGTCATGCTCGAACGGTTGCTGGCTCGCGGTTCTTGCCATCGTTACCGGGACAGGGAGGCGTGATGACGCTTGAGGCGCTGGGAATGATCGAAACGCGCGGCTTGGTGGGGGCCATCGAAGCCGCCGATGCCATGGTGAAGGCGGCCAACGTCACTCTGATCGGCAAGGAATACATCGGCGCCGGCTATGTGACGGTGATGGTGCGCGGCGACGTGGGCGCGGTGAAGGCCGCGACCGACGCAGGAGCCGCCGCCGCGCGCCGTGTCGGCGAGCTGGTCAGCGTGCACGTGATTCCTCGTCCTCACAACGAAGCCGAGAAAATCCTCCCGGGCGGAGCGCTTTCGGGAAAGAAGTCGTCAACGGGTTGAGCTGCGACCTCGCGTCACCCTTGTGCGATGGAGTGATGGGGCCGTTGCGACGCCGATGTGGGGCGGCCCGATGACTCAATCGCTCAATCGCCTGACTGCCCAGTCACTCCATGCTGGATCGAGACCTCGAATCCATCCAGGAAGCTCGCCGCCTCGTTGAGCAGGCCGCCAAGGCCCAGGAAGTCCTCGAGCATTTTTCCCAGGAACAGACGGACGCGGTCGTCGCGGCCATGGCGGAAGCGGCGCGTCAGCACGCCGAACCACTGGCGCGCTTGGCGGTCGAAGAGACCACTTACGGCGTCGTGGCCGACAAGGTCGATAAGAACCTTTTCAGCGCGCGCGATGTTTACAACGCGATCCGCCACTTGAAGACGGTCGGCATCATCCGTGAGGACCCTGAGAACGGTGTCACGGAAGTGGCGGTTCCTGCCGGCGTGGTAGCCGCCATCATTCCTTGCACCAACCCGACCTCGACGGCGATTTTCAAGGCGCTGATCGCTCTGAAGGGCCGCAACGCCATTGTGATGAGCCCGCATCCTGCCGCCGTTCACTGCATCCAGGAGACGGCGCGGGTGATGCTCGAAGCGGCGCTGCAGGCGGGCGCCCCTGAGGGCTGTCTCGGTTGCCTGAGCCAGCCGACCATGGAGGCTACCCAGGAGCTGATGCGGCACCGCTCGACGGCGATCATCCTCGCGACCGGCGGCGCGGGCCTGGTGCGGGCGGCGTACAGCTCGGGCAAGCCGGCGCTCGGCGTCGGACCGGGCAACGTCCCCGCTTACGTCCACAGCTCGGCGAACGTTCCCAAGGCCGTCGCGGATATCCTGACCGGGAAGACGTTTGACAACGGCACCATCTGCTCCTCCGAACAGCACATGGTCGTGGACGCGGCGATTGCCGACCGCTTCAAAGCCGAGGTCGAGCGCCAAGGCGGCTTCTTTCTCGACTCCCAGCAGGCGGCGGCCGTGGCGCGCGCCCTCATCCTGCCTAACTTCCGCGTCAACTCGAAGATGGTCGGGCAGTCGGCAGAGCGCATCGCGCGCGAAGCCGGCATCACGATTCCGCCCAGCTCGCGCGCCCTGGTCGCGCCGCTCGAAGGTGTCGGCAGGAAGTATCCGCTGTCGGCCGAGAAGCTCTCACCCGTGCTCTCATTCTATGTGGTGAAAGACTGGCAGCAAGGGCTCGAGGTCTGCACCCGGTTGCTCGAGTTCGGCGGCATGGGCCATACGATGGCCATCCACGCAGGCGATGACAAGGTGACGCGCGAGTTCGCCCTAAAAGCTCCCGCCTTCCGGCTGGTGGTGAATACGCCGGCGCCGCACGGCTCGATTGGTTACTCGACCAAGCTTTTTCCTTCCATGTCGCTCGGTTGCGGCACACCGGGCGGAAACATCACTTCCGACAACATCTCGCCCATGCACCTGGTGAACATCAAGCGCCTTGCCTACGAACGTCGGCCGGTTAACCGCGTCGAGGATTCAGGCGAGATTCGTCGTGTCGCGGCGGACGGCTCATCGCCTGCGCCGCAACCTCGCACGACGCCCCTGCTCCGCGTTGCCTCGACGCCAACTGGAAGTCGGTTGAAGGAGCCAAACGCCGCTGAAATCTCCGGCATCGTGGAGCGCTTTCTCGCGCGACGCTCCAAAGCGGCGGGATCGCCAGCTCCCGCCGCGTCGAACGCGACCCAGGCGGGACCCGCCCTTCCCAAGGTCATTCCTTCGTCCGCGGCGGCGACGAAGCAGCCCACGCCCGAGACTCCTGCGGCGCCGCGTCCCGTCGAGTTTGTAAGTGAGGAAGACGTGCGCGTGGCGATCCAGAAGGGGGCGAAGATCCACGTCAGCCCGCGCACCATCATCACGCCGTCGGCGCGCGACCTGGGTGATCCGTGTGAAATCTTCGTGATGACCAAGGGTCCCGAGAAAGACTCCCCGCCTCGCTCCGAATGAGCGCCGACCGGTCGGCCCTAGGCCATCGCGCCGGACATAATCTTCAGAAGGCCTTCGAGCGAACGCCGCGTGGCCTCGAAGTGCGTGACGTCGGGCGCCTCGTACTCCGGCTCGAGCGACATCGTGCCCTGGTAATTGTTCTTGAGCAGAGCGCGAATCTGTCCCTTGAGGTCCACTTGCCCGGTGCCCACGATCGCGGTGTGACACTTTGACTGCTCGGTCACGCGCTCGCCCGGCTTGCGAAACGCTTCCGCTTTCTGTTCGCTGCTCGCCGCCGCTCCGCAACGCACGTCCTTCAGGTGCATGTGCGAGATGCGGGATTTGTCGAGCGCCGCGTAGCCCTCAGGATACGAAATCTCGCCGTGCCAGTATCCGTTGCCCACGTCCCAGTTGGCGCCGAAATTGGCGGCGGGCACGAGCTTCAACATCTGCGCGAGCTCGTGTCCGGTGCCGACGTTGCACGCTCCCTCATTTTCAAGCACCAGCCGTACGCCTTGCTGCCGGCCCGCTTCCGCCGCCTTCGAGAGTTCCTCGGCGATGCGGGACGAGTGTTGTTCGGGATGCGCGGTACGCCAGAAAGCGAAGACGCGCACCTTTTCGGTGCCCAGGTCATGCGCCCGGTCGCTCGCGCGCTTGAGCAGGTCCATCTGCGCGGCGTAGGGATAGGCGTCCTTCTCGCCCACGATGTTCTGGGTGCCCGGCAGGTTGCATTTGTAAAGCGCGGTATCGACGACCGACACTTTGAACTGGTACTTCGAGAGCAGGTCTTTGATGCGCCGGACCTGTTCGGGCGTCGCCTCCGTGTTGTAGACGCCCCAGACGCTGCGCACCTCGACCCACTCGAGTCCAAAGCCCTTCATCGTCTTGAGCGCCAACTCGAAATCCTCGGAGAACTCGTCGCTGATGACGCCCAGCTTGAAACGCTTGAGCGCCGCCGCCGCCGGATGGCCGAACGCGGTCGATTCGACGAAATCGCTGAGACAGGCGGAAGCCGACAGCATGCCCGCAGTCTTCAAAAAGGTACGACGTTGCATGGATGATGATCCTCTCCGCCAGGCATTGTACCGCGAAGGGCGATAGTGTCGATAAGCGTTTGTTGCGCGGGCGCGCGCGTCTGGCGTAGAGCGCGCGAGCGGCGCTTGCAACCTCCCGACTCCTCTGTCAGGATAACGATGATCGATGCGTTGGTTCGAACCCACTGCCAATTCGTCTACGATTGATCGCCTGGCGCGCGAGCTGAGCTTGCCGCCCACCATCGCGCGGATCCTGGCGCTGCGCGGCATCGAGGATCCCGAGTCCGCGCAACGATTTCTCTATCCCAGCCTCAGCCAGCTTCACGATCCGTTCCTGATGGCCGGCATGCAAGCTGCCGTCAGCCGCGTGCGTCGCGCCGTTGAGCAGGGCGAGAAGGTCCTCATCTACGGCGACTACGACGTCGATGGGACGATGGCCGTTGTGGTGCTGCTGACAGCGTTGCGTTCGCTCGGCGCCCAGGTGGACGCGCACATCCCCGATCGCATGGCGGATGGCTACGGGATGCGCGCGGAGGTGATCGAGCGTGCGGCCCGCGACGGTTACCGGCTGGTGCTCAGCGTGGACACGGGAATCCGCGAGCACGCGGTCATCGCACGAGCGCGCGAGTTGGGAGTGGATTGCATTGTTACGGACCACCACCTGCCGGACGGCGATCTGCCCGCCGCCTCAGCCATTCTGAATCCGCACCGGGCGGACTGCGCGTATCCGGAGAAAAACCTGAGCGGTGTGGGCGTGGCCTTCAAGCTCGCGCAAGCGCTGCTCGGTGCGCGCCTCTCCGACCGCCAGACGCAGTCGTACCTCAAGGTCGTCGCGCTGGGGACGATCGCTGACGTAGTACCGCTGGTGGGTGAGAACCGGGTCATCGCCCATTTCGGACTCGCCGGCCTACGCGAGCCCGTCCATCAAGGGCTGGGCGCTCTGCTCGATGTCGCAGGAGTTCGCGGGCGGGCCGTCACCACGGGCGACGTCGGGTTTCGGCTCGCGCCACGTCTGAATGCCGCCGGCCGTATGGAAAACGCGCGCGACGTCATCGACTTGTTTACCTGCCTCGACGGCGGCAAAGCACGTGAGATCGCCGAGCGCTTGGACGGCCTTAATCGCGAGCGGCAGCAGGTGGAGGAGCAGATACTCGCCGAGATCGCCGAACTCATTCAAGAACAGCCATCGGCGGGTTGCACGCGCTGGAAGGACCGCTACTCGCTTGTTTTTGCGCGGCGCGGCTGGCATCGCGGGGTTATCGGTATCGCGGCGCAACGCGTAGCCGAGCGCTACCACCGGCCAACCCTGGTGATCGCCATCGAGGACGAGTCAGGCGAGCCGCTGGGCTACGGGTCAGGGCGATCGATCTCGGGTTTCCACCTCCTCAATGCGCTCACCGCTACGAAAGACGTGTTTGTGCGTTTCGGGGGCCACGCTCAGGCGGCGGGCTTCACCTTGCCGGCCGGCCGTATCCAGGACCTCGAGTCGGCGTTTGAGGCTTATGCGCGACATGCGCTCTCGCCGGAAGACCTCGAGCCCGAAGTGCGTGTCGATGCCGAGGTGGCTCTTGAAAGCCTCGACTGGAAGTTCTATCAGGCGCTGAAGATGCTCGAGCCGTACGGCGTCGGCAATCCCACACCGGTATTCGGCGCGCGAGGGCTTCATCTCGCCGCCGCGCCACGAGTCTTCAAAGACCGGCATCTAAAGCTGAGGGTGGCGGGAGAATCCAAGTCGTTCGCCGCCGTGGCCTGGGGCAAAGCGGAAGAATGGTCCGCGCTCCGCGCCGGAGATGAAATCGACTTGGCGTTTACGCTGGAAGAGTCCACCTGGGACGGACTGGTGGGTCTCGAGCTCGGCGTCAAGGATCTGCGCGGCGGAGATTAGAGAATACGGGAAAAGCACAGACACACACAAGACTGCTGAGCAGGTTACTCGTGGGCGCGCTTGCGGCCACCCTCGTAGGCGTGGGCATCGCTTACCGCCTGCGGAGCAGGCGTCAGGGCCAGCCGGCGGCGACGCCTCAGAGCCTGCCCAGCAATGTCAACCAGCAGGTGTCGGGCTACACGTTCACACGCTCGGACAACGACCGCCCGGTGTTCACGATTCGCGCCGCACGCACCGTGGCTCTCAAAGAGGGCGGTACCACCGTCCTTCAGGACGTGGTGGTTGAGGTTTTTGGCCGCAAGGGCGACCGGCATGACGTACTGCGGACCGAGCGCGCCGAGTACAACTCTCTGACGGGCGATTTCTCGAGTCCAGGGACCACCCAGATCGAACTGAATGCGCCGCCCGGCGTGCTGCCTGGCGCCGAGAACTCGCGCGGACCTCAGACCGTGGATCTTGAGACTACCGGAGTGACCTACCGCCAGCAAGGCTCCGAGCTCTCGAGCGACCGGCCGGTGCGCTTCAAAGCCGGGGCCATCTCGGGCTCGGCGATGGGGCTGGTTTATGCGACGCGCGATGGCTGGCTCGAGCTCCGGAAGGACGTTCAAGGCGAATGGCGCCAGGGACCGCAACCGCCCGTTCTGCTTACGGCTGCTCACATGCGCTACGACAAGGACACGGGCCGCAGCACGCTTACGGGCCCTCTGGAATTTACGCGCGGGACGAGCCGCGTCACGGCAGGGAGCGGCGTGGTGACGCTCGATAGCCGGAGTCGCCTGACCCAGGCTGTGCTGGATAAGGCCGTCCAAGCGGCGATTGAGAACGCCAAGGGTGCGCCTTCGAGCGCAACTTCGATTGTGGCGCAGGCGGACCATCTGCGCGGGGATTTTGACCCGGCGACCGGCGCCTTGCGGAGGATGGTCGCAGAGGGTGCCATCAAGGCGGAATCGCAGCGGCGTGCCGGACCGGGGAAACCAGGGAGTGTGTCGCGCCTGGAAGCGCAAGCGGTGGACGTCGCGTTTCACGGCGTTCACGCCATGCCACAAAAGGGCAGCGCCACGGGTGACGTGCATTTGACGATGCTTCCGGCCGGCTCCAGCGGTGCCGGGACACCTGGCGCGCGGCCGACGCCCCCGCTCGAGAAGGCGTCCCAGACGCCACCGCTGGGCACGTTGCCGGAGACTAAGACTCTGACCGCCTCGCAAGTCGACTTCAGTTTCCGGCCCGACGGCCGGAGCCTGGTCGTAGCGAATACGATTGGCGAAGGCAAGCTTACCCTTGTGCCCGAAGATCCCAAACAGGGACAGCGCGAGATTACCGCGGGGCAGTTGCTGATGGAGTTCGACACGAAGGATCGCATCGAGAGCCTTTCGGGAACGTCGGGAACGCGGCTGGTGTGGCAGCCTCCGCCGGGCTCGCCTGCTGGAGTCGGCAGGCGCGAGAGCGCGTCCGACCGGCTGCGCGCCACCTTCGATCCCGCGACTGAGGCCGTCGTGGCGCTTCAGCAGACCGGCAAGTTCACTTTCCGCGGCGAGGACCGCCAGGCGAGCGCGGACCAGGCCGACTATTCTCCGCAGGGGCAGACGCTCACGCTGACCGGTCGCCCACAAGTGTGGGACACAGCGACTCGCATCAAAGCTGAGCGGCTTCTGCTTCACTTGGATACCGACACGGCGGAGGGAATCGGTAAGGTTGAAGCTACCAGCGTTGAAGCCGTGGGGACGAAGGCCGCGGGAACCTCGAAATCAGCTTCCAGCGCAGCCTCCAATGCCGCTGATTCCACCACCAACGTGCTCGCCGACCGCGTGGTGGCGGAGCGACGCGATCAGGTGGTGCACTATCAGGGCCACGTGCGAGCTTGGCATGGTGTCGACGTGATCGAGTCGCCCTCGCTCGATTACTATGGGAAGGAGCGGCGATTGAGTTCCGGCTCGAGCGTCCTGACCTCCCATCTGGTCGCCTCCTCGCCCGCCTCCGGAAAAGCTGCGGCGGCTACCCCGGATCTAGCCGCTCATTCGCTGACCATCCGCGCCGCTCATCTAGACTACCTCGAGGAGGGCCGCAAAGCCGACTATCGCGGCAACGTGGACCTTCAGACCGAGTCGACTACGCTTCGCTCGGACCGCATGAGTGTCTATTTCTCCCCGGCCTCGACGGGCAGTGGCTCGCAAGTGGACCGCGTGGTCGCGGACGGCCACGTTCGCGTGACGCAACCGCAGCGGCACGCCAGCGGCGACCATGCCGACTATCTCGCGGCACCGGGAAAGATTGTCATGAAGGGCGGGCCGCCCTCGCTTTACGATGAAGATAAGGGCTTTACGACTGGCCAAAGTTTGACATTCTTTATTCACGATGATACCCTCGCTGTGGACGGAGGTGAAAAATCCCCCACTCTTTCCAAGCGCCGCGTGAGCCAGTGAACGAGTCATGCAGATTCTCTCCACGGTCGACCTAACGAAGTCCTACAAAGGCCGAAAAGTTGTTGACGACATCAACCTGCGGATCGGTCAGGGAGAGGTAGTAGGGCTGCTCGGCCCGAACGGCGCCGGCAAGACCACCACGTTTTACATCATCGTCGGACTGGTGCATGCCGATACGGGCCAAGTGCTCCTTGACGGCGCTGATATCAGCGCGCTTCCCATGTACTTGCGGGCGCGCAACGGCATCAGCTATCTGCCGCAAGAACCTTCCATCTTCCGCAAACTTACCGTTGAAGAGAACATCATGGCGGTGCTTGAGACGCTGCCCCTCACCGCCCACCAGCGACGCGAGCGCCTGGAGGAATTGCTCGAGGAGCTCGGCCTGCAACAGGTACGGCGCAACTACGGCTACGTGCTCTCGGGAGGAGAGCGCCGGCGCGTCGAGGTGGCGCGGTCGCTGGTCATCTCGCCGACCTTCATCCTTCTCGACGAACCCTTCTCCGGAATCGATCCGCTGGCCGTCGAGGACATTCAGCGCATCATTCTGCAACTGAAGGCGGCGGGCATCGGGGTGCTCCTGACGGACCACAACGTGCGCGAAACATTGCAGGTAACCGATCGCGCCTATATCATCAGTAACGGGCGGATTTTCCGGGCCGGGACGCCGTCCGAGCTGGGCAACGACGCTGAGGTGAAGAAGATTTACCTCGGTGACAATTTTCGACTGGCAATCTGATGGGTGGAACACAGCCAAGAATCGGACTGAGCCTGCGGGTGGCGCAGAAGCAGATCCTGACGCCCGGCTTGGTGCAGATGGTCAGCGTGCTCGCGCTCAACAAGCTCGAGCTGCGCGAGATGATCAATCAGGAGATGGTCGCCAACCCGGTGCTCGAGGAGTTGCCCGAGAACGTTCCGTCACTCGACGAGGTCGAGCAGAAAGTGGAGGCCGAGGCTGAAAAGCCCGTCGAGACCCCGGCCGAGACGGCCAACGGCGACAAGCACGATTCCTTCGAGGAGATCGACTTCGGATCGTTCTTCGACAATTACCTCGACCCCGGTTACAAGTCGCCGGCCGCCGAGGATATCGAGAAACCCTCCTTCGAGAATTTCCTCGCGCAGCCCTCATCGCTGGCGGATCACCTGGAGTGGCAGTTGCGCCTGAGCACCGCCTCCGATGCGGTGCGCGAGGCCGCCATGTCGATCATCGGCAACCTGAACGAGGACGGCTACCTGACGGCGACGCTGGAGGAGATGGCGCAGACGGGCGGGCATCAGCCCGAGGATGTCCAGCGGGCGCTGGCGCTGGTGCAGGAATTCGATCCGCTGGGAGTGGCGGCGCGCGACGTGAGCGAGTGCCTGGCCATCCAGCTCAAGCACTTGGCGCCTGAAAACACGTTGGCGCTGCACATCATCACCGACCCCGAGAACCTCAAACGGCTGCAGAACAAGCAATACCGGGAGATCGCGCGGGCGATGGACCGTCCGGTGCCGGCCGTTGAGCGCGCCATCGACGTGATTCGCAAGCTCGATCCGCGTCCCGGCCAGCGCTACAACAACTCCCAGCCGCGGCTGATTGAGCCTGACGTGGCCATCGCCAAGATGGGCAACGAGTACCAGGTGGTCGTGAATGAAGAAGGTCTGCCCCAGTTGCGGTTGAGCCATCACTACCGGAGGATGCTCGAAGAAAGCGGCACCACCCGCGAGGTGCGCAACTACGTGAAGGAGCGGTTCATTTCCGCCATCCAACTCATCAAGAACATCGAGCAGCGCAAGCAGACCATCGTCAAGGTGTGCGAGGCCATCATCCGCCGGCAGCAGGAATTCCTGGACAAGGGCATCGACTATCTGCGGCCCATGATGATCAAGGAAGTGGCCGAAGAGGTGGGCGTCCATCCTTCGACGGTCAGCCGCGCGGTGGCCAGCAAGTACGCCTACACGCCGCAAGGCGTCTACGAGCTTCGCTATTTCTTTTCTGAAGCGGTACAGGGGCCTTCCGGCGGTTCCACGTCGCTGATCAATTTGAAGCGGCTGGTCAAGAAGATGATCGAGGAAGAAGACGCCGCCAAACCCTTCACCGATGAGCAGATCACCGCGCGGTTGCGCGAGCAGGGCATCTGCGTGACCCGCCGCACGGTGGCCAAGTACCGTGAGGACATGCGCATCCCCAGCACGCACCAACGCCGGGTCAAGGCTTGAGAATCCCACCCTCGCCTCCCTGCGATCGAATCTAGAGGAGGTCCAGCCATGCAACTCGATTTCACCGGCCGGCAGATGGAAGTCACTCCGCAGTTGCGGAAGTATACGGAAGAGCGGCTGAGGAAACTCACCCGCATCTTGCACGGCCGGTTTGACGCCAAAGTGATTCTGGCGGCGGAGAAGCATCGGCGCATGGCCGAGATTACCGTGAAGTTCCGCGATCAGACGCTGGTGAGCGTGGCAGAAACGCCCGACGCGCTGGCTTCCGTCAAAGGCGCCATCGACAAGCTGGAGCGGCAGGCGGTACGCTGGCTCGAGCGCAAGCGGACGCGCAAGCGCCGTCCCAGCCCCACTTCCGTGATCCTGCTCAACGTGCTGCGTCCCTCGGGCGTGGACCACGAAGAGCGCGGCGTGGTTGAGACCGAACGGATCGCCATCAAGCCCCTCACCCTCGAAGAGGCCGTCGACGCCCTGGAACAGGCATCGAGTGGTGTCGTCGTCTTCCGCAACTCGGAGACGGAACGCGTCAACGTGGTGTATCGGCGGCACGACGGCAACCTGGGCCTGATTGAGCCCGAGTCCTGAGAAGCTATGACACGTGACTGGTAGCGGCGCTCTTGGAGTGCTGGAGACGCCGGTCGCAGACTCCGCTACGAAGGAGTGACTTTAACTAGTTTCAACAACCAAGGAGCGAAGTCATGAAAAAATCCTCAACCGCGACGCAAGAGCTCGAGCGCAGACAAGAGGCCCCGCTACTGACCCCCACCGACCTGAAGTCGGCGGCGACGAAGGATATCGCGGGGGCCATGAACGCCATCCTGGCGGACGTGTTCGCGCTTTACTTGAAGACCAAGAACTTCCACTGGCACATGAGCGGGCCACACTTCCGCGACTACCATTTACTGCTCGATGAACAGGGCGACCAGCTCTTCGCCATGACGGATCCCATCGCCGAGCGCATCCGCAAAGTGGGCGGCACCACACTCAGGTCCATCGGCCATATCGCCCGCCTACAACGCGTATCTGACAACGACGCCGAATACGTCGAGCCGGAGGACATGCTCGCCGAGCTGCGCGAGGACAACAAGAGCCTCGCGGCGCGCCTGCGCGAGGCCCATAGCGTCTGCGAAGAACACACGGACATCGCCACGGCCAGCCTCATTGAGGTTTGGATTGACGAGACCGAGCGGCGCACCTGGTTCCTGTTCGAGGCAACCCGGCACGCGGATTCCACGGGGCATTGAAACGACGTCAGTGCGTTCCGACCCAGCACGATGTGACCCGTCCAGCTGGTAGCCACGGCACGTCGCTTGCGCCGTGGGCTTGTCGATGTCCGGAACGCGCAAGGACCCACAGCAATAAAAAGCATGCTGGGGCTACCTGCTGGCGATTCTCTCTAATACCGTCTGATGAAGAGCGTTAAGAAAAGGCCGCTGCGACAATTCGTTCTGATCACCGGACTCAGTGGGTCGGGCAAAGGCTCGGTCCTGAAGACGTTCGAGGACCTGGGCTTCTACTGCGTCGATAACCTGCCGGTAGACCTGATCCCCAAGTTTGCCGAGCGGTGTGGCGAGCCCGGCAGCCGTATCGAGCGCGCCGCCGTGGTGGTCGACATCCGGGGCGGGGAAGCGCTAAGCCAGCTTCCCGCCATGTACACGAGCTTGTCGCGCAACCACTTCAAGCCGTCGCTGGTGTTTCTCGAAGCCTCTGACAACGCCTTGATCCGCCGCTTTGAGGAGACCCGGCGGCCGCATCCGCTGGGACGCGATTTGCCGGTGCGCGAAGGAATCCGCCTGGAGCGTCTGCTCTTGAAGCCGATGCGCCAGCTTGCCGACGCCGTGATCGACACGACGCGCATGAACGTGCACGAGCTGCGCAACTCCATCGAGGCGCGCTTTGGCGGCGTGGCGGGCCGGAAGACGATTCTGCTTTCCGTCGTCTCGTTTGGATTTCGCTTTGGCGTACCGCAGGATGCCGACCTGGTCTTCGATGTGCGCTTCCTGCCCAACCCCAACTACGTGCCGAGGCTTAAGCCGAAGACAGGACGCGACCAGGCGGTCCGCCGTTTTATGGATAGCTATCCGCAAACCCACGAGTTTGTGAAGCGGCTGATGGGCTTGCTACTCTACCTGCTGCCGCACTACATTCGTGAGGGGAAGAGTTACCTGACTATCGCCATCGGGTGTACGGGCGGGCGTCATCGCTCGGTGGCCCTGGCGGAAAAGATCGGCGACGCGCTGGCCGAGGAGGGATATCGCACCAAGCTCTCGCATCGCGATGTCGGAAAGAGTCAATGAGGGCGTGGTTCATGGGGCAGAGTGCACGGAGGGAGAAGGAAAAGCAATAAAAAGCGAACCTGAGACACTCGTACGTATAAGATAAAAAAGTACATGACTTGGAACGGACCGCGGAACGAACTGTTCTGAGGGGGCGAAAGTAAAGGTTATCGTACTGATAATAAAGGTTAGGATCAAAGTGGAACGAACTCCTGTAATCGCTACCTTGCTGAAACTAGAAGGCCATATTCGGAGGAGGCCAAGCCGCACGGTCGCGCCCATGATGATTGCCAAGTCGGCACGCGCCGTGATGGCCGCGATTGTTCTCGCCGTCATGCTCGTCCCCCCGCTCGCCGCGGCGCCGGCGGACGGACGGCACCCGGGCACGAAGTTGACGGGTGTGGTGACGGCGGTCGATCCCGCGCATCTCAGACTTCGCGGTGACAATGGGCGGCAAGTTACGCTCGAAACCTCGGACGACTACACCCAGAGGCTAGCGGTGGGCGCCGAAGTGACCGCCTGGTATTCCTCCAAGGGTGGAGCGAATACTCTCGAGTGGCTGGACGGGCCCCGCGACTCCTTCTTTGTCCCGGCGGAGGAAATCCGCCGGCGCATCAGGAAAGTCGTCATCCTTCCTGAGTCGAGCGTCCCAGGCGCCGATCCCCTGTTCGACGCGATGCAGAATTACCTCGAGACGCGCGCCGGCTGGTACGTCGCGGCGCGCCGCCTGGTCGCGGAAGTGCTCAGCGCTGCCCTGAAGTCCCAAGCCGCCGCTTCTCCTTCGCGTCCTCTTTCCTCAACGCTAGGAGCGATCAACCCGGAGACCGGGGAATTCGACATGGCTGCGTACGAGCGTGGCGCAGCGCCGACACAGGCCCAGACTGAGGCGAAAGGCCAGGCGAAGGCGCCGCCTGCCGCTCCCGCTGGTCCTGCTGCTCAGGCCAGTTCAACACTCGACGCCATCAATCCCGCCACCGGCGAGTTTGATATGACGCGCTACGCGCCAGATGAGCCCGCGAAGCAAGACTCAAGAGGAGGCAAGCCGGCGGCGACCGCATCCCAGGCCCAGACGGCCGCTGCTGCTCCTGCGGCATCGCCCCTCGACGCCATCGACCCTGCGACCGGCAACTTTGATATGACGCGATATCTGCAGGCGCAAGCCGCAGCACAGACCGTCGCCTCGGGCGTCGCACCCTCCCGGCCGACGGACGACCCTCGCTTGGTCGCGCGCGTCGCCTCGCTAATCCGTGTGGACGGCGTGCTCGAGGCGCAAGTGGTCCAGGTCCAGGCGCCCGTGAGCCGCCTGGTCGCGAAGTGGGACGGCGCCGAGGAGCCGATCGGAGGCAAAGGTTCTGAAACCGTCGCTCACCTCGCCTTGGCCGCCAGGCATGGCAGCGTGCCGGCGGCTACAGTCGTCTTGAAACTCTGGGACAGCCAGGGAAACCTGCTGTGGACCGACCGCACCGGATTCGCGGTGCTTGCTGTGCACGAGGGACTGAGGAACGCGATGCGTGAGCGCCCCCTGGCGGAGGTTCTCAATAACCGCGCGACGCTCGATCAGTGGATGAATGGCGTGTTTTCGCCACTGCTCGCCGACCATACGTCCACGAGCGCAACAAGTCGGAAGCGGTAAGCCCGCGCAGCTTTGGTTTTGCATCAGGCTGAAAGTCGTACGCGCCGTCAACTTTTGAGTTAATATGAGGATATACGCGGTCGCCCCGCTGGGCCGCTGCGGATGCGAAGGGGCATCTTGGAAGGCGAGGTAGGCTTGATGACAAAAGTGGCGAGCGTTCTGCTTCAGCTTCTGCTGGGCGGAGCCTTGAGTGTGGACTGTGCCCTGGCCCAGGTGGCGAACAGCCCTAGCCCAGGCGATCCCAGCACGACCCAGCCAGCGGCGACCCAACCCGACAGTGTCAAGAGCTTGCTGGGGAAGGCGGAAAGAATCAGCGGCAAGATCTCCATGGTGGTGCTCGAGCAGCGGCTCATTGTTCTCACCGTCCCGGCGAATGAAGTGCCGAAGTTCCTCATGGTGCTCGAGGACTCGACGTCGGTCGTCCAGCAGCCCGACGGCGTCGTGAAGCACCATAAGAAAGTGGTTCTGACCCAGTCCACGGCGGCGAGTTTCGATTTCAAAGTCACCAACACAACGGCGATTAAGGTCGGTGGCCGGCCGATGACTGGTAGCCTGACAGCGCTGAACAACAAGCAGGCGACGGTGCGGTTCGTTGCTTTGCGGTCTGGCAACATCGCCCAGACGATCGACATTGACCGCTGAGTTCCGCTGCCAGCCTGGATATTCCGGCTGTTTCTCAGGTTATCACAACAGGCAAAGAGGCGAAGAGGGTCGCCGCCGAGCATTCTCCCATGTACTGGATCCCATAGCCCGAAAGCCGTCGTTCGTTTAAGATAATGGCAAGAACCGAGGGAACACACACAAAAGGAGAGGTGAACTGCGATGAAGAAAACGCTCTTGTCAGTTCTGGTCCTTGCTTTGTTCGCGTTTCTCGGTGTGCTGTCGCTCGCAGCCCAGGAAGCCGAGAAGCCGGCGCCTGAAGCGGCGCCCAAGGCTGCCGCGAGCGGGAAAAAGGCCATGGCCGGTTGGTCGAAGCCCGAGACGATGAGCGGAACCATCCTCTTGGTGAAGAGTGAGGACAAGCTCGTGGTGGTCAACAGTTCGGCGGGCACTCCCTACGACTTCAAAGTCAGCGGCGGCACCAAGATCAAGGTCGGCGACAAGGCGGGGAAGTTGGACGACCTGGCGGGTGCGACGGGCAAGCAGGCTACGGTCAATTACGTTCCCACCCGCACCGGAAACGCAGCGAAAAGCATCGACGTGGGCCAGTAGGCTTTTCGCAGGGTGTTCTTGGAGAGGATTCCGGGCGCGAGGTCGGGACGGTTCGGGAATCGCCGAATATGACTGCGCACGCGCGGTTGCCGGGCGCCGGTGTTGCGGCGGAAGGTCGTGGTTGATTCTTATCGGAGGCGAATGAGCATGAGGAGAATAGCTCAGTGGGGCTTGATGTTTTTCCTGGCGGCCGGGATGGCCTTGGCTGCCCCCGCCGCTCAGAAGACCTTCGTAGGCAGCATCAGTGACAGCATGTGCGGGCTGAAGCACATGATGCCGGGAGGAGACAAGGCCTGTACCCTCGAATGTGTCAAAAGCGGCGCCAAGTTCGTCCTGGCTGACGAGGCCAACAAGAAAGTCTACCAGTTGAGCGATCAGGACAAGGCCAAGGACTTCGCGGGAGCCAAGGTGAAAGTGACCGGTACTCTCAACGGCGATACGATCGAGGTCAGCTCGATCGAAGCCGCGAAGTAGAACTGGATTTGAAGGAGAGACGATGGGAGCAGTGATCGGTACACCGCCAGTGACCCCCGCAGCGCCGAAGTCCGCTGCGAGTCCGGCGTCCCCGGACAAGGGCTGGAAGGTTCGCCGCGTGGGCGGCGGCACATTCGCGATTTCCAAGCCCAAGCGCAAAGCCCATAAGCTTCGCCAGATGCGGCTCAAGAACCGCCGGCGCGCGCGCTAGCATCGAGATTCCGCCCGACCGCGCACCTACCCCGTTCGGCACGGCATCCGCAGGGACTAAATCGTTGATGGGTCAGGGACAACTTTCCTTCGGCGCGTTGGTTCTAACAAGGTGTGTGATGCGCCGGAGGACCATTCGAGTTCCGCGCGGAGATACCGGCCTCCGGACTACGACTCATACGGTGAATCCCAGGTGAGCAGGATGGCAGGAAAGCTGGCGAGCGCCGCGAGGGCGGTTGCGATTCTTGGGTTGATAGTGCTATGTCTCACGCCCGCGCGTACTTCGGCGGCGGCGGAACATGCCCTGACCAAGGACGACGTCAGTCTGCTGCTGATCGGCGGAGCTTCGACGGACAAGATGGTGGCGCTCATCCAGCAGCGCGGCATCGACTTCCAGATGAACGCGGACCTGGCGCAGAAGTTCCACAACGACGGCGCGAGCGACCAGGTCATCGACGCATTGCAGAAGGCAGGCGAGAAATGGGCGGCGGCACAGAAGAATGCCGGCTCGTCGAAAGAGGTTGCGAGCCCGGCTCGGCCCGTCGCCTCAGGTCCCCTCGCCTTGCCCGCCCCACCGGCCGCGTCTTCCGCCCCTGCCGCGTCTCCTTCAACTTCGCAGCCGGTGAACGAAATGGGCACGGCGGCGCCCGTCAATACCAAAATCCACGACGCTCTGGCTGCCGCCGACCGGACCGACAAGGCTTCCGAAAACCCCAAGGTCATGGCTGCCGCCGGCCGTCCAGCAGCCGGGCCCGCGCCGGACCTCAGTGATCCGAGCCCCGACCGCACCCAGCAAATCATCCAGGAATTCGCCGCCAAGGAAACGCTCTTCAAGCAAGCTCGCGATAACTACACCTATCATCAGATCAATAAGATCGAAACCCTCGACCCGGACGGCAATCCTGACGGCGTCTATCAGCAGGAATGGGACATCCTCTATGACGACGCCGGGCACCGTATCGAGCACGTCACCTACGCTCCGGTCAGCACGCTGCAGCGCGTCATCATGACTCCGGAAGACTTGAATGCCATGCGCAACATTCAGCCGTTCGTGCTGACGTCTGACGAGCTCCCGGAGTACGAGATCAAGTATCTGGGCCACGTGAAGGTGGACCAGATCACCGCCTACGTGTTCTCCATTCGACCCAGGGAACTCAAGAAGGGACATCAGTATTTCCAGGGCGTGGTCTGGGTGGACGATCGCGATTTACAGATTGTGAAGACGGAGGGCAAGCCCGTAGGCGAGCTGGTTAAGAGCAAACATGGTGAGAACCTCTTCCCTCGATTCACCACGTATCGCGAGCAGATCGACGGCAAGTTTTGGTTTCCGACCTTCACCATGGCTGACGACACGCTGCATTTCTCCGAGGGGCCTCCGGTGCACATCAAAGAGGTCATCCGCTATTCGGATTACAAGCAGTTCAAGTCCAACGTGAAGATCATCGGCGTGGCGCCCACGGATCAGCCGAACCCGCCCAAGCCGCCGAATCAGAAGTAGTGCTATAGGTAGCCTAGAGATAGGCTATGGAAGGCGATCCACCCGCTCGGCGCGTGACGCTGCCCTTGACGCGAAAGCGAAATCGCGCCGAGTCAGCGTCGGCCGCAGGCTCGTGGTTCCTGTTACAATCCCCTCGTGACGGTCAAGCCGCTCAGATGGCGCGTGGTGTTGGTGCGCCCGCGCAACCCGCTGAATATCGGCGCAGCGGCGCGCGCCATGGCGAACTTCGGCCTCGGTGAACTCACTGTGGTGAAGCCTTACCCGCCGGTCTGGCAGGAGACGCGCTCGGCCGTAGGCGCCGAGGACGTGATTGCCCGCGCTCAGGCGACGGATAATCCCGAGCTGGCGATTGGCAAGGCGACGCTGGTCCTCGGCACAACGTCAGGGGCGCGGCGCAATCTTGACCGCGACTTGATTCCGCTCGACAAACTCTCGTCGTGGCTCGGGCGTCGCACCGGCAGGGAACCGTCGTACGCGGCGCTGTTGTTCGGCTCGGAGAAGACCGGACTGTCGACGGAGGAGATGAGCTATTGCCACGGTTTGGTGCGGATTCCGACGACCGCAGCTTGTGCTTCGATGAACCTCGGCCAAGCCGTCGCCGTCTGCTGCTATGAGTTGGCGCGCGCCGGGCTGGTCGCCGTCGAGCGGCCGCTTACGCGCGTTCACCTCTCCGACTTCGCCAATCTTCAGTCGCTCGATCATGTTTTGCAGCGCGCGGCCCGCGTTCTCGATCACGTCGGGTACCTGAAACCGAAGAGCCGCGCGGCGACGCTGGTCAAGCTGCGCCGGCTGCTGCTGGATCTCGAGCTGACCAACCATGACATAAAGATTTTGGGCGGGGTCCTGGCGCAGATCGAGTGGAAGCTCAAGCTCTGAAGGCCGGAGAATCCAGGCTAGGGCTGGCCGGCCGGAGACTGCAATTGGACAAGGGATTCGACGGGCTTGAAGGCCTTGCGGGTCTGAGGATCGCGCCAATTATCGAGCATGGCCACCTGCTGAACGCAGGACACCGTGCAGTGGGGGGCGCAGGCTTTGAGCGTGTGATACTCGTGCTCGAGGTGAGCCGGCGTGTACTCGTCCAGAGGGATGGCGGGATAGCCGCGCTGCTGCGAGCAGTAATGGACCAGGCCGTTCTCACAGACGTAGAGGTAGCGGCTGCCGGCGCGACATCGCCAGTCATTAGGCTCGCCGCGAGCGATGTTCTTCTGGAAAAGGTTGAGCCGCGCGTAAGACGCCTTGCCCATCCCCATAATCTCGAGGAAGATGCGCTGCTGCTCGTCGTTTAGAGGCTGAAGCTGCCCGCCGCTATCGTGGAGGATGCCCACCGTGCTCGTGAGCCCTAACTCGAGCGCCCGTCGCGCCACGGTCAGTGCGTCCTGCGGAGTGCGCACCGGGCTGCCCAGCACCGAATTGATGTTGACGTGGAACTCGGCGTATTCAGCCAGCAATTGGAGTTTTTTATCGAGCACTTTCAGGCTTTTCTTCGAGGTCTCATCGGGCAGCACGTTGTCGATGCTGATTTGCAGGTGGTCGAGCCCGGCGCGGTTGAGGCGCTGGATGCGTTCCCGAGTGAGGAGATAGCCGTTAGTAATCAGGCCGGCGAGGATGCCGTGGTGACGAATCCGCCGGATGACGTCGTCGAGCTCAGGATGGAGGAGCGGTTCACCCCCGCTGATGGTGACAATGCTGGTGCCGAGCGCAGCCAGTCGGTCGATGCGATGCAGCATCTCGGCCGTCGGCACGGGCTTGGAGAAATCGTCAAACTCGTTGCAGTAGGTACAGGCGAGGTTGCAGCGGCGAATGGGGATGATGTGCGCATCGACAGGATGCCGCCGGGAGAGCAGGCCTTTGGCGATCATCCGCCACTCGCGGATTTGCCGGCTGACACCTCGTACCTTGCGTCTGAAAACGGTGTAATTCATTCGACCGGATGAGTCCTGATTCCCGACCAATCGTGCCCGCTTATAAGCCTAGAGTAGCTGACCGGGGGGCGGCAACGGTAAAAGTCCGAATGGGGAAAAAACGGGCCTGAACTGCGAATGGCGACGCCAAGTTGTAGAAAATAAAAGGTGTTGAATCCTAGTGCTTGACCCGCTTGGCGCCCTCCGCGGCGTGGATCTCGAAGGTGGATGAAGGAAGCTCGCGGTCGACCTTGACTGCGGTGTAGCGGGTGAGCAGATAGTCGCCGCTAGGCTCGATGAACTTTTGTTGCACCGGCAGCCACGATTCTTCGCTGATCCACAGTTGGACCTTGGCAAGCTGAGCGGCGACGCTCTCCTTGCGCGGTGTCAGCTCGAGAACAGCGGTGGTGTTGCCACCGATGTCCTCTTCACCGGTCAGCTTCACCGTGTACGCCTTCTCGAGTTCGCCGGCTTCGGTTCCGAATCCCAGCAGGAGAAACTGCTGCACGAGTTCGCTGTGTTTCTCGAGGTTATACTCGTCGACCTGATTGATCTTGGGCAGGTAGATTTCCGCCCTGTTCCTCTTCATCAGGATGGTCTTGGGATCGGGTTGCTTGAAATCGATCAGCATTTGGGGGCTTTTGCCCTTCGCATAGAAAATCTGGCCGCGCTCGGTCGATTTGTCATCGACGACTACCGTCACTTTCGTGTATTCGAGGTCAGCGGACAGCGTCTTCAGGCGCTTGGAGGTTTCGTTCATGTGGGAGAGGATTTCGGCGAGGTCCGGCGACATGCGGCGCCTGTGGATGCGAGGGAAGCTGGCCGCTGCGGACGGCCCTAGGGCAAGGATGAGCAGAGCCGCCCGAGAGAGCGTCAAGCTGATTCGGAGGTGAAGCCGTCCTCCGCGTTCGGATCGTGATCGTCCACCACGGTTCGAGCTGCTGCCACGCTCTTCAACAGGCGGTCTCATTGAGCGACGACCACCGAATAGCCGAGGATCACGTTGTTCTGGTCGCGGATGGGCTCGACCGACTGGATGGCGACCGGTTTCTTGAGGCGCCGTTCGAGAATCTGGCGGACACCCTCCTCCGGTTTTTCCGGAGCTACGGACTCGACCAGGCGGGAGTCGATCTGGTAGCTCTGCCAATTCCTGCCACGTCCGATCTCCACTACTCCTTGAACGTGACGCAGGTCGCTCAACTGCAGGGTGGGGCGGTCCTGGAACCAGGAGCGGGGCGTGAAGAAAATGAAGGCCAGGATCACGGCGCAGATGATATCGTACTGCCAGCTCCCGCGTTCGTACGACCAGAAGATCGTGCGGCTGAGGAACAGCTTGACCCGCGACCACGGGTGCTCGGCGACGCCACCTTGGCCAGACGCCGTGGCCGGCGGCGCAACTCCATTTCGAAAGTCGGTGCTTTCCGCCATACGTGCCTGGGTCTATTCTACCCGTAAATCACGCGTCCGTCTCGCATTCGGATGACGCGGTCGGCCACGGCGGCGGCTTCGGGGTTGTGGGTAATCATGAGAATGGTTTGGCGGAAAGAGCGATTGAGCTCGCGCAGCATATTCAACACCATCTGCGAGTTCTCGGTGTCGAGATTTCCTGTCGGCTCGTCGGCCAGCACGATCTTGGGATCGCAGATGACAGCCCGAGCGATGGCCACCCGCTGTTGCTCTCCGCCCGAGAGGGCGTACGGGCGGCGTCCCAGCTTATCCTGGATTCCCAGCATGGTCACGATGGCCTCGAAGCGGTGCGGGTTGAACCCATCGCCTTGGATGTCCTGAGCCACGGCGATGTTCTGCCACGCGGTCAGCGTGGGCAGCAGGTTATAGCGCTGGAACACGAAGCCGATCTTGTGCCGCCGGAAACGGGTGCGATCGGCGTCGTTCATCGTGGAGAAATCATTGCCGTCGACACACACATGCCCGCTGGTCGGAGGCGTCAGTCCTCCCAGAATGTGCAGCAAAGTTGACTTGCCGCAGCCGGATGGGCCCATGACGGCGACGAATTCCCCTTCCTGAACGACGAGGTCGACGCCGCGCAGCGCCGGGACCTCGACTTTGCCGACCCGATAGACCTTCTTCAGGTCCTTGGCCGAGATGATCGGTTCCATAGAACGGTTGCCGTCCGTTATTCGTAAGCCAGTGCATCCACCGGGTCGAGCCGCGCCGCGCCCAGGGCGGGGTAGAGCGCGCCGATCAGACTACCGGCTATGGCCAGCCCCGCGGCGCGCAGCGCCCACGCCGTGGTGAGAGCGACGGTCAGTGTCGGGAATTCTTCCAGGATGATTTTTCTCGCAAGGAAAGAGCCGCCCCAGCCTCCTGCGATTCCGACCAGGCAGAGCAAGGCCGCCTCGCGCAGGATGGCTGCAATGATATAGCCTTTCGACGCCCCCAGCGATTTCAAAATCCCGATCTCGCGTGTCCGCTCGTGAATGGTCGTGTACATCGACAGGAAGATGACCAGGAAGCCGATTGCCACCGCGACCCCGATCATGGCGGTGATGAAGGCGTTGAGGGCCGGCAGGTTATTCGAGGTCATCAGCCTCTCATACTCCCGAAGCGGGAGGACCTTATAATCGTGCAGGAGCTGATGCACGTTGTTGACCACGTCGTCGGCGTAGCCAGGGTCCGTGCACTTCACGAAGAAGATCGACGCCTTGTCGTGCGCGCCGATGAGGTCTTGCAGCGTCTGTATAGGAACAAAGATGCGGGCGCCCTTGCCGTGTTCCACGATGGCCGAGACGCGAAATTGATGATCGAACAAGCTGAGGGTCTGCTCCACCTTCACGTGGTTGGCCCGGGCATAGATGTCATCCACGATCACGTCGTAAGGACCGGTGAAAGGTCCGCCCGCATGGAAGGCGAATCCGCCGGACACGCGGTCGAAGCTTTCCATGTCGATACCGTAAATTACGTTGAGGCCGCCGCTGGTCTGCATCTGAAACAGCGCCGGGGCCACCGCCTGCACGTGCGGGATCTCGGCCAGCCGGTCGCCGATCTTGATGGGCATGGGGGCGCTGGTGAGGCCGAAGAAATAGGAAGATCCCGGCGGCTGGACGAGTACGTCGGCACCGATGCCCTCGACCCGTTTGGCGGATTCCTGGAGCAAACCGCTGGTCAGACCCACCACCACCATCACCATGGCCACTTCGATGGCCACGGCCAGGACGCTGATCGCCGTCCGCACTGGCCGGTGCGCGACGTTGGCCAGAATCATGCGATTCATCAATGCAGCTTCTCCGAGCCGGCCGGTTTCTCGATCCCGGCCCCTTCACTTAATCTGACGAGTTCCGCGCTCTCAGGTTTCTTCAATTCGAATTTCTCCGGAGGTATGGGCTGATTGAAAGTCGCGTTCAAGATGTTGATTTGCAACCGGTAATCCTCAAGCGGCCGGTGGATTTCAATCTTCGCCGGATAACGGACTCCGTCGAAGTCCTTGTAATCGAGGTAGTCGACGTCCTCCAGCCGGCGGCCGCCCTCGCCGAAGAACTGGAGGCGCGCGATGTCGAGCGTCGAGCGGTCGAACCAGATCTTGCGCTCGAGTTTGAGTGGTCCTCCGCCCGGCGCCTGGCGCGCCAGAACGCTCATCACATAGTAATCATGTGACGCTTCCTCGGCCTCCTCGGAGAAGTAGTCCTCGGTCTCCGGGTCGATTCCAGGAACCAGCAGGGCCTCAGAAATGTGCTGAGGGCGCAGGTTTTCGAGCGCGTTCTTGGTCGGCCGATGATAGGCGACGTCGCCGACGATGAACTTCTGCTTGGAGGGAATGTACAGTTGAAACTGCTTGCCATCCGCCGCCATGTCGAAGATGTCGGTCCTGACCACCGGTGCCTGCCCGATCATGCGAATCATTGCCGGCCTCTCGAGCAGAATAAAGCCCTTCACGTCATGGTACTCCTGGATCACGCCGGAGTAAACCGAGCCGGCCGTGGGCGTCAAGTCAACCGTGGCTTTGAGCGTGCGAACCGACGCGCTCTCCGCATTCAGCCGGTCGACTAACTCGCGGACCGTCGCAACTCGCGGAGGCGGCGGTACTTGGGACGCAACAATGTGTGTTGTCCGCCGTACGGCACAACCGGAAACTATAAGGAGGATTGCGGGAAGGAGCAGCCCGCCTTCAACTTGCCGCGTGAATGGCAGAAAGCCAGTGCGCAACTCGACCGTTCCAATCTAGCAGAGCGTCCCCAGGCTGTCAAACGCGCTGGCGCACCACCCGAGAGCGGCGGACGCCGCCAATCCCAGCCGCAACCGTCCGGGAAGCCAACGTTCGGGCGCTCACACCGTTCCGTCGAGGGCTGTCAAGGTGGCGACCGGCCGCGACGCGCGAGGACGCGAGCTCGCGACGAGTTCCGCGCCTGTAAGCTCCCAGGCGGTTCTCTCGCGCAACAACTTGGTGACTAGCGCCGCGTGCATGGCGTGACCGGCTCGTTCCGCGACAATGTGGCCGATGAGTGGGTGACCGAACAGAGAGAGGTCGCCGATGAGGTCGAGGATTTTGTGCCGGCAGAACTCGTCGGGGAAGCGAAGGCCCTCCGCATTCATCACCCCGTCGCGCGTCAGAACCACAGCGTTCTCGAGCGAGCCGCCGCGCACCAGTCCGCTTTGCCGAAGCCGTTCGACCTCGTCAAGAAAGCCGAAGGTTCGCGCCGGAGCAATTTCGGTTTCGTAGCGGCTGGGACGCCCGTTGACGTGGGCCTCGCTCTGAACATACTCGAAGGACTGCTCGCCAATTACGGGATGGGGAAAGGCGATGTGATAACTGACGGCCAAGTGGTCAGACGAGGGATCGGAAGGGTAAGCGGCGATCCGCTTCCCACCTTCGACGACCTCCACCGGTCGCAGCAACCGCGCGTAGACCCGCCAGGCGCGTTGCCGCTTGAGACCCGCCTTCTGAATCAGCCGCACGAAAGGCAGCGCACTGCCGTCCAGGATAGGAACTTCAAGGTTGTCGATCTCGACGCAAGCATTGTCGACACCGCAGGCAGTGAGCGCCGAGAGCAGGTGTTCGGTGGTCGAGATGAGGACGCCCTTGCGCATCAGGCTAGTTGCGTAGCTGACTCGCGCAACGTTACGGGCCCGCGCCTCGATTTCGAAGCCCTCCAGGTCCGTGCGCCGGAAGACGATGCCGCGGTTGGCGGGCGCGGCGCGCAGGCGAAGCTTGACCTCGACGCCCGTGTGCAACCCGATACCCGAGACGCTAACGGGAGTTGCAATCGTATTTTGATGTGCCAAGATCATTCCCCCATCCGTCCGCCAGGTTACGCGCTGCATCTCGTCTTCCAAAATCCATAATCAGTTTAACTTGTTGTAGGTCAGTTAAATACTGCGAGACTGCTCCGAGATAATCTCCAAGCGGTGTGGCAAAACCACAACACATTTGAGCCTTATTCGCAGCGTCCTTCTCTTCGCGAAGGCAAAAGGCAGGAACGCCGAATTAAGCGCGGCTTACGTTGCTCATCGACGCCGAGAGAGAGGGGGGTTCAAGCCGAAAACCGCTGATTCGGACGAGATACGGTACAATCGTCCTTCTTGGTTCTCACTCCGGAGGCGGCTTGGGGTCGGCAGCAGGTTCACGCGATAAACTCTTCCTGGTGGACGCGATGTCCCTGGTGTTTCGCGCCTTTTTCGCGCCGATGCAGACGGCACTCGTTTCCCCGGCCGGGATTCCCACCAAGGCCGTCTACATTTTTCTGCGCACCCTGCGCAAGATTCTGAAGGACCACAAGCCGACGCACATCGCCGTCGTCTTTGACCTTGCCGCTCCGACTTTTCGCGACAGGTTGTTTGAGACGTACAAGGCCAATCGCCCCGCCTTTCCCGAGGATCTCACCGTCCAGCTCCCTTACGTGCGACGCTTCTGCCGTGCCCTGGGATTGCCCATCGTCGAGAAGGAGGGGTTCGAGGCCGACGACGTGATCGGCACGCTGGCCCGCGAGGGCGAGGCCAAGGGACTCGACGTGCTCATCGTCACCGGCGACGAAGACCTGTTCCAACTGGTCGGCGAGCGCACCAAGGTGTTGAAGCCCTCGCGCGGCGCAAACGAGGTCGAAACGCTGTGCGACGAGGCCAAGGTCAAGGAGATCCTGGGCGTCGCGCCGTCCGAGGTTATCGACTGGTTGGCCCTCACGGGTGATTCGAGTGACAACATTCCCGGCGCACGGCCTCTGCCCGGCAAGGAAACGCCCACGGCGGAAGGGAAGCGTCGCAGCTACATCGGGCCCAAAGGCGCGACGGATCTCATCCAGCGCTTCGGCACTCTCGAAAACGTGCTCGCGAGCTACGACAAGGTCGAGCGGCAGAGCTACCGTGACGCGCTGCGCGACTTCGCGAGTGAGGCCCGCCTCAGCAAGGACCTCGCGACCATTCGCACCGACGTGCCCCTCGAGGTTCACGTGGACGACCTCGCGCCCAGCGCGCTCGACCTGCCCGAGGTGACCGCGCTTTCGCAGGAACTCGGCTTTACGACGCTGCTCAAGGAGTTTCTGGAGCAGGCCGCGAGCGCTGTCCCAGCTTCGGCGGGAGTCGAGTCGGAGGAGCTGCGTACTCCGGAAGCGGTCGACGCCTGGCTCAAGCGCCTCGAGCCCGGCATGCCCGTCGCGGTAGGGATGGCCGTGGAAGGCGAGGAAGGGTTCGCGGGACGCCTGGCCGCGCTCGGACTCTCGGACGGCCGCCGTGTCGTGACCATCCCGCTGGGAGATGGTTCAACCGCCGCCGCGGTGCCCGCGCCGCTCAAGGCGCTGCTTTCCCACCCGGCGCATCCCAAGGCTGTCCACAATTCGAAACTGCTGCGTCTGTTGCTCATGAAGGCGTCGGTGGACCTCGCCGGCGTCGCAGATGACACGCTACTGTACTCATTTCTGCTCGAGCCGCTGGCCTCGAGCGGCCTTGCGGACATCGTGCTGCGCCGGCGCGGCGTCAAGGTATCAGGCTCGCTCGCCGAGACGGTCGAGCGCACGCGCGAGATGGCGGCCTTGCTCGCACCCGAACTCGAGCGCGAAGGCGTAGCCAGCGTCTACCAGGAAATCGAGCTGCCGCTTTCAAGCGTTCTGGCCGACGTCGAGGCGGCTGGCGTGCGCATCGATCCCGCCATCTTCGGCGAAATGTCGCGCGTCTTCGAGGGCGATCTCGTCCGGCTGACGCGCGAAATCTACGACCTCGCCGGCGGCCCCTTCGATATCGACTCGCCCAAGCAGCTTGGCGAAATCCTCTTCGAGAGGCTGAAACTGCCGGGCGGCAAGCGTCTGAAGAAGAGTGGCCAGTATTCCACCGTGGCATCGGTGCTCGAGACGCTTGCCGAACAGCACGAGTTGCCGCAGAAGATCATTGAGTACCGCACGCGCACCAAGCTCAAGTCGACCTACGTCGATTCGCTGCCCAGGTATATCCAGCCGGAGACGGGACGCTTGCACACCAGCTTCAACCAGGCAGGATCGCGCACCGGACGGCTTTCGTCCTCGAACCCCAACCTGCAGAACATCCCCATCGGCGACGAGTTCGGGCTGCTGATCCGCTCCGCGTTTGTGGCCGAGCCCGGCTGGAGCCTGATCGCCGCCGACTACTCGCAGATTGAGCTGCGCGTGCTGGCGCACATGTCGGAAGACCCGCTGCTTATCGAGGCGTTTTCGCGCGGCGAGGACATCCACTCGCGCACGGCGCAGGAAATCTTCGGCGTGCCCGCCGCGCTGCAAACGCACGAACACCGCCGGGTCGCCAAAGCCATCAACTACGGGGTCATTTACGGGCTCAGCTCGTTCGGCCTCGCGGCGCGCACCGGCACCTCGAAGACCGAGGCGCGCGAGTACATCGACGAATATTTCAAGCGCTATGCCCGCGTCAAACAGTTCCTCGACGGCATCCTGGAAGAAGCGCGCTCGACGGGACGCGTGCGCACACTCTTCGGCCGCTTTCGTCCGATTCCGGAAATCCGCACCCGCGACGTCCCCGCGCGCAACCGTGCCGAGCGCGAGGCCATGAACGCGCCCTTGCAGGGCACCGCAGCGGATCTACTGAAACTCGCCATGATCCGCGTCCACGACCGCCTGCGCCGGGAATCGATGGAGACGCGGATGATCCTCACCGTGCACGACGAGCTGGTGTTTGAATCGCCCGAAGCCGAGATCGAGCGCGCGAGGGACATCGTGAGGAGCGAGATGGAGGGCGCCTACGCGATGCGCGTCCCGCTGCGCGTCGACCTGGGCGTGGGCAAAAACTGGAAGGAAGCCAAGTAGCCCCAATTCCGGCAAGAATCGTCTTGACCCAGGCCGCGCTTTTTTAGACACTAGGACTCTAGTGGGGAGTTCCACAATCGAGGAGCGCTCGCGCCGGTAGTTCGCCAGTGATTCAAATCTTAGGATTAATTGGGGAGATGTCATGCGCAGAGAGATAACAGTCCTTCGCCCGGCCGTTGTTCTGTCCCTCATCCTCGTGGCCGGCGCTTGTCACAAGAAGACGCCGGCGCAACTGCCGCCGGGCGGGGTCGCAGAGCCGACGACGTCCACTCCTCCTCCGCCCGCTCCGCCCACCTGCACGCTGTCCGCGGAACCCGCGGCCGTTGAGCTCGGAAAATCCGTCGTGCTGAGCTGGAAATCCGAGAACGCGACGGACCTCGACCTGCAGCCCGGCCTGGGCAAGCAGCAGGCGCAAGGCTCGGTCTCCGTGACCCCGCAGGAGTCGACCACCTACACCATGACTGTCAGTGGCTCCGCCGGCAACGGCAGTTGTACGGCACGCGTGACCGTGACGGTACCGCCGCCCCCTCAGAAGCCGCAAGTTCAGGAGGAGAGCCTGGAGGAGCAGTTCCGCACTCAGGTGAAGGATGCGTACTTTGCCCTCGATAAGTCGGACCTGAGTCCTGAGGCCCAGCAAGCTCTGACCGACGATGCCGCCTTCCTCAAGGCGCATTCCGACGTCACCGTCACGCTCGAAGGCAACTGCGATGAGCGCGGCAGCGAGGAATACAACCTGGGTCTGGGCGACCGCCGCGCCCAGTCGGCCAAGCAGTTCATCCTGGCCCTGGGCGTCCCGGCCGCGCGCATCTCGACCATTTCCTACGGCAAGGACCGTCCGGTGTGCCTGGAGAGTCAGGAGAGTTGCTGGTGGAAGAACCGCCGCGTCCACGTGGCGTTGAACAAGGGAGGAGCGCCGGGCGGACTGTAGACGGCTCGCCCCCTCAATCCGTAAGCGGCTCCAGCAGCACGGCATCGCCCGCGTTTCTAACTCAAGCGCGTCGGCAGATACGGGCGCAGGAAGCGATGCGCGAGGATGAAGCCGTCCTTGCGCGCCTGCGGGAAGTCCGGCTGATTCTCGGTGTTGCGCTCGTCCCAGAATTCGTCCTCGTGCTCGACGGCGAGTCCGCCCTGGAATCCCGCCTGAAGCAGCACGGTGATGAACTTTGGCCAGTCGAGCAGCCCCTGACCCGGAATGCGGTAACGCCACCAGCCCTCGCCGTGGATTCCCACCTGACTGAGCACCGGCTCGATGATCTCCGTGTCTTTGGCATGTCCGGCGCGGATGCGGTCGCGGAAGCGCCACGCCGTCGCGATGGGATCGATGTACTGGCGGATGAAGTGTGACGGATCATACTCGAGTCCCAGGCGCGGACTGGGGACAAGCGAGAAGATCTGCTCGTAGGCGGCCGGAACGGTGGCGAAGTTGTCCGCCGTCGGATAATTCTCCCAGCCCATGCTGAGGTCGAGCTTGTCGAGGACCGGCACGTACTTCTCATTCACCACCGCCGCGAACTCCTTGGCCTGACGGTCGAGCGGCTGGCCGGGCATCCCGCCGCTGAACGTGCCGCAGAACTTGCAGCCCAGCCGATGCGCGAATTCGAGGCAGCGGATGAAGCCCGCTTGCGCCGCCTGACGCTTGGTCGCGTCAGGATGGATGTGGTTGTATCCCCACATGCACTCGATGCTGATGATGCGCGCGCCAGTCTCACGCGAAGTCGAGAGGATCTGGTCGATGGCCGAGTCCGGGAGCTCGGGGTTGAAGTCCTTGGTCAGCGGGACGACCACGCCCTCGTAGCCCGTGGCCGTCGCGAAGGCGAGCTTCTCCCGGGAGTACGGCGTGATGATGGCGAGCTTCGGATACTTGCTCGCGGGGGCAAACTCGGCCGCCGCAGCGCCATCGGGCCCGGCCTTGGGCGTGCCCGGCGAGCTATCGACGCCTGCTGCGCCGAGCGTCCTCGACGCTCCCAACGTGGCGGCGGAAGCGCCGCCGATCTTCAGGAAATCGCGACGATCCACTCGATCCTTGCGCCCTGCACTCGACATGTTGTCACCTCGAAGTAGGCTGTATCTCCGCACCGCTGCGGAGTAAACTGGATAGTCTACGATTGCCGTCGAGCACAAAACAACAAGTTTCGCGCGGCGAAGGGAGCAGCGATGGAAGCGGCGAATTTCTACCGCAAGCTTTTTAATTACGACCTTTGGGGCAATCGCGAGTCGCTCAAGAGTCTCGAGGGGCTGAGCGATGCGGAACGTCCGCGCCGGCTCTTCCGCCACGTTATCGGCGCCCAGCGCATCTGGCTCTCGCGCTTCGAGACCCCCGACCAACCAAGTGTCGACGCCTGGCCGCAGTTGACGCTCGAGGAATGCGGTGCCGCAGTCGAAGCGCTTCACCAGCGTTGGCTGGCGCTGCTCGACACGCTGACGCCAGAACGGCTCGTCCAAGACCTCGTCTACCGCAACCTCAAAGGGGTCGAGTTCAGGACGCCCATCGCGGACGTGCTCATGCACGTGGTCATGCACTCGGCGTATCATCGCGGGCAAGTGGCGGCGGCGGTGCGCGAGGCGGGCGGGAAGCCCGCGGCGACCGACTACGTGGTCTACGTGCGCCGCGTCGCAGCCGGCGCGGTTTAGGAGCGCAAGCATCTTGCCCGCAGCTTTCGGAAGGAGGAGACGTGGCTTTCGCCGGATTCACCACCGAGTCATTTGACTTCTTCCGCGAGCTCGCCCAAAACAACCACAAGCCGTGGTTCGACGCGAACCGCGCGCGCTACGAGCGTCACGTGCAGGGCGCTTTCCGCGCGCTGCTTCAGGAACTCGAGCCGGCGCTGCTCGAACTCAATCCGCACTTTGAGACGGCCGGGAAGACCAACGGAAATTTTTCGCGCATCAACCGCGACATCCGCTTCAGCAAGGACAAGAGCCCGTACAAGTCGAATTTCTATCTCTATGTGTTCGATGGCCGGCACGATCGCGGGTACGCCGGGCGGCTCTACGTCGGCCTCTCCGCCGAATGCCTGACCGCCGGCTTCTCGATCTACGCGACCGACCGCAAAACACCGGGCGCGCTCAAGTCGATCTTCCGTCCGCGAGTCGCGGCTCAGTGGGACACGTTCGAGCGGCTGCTGCGCGACGTGGTGCGGCGCGGCCGCTACGAGACCTACTGGCATCGCATGGAGAAGAAGGACTGGGCACAGCACGCAGGACTGCCGCGCCGCCTGGACGACTGGCAGACGCTCGATGCGTGGATCGTGCGCAGGGTCTTCGAGCCGAACGCACGCTCGCTCGCGACGCCGGACTTCGCGCGCCGGGTCGAGCGCATTTTCCGGGAGCTTTATCCTCTCTACGTTTTCACTTCGGTCGCTGGTCCGCGCTGGCGGACGGAGCTCAGGAAAGGGCGAGTTAGCGAGGAGAAGCAGGGACGCCCTCGGATCAAGGGCTAGCTATCTGAGCTACATCGATGCGACCTGCCGCCGTGGGGCTGAGCGCCCTAACCTCGCGAGAGGGTCGAAGAGGAGTGACAAAAAGTGTCAAACAGGCTCGCGTGGGCGGCGGCGCGTGGTGTAACTCCTTTAACTACTAGAGGTTGGCCACAGCCATGGGGTTGACAAATTTTGTCAACCGGGCTTTTGGTGACTCAACTCGCCTCGTCCTGTGTTTTCATAGACTTACAAGAGCCTTCGGGTCGAAATGAGACAAATGAGACGCATGAGACTGGCCTCAGTCGGGCACCAGTTCCGAAATGGAACGGCTCCAGTCCGTCCGGGGGTCGAGTTCCCGCGGTCAGACATCCGAGGTTCAGGGTTTGGTGGTTCCGGTGAGCGCGAGCACGGCATAGGCGGTCGCGGCGTCGCTCATGAAACGCCCGATATAGGTCGACGGATCACGCTGCTTATTCAACGAACTGGCGGGCCACAGGCCGTCTGTCGGATTCTGATTGTTCGCGAGCCACGCAAGGCCTTGCTTCAGATGAACGTCGCCGCGCGGCAGTCCCGCCTCTTCGAGCGCCAAGCTGACAAGGCCGGTGGCGTATCCGTCGCTCTTCGTTTCCTGCGGCGTGCCGTCGGCTCGTTTCCATCCCGCGACGAGTGACGCGAGACTCCAGCCTCCATCCGGCTGCTGTTTCGCCAGCGCTTCTTTGATGATGGACTCCTGCCGTGCGGGCGCGAGGAGTCCCGGCAGCTTCGCCGACGCCCACAGCAGTACGACGCGATTCAAAGGAGTCTGCGCCGCGCTCGCGCCCACCAGGTATTCGCCGAGCAGCTTGAGGTTATCCTGGATTTCGGGCATCGAACGATAGTTCCCGGGCGCTGTCCCGACCGCGACCGCGGCCAGTGCCGCTCCGTAGTAGGCGGAGTCGTTTGCTTCCCACGGCTCATTATTGAACTGAAGCCATGGCCACGCACCCTTCTTGTCGCCCGTCGTCAGCTCGGCGGCCCACATATTGTCAAACGCCGCGCGGGTGTCCGAGCTGAGCTCGCCGCGGCGCGCATCGTAGGTCGCCAGGATCAGCGCGTTGAGGACGGCCTCCGTGCCGCGCGACTCGACGGCCTTGCCGGGGCCATCGTTCTTGTCGTTGTAGAACGGCGCAACGTCTTTCCAAAGGCGTACACGCTTGGTGACGTTCGCGAGGAGCTTCTCTTCGTTTGCGGAAAGCGTTTTCTCGCCAAGCTGCCCACGCAGCGCCGACCGCGAGACCGCGTAAGGCACTGCGGTATGACAGGAGACGCAGAACGTGCCGTGGTCGCGCGCCGCCACCGGCCAGGTCATCCACCAGTTCGCTCTTTGGTCGAGATAAGCGGCAGCGGCCTTTGGATCCCAGGAGCCAGCAGCCTTGGTTCGAGGCGGCGAGCTCACGATAAGAAGGCCCGCGACGACGCACGTCGCGAGGACCGATATAGCCAGCATCGTTGCTCTCATTCGGATCGCCTCGCTTCGCAAAGTTGCTTACTGCGTCTAATCGGCTACCTCGAACCAAACCCACTGGGCCTGCCAACGAGACTATCACAATCAGCGATTGCCGGCCGAGGCTGGCGCAACTTTTTTCCTACTACAGGGTTAGCTTTAGAATATGAGCTACGGGAGCGACTGCTAGGGCGAGTGAGAGGACGGACAGACGATGCTCGCTTGGAAAGCGCTACGCCGTGAAGCTCGTGAGTCGTATGTTCACGCTTGCGTCAAGGGGCCAGTGAACGCTACACTGCGCAAGTGGAGCAAGGCAGAGCGGGACCTGAACGCTGCGGGGGTGTAATGCGACGATTCCTGATGCTGCTGCTGACGATGACGATGCTCGGTGTGGCGACAGGATTACTTCGGGCTGGCGACCAGGAGTCACACGACCTCAGGAAGCGCCACAAGGAGCAGATGAAGACCCTCAAGATTCAGCAGCGGGGCATGAAGAAAGCGATGAGGCAGCACCCCGTTTCACGCGCGGAGCACAAGCGATTCAAGCGTGAACTCAAGATGCAGAAGCGGATGCTCAAGAATGGTCAGAAGGATGAGACGACCAACCTCAAGAACCGCCGCAAGTTCAACAAGCGAGTCCACCCGGAGATTCCCAGGACCACCCCGGCGCAATAACAATCCTAATTCTGAATTGAAGGCTCTCTTTTTCCGTCCTTTCGCAATTCGGAATTATGGTGAATAGTGAATGGTGGAAGACTTCACCGCGCTTGCTCCTTTCACAATTCACCATTCGGAATTCCCTATTCATATCTCAGCGCCACCATCGGATCGACCTTGGTCGCCCGGCGAGCGGGAATATAGCAAGCGGCGA
The DNA here is from genome assembly GCA_035945295.1 of Terriglobia bacterium. GTDB lineage: Bacteria > Acidobacteriota > Terriglobia > UBA7540 > UBA7540 > QHZK01. Next base: position 116,050 of record DASZAI010000004.1, on the reverse strand, counting down.
CGGCGACGATCAGCACGACGAGCGCGACAATCGTTAGCGTCGGCAGGTCGAACGGGCTCACGCCAAATAGCAAGCTCTGGATGAGCCGGCCGATGAGGATCGAAACAGCTACGCCTGATGCCAGTCCTAACGCCACGGGGGTCATTCCTTGGCGCAGCACCATGCGGCGCAAATCGGAGAATCGCGCCCCGAGGGCGGTGCGGATGCCTAACTCGCGCCGCCGCTGCTCGACGGAATACGCAATGACTCCGTAGATTCCCAAAGACGCCAGGAACAGCGCCGAGCCCGCGAACAGCAGGGCCAGAAGCATCTGAAAACGGCGCGGCGCGACGGATTCCGCAACCAGCTCCGACATCGGTCGCAGGGCGACGATCGGCACTTCGGGATCCGTGGCATGGATCGCTTGCCGTAGTGCGTCCGCCAGGCCGCGCTCATCGCCGGAAGTGCGCACCACAATGCCTGCTGATTGAGGTGTGCGGTCCGCCCCGCCGCCGTACCAATACGGCACGTAAACCATCATGACGGGCGGCGCGTCCAGCTTGGTCGGGTGGACGTCGCCGACCACGCCGATGACTTCCTCGTCCTTTTTCGGGCCCCAGTACGTCAGACAGGTGCGGCCAATCGGATTCTGGCCCGGCCAGAAGTGCTTTGCCACGCTCTCCGAGACCACGACGACATTGCGGTCCCGATCGCTCTCCCCATAGATCCGGCCGCGGATGACCGGAATACCTATGGCGGTGAAATAATCAGGGCTCGCGCTGCGGAAATTCGCGGGGAAGTGCCACGGGCCCGCGGGCGGGGTATCAATTCCACTGACACTCGTTTCTCCTTCAAGTGGCAGCAGGCGCACCCAACCGGCCGCCCGCACACCGGGCAGCGCGCGCAGACGGTCCAGCAAGGAGTTGTAAAAGTGCAGCCTGGCGGTAGGCTCGCCGTAGCCCTGCGGCGGCAGATCCACTTCTACCGTCAAGACTTTTTCGGTCGCGAAGCCCATGTTGACGCGAAGGAGGTGAAAGAGGCTTGAAGTCAACAGGCCCGCGACAATCAAAAGCAGTGTGCTCAGGCCGACTTCGAAGCCAATCAAGCTCTCGCGCATCCGTCGTGTGCGCCGGCTTTCCCCTGCCGCCGCGCTTCCCGACTTGAGTGCGTCCATGGGCTCGCTTTTAGCCATCCGCCAGGCCGGCAAGGTGCCAAACAGCGCAGCGGTTAGTATTGAGAGCACGGCTGCAAACGCCACAACGCGCCCGTCCAGACGAATTTCATCCAGGCGCGGCAGACCTTGGGGCGCGGTGCCAACGAGCCACTCGACACCCAGTGTTCCCAGCCAGACGCCAATCGCACCACCGATGACACCGAGCAGCAAACTTTCCGTCAGCATGCGGCGGAAGAGTTGCCATCGGGAAGCCCCGAGGGCCGCGCGGATGGCGGCTTCGCGCATTCGCCCCGGGACGCGTGCGAGCGAGAGGTTGGCGAGGTTCAGACACACAATCAGGAGGACCGCGCCCACGGCGGCGAGCAAAAGAATCAGCCCGCGCCGCGCCGAGCCGACCACTTCGGACTCGAGCGGGAAGATCGCGGCCTTCAGGTCTACTCCTGTATCCTTGACCTCACGGGCAATCTGCGCTTGAATGACGTTTAATTCCGTGACGGCTTGGGCGGGTGTGACTCCCGGTTTCAAGCGTCCGATGGCGGCAAAATCGAACTCGCCGATGAGGTCCTGCTCGTCTTCTCTCGGCCCGTTGAGCGGCTCGAAGAAGTCCAAAGTGGGAAAGCTGGTGAGCTGCCCTAACTGTGCCGGGAAATGAAAGGAGGCGGAAAGCACCCCTACCACCTGATAGGGAGTGCCGTCGAGCGTTATCGTCCGGCCCACGACAGCCGGGTCGGCGCGAAAATGACTGCGCCAGAACGCGTCCGTCAGGATCACGACGTGGCCGCGGCCCGCCTCATCTTCTTCGGGAAGAAGACCGCGGCCCAGCGCGGGGCGAACACCCAGAACATCAAAGATGTTCGCCGACGCGCGCACGCCCGTAACCTGGAGAGGCTCGCCTGAGCCTGTCATGTCGGCGCCCGTGCCTTCGGCGATCGCGATGCTCTCGAAGGAATGACATTCCTTCTGCCAGATGCGGAAGCCAGGGAGATTCGCAGGGATCAAGGGATAGAACTTGGCCATTTGCGACCAAATAACCTGGATGAGATAGAGCTGCTGTGACTCGCGGTAGGCGAGAGGACGAAGCAGTACGCTGTTGACCACGGAGAAGATCGCGGTGTTCGCGCCAATGCCGAGCGCCAGCGTCAGCACGGCGACAGCGGTGAAGCCGGGAGCCTTGGCGAGCATCCGAAAACCGTATTTAAGGTCTTGCAGAAATGTGTTCATAACTGCCTCGTCTGTGTTCCGACAAAATTGTGAATGGTGAATCGTGAATGGTGGAAGACTTCACAGCGTTCGCTCCTTTCACAATTCACCATTCGGAATTCCCTATTCATATCTCAGCGCCACCATCGGATCCACGCGAGTCGCGCGCCACGCCGGGATGTGGCAGGCCAGCAGCGCGACCGCGAGCAGAACCAGGCTGGTCAAGGCAAAGGTCACGGGATCGAACGCGCTGACCTCAAACAACTCGCTCCTTAGGTAGTGGACGACGAAGCTCGCGGCGCAGGCTCCGGCCAGGATGCCGACCAGCGCCAGCCGCATTCCCTGGGCGAGCACCAGGCGCCAGACCTGCTCTCGTTGGGCGCCGAGGGCCATCCGAATGCCGATTTCGTGGGTACGCTGCGCGACGTTGTAGCTGATCACGCCGTAGAGCCCCAGGCAGGCGAGCAAGAGCGCCACGACCGAAAAGAAACCGAGCAGAGACGCGGCGATACGCTGCGGACCGAGTGAAGTCGCAACGTACTGCTCCATGGTCTCGAGGCCAGCCACTGGCTGGCCGGGATCCACGGACGCCACAGCCGTTCGAATCGAGTTGCCCATAGATACCGGGTCCGTTTTGGTCTTGGCGATAAGGAATGCCTGCTCAATCGGCTGTTGAAGGATGGGATAGAAGCAAACGCCTTTGCCGGAATCGCCGACCAGCGCCGACTGCATGGTATGGCCGACTACACCCACGATCGTGTGCCAGGGCGCGTTGTTGCCACGACGCAGTCGCCGCCCGATAGGGTCCTGGTTGGGCCAGTACTGGCGAGCCAGGTTGTCGTCAATCACCACCACGGGTTGCGTTCCCAGCCGGTCTTGACCGGTGAAGTAGCGCCCCTTGAGCAGCGGAATTCGAAGCGCCTGGAAGTATTCGGGTGAAACCCAATTCAGGTTGCTGTGAGGTCCAGGATCGCCGGGCCCGAGTGGGCGATCCTCGATGTTAAAGGACGAAGAAGGGGTAAAGCCGGTGAAGGGAAGGGCCACGGCGCTGGCGGCGGACGAGACTCCGGGTAGCGCGGCAAGCTTCTCATCGACGGCCCGATAGAAAGCGGCCCGCTTCTCGTCACTAGCGTATTGGTTCTCGGGGAGCTGGACCGAAGCGGTCATCACGCCTGTGGGATCAAACCCAGGGTCCACCTGCGCCATCCTGGTCAGGCTCTTCAAGAGCAACCCCGCTCCCACCAGCAGTACGAGCGCCAGGGCAACTTGTCCGATCACCAGGGACTCCCGAAGCCTTTGCCGGCCCTGGCCGGCGGTGACCGATCGCGCTTCTTCCTTCAGAACTTCGGATTGCTCGCGGCCGAAGATCTGCGTAATCGGGACGACGCCCAGAAAGATTCCCGTCAGGACGCTGAGTGCAACGGTAAACAGAAGAACGTGACCGTCGATTCCCACCACGAGGCGGGAAGAGAGGCGTCCGGGCGCGAGCTTGAGCAGATTGCCGAGGCCGGCGTAGGACGCGGCGATTCCCAGCGCGGCGCCGATGGCCGTCAGCAGGAAGCTCTCGGTGAGCGCCTGCCGAAGCAGGTCGCGCCGTGCGGCGCCCAACGCCACACGAATGGCAAACTCCCGCGTCCGAGCGGACGTACGGGCGAGAATCAGCCCGCCGATATTCGAGCAGGCAATCAGCAACACGAATCCCACGGCGCCCAGCAGGATCAGCATGGGCGTCCGCATGTCACCGGCGGTGTACTCGGTGAAGGGAATCGCGAAGATTCCCCAGCCGGAGTCCTTGGGGTAGTTACCTTGGGGAGAAGTTGCAATCAATCGCTGAGTGAGTACCTGGACGAAGGCCTCGGCCTGGTCCGGCGAGATCTCCGGCCGGGCGCGTGCCACCACGAAGCAACACTCGTTGTAATAGTTGTCGCGCGACAACTCACTCGGCGCGAGACCCAGCGGCACCCACAAGTCGGCCCGCCGGGGCCACTCGAAATCAGAGCCCATGATGCCGACGACGCGGTAGTCCACGTGATTCAACTGGATGCTCTTGCCGACGATGGCAGGATCGCCGCCGAACAGGCGCCGCCACGTATGATACGCCAGCACCGCCACCTGGTTCGAGTGCGGCTGGTCCTCTTCCGGACGGAACACGCGGCCCGCCAGCGGCCGTACTCCGAAAACGTTGAACCACTCCCAGGTGACCTTGGCGGCCATCAGCCGCTCAGGGCCGTCCCGCGCAAGATAGTTGAACCCCTCTTCGTCTGAAGCGGCTGTGCACGAAAAGACCTGCCGGCTGTCGCGCACGTCGGCGAAGTCCGGAGCCGAGATAACAATGCTCTTGAGATTCAGCTTCGTGTATCTCACCCGGATGGCGAACAGGTGAGTCGGGTCTTGGATACCCTTGGGGTGTAGGAACAGGCCGTTGATCACGCTGAACGTCACGGTGTTGGCGCCGATGCCCAGCGCCAGCGTTAGCACAGCAACCGCCGTGAAGCCGGGATTCTTGGCCAGCAGCCGCGAGCCGTAGCGCAGGTCTTGGACTAGTGTAGCCATCGAATCACCTCGGGCGTAATAATTCTGAATTATGAATTCTGAATGCTGAATTGAAACAAACCAGGCCGGTCATTATGGGTGAAGCCAACCATCTCGCTCAGTGTTTCGACAAATGCAGATTCATCACCCGGTCCAGAGGAACCACTTTCGCCAGCCGTCCCGTCTTCCAATTCAGAATTCAGAATTCACAATTCATTCGTATCTCAGCGCCACCATGGGATCGACTTTGGTCGCGCGACGCGCCGGAATCATGCTGGCGGCCAGAGTTACCAGCGCCATACCGGCGAGCGCACCGGCAAAAGTCAGCGGATCGCCTGGTCCGATCCCAAAGAGCGCCGAGCGCAGCAAACGTGCCTCGACAATCGACAGGGGCAGCCCGACCACCACGCCAATCGCGGTCACGACCAGGCTCTCGCGCAGCACCATCCACAGGACCTGGCGGCGCTGGGCGCCGAGCGCCATGCGCACGCCGATCTCGGCCGTGCGCCGGCTTACCCGGTAGGCCAGTGTTCCGTAAAGGCCGGTCGCCACCAGCAGCGCTGCCAGCAAGCCGAAGAACATCGAGAGCCGCGCGAACAAGCGTTGCAGGGTAAACGACTCCTCGAACTGCTCCTGCTGAGTCATCGGCTGCAACAACGGCGAATCCGGCGCGAGCTCGCGCACGGCCTGGCGCGCGGCGGGGAGCGACGCTGTGGGACTGCCTTCCGTGCGTAGTTCGAAGTGCATGTTGCTGACACCAGGGATCTGCGTGCAAGGAAAGTAGGCCATCGGCGTCGGCCCCTCCGTCACCCCGGTGTACTTGCTGTCCGCCACGACGCCCACGACAGTGTATTGAGGAGCCTTGGGCCCATGGTCCAGCGCCAAGTGGTGACCGATCGGATCGCGCTCTGGGAGATAACGTTGGACAAAGGTCTGGTTGATGATGGCTACCTTGGGGGCTGCAGCGGAATCGGCATCGGTGAAGTCGCGGCCAAGGGAGAGCCTCGCGCCGAGCACGTGGAAGTAGTCCGGACCCACGGCATTCCACCGCATCGGCGAGAAGCGGTCCGGATTTGGGGCCCGGCCATCCACCACGGCGTCCGTATTGTTGCTCCAACCGGTACCGATCCGGTTCTGCATGATCGTAGCGGATTCCACTCCTGGCAGGGCGCGGAGCCTGTCGGAGAGCGTTTGATAGAACCGAATGACCTCGGCGTCGGTGTGGAGTGTTCGGGGCGGGGAGACACTGAACACCAGCAGCCCCGAGGCGCGCATTCCGAGGTCCGCAGTCTCGAGATTGCGCAAGGTGCGCATGAGCAGTCCAGCAGTCACCAGCAGCGCCAGGCACAGGGACACTTGCAGCGCGACGACCATCTGACCGCTGCGGAACTTGCCTCGGTATGGGCGGGCGCTGGCGGCGGCAGTCTTGAGAGCGAGGCCGGGCGGTACGCGCAGGGCGTTGCGCAGCGGCGCCAGGCCGAAGAGCAATGCGACCAGAAGCGATACTCCCAGGGTGAACAGGAGCACCAGACGATCGGGAGCAAGATTGACGTCAAGCTCGGCCCAGGCCGCCAATGCGCCGGTGGACCATAGCGCGAAGAGCCACCCCAGTCCGGCCCCCGCGACCACCAGCAGCAGGCTTTCGGCGAGCAACTGGAAGAAAAGGCGCGTGCGTCCGGCCCCCAGCGCCATCCGCAGGCTGAACTCGCGCTGACGTGTGCTGTTCCACGCCACCAGCAGCATCGACACGTTGATGCACGCAATCACCAGTACCAGGCCCACCATCATCATCAGCACCAGGACGCGCTGCGAGAGGTCGCTGTCGCCGATTCCGCGCGCGGCTGAGAAGTAAATCTGCGGCGGGTGTTCCTTCGGGTCTCGCGCGCCGACACCCTGGTAGGCGGTCTCGAGGAAATTCGGGTTGAGCTGGGCGAGCGCCTGTGCCTGAGTGATGCCCGGCTTGAGGCGTCCGATCATCATCAGACACCACCAGGTGGGCGTCCCGTACAGGCTATGGCCGTCCGCTGTGGATTGCCCCCAGGCCGGCAGGTCAGGGCGGTTTTGCAGCGGAATCCAGAAGTCAGTCTCGACTCCTTCCTCGACCCCGGTGAAGTCACGCGCCACCACTCCGGCAATCGTGAACGGCACGCCCTTGATGAAAAGCGTCTCGCCGATCACTGATGGATTGCGGGCAAAACGCCGCGTCCAATAGGCGTAGCTCAGCGTCACCAACTGCGAGTGCTGAGTCTCGTCCTGGAGCGTGAGCGTCCGGCCGCGGGCTGCGTGGACGCCCAAGCCGCTGAAGAAGTTCCCGCTCACCATGTCGCCCGTGGCTTCTTCCGGGTTATCCCCGTAGCGCACGGCCACTTTGCCGATGTTCAGCGGCACAAAAGCGATCAGATCGGAAAAGACCTGCTGCGTGCGACGAAGCTGCTCGAAGCTGTATTCGCTGAAGGTATAGCTGTTATCGCCTGTCTCGGAAGTTCCGGAGGGCCGGTCGTTCAGGCGCAGGTAGACCACCTGCCGCGGATTCGGCACTGGCAGGTATCGGAGGATGACAGCGTTCATCACGCTGAAGATGGCGGTATTCGCGCCAATTCCCAACGCCAGCGTGAGAATCGCCACACTCGCGAAGCCCGGGTTCTTCCACAGCATCCGCAAGCCGTAGCGTAGGTCTTGAAGTAGTGTGGCCATAGAATCACCTCAGGCGCAGGAGTTCTGAACTGTGAATAATTCTGACTGCTGAATCAAAGAAACAGGCCCAAGCGTGTTAGGGTGGGCGAAGCAAACCATCCCGCTCTGCCTCCCGGCAAAAGCAGTTTCCTCGCGAAGTTTACCCTGAGCGACAGAGCGAGATCCTTCGCTGCGCTCAGGATGACAGCGCAGGGCTCGGAATGACGGTTTCGCCGATTGTTCCGTCCCCTCCTAATTCAGAATTCATAATTCAACATATTCAACATTCAGAATTCATTCGTACCTCAACGCCACCATAGGATCCACCCTCGTCGCGCGCCGGGCGGGCATCAAGGCTGCCAACGCTGCCACGGACGCCAGAAACAGCGACACGCCCAGATATATGATCGGGTCGAGAGAACTGACGCCGAACAGCAAGCCGGAGAGCAGCCGGGATACGGCGCCTGCCGCAGGCACGCCGAAGATCAGACCGACCACGACGGGTTTCATGCTGCCGCGCACGATCAAACGCAACACGTCGCCCCTTTGTGCTCCAAGCGCCATGCGTACACCCACTTCGCGCGTGCGTTGGACGACCACGTAGCTCACCATGCCGTAAATCCCGACCGACGCCAGAAGCAACCCCAGCAACCCGATGATGCTGGAAAGGATCGCACCAACCCGGGAAAAGACGAATCCGGGGTTGTTGGTAATCAGCCCGTCCAGCGTCTCCGCGTACACGATGACGTTGGGGTCAACCGCCTTGATCTTCTGCCCAAGGGCCGCCGTCAAGGAGTCGGGATCATTCTCTGTCCGGACGAGGATACTCTCGTAATACTGGTTCGGAGGCATGGGGATGTAGAAGTATCCGGGGTCGAGTTCGTTCAGCCACGCGCTGCGCAGGTCGGGAGTGACGCCGATGACCTCAAAGGACTGACCGGCGGGGAACAATTCATCGTGATATTGATCCCTCGCGTCGAGGGTGACGTGCTTGCCGATCGGATCCTGGCCGGGCCACAGTTTCCGCGCTGTAGCTTGGCTGACGACGGTTACGTTGGCTCGGGAGCGAGCTTCGTCAGCGGTGAATGTGCGCCCTTCGATGATCGGAATGCTCAGCGTGGCGAAGAAATTGGGCGAGACGTAGCTGTAATTGAGGACGGGCGCGCGCTCTTTCGAATCCTTTTGAGCTTCGCCGAGTAAGACCGAGGTACTCCGCAAGCCGCCGGCTAGCGGCGCTCGCCCAACGCTCACCGACTTCACTCCCGGCACCGCGCTGAGACGATCCACCAGTTGGCGCTCGATGGCCCCGCTCTTGGCCGCGTCGTATCCCAGACCCGGCGGAATCTCGATGCCCATCCCAAGAACCTTCTTCGTCTCGAAACCCGGATTGATCCGGACGGCACGCGCCGAACCGCGAGCGAGCAGCCCAGCGGTAATCAGCAGAATCAGGCAGACAGCCACCTGTGTGGCTACCAGCAGGTCGCGCAGCCGGGTTCGCCCGAAGTGACGTCCGAAGGTCGTACCCTCCTCCTTCAGCACAGAAACCAAGTTGGGTTTCGAAGCCTCGAGTGCCGGTGCGAGACCAAAAAGAATCCCGGCGATCAGCGAGATGAGCAGCGTGTACCCGAACACGCGAAGGTCGGGATCCACTTGGAAGCTCAATATCCCCCACTCGGCCGGAAGCGCATCGGAGATAGCGCTTACGAGATACCGCACGGCCCACCAGGTGAAGAACAGTCCCACGCCGCCTGCCAGAATAGCCAGTAGCGTTGCCTCGGTCAGCAATTGCCTTACCAGCCTGCCGCGACTCGCGCCCAGCGCCAGTCGCACTCCAATCTCCTTTTGTCGCGCCGCCGACCTCGCTAGCTGCATGCCGGCGACGTTAGCGCAGGCAATCAGGAGGACCAGGCTCACCGCGCCCATCACCAGTGCTACGACAGCCTTGACCTCGGGCGAGGGACCCGGTCCGAAGGGCGAACCGGGCGTCAAGGTGATGGTGGCCGGCTGATTGTTCTTTGATCCTGAGGTATACGTGCGCCGAAGCTGATCGGCCAGCACGGTCATCTCAGACTGCGCGTGCTCCTTTGTCACGCCCGGCTTCAGGCGGGCAAACAAGTCGCAGCAATCGTCGTCGCGGTTATGGAACGGGTCGCGTCCGGGTTCGAGCAGCGGGAAAGCGCTTAAGGGCAGCCAGACGCTTTGCACGTTCTCATACGTGCCCATGAAGTCCTTCGGCGTGATGCCGATGACCGCGAACTGCTTTCCATTCAGCTTTAGTGTCTTGCCGAGTATTGCAGGGTCGGAGTTGAAGCGTCGCTGCCAGAAGTTGTCGCTGAGCATCGCCACGGGATAAGCGCCGCGCGCTTCCTCGGGAGTGAAAGTGCGCCCCATGACCGGATTGATCCCAAGCCCCGAGAAGTAATTCTCGGAGATCATCGCGGCGCGAACGAATTCGGCTGTCCCCGCGACCTGCTGAAAGAAGCGGATGCCCGCCAGGGCGGTGATCCCCCCACCCGCCGGCGCCGCCGAACGACTTGTGTTTGCCGTGTCGCTCAAAGCCAACTCGGCTCCGGAAGCAGCGATGAGACTCGAAAACACGGCATTGTGGTCACGGTAGTAAACGTAGTCCGGATAACTAAACGCTCCCCCGTAATGGTCCTTCAAAGTCGAGTGATAGATGTTCACGATGCGGTGTGGATCAGTTGCCTGGATGGGCCGCAGCGCCGCGTTGTAGGCGGTGAAGATGGCGGTATTCACCGCAATCCCCACGGCCAGCGCCAGCACCGCCACGGCCGTGAAGCTGGGATTCTTCGCGAGCATCCGCAGGCCATAGCGCAGGTCTTGAAGTAGTGTGGCCATAGAATCACCTCAGGCGCAGGAATTCTGAATTGCGAATTCTGAACGCTGAATTAAGGAAACAAGCCCAAGCATGTTAACGTTGACTTGCTTCACCCCCGGCCGGGCCAAAGCAGATTCCTCGCTACGCTCGAAATGACAGTTTCGCCGATTGTTCTATCTCCTCCCAATTCATAATTCAGAAATTCAACATGTTCAGCATTCATAGTTCATTCGTACCTCAGTGCCACCATAGGGTCCACCTTGGTCGCGCGGCGCGCCGGGATGTAACTCGCCAGCAGGGCGACGACGCCGAGCAGCAGTGACATTCCAGCAAAGGTGACGAGGTCGGTGGGACGCACACCGTAGAGCATGCTGGCCATCAACCGAGTCAAAACGAAGGCGGCGAGGAATCCAGCGCCGATACCCAACAGGATCAGTATCAGGCCTTGTCGCACCACCAGTTTCAGAACGTCGGCGCTCCCCGCCCCCAGAGCCATGCGGATGCCGATTTCGTGCGTGCGCTGGCTTGCCGTGTAGGAGATGACGCCGTAGATTCCGACCGAGGCCAGCAACAAGGCGAGCCCGGCGAAGACACCCAGAAGCAGCATGGCAAAGCGGCGGTCCGCGAAGGAATCGGAAACCACTTGCTGCATCGTTTGGAAACCGTAAGCCGGCTGATTGCCGCCGCCCGATTCGGCCACGCGCTGCTTGACGGTAGAGACCATGCTGAGCGGGTCCACGGAGGTGCGCACCAGCAGGGTCATTCCTTGCGTCAGCCCCGCCATGAATTGGTCGGGAATCTGAACGAACGGGAAATAGATTTCGTAGCGGATCTTCGCCGAGTCATCGCTGTCCAAGCCCCAGTGTTTTACGTGTCTCACGACACCCACAATTTCGAGAGGCTTGTTGAGGATGTTTCCCATATTCCCGGAGATGTCTGCAAAGCCGAGAGTCCTTCCGATTGGATCTTCGCCGGGGAACAAACCCTGGGCCATCACGTCGTCAATCACCACCACACTCTGGGAGTCTTTGGCGTCCTGGTCGGTGAAGTAGCGTCCCTTGAGCAAAGGAATGCTCATAGCCTTCGAGTAGCCCGGGCTGGTGATGTACATCTGGGCCCAGATCATATCGCTCTGCGCGGTCGGGCGCGGCCGCCCGCTGACCCACAAAGGAATTTCGCTGTCATCGCCGGCCAAGGGAAGGTTGTTACCCAGGGCGGCCGCCTGCGCGCCGGGTACGCTTTCGATTCCATCGGTGAGCCTCTTGTACGCCAGGCGGATCTTGTCAGGTGTGGAGCTATTGTCGGGCGAAAGCCCGATGGAGAAAGTCAGGAGATGGCGGGGATCGAATCCGGGATCGACTTGGCCCAACCGCCAAATGGTTCGCAGCATCAGTCCGGCACCGACCAACAGAACCAGCGAGGCTGCAGTCTCGCTCACGACCAAGGCGCTCCGCAGCCGATGATGTCCGGCACTCGCACTACGGCCGCCCTCTTTCAGAGTGGCGCTCAGGTCGACTCGGGAAGTCTGAAATGCGGGCGCCAACCCGAAGGCAATCCCGGTGAGGAGTGAAACGGCCAGCGTGAACGCGAGCACCCATCCATCCACGCTGATGTTTTCCATGCGTGGCAGGCCGCTAGGCGCGGTCGCGAGAACCGCCTGCGTGCCGTACTCAGCCACCAACAAGCCCAGCGCCCCTCCGGCGAGAGCCAGCAGGACGCTTTCCGTCAGAAGCTGGCGGACGATTCGACCCCGGCCGGCGCCGATGGCGGCGCGGATTGCCATTTCGCGCTGACGAGTCGTGGCGCGCGCCAGAAGCAAGTTGGCGACGTTGGCGCAGGCAATCAAGAGCACAAAGCCGACGGCCCCGAGGAGAATCAGGAGCGGTGACCTGACGTCGCTGACCATGACCTGCGCCAGCGGACGCACCGTGGCGCCGTGATTGGCATTGGATTTCGGGTAAGCTTGGGCAAGGTGTGCTGCGATGGCGCTCATCTCGGATTGCGCTTGCGCCACGGTGACGCCGCGCTTCAGTCGGCCAACCGCGTGGATGCCCGGGTGTACTTCGCGCAATTGCGCCATGCTGTCGTCCCACTGGCCCAGCAGCGTATACGCGTCGGCCTTGCCGCGATACTCGAACGATGCGGGCACGACTCCGACAATGGTGTAGCCTTTGCCGTTCAAGGTGATCGACTTGCCGATGACGTCGGGGCTCGAGCCGAACCGGCGCTTCCACAGCCCCGCGCTGATCATGGCCACGGGGCCCCCGCCGACGTGATCTTCGTTCGCCTCGAAGTTGCGGCCCAACACGGGATGGATTCCGAAAACGGAAAAGAAGTTCGAGGATATTCGCTTCCCGCTCAAGTGCTCAGGTTCGCCCACGCCGGTCAGGTTCGAATCCTGCCAATTGAATCCGGCCAAGCCTTCGAAAGAATGGCTCTGCTCGCGAAAATCAACCAGATTTGGATAGGAAAGCGACATCATCTCGAATTGGGGTGTGCTCTCACCCACGGCCACCAGCCGGCCGGGATCACGGTAGGGAAGCGGCTGAAGAAGGACTCCATTGACCACGCTGAAAATGGCGCTGTTCGCGCCAATGCCCAGAGCAAGCGTGAGAATTGCAATCGCCGTGAAGCCAGGACTCTTTCGCTAGCATGCGGATGCCATAGCGCAGATCTTGAATCAATGTTCCCATAGACTCGCCCTCCACGGGAAGCGCGGGCGTCCTGCCCGACGTTATTCCAAACCTCAAAGATGCGGGCAGGATGCCCGCGCTACCGGAGTCACTCGTATCTCAGCGCCACCATGGGATCGACCTTGGTCGCCCGGCGGGCGGGGATATAGGTGGCGATCAAAGCGACAACGGCTAGCACCAGCGAAACGGCCGCGAACGTAGCGGGGTCCGACGTCTTCACGCCAAAGAGCAGGCCAGCAAGCAGGCGTGCAAGTCCTAATGATCCGGCAAGCCCAATGCCCACGCCGATCGCGACCAACAACATGCCTTGTCTGACGACCAGGCCCAGCACTGATCGTGGAGTGGCTCCCAGGGCCATGCGTATTCCGACTTCCTGAGTCCGTTGCGAAACCGAGTAGGACAGGACGCCGTAAATCCCCACCGTGGCCAGGAGCAGCGCCAGAAATCCGAAGACGCCGAGTAACATCGCGCCCATGCGCGGGGCCCACAGTCCTTGGTCCAACAACTCGCCGATGGTGTTCACCGCGACGAACGCCAGGTTGCGGTCAACCGACTGCACCCGTTCACGCACCGAGGGGATGACAGCGCCCGGATTGCCCGCGGTGCGCACGTGCAGCACGCCAAAGGGCGAGTAGTCCTGAGTGATGGGTAGGTAGGCGACGGGCTGCGGATCCTCTGCCACGCCGAATTGCCACGAATCCCCGACTTCCCCGACAACTTCCAGGAGCTGCGTCTCGCCGAAGAAATGAAACCGCTTGCCTACCGGGTCTTCGTCAGGCCAGAAATGTTTCGCCATGGCGTGATTGACAATGGCCACCGGCTGCGTTTCCTTCCGGTCGAGTTCATTGAAGACGCGGCCACGCAGCAGCGGGATTCCGACCGTTTGAAAGTATCCGGACGAAACGTCGTTGAGCGAGGTCAGGGTCCCGCGCTGCCCGCTCTTCTCATCCTGCCCCTCCAGGAAAATCGTGCGCGCCAGCCCGCCGCCCAGGGGAAAGTCGGAAGCGATGGCCGCCGACTGAACTCCGGGGGACGACCCGGCGCGGTCGATGGCGTCGCGATAATACTGTTCGCCGTGGTCCTGGTCATAATGCTGCGAACCCAGATCAACGCCGATCACGAAGAGCTTCTTCGATTCAAAGCCCGGATCCAGGCCCTGCGCGTAACGCAGGCTGCGGAGGAACAACCCGGCTCCTGCCAAGGCGACGAGCGCCAGCGCCACCTCGGAAATAACCAGCGCCTGGCGGAATCGGCTCCGGCCCCATGCCATGCTGCCGCTGCGCCCGCCGGTGTTGAGCGTATCCATCAAGTTGGGGCGGGAAACCTTCCAGGCCGGAACCATGCCGAACAAGATCGCGGTCACGACAGCGATGCCGAAGGTGAACGCCAGCACGCGGCCGTCGAGTGACAACGCGAGGTCGGATTGCTGCAAGAACGTAGGACGATAGGACCAAAGCACCGACCGTCCCCAATAGCCGATGAGCAGTCCGACTGCGCCTCCGACCAGCGAAAGCAAGAAACTCTCGGTCAGCGACTGGCGCACCAGTCTCGCGGAGCCCGCGCCCAACGCGGCCCGCAGGCACATTTCTTTCTCGCGCCGCGCGGTCTGCGCCAGCAGCAGGTTCGCCAAGTTGACACAGGCGATCAAGAGCACCAGCCCGACAATTCCCATCAGCACTTCGCCGGCCCGTGCCACCTGATCGTGCACGTTGATGCCCAGTGAAGCGTCGGCGACGGGCGAAAGCACCGCACTGCGTCCCTGGTTATCCTTGGGATATTGCTGCTCGAGCCGTGAGGCGATTGTGTCGACAGCGCTCTCGGCCTGGCGCTCGCTCGCGCCCGGCTTCAAGCGTCCGATGGCGGTGAAGTCCAGGAATCGGCGGTCCTCGAAATTTGCTTCGAGGAACCCGGCGAGAACCTGGCTGTGCATGCTGACAGGGAGCCAGATCTGGTCGGCGCTCGCGAACAGCAGAGTCCCTTTGAATTGCGGCGGGGTTACACCGATGACCGTGTAGCTGTTTCCGTTCAGGTTCAAGCGCCGGCCAATGATGTCGCGCGCTCCTCCAAACTCGCGCGACCAGAGGCCGTAGCTCAGCACCGCGACGTTGTCGCCGCCCGGATGCTGGTCTTCGTCAGGCCGAAACGTCCGCCCGAGGATGGCGCTGACGCCCAGCACGTCAAAGTAATTCGCCGTCACAAGGTAGCCCTGAAACAGCTTCGGCTTCTCGCCGCCGCTCAGGGTCAAGCCGGTAGCCTGAAAAGCGGCGAGCCCAGAAAACACGTTTGCCTGCTGAGCATAGTCCTGGTAATTCGGGAATGAGATTCCTAAACGTGTGGCGTTGCCCAGGGCCACCGTGGTCTTCTTGTCCGTGGTGTCCAATTCCACGAGTCGGGAAGCGTCGGCGACGGGAAGAGGATTCAGCAACACGGCATTGACGATGGTAAAGATGGCGGTGTTGGCGCCGATGCCGAGTGCGAGCGTCGCGACGGCCACCACCGTGAAGCCAGGGTTCTTCACCAACATTCTCAGGGCATAGCGCAGATCCTGAATCAGAGTTCCCATCCATTCGCCTCCACTGGGAGTGCGGGCGTTCCGTCCGCCCCTATTTCCGACTCCGAAAATGCGGGCAGGATGCCCGCGGTACCGCGTCATTCATATCTCAGTGCCACCATGGGATCCACCCGCGACGCTTTGCGGGCGGGAAGGTATCCCGCCAGTGCAGCGAACGCCAGCAGAAGTATTGCTGCACCCGCCATGGATATTGGATCGGTTGGCTTAAGGCCGAAAAGCATCTTGGAAATGAATCGGTCTCCCGCCAGCGCTGCCGGCAGACCGATGGCCAGCCCCATCCCGACCAGCAGCAGACTCTCGCGCATCACGAGCCAGAGCACCTTCGAGCGCCCTGCGCCCAGCGCCATACGGACGCCGATCTCGCTCGTCCGGCGCGTCACCGCGTAGGACATGAGTCCGTAGATGCCGATGCAGGCCAGGAAGACCGCCAGCAAGCCGAAGAAAGCCGACAGCCGGGCGATGAGCGACTGGCTGGCGAGCGACTGATCGACCTGCTCAGCGAGCGTATTCTGATAGGTGACGGGGAGGTTGCGGTCCACTTCGCCGGCCGCGCGGCGAACCTCCGCGACGATGGCCTGGGGATCGCCCGAGTAGCGGACCTCCAAATCGTCGTAGTATCCAAGGCGCTGGGTGTAAGGATAATAAGCCGCGGGCCCTGGTTCTTCCCGCAGACTGACGTATTTCGCGTCCTTCACCACCCCGACCACTTCGAGATCCGTGCTGTGCTTGGGATCATCTCCGATGCCGAAGTGGCGGCCGATCGGCGAGCCGCCCGGAAAGAACTGGCGGGCCATCGACTCGTTAATCACCGCGACTTTGGGCGACGTCGCCGTGTCCTCGGGCCCGAAGACTCGCCCCACCAGCAGCGGTATACCCATCGTGGTGAAGTAACTTGGGCCAACGACGTTGTGCGTGACATTAGGAGTCTTGTCGGGCGGCGGGCCGCCCTGTGCCACAACATCGCTGCTCCACTCACCCTGATTGAAGGTGAAGAAAGAAATACTGGCGGCACGCACGCCGGGTTCGGCGCTCACCCGCTGCTCGATCTGCTGATAGAGGTTCGCCAGCCGCACATCCTCCTTGTAGCCGACATCCACGGGATCAATCGCAAACAACAGAACGTGATCCTTCGCGAATCCGGTATCGACGTGGGCCAGCTTGACGAGGCTGCGCAGGAAGAGTCCGGCACCGATGAGCAGGACGAGCGAGAGCGCCACCTGCGAAACGATCAGCGTCTTGGCGAGCGGGTTGCGGCCCAAAGAGACGGCGCCTCGTCCCGCTTTGAGCGAGGTCGTCAAATCCACTCGCGTCCCGCGCAGCGCCGGAGCGATTCCGAACAGAATGGCGGTCGCGAGTGAAACCAGAAAAGTGAAGGCGAGCACGCGGGGATCAGGCGCGATGTTCAAGGGCAAAGGCTCGGGGCCGGTCGAGACCATGCGAAGAAGAGCGTCGCTCGCCCACGTGGCGAACAGCCCTCCCAGCGCTCCGCCGACCAACGCCAGCAGCAGGCTTTCGGTCAGCATCTGCCGGACCAGGCGCGTGCGGCTGGCGCCTATCGCCAGGCGCACAGCAATTTCTCTCTGCCGGCTGGTTGCGCGGGCCAGCAGCAGGTTGGCGATGTTGGCGCAGGCAATCAACAGCACTAGGCCCACCACCACCATCAGAATTTGCAACGGCAACGAGAATTCGAGGCGCAGGTGGGAGATTCCGCGCGCCACCGAGGTGAGTCTGATATGCGCGTGTTCAAGCTGGTGCTGCTGCTCCTGGGTGAGGACGGGTCCCGCGTACTCGCGCCAGATGTCACGGGCCAGCAGGTTGACGTTGGCTTCGGCTTGCTGGGGCGCAACCCCGGGCTTCAGCCGGGCCAGGATGTAAAGATGCTCGAACCACTTGTTCTCCAACCCGTTCCAGCCAGGCGATACCTCCTTTTCCATCGACAGGGGAATCCACACATCTGGAGATTCGCCCACCTCGGTGCCAAAGAACTCCGGCGGCGCTACACCGATGATGGAGTAGACGGTCGACCCGAGGGTCACCGTTTTGCCCAGGACGGAAGGGTCGCGGCCGAAGCGGCGTTTCCACCAGGAGTAGCTGATTATCGCCACCGGATGGCCGCCGGCGGGCTCGTCCTCGGCTTCGGTGAAGGCGCGTCCTAGGATGGGCTTCACACCGAGCGTCGGGAAATAGGTGCCGGAAACCAGTTGGACGTTCATCCGTTCGAGGCTGCCGCTGTCGCCGATTGCGCCGTGCATTCCTCCAAACAGCAAGCTCAACGCGGCGCTGACGTTCGAGAAGACCTGGTTCTTCTGTCGCATCTCGCGGTAGAACAAGTAGGAGTAGACCTTGGTACTCGCGAAATCGTCGGTGCTGCCCCGGGCGCGGCCCGTTCCGAGGAGGACCAGTTCATCGGGCTTTGGGACCGGCAACTCCCTCAGCATGACGGCATTGAGCAGGCTGAAGATTGCCGTGTTCGCGCCGATGCCGAGCGCCAGCGTCAAGATCGCCACCGCCGTGAAGCCGGGATTGCGGCGAAGTTGCCGCAGGCCGTATTTCGAGTCTTGCAGAAATGTGTTCATAACTGCCTCGTCTGTGTTCCGACAAAATAGTGAATGGTGAATAGTGAATGGTGGAAGACTTCACCACGGTCGCTCCCTTCACAATTCACCATTCGGAATTCACTATTCATATCTCAGCGCCACCATCGGATCCACCCGCGTCGCGCGCCGCGCCGGAACGTAGCAGGCCAGGAGCGCCACCAGAATCAGGAACAGCGGTACCGCGGCGAAGGTCAGCGGATCCGTGGGACGCACGCCGTACAAGAGGCTAGCCATGAAGCGCGTCAGGCCCCAGGCGCCAGCCAGTCCGACGGCCACGCCGGCGAGCGCCATCCTGAGGCCCTCGCCGAGCACCAGGCGCATCACCTCCGTCCAACCGGCGCCGAGCGCCATGCGGATGCCCACCTCGTGCGTGCGTTGCGCCACCCAATATGCAATCACTCCGTAGATACCGATGGCGGCGAGCACCAGGGCGAGTCCGCTGAAAAGGCCCAGCAGCAAGGCGAGGAAACGCTGTTGAGCGGAGGAATCCCTCACCACCTCCGAGAGTTCGCGTGGATGGTCAAGCGGGATCTGGCTGTCCAAATCATGAAGCGCCCCGCGCAGGGCGGAGATTTGACCGAGCGGATTGCCCGCAGTCCTGACCATGACAGTCAGGCCGGAGTCCTGTCCCTGAAACTCCGGGAAATAGGCCTCGGGAGCCGTGGTGGTCTGGTCGAGTCCGTACTCGAGGACGTCGCCCACCACACCCGCCACGGTGATCCATTTCGGATGCTCTTCGTTGTGAGCAAACCGCTTGCCGACAGGATCCTGATTGGGCCAGAAATGGTCTGCCATGGTGCGATTGATAATCGCCACCTGCGGCGCATCCGCGTTGTCGTGCGGGTTGAAGTCGCGGCCCCGCAGCAAGGGAATGCGCGCCGTGCGGAAGTAGCCCGGCATCACCGTGCACCACTCGACTAGCGGACTCGACCACATATTCTTGGGTGGAGCCTGTCCTTCGATGATGATGACGCCGTTGCTTCCGCCCTCGAGTGGCAGCGTGCTGGTGAACGAGGCGGACTCGACGCCGGGCAAGGTCCCAAGCCACGCCTGAAGCTGATCGAAGAACGCGGCATAGCGGTCGGCCTTCGCGGCGGCTTCCGGATCCTGCTCCTTGCTTCCGTACCTCGCTTCGGGCAGCGAGATGCGCGCGGTCAGGACATTGCGGGGATCGAATCCGGCTTGAACGCCCAGCAGTCTCACCAGGCTTCGCAGGGCCAGGCCCGCTCCAATCAGCATCATGAGCGCCAGCGCGACTTCTCCCGCGGTCAACAGGCTGCGGGAAAGACGATGTGACGAGGCAACCGTCTGGCTGCCTTCTTTCAATGAGTCTTGCAAATTGGCTTTCGAGGACTGGAGGGCCGGCACGAGACCAGCGAGCAAACCCGCTGCCAGGGTCACCAGAAACATCGCCAGGAACACATGGCGGTCGAGCGTTACCGAGATAATGTCGGGCACATAACCCAGCGGAGCGGCGCGCAGGAGCAGGCGCAAGGCCGCGTCGCCCACCATCAGTCCTGCGGCGCCACCCACCAGGAACAGTAGTACGCTTTCCGTGAGCAGTTGGCGGATGACTCGCGCCTTGCTACAACCGACCGCCATGCGAATCGCGATTTCACGCTGGCGTCCGACGGATTTCGCAAGCAGCAGATTCGCCACGTTGACGGAGGCAATGAGCAGCAGGAATCCCACCGTCGCGAAGAGCATCAATACGGCGGGCCGAATAGTTTCGGTTAGCCGGGCCTGAAGTCCCACCACCTTGGCGTCCACGCCGGTATTGGTATTGGGATACTGCTGCGCGATGCGGCGCGAGAGACCCAGCATCTCGGTCGACGCGCGCTCGACGGAGACTCCCGGCTTCATCCGCGCCAGCACCCACATCCAGTGATTGCCGCGCGATTTCCTCCACGCCGGCGCTTCAAGGTTCAGAGGGATCCAGTACTCCGGCTTGTTGCCCCAGATGCGCGGAAACTGGAAATCGCGGGACATCACGCCGACCACTGCGTACGGCCGTCCGTCGAGCGAGATCTTGGTGCCTATCACGCTGGCTTGACCTCCGAAGGCGCGCTGCCACAGTCCGTAACTCAGGATGACCACGCCGTCGTGGCCGGGCTGGGTTTCCTCGGCGGTGAAATTGCGGCCGAGCGCCGGCAACGCGCCCAGCAAGGAGAACGCTTCCGGCGAGACCTCGAAGCCTTGAAGTTGGAGCGGCTCGGAGGTGCCGGTCAGCGCAGCGCCGGTGATGGTGACGCCGGCCATAGTGTCAAACACCTGGTTTTGGGCTTTCCAATCCACCAAGTCAGGACCGGTGTCGGGATAAAGATTGCCAGGGCCGCTGGGCTCGGTCACCCAGATGGTAACCAGGCGCGCGGAGTCCGGATAGGGCAGCGGGCGCAGGATCACCGCGTTCACGACGCTGAATATCGCCGTGTTGGCGCCGATGCCCAGCGCCAGGGTCACTATCGCGATCGCCGTGAACCCGGGATTCTTGGCCAGCATGCGCAAGCCGTATTTCAAGTCTTGCAGAAATGTGTTCATAACTGCCTCGTCTGTGTTCCAACAAAATTGTGAATGGTGAATCGTGAATGGTGGAAGACTTCACCGCCCTCGCTCATTTCGCAATTCCCCATTCGGAATTCACTATTCATATCTCAGCGCCACGATGGGATCGACCTTCGTCGCGCGGCGCGCGGGGATGTAGCTCGCGAGCAGCGCCACGCCAGCGAGCAGTGCCGACACCGCGATGAACGTGGTTGGGTCCTTCGCGGAGGTCCCGTAGAGGAAGGTCACCAGCAGCCGTCCCACGGCCAGCGAAGCCATCAACCCTGCCGCGATGCCGATCAAGGTGAGCGCAAATCCTTGCCTCACGACGAGCTTCAAGACGTCGGTGCGCTTGGCGCCGAGCGCCATGCGAATGCCAATCTCATGCGTGCGCTGCGTCACCGAATAGGCCATCACACTGTAGAGACCCACCGCCGCCAGCAGCAGCGCCAGCGATGCCAGCACGCTCAGCAAGCTCGCGGCGACCCTTTCGGTATAGAGGGTCTCGCCGATATGCTCAGCCAGCGGCATGACGTCGATAATCGTGACATTGGGATCGATGGCGCGCACCTCACGCCGCATCATGGCGATGGCGTCGCTTGGGCTGCTGGTGGTTCGGACGTAGACGGCCAAACCCATGTCAGGGCGATATATCTGCCGAAAAGGCACGTAGAAGAAGGGGAGACTGGGCTCCGTGAGGTTGTTATACTTGCTGTCCTTCACCTCTCCGACCACCGTGAACCACTCGCCCCAGCCGTGCACCCTCCGGCCGATGGGGTAGGCGCCATTGAAAAATCGTTTGACGAAGGTCTGGTTGACGATCATCACGGGTTGCGTGTTCACATCGTCCTGTTCGGTGAAGTCGCGGCCCTCGAGGAGCGGAATGCGCATCAGCCGGAAGTAACCGGGCGAAACCACGCTCCGGTAGATCTTCATGTTCTCGTTCCGGGCCGCCACGTAGCCTTCAACCCGAAGGTCCTCCCACCAGCTTGCCAGCAGCCCCAGCGGCTCGACGTCGGAGTAGGCGACGTCCGTCACGCCGGGTGCCGACTCGAGCCTTTGGCGCAGCCGCAGGCAAAATTGTTTGCGCTGATCGAGGTCGTAGCCGCTGGTGCTGATGAAGAAACGCGAGAGCACGACATGGTCAGGGTCGAATTGGGGGTTGATCCTCCGGGTGGCGTCGAAGCTGCGCACCAGAAGCCCCGCGCACACCAGCGCCAGCAGGGCGAGGGAGACTTCCGAAATCACCAGCAGCCCGCGCAGACGATGCGACCTCGGTCCCGACATGCCGCTGCGCCCGCCTTCCTTCAGGCTGTCATTCAAATCGGTCCGCGCCACCTGGACGGCCGGCGCGACACCGGAGAGTAGGGCGGCGGCGACGCAAGCGAGTACGGTGAAAGCGAGCATGTGGCTGTTCACGCGGAGGTCCAGCGCGAATGGAAAGTGGCTGGGCGGGAGCAAATACTGGAGCGACCCGCCCATCCACATCGTCAAACCGATCCCGCCCAGGGCGCCGGCGGCGGCCAGCATAAGGCTCTCGGTGAGCACCTGCCGCGCCAGACGCGAGCGGCTCGCGCCGAGCGCCAGTCGCACGCTGAATTCTTTTTGCCGGGCGGTGAAGCGCGCCAGAAGCAGGTTAGCGACATTGGCGCAAACGATCAGCAGCACGACAATACACACCGCCATCAAGATCTCGAGCGGTGTCAACAGCAGGCTCTGCGCGCCGAAGTGTGACTTCCAAATGGGCGACACGGTTGCGCTGATGCCGGCGTCCTCCGAATTTGCCTTGGACATGTAGCGGGCGAGTTCGGCGATTTCCGACTGTGCCTGATCTATCGTCACGCCAGGCTTCAAACGCGCAATGCCGACGAGCTGGCGGGTCCCGCGGTCGCGGAGCATCCATTCTCCGACCCCCTGGAGTTGCGGGTGCATCATGTACGGCACCCAAAGGTCAAAGGCCAGACCGGCAATTGTCCCGCGGAACTCCGGCGGCACCACACCGACGATGGTCAGCTCGTGCCGGTTCACCTTGATCGTCTTACCCACAATTTGCGGATCCGAGTTGAAGCGGCCCCGCCACAAGCGATTGCTGATCACCGCGATGGGGAATGCGCCCGACTTGTCACCATATTCGTCCGGCAGGAAGACGCGCCCCAAAGCGGGCTTCACACCCAGCACCGCAAAGTAGTTTCCAGACACCATCTCACCCCAGACTTGCTGGGGATGGTCTTCCTCCCCCACGCTCAGTGGCTCGATTTGGGTTACGGCGAGGCCGGCGAGCGACGTCAGATGGTCGCGATAATCCTGGTAGTCAGGATAGGAAGTCGTCAGGAAATCCCCATTCGGAGCGAATTCCTCGAACGCCACGAGCTCGTTCGGCTTCTCCACACCCGGCAGAGGGCGGAGCAGGACGCCATCGATCCAACTGAAGACGGTTGTACTCGCGCCGATGCCGAGCGCCAGCGTCAAGATCGCCACCGCCGTGAAGCCGGGATTCTTCGTCAGCATCCGCAAACCGTAGCGCAGGTCTTGGATCAGCGCAGCCATCGAATCACCTCAGGCCCCGAAATTCCGAATTCTGAATTAATGAAAGAAGTCCAAGCATGTTGGGGTGAGCGAGCAACCCATCTCGCTCTACCCCGGATAAAAGCAGATTCCTCGCCACGCTCGGAATGACAGTCCCTCGATTGTTTCGACTCTTCCCGATTGCCAATTCATAATTCAAAATTCCCAAATTCATGATTCATTCATATCGAAGCGCCACCATGGGATCCACCTTGGTCGCCCGCCGCGCCGGGAGGTAGCTCGCCAGCACCGCGACGCCCGCCAGCAGAAGCGACACGACCAGGAAGGTCGCAGGGTCAGTCGGACGCACCCCGTAAAGCAAGCTCGCCATCAACCGTGTCAGGCTCAAGGCCGACACCAAACCCACGCCGATTCCCACGGCGGCCAGGATCGCTCCTTGTCTCACCACCGTTTTGAGGACATCGGTCGCAGCGGCGCCCAGCGCCATGCGGACGCCGATCTCGTGCGTGCGTTGAGTAACGTAAGAGTTGAGCACGCCGTAAATACCCACCGAAGTCAGCGCCAGCGCCAGAATCGCAAAGAGGCCCATGAGCAGCGCGTCGAAATTGGGGCGAGCGACAGAACGGGCCACAACGTCGGTCATGGACTCAACGCTCGTCACGCGCTGCTCAGGGTTCACCTGCGCAATGGCCCGGCGCAGCGCCCCACCCAAGTCGACATCACCCTCCGTGCGTACCACCCACCAGGTTGACGAGTGGATGGCGTTTGAGACCTGTGGCGCGGGGACGTAGAGCATGGGGGGCGCGGGCGCGTCCAGCGTCATACCCTTCACGTCCCCCGCCACGCCCACGACTTCGCGGGCCGGTTCCTCGACCTCAGGAAAGTGCCGGCCGTGGTACTCGCCCACCACGAGGCGATCCCCTATCGGGCTTTTCGCGCCCCACCAGCGGCGCGCCACAGTTTCGTTGATCACCACCACCGGCGTCGAAGACGCCGTGTCGCTGTCGAGAATACGGCGTCCGGCAAGGATAGGAATGCGCGTGGCCGTGAAATACTGCGGGCTGATGGCGCGATACTCCATGCCGCCGATGCTGTCGTCCGGATGTCCCTCGTGCTGGGTGGGAAGGTTCCATTGTCCCAAGAGAGGCGGGACCGAGACAACCGCAGCGGACGAGACACCCGGGAGCGCCTCGAAGCGTCCGAGCACTTCCTGCTCGAAGTTCCACAGTTGCGCCGTCGTCCAGTCTTTAGCGGGACTGAAGGGCGTCTCCATCGTCACCAGATGATGAGGATCAAAACCCAGTTTCTCTTCTCGCAGGTGATAGAGGCTTTCGATTAGCAGGCCGGTCCCCACCAGAAGCATCAGCGAAAGCGCTACCTCACCCACCACGAGCGCACTGCGCAGGCGGCTGCGGGCGCCGCCGATCTGTCGGCTGCTTTCCTTGAGCGAGGAGTTAAGGTCGAGTTTCGACGCTTGCCAGAAAGAGGCGAGGCCGAGGACGATGCTGGTCCCGACCGCCACCACGAAGGTGAAAACAAGCACGCGACCATCGAGCTTGATCTCGGTACCGGCGGGGAGGTCCCACGGAACGGACGAGACCAGGCCGTTTAATGACCACACCGCGCCCATGAGGCCGGCGGCTCCGCCAGCCAGCGCCATCAACAGACCTTCGGTGAGAAGTTGGCGCCACAGGCGTCCGCGACCCGCGCCGAGCGCCAAGCGGATGGAAATTTCACGCTGCCGGGCGGTGGCGCGCGCCAAGAAGAAGCCGGCGACGTTAGCGCAGGCGATCAGCAGCAGGAGTCCCACGGCGCCGAAGAGGATCAACAGACTGGGACGAAAATCTCCCAGCAGCCAGTGCTGATAGCCCTCCAACTTAACGCCTTGCTGCCCTCCTTGAGCGAGTCCCGCTTTGCGAAATTGCTCGAAGACCACCGCCATGCCGGCTTGCGTCTGTTCCAAAGTGATCCCGGGCTTGAGGCGGGCCAATACCGTGGTATTCATGCCGGTATCGGCCAGGGTGTGGCCAAGCTTGAGGGAAGTGAAAACGTCTACCGGTTGTTCGACAAAAGTAAACCCGCGGGCCATAACGCCCACCACGGTGCAGCTCTCAGCGTTGAGTTCGACTTGTTCCCCGACGATGTGGGGATCGGCGTTAAAGGCTTTCCGCCACAGGCCGTCGCTGAGCACCACGGCGTTGGCAGTGCCGGGCCGGGTCTCGTCGCGAGTAAAACCCCGGCCTAGGGCGGGGCTGACGCCCAAAGCGCTAAAGAAACCATCCGTCACCTGGAGCGCGCTTAGCCACTCGTAGGAGTTTCCTTGCTTGAGATTGAGGTCCCCGCTGCCGCGGAAACCCGCTACCGCCTGGAAGACGTCGTTGTGGTCGCGGTAAAACTCGAACTCCGGAGCGGTCAAAGTGTCGTTGGTGCCGCCACCCTTCCATTGCAAAAGCAACCGCACAATTCCGTCGGGTCGGGGATAAGGCAGAGGGCGAAGTAGTACCCCATTGACTACGCTGAATATCGCGGTGTTCGCCCCGATACCCAACGCCAGCGTGATCACCGCCACCGCCGTGAAGCCGGGATTCTTGGCGAGCATCCGCAAGCCGTACTTTAAGTCTTGCAGAAATGTGTTCATGACTGCCTCGTTGGTGTTCCAACAAACTTGTGAATGGTGAATCGTGAACGGTGGAAGACTTCACCGAGCTCGCTCCTTTCACAATTCACCATTCGGAATTCACTGAATTCACTATTCATATCTCAGCGCCACCATGGGATCGACCCGACTCGCCCGTCGTGCCGGGAAGTAGCTGGCGCTCAGCGCGACCGCAAAGAGAGCTACCACCACGCCGACCAGCATCAACGGATTGGTCGACTGAACGCCGAACAACAAGCTGCGCAAAAGTCGTGTTACCGCCATTGCCATCACCAGTCCGACAGCGGTTCCGCCAAGCGCCAGCTTCAATCCATGCAGAACGACCATGGTCAACGCATCTCGCGGACTCGCGCCGAGCGCCAGTCGCAGACCAATCTCCTTGGTGCGGAGGGTCACGCTGCGCGCCAGCAGACCGTACAGGCCGAGCGTCGTCAGCAGCAATGCGATCCCGGCAAAGCACACGGAGAGAGCCATCAGCATTCGCTCTCGTTGCAAATGCGTAAGAACGAGCTCGTTGAACGTGAAGGTGGTTGGCGCGACCGCCGAAGGCACGACCTGGCGCACGGCATTGCGCAGAGCGGCAGCGCCGATGCCCGTACTTGAGCTTCGCACCGCCAGAGAGACTCCGCTGCCCCAGTCCTCATCAGCGGCTAGGTGATAGAGCATGCGCGGCGGGGGCTCACGCAGGGATAAATAGCGTGCGTCCTCAGCCACTCCGACCACACGGCACGCATCCTTGGGGTCGAGATCTGTGCCGTCTTTGCTGGCATCATCTTCGCCGGAGTATACGAACCGGCCGACCGCATCCTGGTTGGGGAAGAAGTATGCCGCAGCCGCAGTACTGAGGACGCACACGCTGCTGTCGTTTCGGTCGGCGGGCGCGAATCCTCGCCCCTCCAGGATTCGCGTCCCGATGGTCGCGAAGTAGCCGGGTGAAACCGACTCTGGCCAGGTCTGCATATCACTGTGCACTTCTCCTTGTTTTCCCAAGGAGAAGAAGTGCGCTGCGGCCCAACCGTCATGGATAGGAGGTGCGGACAGCAGCGTCGCCGCCTGCACTCCCGGCGTGTTTTCGAGGGCCTCAACAATCTGCCTGACGTCCCGGCCTGCCTCCTTACTCGTAAGCTTGGCGGCGCTCAGGTCAACGTCGGCCATGACGACACCCTCGGTACGGAAACCCGAGCGTTCAAGCAACAGGTGCAAGAACGTCCCGCCTAATAGCGATGCCGAGGCCAGTAAAGTGACGCTCACCGCCACCTGCGCCGGCACAATCCAGCTTCCCAGGCGCTTCGATGAAGACAACGCCTCGCCTCGCTTCAAGTCCACGGCTGGGGCCGCGCGACTGGCCCGCATCGCCGGCCAGAGACCTGCCGCCAAAGCTGAGAGCAGACTCACACCGGCGGCAAAGGCCAGGATCACCGCTCGCGGCGTAACATCCAGGGCAGGCGGCTGACCGATCCACGCCAACATCGATACCAATGATCCTGCCGCTATCCATCCGAGCCAGACACCACCGGCCAGACCACAGGCCGCCAGCAGCCCAACTTCACCCAGCATCTGCTGAAACAGGCGGCCACGCGACGCACCCAAAGCACTGCGCACCGCGAATTCCCGGAAACGGCTGCTCACGCGGGCGAGCACCAGCAAGGCCGTGTTGGCGCAACAGAGCAAGAGCAGCAGGCCCACAAGTACTTCCAAAACCAGCAACGGCTGGCTATAGTCAACCTTCAGGAATGACCGGCCGGCGCGTCCGCTCTCCACCCCAATTTGGAGAGAGCCAAGGAACCCGCCCAGGAATCGATGGTTGGGGTCAGCTTCTTCGCGCACCACGGCGTCGGTGGCCCGCAGATTCGCCTCAGCCGTTCGTACCGACTCACCCGGCTTGAGCCTCCCCATCACCGTCAGCCAGTTGCTGCCGCCGGCGTGCCGCTGAGGATTCGGCGAATGGATGACTTCCTCGAAAGCCAGGGGTAGTATGATGTCCGCTTCTTGACCAGCGATCAGTCCGTCAAATCCCGGCGGCAGCACGCCGATTACGGTCACGGAACGTTGGTTGATGGTGAGCGACCGGCCCAGGACAGCGGGATTCTGCTGGAAATGCTGCTTCCAATAGTCGTAGCCCAGCAGCGCCTGGTAGCCGTTCGGACCGCCGCCCGGAACGTCATCTCCGTCCCCGAACGTGCGCCCGAGGTACGGACCGAGTTCCAGCACGCGGAATCCGTTGCCACTCAGTAAGGCGCCGTTCACGCGCGTGACGGTGCCCTTTTCTTGAGGTGCGAGATCGACTCCACTCCAAGCCAAAAGGTCACGATTGACCGTCTCGTGCTGGCGGAGAGCATCATAGGCTGGCCCCGACAGCGAAAGGTCGGATACGCCTTCCTCGCGGAATGTGTAGCGCACGAGTTCTCCCGGATTCGGCACCGGCAGGCTCTTCAGAATCACCGCGTACGTCAAGCTGAAGATCGCCGTATTGGCGCCGATGCCGAGCGCCAGGGTCAGCACCGCCACTGCGGTGAAACCGGGATTCTTGGTGAGCATCCGCAAGCCGTAACGGAGGTCTTGGAATAATGTGTCCACTCTTATCCTCCGATTTGAGCATTCAGCCTTCAGCTTTCAGCCAGTGCTCGTCGGCTGCTCGATCTCTAGCTGAGCTGACTGCTGATCGCTTCATTCCTTCGAAAGTAGCGCAAATGCTTGATTCTACGGGTACCACGAGATACTACTTTCATGGTTCGTTGTGACGCTGAAAGCGGCATGAGTTATTCGTAGCGCAGCGCTTCCATCGGATCGACTCTCGTCGCTCGGCGCGCCGGGATATAACTAGCGATAACCGCGATGCTTCCTTGCAGGGCCGCCGCCACGCAGATCGTCAGCGGATCGCCTTTTGTGATTCCGTAAAGCTGGCTTGATATTATTTGCGCGAACGACAATGCGAGTGGAATTCCGAGCGCAACACCTATCACCACGAGTTCAAGCGACTCCCGCAGAACCATCCACAATACCTGCTGCCGTCGCGCCCCAAGTGCCATTCGAAGTCCGATCTCGCCTGTCCTTCGAGCCACCGTGTACATCATGACTCCGTAAAGGCCGACCGACGCGAGAATCAGCGCCAGCAGGCCGAACAAACTCGATAACTCCGCGACCATCCGTTCCTGCGCCAGCGAATTATTGACCTCCTCAGCCAGTGTGGTGAAGGCCGGGATGGGAACGTTACTGTCGACCTCTCGGATCGCTTGCCGCACAGCACTGACCAAGCTTTCCGGGTTCGCGGCGGCGCGAATTTCCAGCGTCATGCCAAAGGGTAAGCTGCCGGCTGGCGCCTGAGTGTAGGGCAGATAGAGCATGTGGGGTGCTGGGTCCCGCAAGCCCTCATGTTTTGCGTCGCCGACCACGCCGATAATCTCAATCTCTCCCCCTGCAGGGCTGACCAGACTGAGCCGCTTGCCGATTGCAGAATCGTTTGCAAAATAGAACCGCGCCATCACCTCGTTGATGATTGCAACTTTGGGACTATTCGCGCCGTCCTGCGCAGCGAAATCACGTCCTTGGAGCAGAGGAATTTCCAAAGTCCGGAAGAAATTGGGCCCTATCAGGTTCCATGCGACAGTCGTATTCTCAACGCGGCCTGGGAGATGCCCTTGGACGAACAACCCGGTGCGCCATTGCCCGCGGCTCACGGGCGGAACCGCCGAAATGCTTACGGAGCGGACTCCGGGAAGTTTCGTCATGGCATCAGTCAACTGCTTGTAGAGGTTCGCGAGCTGATCGCCTCTGTAGCCCACCAATGTCGGGTCGACCCAAAAAAGGAGAACTCGATCCTGGTTGAATCCGGGATTGGCATCCCGCAACTTCAAAAGGCTGCGCACGAGCATTCCGGCACCCACGAGCAGCAACAGGGACAATGCGACTTCGCCAATCACCACAAGCTCGCGCACGCCCCAGCGGGACCGCTGACTCCCGGCTCCCGCCACAACGCCCCGGGTGTTTGCGTTAATCGCTGCATTCAAATCAACCCCAGCCGCGTTCCAGGCGGGGGCGAGGCCGAAAAGAACCGTAGCCAGCAGGGCGACGCAGGCCGTAAAGATCAGCGTTGTGCCGTCCGGGCGGACGGTGATGTCCAAAGGTCTTCCGTTGGCCAAAGGGAGCGCCAGAAGAAGTTCATTGCCGTAGTGCGCGAAGAGAAGGCCCACGACGCCGCCGAGGACAGCAAGCAGCAAACTCTCGGTGAGGAGTTGCCGAATGATCCTCACTCGGCCGGCTCCCAGCGCGGCGCGCACCGCTATCTCCTTTTGACGCGCACTCGCCTTCGCCAGAAGCAGGCTGGCAACGTTGGCGCACGAAATGAGCAAGATGAGGCCAACCAGGGCCATCAAGATGAGAAGGGGTTGCGCGAAGCGCTCGCGCAAATCGGAGAGGCCTCTGCTGGCAGGGAGGAGCTCAATCTTTTGGCTGGCCAACTCTCGCTCCACCTCTGGGGTAATTCGCGCCCCGGTTTCCTGCCGGGCGATCTGTTGGTAAGCGACATTCAGGCTGGCTGTTGCTTGTCCGAGGCTGACGCCCGGTTTGCGGCGGGCCATGATCTCGAAAAACCAGCCCTTGGGGTCATTCAGAAGCATCCTCCCGTTCATCACTTGCCCTTGCATCATCATGGGTATCCAAATGTCTCGGGCGTCGCCCACGCTGACGCCATCGAACTCGGGAGGCGTCACGCCGATGATGGTAAAAGGGAGACCGTTGAGTGTGATGGATTTGCCCACCGCAGCCGGGTCAAGCGCGAACTGGCGCTTCCAATATCGGTGGCTGATGACGGCGACAGGATCTCCGCCCGGGACACGATCTTCCTCGGCGGTGAAAGTCCGTCCCCTGATTGCACGCACGCCCAGCACCGAGAAGAAGCTTCCTGAAACCAGTTGGCCCGAGGCTATACCGGGTTTGCCGTCCACCTCGGTGCCAAGCCAGGGGCTGCAAAATGCGAACATTCCATCGAAAGCTTGGCTGCTGTCGCGGAGTTGAGCAAAGGTCGGGTAAGGAAGAAAATCGGTCACAACGTGCGGTGATTCCCACCGCAGCACAACGAGTTGGTCAGGATCAGTTACCGGCAGCGTCTTCAGGAGGACGGCGTCGATGAGGCTGAAAATCGCGGCGTTCGCGCCGATGCCCAGCGCGAGCGTCAGCACCGCCACGACGGTAAAGCCGGGATTCTTGGCGAGCGTCCGCAAGGCGTAACGGAGGTCTTGAAGCAGTGTGCCCATACCCTCACCTCTGGAGAGTCATTCGTGGCGCAGCGCCACCATGGGGTCCACCCTTATCGCCCGTCGCGCGGGGATATAGCTTGCCAGGAGCGCAACGGCGGTCAAGATCAACGAGACAGCGATGAACGTTAGGGGGTCGGTGGGCTTGACGCCGTAGAGCAAGCTCGACAGAAAGCGCGTAAGCGCCAGCGCACCGATGAGTCCGATTCCTACTCCGATCAGCGTCAGTTTGAATCCATGTTCGACGACCAGCTTCAAAACGTCGATTCGCTCCGCCCCCAGGGCCATGCGAATGCCGATTTCGTGCGTCTGCTGAACGACGGCATACGCGAGGACTCCGTAAATCCCGATCGCTGCGAGGAACAGTGCCACGCCGGCAAAAGCACTGAGCAGAAATGTGTTGAATTTGGGTTCGGCGACTGAAGAACTGGTCGCCTGGATCATGGTGCGGATGTCCGTGACGGCTAGATCGGAGTCGAGCGAATGGACTTGGCTGACGACCGCGGAAGTCAGTGAAGCCGGACCCAACTGCGTTCCCAGGGCAAGATACAACGCGCGCACGTCGCCCAAGCTGTCGTTCCTGAAGAAGGACTCAGGTATTTGCCAGTAAGGTCTATAGACATGCGCTCGCACGGGCCGGCCGGGTGGGGCGTCGTTGACATCGCCGACGATTCCCACGATTGTTTGCCACGGTGCGTAGACTCCCCACCGAATACGTTTTCCGATGGCGTCCTGCCCAGGCCAGAATTGGCGAGCCATCGATTGGCTGATTAAGGCGACGGGCGGCGAGTCCACGCGGTCTTCCGGCCCAAAAGGGCGACCCTCGAGCAGCGGAATGCCCATCGTCCGAAGGTAGTCTCCCACCAACCAAGTCTGGCAGACTGCCTGCGGCGTTTCGCTTTCGGCGTTGTTCTGGCTTTCGATCGTGATCGCAACCGCTCCGATGCTACGAAGTGGCAGGTCGCTCGAGAGCGCCGCGACTCTTACGCCGGGCAAATTCCCGACCCGCTCGAGCAACTGCTCATAGAATTGTCTGACCTCAGCAGCCTTGGGGTAGGCCTGCGAAGGTAATGGAAGGTTGAGCGTCAGCACGTGGTCAGGACGGAAGCCGGGATTGGTCGCGACAAGGTTGCCAAAGCTGCGGATCAGTAGGCCCGCCCCGACCAGCAGAAGGAGTCCCAAAGCAAATTCAGCCGTGACAAAGAACCCCTGGAGCCGGTGCTGCGCCCGGCCCGGCGTGCCGCTCCGCCCCCCTTCTTGGAGCGAGGACTCCGCGGAGACTCGCGACATTTGGAGGGCCGGGGCCAGACCGAAGAGAACCGCCGTCAGACAGGAGACCACGACGACAAATGCCATCAGCCAGCCACCCGTAGCAATGTGGTGTGGCAGTGCGACGTTCCCGGGCACGAGCGAAAGCATGAGGCTCGTGCTCCATGCGGCGAATAACAATCCCATCGCGCCGCCGGCGAAGGCGAGAAAGAGGCTCTCGACCAGCATCTGGCCCAATATTCGCGATCGCGTGGCCCCGAGCGCGGTGCGGATTGCAACCTCCCTCCGACGCGTGGTGGCCCGCGAGAGCAGCAGCGTCGCAACGTTCGCACAACTGATCAACAAGACCACGCCCACCGCGGCCATCAGCACCAGAAGCGGCGTTCGTACCGACCCGACAAGCTCCTCCTGAAACGGATCAACGTGGACTTCGAGCTGCGCGCCGTGGAAGGCTTTCAGAAGCTCCGGCGGGTAAGCGGCTCGGATTGCGTGCGAGAGCGACTCCGCCTCCGCCCTCGCCTGTTCAAGCGTGACCTGGGGCCGCAATCGCCCAACAACGGTGACGCTATAATTCATGCCCCAGCCCTGCAATTCCGCGGGCGTGAAGGCCATCGGTACCCACACCTCGGCCGCACGGCGGGCTTGCGCTCCACGCGGGGGAAACTCGAAGTCTTTCGGCATGACCCCGACCACGATGTAGGGCTGTCGGTTGAGCTGAAGCGTGCTGCCGATAACCGCGCGGTCAGCGCCATATCGGCGATTCCAGAGCCCGTAACTAAGCAGCGCCACATTCTGCCCGGGAGCGTCTTCGTCCGCCGCAAAGGTTCGCCCTAAGATCGGCGTAGCCCCCAGCATGGGGAAAAGTGAGGCTGAAACACGCGTGACGGTCACTCGCTCGGGCTCGCCATGGCCGGAAATACTCCTTTCGTCGTTCTCAAAAGCGCCCATTCGTTCGAAGGATCTTTGCGCGCCCTCAAGAACACTGAGGTCGGGCGCCGAAAAACCCATTTTGGGGAAGCCCATTTGTGGAATGCCTTCCCCAAGCATCATCAACCGGGAAGGATTCTTGAAAGGCAGGGGCCGAAGCAATGCAGCATTTACGATATTGAAAATAGCGGTTGTGCTGCCGATGCCGACCGCCAGCGTCAGGACGGCGACTGCTGTGAAGCCGGGATTCTTGGCCAGCATGCGCAGGCCGTACCGCAGGTCTTGTAGAACGGTTCCCATCCGCAGCCTCACTTCCGAGAGTTGGACGCGACCTCTCCGCGTCCGAGCGTGGCTCAGTTCGAAAGTTTGGTAGCCACAGCACGCGGTTTGTGCCGTGGGCCGTAATCACACGAAAGAGCCACGGCTCACCGGTTCGAGAGTCCGAATAAGCACGTCGTCTGCCGCCATCTCCATAGCGCTAAGTACTTGAACGGGCTTGATTAAGTCACGATAGCGCACCCAGCGTTCAGTAGCCGGGGTGTCCGGTTGCGAGACATCAGCGGTCGGGGGCGAACACTCGGTCCGCTCGCGTGATTCTATTGGCGGCAGGCTCGGAGTGATTTGTGCGGCTCCCCGCCCTGGATTCCGCAGCCCGGTTCCAAATCACACGGTCGAGTGACGGGCGTCACCGCACCGCAGCTTGCTCAACGGTAGCTTGCTATCATGAGCAGGCTTTCCGACGGGAGAGGAAGCGCGGGTTCTCGCGAGCCCGCGGCGCTTGAGGCTCTCCGCGCCGGCATCCGTACGGAGCGTGCCGCCCGCCAGTTTCACGTCCAGGGAACATCCGACAAGGAGGAGTTATGGAGAAAGACAAGGACGTCCTGAGCATTTTGGACCAGCGTACCCAGGCGACGTATCAGCTCCCGCTGCACGAGGGAACGATCCGCGCCGCAGACCTGCGCCAGATCAAGACCGGTCCCAACGATTTCGGAGTCATGAGCTACGACCCGGCTTTCTTGAATACGGCGTCGTGCCGCAGCGCCATCACCTTCATCGACGGCGACCAGGGAATCCTGCGCTATCGCGGCTATCCCATCGAGCAACTGGCGGAGAAGTGTACGTTCCTCGAAGTCGCCTATCTCCTCCTGTTTGGCGAGTTGCCGACGCAGGCGGAACTGAAGGACTGGGTGGAGAACATCACGCACCACACCATGCTGCATGAGTCCACCAAGAAGTTCCTCGAGGGCTTTCGTTACGACGTGCATCCCATGGGCATGTTCATCTCGACCGTGGCGGCGCTCTCCACCGTTTATCCCGAGGCGCGCGACGTGCATGACCCGGCGGTGCGCAAGCTCCAAATCCAGCGGCTGATCGGCAAGGTCCCGACCATCGCCGCTTACACTTACCATCACAGCCTAGGCTACCCGTACGTCTACCCCGACAACGACCTCAGTTACACCGAGAATTTCATGAACATGCTGTGGAAGATGGTCGAGCCCAAGTACCGCGCCCATCAGACGCTCGCCCGCGTGCTCGACATCCTGTTTATCCTGCACGCCGACCACGAACAGAACTGCAGCGCCAACGTCATGCGCGCCGCGGGCAGCTCCCAGGCTGACCCGTTTGTCTCGACTGCCGCGGCGGCCGCCGCGCTTTCGGGTCCATTGCATGGCGGCGCCAATGAAGAAGTGCTGAAGATGCTCGACGAGATTGGATCGCAAGACCGCGTCCCGGCTTATATCGAGCACGTGAAGGCGGGGCACGGCAAGCTGATGGGGTTCGGACACCGCGTCTACAAGAACTACGATCCGCGCGCCCGCATCATCAAGTGGGCGGCCGATCGCGTGTTCGAGGTCACGGGGCGGAATCCGAAGCTGGAGATTGCGCTGGAGCTCGAACGCATCGCGCTCGAGGACGAGTATTTCGTCAAGCGCCGGCTCTATCCCAACGTGGACTTCTATTCGGGGATCATCTACCAGGCGATGGGCTTCAAGCCGGAAATCTTCACCGTGCTGTTCGCGATTCCACGTACGGTGGGCTGGCTCGCCCAGTGGCAGGAGATGCTCGATGACCCGGAGCAGAAGATCGCGCGTCCGCGGCAAATCTATACCGGATACGGCGCGCGCGATTTTGTCGCCATCGAGAAGCGCGGCGTCCCGGCAGCGCCGCTGGCGCGCTAGTGCATGGTCGATCCCCTCATATCCTTAGGAGGGGGTTGGGAGTTGGTATAACCCGCTGGCGCAGGGCTAGGTTCTGCGCCAGCCCGGCGTCGCTAGTTGTGCCGTGGGCTCCCCTCTTCTACAGCTCGAAAGCCCACGGCAGCAGAGTCGTAATAGCGACGGCTACTGGCCGACGATCCTGTTGCCGCCAGCCTGCTTTACAAACCAGACGGTCGTGTTGGGCGCCGTCGTATCCTGGACGTGGATGCTGTCCGGGAAGACGGCCTCCGCATTTCCATCCAGGAAAGTATCGGGGAAGAAGTACTCGAGCATGGTACGTGTGCCGCTCGGACACGCCGTCCCCATGTTGCAGATCGCTCCGGTGTGGATGACGTAGGGAGTGGCAGGCGCGACAGAAAACGTCGGCACCCTGGCGAGCGCGTTCTGCGACTGCGCCATGTAAACCACCCAGTTGGCATTATTGTCCATGAAGTTCCTGTCAGGCGTGCCGTAGTAGAAGATGTTGATTTTCCCGGCATCGCCCGCGACGACCCAGGGTTCCACCGTCGACTTTACCCCGAATCCCGACTGCACGATGGTCGGCAGTCTCCACGTGGCGCCGCCGTCCGTCGAACTGGTGTAGTAGCTGTAGGTGCCGTCGCTGAACGCGATGTAAAGATTGTTCCCGCGGTCGACGGCGATCGAGGCGAAAACATGCGCGAGCGAAATGCACAGCGTCGGCGTGCATGGCGGCGCGGCATACACCTGCTTGATCATCCAGGTGCTGCCGCCGTCCGTCGATTTCGCCATGTAGATGATGGTCCCGCTGGTGTCGAAGAACACCAGGTACACGTTGCCATTGTTGTCGACGACGATGTTGCCCTCATCGCCCGGTTGGATGCCGAGTTCAGGCGTGGTCACCGGACTGACCGTCGGAAACGTGATGCCGCCGTCCGTGGACTTGGCGACATAGAGCGTATCGGGTCCTGCCACGACGGTGCCCAGATTTTTGCTGGTGATGTAGACGATGCTGTTGCCGTAGTTCGCCAGCCACTGGCGATCGTCATCCGGCACCGTGGACCCGTTCGGGTTGCAAAGCCACGTTGTCCCCTGGTTCGCCGATACGCAGGTGGTGTTGGAGCCAAGCCACAGCGAAGTCATGTCCACCTGGCCATTCGGCAACGCGATCAGGTCCTCATCGCCGCCGCCCACCCCGACGCCATTCGTGCCTGAAATGACGTTTGCCGCCTGCGCCCCGTCAGGCTCTCCGAGATAGTTCCAGGTGGCGCCGCCATCGAGCGAACTCCACATATCACTGCCCGCGGGTACGCCTTGGGTGGCGGCGACATAGAGGTTGCCGAGGGCGTCATGGACTACGCGCGGTTCGCCATCGGAGTCGAAGAAGAACCCGGTGCCGCCCGTGCTGGTGAGGTTGTTCGGCCGCGTGAGTTCTACGGGCGCGCTGAACGTGAAATCGCCCTTGCGATAGCGCACCAGCCCCGTGTTCTGGATCGTGCTCGCCGGTTCCGGCTCCAGGACGATCTGGCCGTTGTAGGCTTGCTGGACGGCCACCGCCGGCACGATTTGTACTTGATACGTCCCGGCTGCGAGCTGTCCGCAGTCGACGTCTTCGATGGTCGGGCTTGACGACGTTCCGTCGCACACCAGGTTGTTGCTCGAGTCGTAGACGTAGAGATCGATGTCCGTGACCGGAACGCTCGGGACATCGGTCACGTTGACGTGGACGGCATAATTCGGGTTCGTCGCGTAAAACGTCGCCGGCACGTTCACGGTGAGCGTGTAGATGTCGCAAAGGGTGGAAGTGCAGGGCGGGTTGAACAGCCCGGTGCCGCCCGTATCGCCGATGACGCCCGTGACGTTGCCGGTCCACGTCAGGCTGCTGGTCGCGCCGGCGGCAGGCGCGTTCAGAGTTCCGCTGAAAGTGGCGGCCATCGCCGGCGCAGACGCCGCCAGGAGCGCTGTCATAGCCAAGCTCACTAGCCTTGCGAGTTGCCTCATCTTCAATTCCCTCCGGAAGAAGTTAGTGGGGTCGTCGTGCAAGGAGTTAAGCCTAAACTGGTTACGGGGACACACCCCCTCCCCGCTCGAGCCGGGATCGCCCGTCATTGCCGTAATCCGGCCACGTCAATACGGAATGAGATTGATTCGCCGAAGCACCCGTTGTGCCAAACGGCCCGAACCGCTTCCCGATTGAAAAATCGAAGGATGGCTTGGGGAGGCGCTGCGTTGTGGAATGTAACTCTTGCTGGAATCCGTATAGTTTCTATCCGGCCGGCCGGCCCCCTAGGGTGGATACCGTATCCGCCAATGGCCTAGGCCAGCCTTGTATAGCCAGGCGCGTCACGACGTCAAGGACGATTTGGAGTGCGGCAGCGGAGCCGCTTTCCCGGAAGGGAGCACAGCTCCCGCGGCCCAGGCCACCCACCCCTGGCCTACTGCGTGCTCCGGCCGCTACACTCGCCTCAGAGCCGTATCCTATGGGCTGACGTACATTCACGCGACGATCGTGAACCCCGCCCGGCCGAGACGCAGGCCCGCTTGAAGTTCCTGGTGGACTCAGGAGCGCTTTATTCCGTCGTTCCGGGAGCCTTGCTGCGCCGCTTGGGGGTCAGGCCGGGTAAGACTCGAACCTTCATTCTCTCGCTGACGGCACGGAAGTGAAACGCTCGATTGGGCAGGTGCTTTTTCGTCTGAATGGCGACGAAGGCGCTTCCCCGGTGATTTTCGGCGAAAAGGGCGATAGCGTGCTGCTCGGCGCCGTTTCTCTGGAAGCCCGGGTCTCATGCTCGACCCGCTGAAGCGTGTACTCTGTCCGCTGCCTATGCTTCTGGCCTCGCAAAGACGCGGCATGTAGTAACCCCACGCCATCCTTCCGGTACTGAATTCTGCAATCTTGAATCTGAAAAACTCCCCTCCTCGGCTGAGGAGGGGTTAGGGGGTGGTGCGTGGCTTCGCCGCTGTCTGCGCCTTGATGAAAGCCTCCAGGACGGCGGTTTCCTCTTTCAACGCCGGGTCGGGGACGTTGCGCTCGAGATAATGCAGCAGGAACAGCGTGACGCTCGGCTTTCGATCCTCCGCCAGCGTGATGAGCTGCGGATAGGCGAACGACTCGTGAAGAATCGGCAGCAGCTTGCGGACGTTCTCCAGCCTGGTCAGCTCGGCCTCGTCGAATATCTTCAGCGCCGCAATTGCCGCCCGGTCGCCCAGGCGCTCGTTCTGTTTCTCCGAAGCACCGAGGTAGTTGCCTGAGGTCAGCAAGCTGCGCATAACAGCCACCGAGTAAGGATCTGTCGCGTCCTGCGCGAGTGCCGGATGCCATGCCAGAAGCACGCACAACGCCGCCAATCGTACTCGCATCGAGGCCCTCCACGCAGAGCGAGCCGGTAGCGCGAACCGCCGGGTTGCGGTCCGCGGCTCTTCTCTGGTATTCGAGCTCACCGCGTCCTATTCTATCGCCGATGCGGGCGAGACGCCCGCGCTCCCAGGCAGCGCAAGTCCCGCTCTTCGGACTTGCGGTATTTCAAGGCGACCAATAATCTGGAAGAACCGCAAGATTGCACGACGAATCTTGCGCTACAATGAGCAGTGACAAGTGGCGAGTGCGGCACCACCCCCCTAGCCCCCTCCTGAATCAGGAGGGGAGTCATTGGTGACGGGAAATTCCGAACAAGTCAATATCGTAAAGGCGCTTCAATAGACCACGGTGAATCTGCCGTGCGGGTTGGCGAAGACGGTAACGAGTCCCTGGTAGCGCAGACCGCCGCAACGGTTTAAGGAATTGGCGGAAGGTTCTGACGCACTGGCGGCCCGTTATAATAGATTAGCTGATAGCCTCGGTCAGCGCTCTCGTGACTGTGGGCGTATTCCTATGATGACAAACTCACGGTCGCTTCGAGGCGCTTGAGCTTGATGCGATCAGCGCGAATCTGTGCAAGGTCGTAGTGCGCCTGCTGCGTAAGCCAGGTTTCGGCACTGCCTCCGAAAACCTTCGACAGCCTCACGGCCATTTCGGGAGAAATCCCGCGCTTCCCGTTCACCAATTCCGACAGGGTAGTGCGCGTGACTCCAAGCGCGGCGGCGGCGCCCGTAATGGTCAAGCCCAAAGGCTGAATACACTGGCGCAGCACAAAGCCGCCGGGGTGGGGCGGATTCTTCATTGGCATGGTTCAGTCTCCTTTCTTATCGGGAGAGAAAAGGCGCAGACTTTGGGAAACAAGTCTGATGCGCTACCGGATGTAATTCAGTAGACCACGGTGAATCTGCCACGGGGGTTGGCGAAGACGGCGACGAGTCCCCAGACGGGCAGGCCGTCGGCGTGGCCCTCGGCTCCCACCGGATGACCAGACGCGTCGAACACCTGCCAGGCGACCGAGCCGCCTTTCGCCCACGCGGTGCCTTCCGTCCAGGCGAGAATAGTTTCGCCCTGCGCGTTCGTCGCAATCGCGGGATGCTTGCGGTCGCCGGTCGGGCTGGTGATCTCGCCGGAAGGCGCGACGGCAATGCCGCCGGGCGGGGAAATGGGAGTGGAGACCTGGGGAAGGGAAGAGCGCTGCGCGACCGGGTCCGGAGGTTCGACACGGCTGTAGTACACCTGGCCGGCCGTCTCCCACGCGCCAAGTACGCCCGTGGGGCCGCTCGTGATCGCGTCGGTCGACATCGGGCAGGCATTGAGCGTCCACGGCGCGACGCGGGCGCCCGTGAAGTCGCGTCCATCGTCCTTGGAGCGCAGCAGAACCATGTCACGATGGACGTCCTCGGTGGCGGCGCGGTAGAGGATGTAAAGCGCGCCCGCGTGGTCGGCGAAGGCGCGCATTCCGCAGCAGCCGCAGGCGCCGGTGTGTTCGGCGCCCGGGCCGTCGGCCGCGGTCTCGCGCGCGAAGGTGCGGCCGTCATCGTGCGAGCGGGCAATCCATACCTGGCGGTTGCGCTCGCCGTTGCCGGCGGGATTGCCGTGCCAGACTACGTAGACGTTGCCCGCATTGTCGGCGGCGACTGATCCGCCACCATCGAGTCCAGTGGCGAACTGCATCACGTTACGCTCGGGCTCGAAGGCCGTGCCCGCGCGGTCAAGGCGCGTGTAGAGCATGGGCGTCGCGTTCTTGGGGCCGCGCGGCGTAGCCTTCGCCGAGCCGAGCCAGGCGACGTGGACGCGTCCTCGCTCGCCCACGGCGATTTGAGCTCCACGCACGCTGCCGATGGCTATAGCGCTCCCGGGTACACTGTTGACGCGGACGGGCCGGGTCCAGGTGGCGGAGCCGCGCGAGTGGGCCGCGTCCCGCCGGACGTAATCGAGATCGCCCGCGACGGGATCACCCTTGAAGTACACGAGGTGTACGACGCCGCGCCGGTCAACGGCAACTTGCGGCTGGATACCGCCGTCCGGCGTGCGCATCACCGTGACGCGCGGCGGGTTCCCGGTTGCGGAGGCAGGTCGATCCGCTAGAACGGCCAGGGTGGGATGAGTCCGCGAAGCAATCGCC
The DNA here is from genome assembly GCA_035945295.1 of Terriglobia bacterium. GTDB lineage: Bacteria > Acidobacteriota > Terriglobia > UBA7540 > UBA7540 > QHZK01. Next base: position 74,960 of record DASZAI010000004.1, on the reverse strand, counting down.
AGCAGGAGCGCGAGCGTCAGGAGCGCGGCGCCCGCGAGCGTCGCGGGCAGGATCAGGCGAGATGCGAATCGACGGCGGTTCATGACTCGTTACCTAGGCTATGTCGCTCCGCGGGTTGGGCGGGCCAACGGGGCGGTCTGGGCGTCCTGGGCGTTCCGAAATAGCGTTTTTCTTGCCAAAATGAGACGCATGAGACGCGTGAGACACCGCGTGTGCGAAGGCGGCGGGCACGAGGCGCGGCGGCGCGAAAAGCTCCGGATGGATCAGGTGCGCCAGGATTTCCAGGCTGTCGACGATGCGGGGTCCAGGGCGGCTGAAATAGGCCGAGCCGTCGGTGGCGAAAACGCGTCCTGCCTGGGCGGCCGGCAAGTCGCTGAAAGCGGGATACTTGGCAAGCGTCGCGCCTTCCTCAAGAACGCGCTGGAGTCCGAATCCGCAGCAGGTCAGTACTACGACCTGGGGCGCGAAGTCCACCACCTGGGTCCAGTCGATGCGATGCGACGGTCGATGTCGCGCCGCGAGATCGTCCTGTCCACCGGCAATTTCAACCAGTTCCGGCATCCAATGCCCGCCGCAGTAAGGCGGCTCCACCCACTCCAAACAGACGACCCGTGGTCGTCCGTTCGCACTGGCTCCCTTCCGGCGCACGGCTTCGATTCTATCTTGCAGATTCCGCACGACATCCTCCGCTGCCGACTCCGCGCCTGCGGCCCGGCCGACGGTGAGGATGTTCCCGAGGATTTCCGCGAGCGAGTGCGGTTCGAGATTCAGAACAACGGGATGACCGGGCAGCGACTGGACGGCCTCCTGGACATGGTCGAAGGAGACGGCGCACACGTCGCAGAGCCGCTGGGTTAGGATCAAGTCGGGACGCAACTTGTTGAGCGCGGCGAGATCCAGTTCATAGAGCGTTCCTACCGAGTCCAGCGTTGAACTGACAGCGCGGTCGATCTCGGCACTCGAGACGCCAGGCGGGATGTGGCTGCGCGTAACTCGAGGAAGGCGCAAGGCTTCCGGCGGATAGTCGCACTCATGCGTCACCCCCACCAGCGAATCGCCTAGACCGATGGCGAAGACGATTTCCGTGGCGCTGGGCAGCAGGGAAACGATACGCACTGTCGATGCCTCTCCCGGGCGAAGCGTTCAAGGGCGACGCAACCGGCCCATCCATGAGTATACCAGACCATGCCGAGCCGTTTGTGCCGGCCCGGATGGTTCAAACGTCAAGGTCAAAACGTCACGGGTAAGCAGCCAGTAGGCGTCGCCGGTCAGCGTCATCCTCACACTTTCGTCGCCTGTCGCGCTTTCTGGTAGACTGAGTGCATCCGGGAATGCGGAGGGTTTCATGAGGCTCGGTAGATTCGCAGGTCTGCTCCTAGCGATCTTAGTCGCGCCGTGCCTCGGTGTGTCGGCACAGCAAGCGCCCCAGGAACGTCCCACTCTTGGCAAGCAGGCTCCTGAGGAGAAGCCGCCTACGCTCGGTAAAAACACGACGCCCGAGGGCCCGAAGACGTCGACGACCAGCGATCCTCGACGGCTGATGAGCATCAAGACCATCTACGTCGACAGTATCGACAATTCGCTCGGCGAGAAGCTGGCCGACGGGCTCTCCAAGATCGGCCGCTTCCGCATCGTTGCAGAGCGCAAGGAAGCCGACGCAGTGATGAGCGGAACCTGTTTTGATTCGCCGCATCTCAAGACCGTCCACTCCGAAGTGTTTCTCCACGATCGTGCCAGCGGCGCCTCGATCTGGCAGGACGTCGTGCGCCGCCCTTACAAACCCCCGCCGCTGTCCAAGGCAGTGGATGCTACCGCGACTATTGTCCTCGGCCATCTCACGGAAAGCATCCAGGAGGCGGAGCGGCGATAGCCGAGGGCGGTCGCGTTTGATCACCTTTCACAAAATCCTGGCGGGCTGCGAGGCCGGAGAGCGCGAGTTCTGGCGGACGTTCCTCGAGGAATACACGCCCATCGCCGGTCGGCTCGCTGCCATCTACGCTCCCTCGTCCCCTGAGACGCGTACGCAGTTCTGGCGAGAGTCCCTCCAGGCTCTCGCCGTGAGTAATTTCGAGCGTCTGCGCACCTTCGATCATCAGGCGGAGCGCGAATTCCTCGCAGACCTGCGCAGCTTCCTGCTCGAGCAGGCCGCGCCGACCGTCGATCCTTCAGGCGACGTCCGGGGCGCGCCGCGTCCCACGCCCGAAAGCGTGAGCGCGCTGCTCCGGGATTTGCCCTTGCTCCACCAGGAGATTGTGTTTCTTAAGCTCGCCGGATACTCAGACGCGACACTCGAGAAAATGCTGCGCATCACTCCGACTATCGCGCAGCAGGGCCTCGAGCGCCTTCAGGCGGACTACGCCGTGGTTCTCAAGCAAGACCAGGATCGGTGCCCGTGGCCCGCCGCCTGGCTCGCGCTGCTGGCTCACGCGCGCGCCGCCCAGACCCCGGACTGTTCGCCCCTCCGCCAGTTCGTCCGAATCCAGGACGGCCAGACGAGTTGGTACGACAAGGATCCGCTGGAGAAGCACATGGCCGCGTGCCTGTGTTGCCTCGACCGCTGGACGACGATGCGTGAGCTCGTCTACTGGCGGCACGAGGTAAAGCCCGCACTCGGCGCGGAAATCGACGCCCTACTCGCGAGCCTGCCCTTCGCCGCCGAGGCCAGGAAGAAGTCGCTCTTCAAGCGAATGTTCGGGTCTTAGGTGCAGTAGACTTTATTTAACGAAGAGGCTGCTCGTTACATTCGAGTATCAAACGCGGACCATTGTACAGAAGCCGATTCGCACACAGGCAAGGAGAGCGCAAATGACCACAAATAAGAGAACCAGTGAGGTCGGAATTGACCGGTTGCGCGACATCCACGTTGCCGCGTTAAACGCTGGCGACGCGGATGCCTGGGTAGCCTGCTTCACCGACGACGGCGTCCAGATGCCTCCTCACTTTGCAGCCAACGTCGGCAAGTCTGCGGTCCGAGGATGGAGCCAAGGCTTCCTGAATCTGTTCGCTTGCCGGTTCAGCCTTTCCGTCGACGAGGTTGAAGTTGCTGCTGATTGGGCTCTTGAGCGTGGCCGGGTACACTATTACCCTGGCTCCCAGGGCCGGTGGTGAGGCCATCGAAGACACTCGTAAGTACATCACCGTCTACCAGCGCCAGGCAGATGGCTCCTGGAAGATCGCCCGCGACATCTGGAATAGCGACCAACCTCTACCCGGAACACGTTAGCAAGCTCCAAGATCCTGCATAAATCTCGACTAAGAAAGCGAATCCTCCGCAGAAGGCTCTTGTACCAGATACGTTTTCAATCCGGCGTGTTACGGAGTGGTGTTCACTCCCGGAGAGCTGTTGCCGGCGGAATGCAACATTACCGAAGTGGGCGGCGTAAACTCCGGTTTTGGTGGAGAGGCGTTTGTTTTCACAGGGCTCGGCCTGGGCGGCGAAGTTGCCTATGCCGGCCCCGATTGGAGCTTTAGCGGAAGTGGAGCGATGGGAATAGCCTCTGGCGATGTGTCGTACCACTTCTTCCCAGGAAAGAACCGCAGGAGGTTCGAGCCTTTTGTGACCGGAGGCTACAGTCTTTATTTCGGGGACCGCACGGAGACGCAGAGTGGGTTCAACGTCGGGGGCGGCGTGAACATCTGGCTGGTCAAACACGCTGCCATGCGATTGGAAGTTCGAAACCAGGGCTTCATCAAACACTTTCACAGTCAATTTACCGATTTTGTTGCGTTTCGCTTCGGTGTGACGTTCCGGTAGGACAAGGTATCGGTGACTAGCAAAGCGCCGCGCTCTCTAACGGCCTATATACAAGAGGAGCCAAAGATGAAGAAACTCATCGCGATAATCGCTTTTTCGCTCCTAACGCCAGCGTGGGTATCGGCACGGGCGCCAGCGGAGGATACCGATCATCCGCCTCGGGGACTGGGATATGTTTTTGCGGGCGGGGCGACTCACAGCATGAGTCTGACCGCCGGCGTGGGCGGGGAAATCTTGAGCTCCACCGGTTTGGGCGCGGCCCTCGAAGTGGGCGCCGGCGGCTTGACCACGAAGGGCGACGCCAGCTACAACTTGTACATTACCGGAATAGGCTCGGCCGACGCGTCCTACCACTATTTCTCCCGGAAAACGGAGCGCAGGATTTCGCCGTTCGCCGCCGGCGGTTACACCATTCTCTTCGGGCACAACGCGGTGCTCGTTGGGAAAGACGTAAAGACCAACGGCTACAACGTCGGGGGCGGCGTCGATGTCTTCGCGACCAAGCGTGCGGGCGTGCGCTTTGACGTTCGGTACTACGGCCACGGCGGCCGCATCCTCAAGAACCGATACCCTGCCGTTACGGAGTTCAGTTTCGTGGCCTTCCGCGTGGCCTTTACGTTCAGGTAACACGAGGAAGGCTTCAGCGGTCAGACTTCGGCAATCAGCCAGTACGACCCAGTGTCGTATCTGAAAGCTGCGAACCAATATCCAATCCGAGATAATGTTGGGATATAATCGCGGGGTGCGCCAGGATAGAATCCTGGCCGGAGCGCTCTCATTGGCCGGCGAAAGAAACTGAATCTTCCGTCACCGCTCTGTCCGGTCCGTTCTAAAGGGGGAAAGATGCTGAAGGCTGCTGTCCTTTGCTTCATGGTTGTCCTGCCGCTTCACGCGCAGACCGCCTCGCCAGACCAGATTCGATCAGCCGCAACCCGCGCCGTCGCGGCCGTCCAGCACGGTACGACGGGGTTCTACAAGTACATGGACTGCTTCTCGTGTCACGACGCCGGGCTGCCCATGCTGGCGTTCCGCATGGCGCGCCAGCGCGGTGTTTCCGTGGACGAAGCGGCGGCGAGTCAGGTGGCTGCCAAGGGTTTGGTTTCGACGACCAATATTGCCTCCCTCGACCGCGCGGTCCAGGACCCCATGATTATCGATCCCGTGCCGTCCGACGGGTGGGCGCTGATCGCCGCGCATGCCGCTGGAGTCGAGCCTAATCTGGTTACGGCCGCGTATGCCCGGCGCATCGCCACGTGGCAGCGGCCTGACGGTCACTGGCCCACTGCCGATGTCCGGCCGCCGCAGTCTTACAGTGTCGTCACGGCGACCGCCCTCGCTGTCCGCGTCATGCAATTGTATATGCCCGCCGAGCTTCGTCAGGAGACTGACGAACGCACCAGGCGCGCCAAGGCGTGGCTGCTCGCTGCTGAGCCGCACAGTACTGAGGACGCGACGTTCCGCCTGTTCGGCTTGAACTGGGCGGGTGCGACTGAGGGTGAACGCCACAGTGCCGCACGCGATCTGCTCGCGCTTGAGCGTGCCGACGGTGGATGGTCAGAGATTCCTCACATGCAGCCGGAGGCCTATTCTACCGGTGAGGCGCTCGTCGCACTGCACGAGGCCGGGGGAATTCCCATCAACGATCCCGCGTGGCAGAAGGGGCTCGCCTACTTGCTTTCCACCCAGCAGAATGACGGCACCTGGCACGTCCACACGCGGATGGTGTCACCCGCCGCCGTGAGTCCGCCGTATTTTGAAACCGGGTTTCCCTACGGGCACGACCAGTTCCTCTCGACCGACGGAACCTGTTGGGCCGCGATGGCGTTGATGTTGGCCCTGCCGAAAGTCGCGACTCCGTCCGCGCCCCAGCCGATTGCCGGTCTTCAACCGAAATGGATCGAACCCTGGATGAAGACGGCGCTGTTCGGCACCGCGCCAGAGCTGAAGGCGTTGCTCGACGGCCGCCTCGACGTCAACAGCAAAACGCCGGAAGGCACTACCCTCCTCATGATGGCCGCGCCTGACGCGGAGAAGGTGAAGCTGTTGATCGACCGCGGCGCCGACGTGCGCGCCCAGGCCAAGACCGGCTTCACCGCTTTGATGGTCGCGACCACTTATTTTGGCTCCTCCCAGTCCGTGAAGCTGTTGCTCGATCACGGCGCCGAGGCGCGTCAGGGCAAGGGAGTGATGTTTGACGCTTCGCCGCTCATCCTCGCTGCCTTTGCGGGCGACCGTGAGAATATCGCGCTGCTGCTTGCAAAGGGCGCGGACCCGAATCGCAGGATGAATCTCCTCGGGATGTTCCCAACCAGTGCGCTGATTGGGGCAGTGGGGTTCGGTGACGCTGCCGTCGTCCAGGCGTTGCTCAAGGGCGGAGCAGACGTTCATGAAAAGGACCGGGACAAGATGACGCCGCTGCATTGGGCGGCGGTGGACCATCGCGCGGAGGTGGCGAAGGCGCTCGTGGCCGCTGGTGCGGACGTGAATGCGGTGGATCGCTTCGGCTACACACCCTTGCTCTACGCGGCTACCATCGATTTTGGCGATGCCGATACCGCGACGGCGTTGCTCGGTGCCGGAGCCGATCCAAACGTCAAGGACAAAGAAGGGAAGACGGCCTGGGCGCAAGCGAGCGAATATCCGTATATCCGCGCCGCCTTGGAGAAAGCCGGCGGGAAGGAATAGCGTTCGAACTCTGAAGCGTGGCTCGCGGCGGCGATCCTGTGGCCAACTACCGGCAGGACTTTCCCGACTTCACTCCGACGATTTATCTCAACTGCGCGTATCAGGGTCCTTTCCCGCGCGTGACCGTCGCGCGCATCCACGACGCCATCGAGCTGAAGTGTCATCCGGAGCGGCTGGTGGAGCGCGACTACTTCGATCCGCCGGACCGCGTGCGCGAGCGTTTGGCGCGGGTGATCGGCGCGGCGCCCGAGGAGATCGCCCTCACCAACAGCGCCACCCAAGGCATCGGCATTGCGGCGGAGGGGCTCGAGTTCCGCGCCGGCGACGAAATCGTGGTCGCGAGCACCAATTTCCCCTCCAACCTTTTCACCTGGCTGCATCTGCGGCGCCGCGGTGTGCGCATCACCGTGATCCAGCCGCGCGACGGCTTCATCCACTTGGAGGACGTTGCCCGTGCGCTCAGCGCACATACAAGGATCCTCGCGCTCGACTGGGTCAGCTACAAGACGGGCGTCAGGATCGACCTCGCCGCGTTCGGTGAACTCGCACATCGCCACGGCGCGCTCTTCGTCGTGGACGGAACTCAGGGTGTGGGCGCCCTCGATCTGAACGTCCACGATCTGCCGGTCGACGTGATGGCGGTCGCCGGGTACAAGTGGCTGTTGGGCCCGTACGGCACGGGGTTTGCGTACCTCAGCTCCGAGGTGCAAGACCGGCTCGAATTGCGCGTGGTCAACTGGCTGTCCACCGAGGGCAGCGACGACTTCGACGCGCTGCCCATCGAGGGACTGACGCTGCCCCATGCCGCGCGCATCTTTGATGTGCCGGAGACGGCCAATTTCCTGAACCTTTACGCGCTCGACGCCTCGCTCGAGTACGTCGAGCGAGTGGGCGTTGCGACGGTCCATCGTTATTGCGCGCGCCTGCTCGAGCGGCTCGCCGAGGGTCTAAGAAGCCGGGGTCTTACGCTTTCGGCCGCCGCCGCTCCGGAGCGCAGTTCGACGATTCTCGCCTTCCAGGCCGGCTTGCTCGAAGCGACGGCTGGGATCCATGCGCGCCTGGAGCGCGAACACATCTCGGTAAGCCTGCGCCAGGGGATGATTCGCGTCTCACCCTACCTCTATAATGACGAGGCGGACATCGAACGGCTGCTCGCGGTGGCCGGGGGCGGTTAGCGTGTATGCGACTGCGTCCCTTCCGCGCCGCGGACCTCGACACCCTCTACCAGATCGACCAGGTGTGCTTTCCGCCCGGGGTGTCGTACTCGCGGCAAGAGCTCGACGACTTCATCCATGACGGGGATTCGACTACCTGGGTGGCGGAGTCGGATGCAGACCTGGTGGGATTCCTGGTGGCGAACCGCGAGCCGCCCCACGCCGCACACATCATCACCATCGACGTTGTTGAAGAATGGCGTCGGCGGGGCGTGGGCCGCGCGCTGATGGATGCCGCCGAAGCCTGGGCCGGGCAGGAGAATCTCGCAGTTATCTATCTCGAGACGGCTGTCGACAACACCGTGGCGCAGCGTTTCTACGAGAGTCGCGGATACGAGAGGTTTCGTCGCCTCGAACACTACTACAACAACGGCGCCGCGGCTTGGATTATGGTCAAGCGGCTGAAGAAGGGTTCGCCGCCGGCCATTGAAGGTTGAAAGATACAAGACCCGGGTTGACTTGGCACGGTAGACTGTAACGGTCGAGTACGCATAGGGCTCGCGTCTAACCACACCATGCCCATCAAGCTGACTGCCGCGCAGTACAAGATTATCGGGATCGCCATCGTCGTGGCTGCCGTCTCGCTCGGCATCTCCCTCAAGTACTTCGGGCGCGCCTTTCCGGAAGCGGCCATCGAAATCCGCGTCAACCGCAATGAATCGACGCCGCTAGCCGGAAAATTCCTGGCGGCGCGTGGCTTCCACGTTGAGGGCTACCGGCACGCCGCCATTTTCAACTACGACGATGACACCAAACTGTATCTCGAGCGTACCCAGGGGCTCGAGCGCATGGACCAGCTTACCCACGGGCCCATCCACCTGTGGCGCTGGTCGCACCGCTGGTTCCGCCCGCAGCAGAAAGAGGAGTTCCGCGTTGATGTTTCACCAACTGGCGAGGTCGTGGGATTCGATCACGAGATCCCCGAAGCCGAAGTGGGCGCGAACCTCGACCAGCCCGCGGCGCGAGCTATCGCTGAGCAGTTTCTGAGTGGGGCGATGAAGCGCGACCTCTCGGACCTCGAGTTCGTCGAGGGCGAGGCCAATAAGCGTCCGGAGCGTACTGACTATACCTTCACCTGGAAGCAGAAAAGCGTCGACCTGGGCGACGGCAGCCTCCGCCTCGAGGTCGGTGTAGACGGCGACCAGGTGTCGGGCCTGAGCGAGTACGTCAAGGTGCCCGAGCAATGGAGCCGCGACTACGAAAAGCTGCGCTCGCGCAACACTTCGGCGCAGATCGTCGACGAAGTCTTCTGGATTCTGCTCAGCGTGGTGATGCTCGCTCTGCTCGTGATGCGCCTGCGCGACCGCGATGTCCCACGGCGGCTGGCGGTGGGATTCGGGCTCACGGCGACGGTGCTTTATCTGCTGAGCCAGGCGAATTCCTTTTCACTCACCCAGTTCGGCTACCCCACCACGGATTCCTATTCGAGCTTCGTCACCGAGTATCTCGGTAGCAGCCTGCTCGAAGCGCTGGGCGTGGGCACGCTCTTCTTCCTGCTAGTGCTCGCGTCCGAGCCCGCATACCGCGAGGCCTTTCCGCGCCTCGTCTCGATGCGCCGCACTTTCACCTGGCAGGGGCTCCGGACGCGTTCCTTCTTCATGGCCAACGTGGCGGGCATCGCGCTGACTTTCTTCTTCTTCGCTTATCAGACGGTGTTTTATCTCGCGGCCAACAAGCTGGGCGCCTGGGCGCCCTCCGAGCCGAAATTCTCGAACGACCTCAACACGCGGATGCCCTGGGTCTCCGCGGTCTTTATCGGCTATATCGCCGCGGTTTCCGAGGAGATGCAGTTCCGCGCCTTCGCCATCCCCTTTCTCAAGAAGCTCACCCGCTCCTGGCCGCTGGCTCTGGTGCTCTCTGCGTTCAACTGGGGATTCCTGCACTCGGCTTATCCGAATCAGCCATTCTTCATCCGTGGCGTCGAAGTGGGTATCGGCGGGATCATCATCGGCGTGATCATGCTGCGCTTCGGGATCGTCGCGACGCTGATCTGGCACTACTCGGTGGACGCACTGTATACGGCGTTTTTGCTGCTGCGCTCACCCAATCGCTACCTCATCATCTCGGGGGCGATTACGGCGGGCATCATGCTGGTTCCGCTCATCACCGCAGCCATCGCCTACTGGCGTAGCGGCACGTTCACCGACGAGGCGCCGCTGACCAATGCGAGCGAGGGAGTCCATCGCGCCCCGGCTCCGGCAGAGGCGGCGCGGGCGCCCGAAGCGGCCGTCTCCTATCGGCCGCTCGACGCGCGACGGCTGCCGCTCGCGGGCATCCTCGTGGTGGTCTTTGCCGTCATCGCCTCTATCCCCGTATATCGATTTGCGCGCGGGATCAAGGTCAGATTGAATCACCCGCAGGCGGTCCAGACGGCTGAGCAATTTCTGAAGCAGCGACGCATCTCCGTCGAGGATTATCGTCGCGTCGCTTGGCTCGACGAGAACCTGGATCCGCTGGCGCTGCGGTATCTCTTCGAGCGCCGTTCGGTCGAGCAGGCGGAGCAGATTTACCGGCAGGCGATGCCGCTGCTGCTGTGGCAGGTCCGCTACTTCCGGCCGCTCGAAAAGGAAGAGCACGTGGTTTCTGTGGACGCTGCGAGCGGGCAGGTCTTCGCCTACCGCCATCTGCTGGACGAGAACGCGCCAGGTGCGACGCTTTCTCAGGATGCCGCCCGCGCGCTCGCCGAAAAAGCGCTGATCGACAACGGTTACTCGCTTGCCGCTTTCGAGCTTCAGGACTCGGAGGCCGAGAAGCGCAAGGCGCGGGAGGACTACACCTTCACCTGGCAGGCGAAGGCTGGCGATCCGCGCAACGTCGGCGACGAGCACTATCGTGTCCGCGTGGAGATCGCGGGCGATCAGGTGGTCGCGGTCTCGCGCGTCTTCAAGCTGCCCGAGGACTGGGTCCGCGAGAGGCAAGGCACGGGCTTGGCGAACGCCATCCTCATCGGTATCGCCTCGCTCGTGGGGATTGGCCTCGCGGGCGGCGCAGTGATCCTGTTTGTCCGCGAGGTACGCGCCGGGCGGATTCGCTGGCGGGCGAGCCTCAAGCCGGGCGTGTTTCTAGCGGTGGTGACCCTGCTGGGCGAACTAGACCGCTTGACGTTGATCGACCGCAACTACCCAACCTCGATTCCCCTCTCGTCTTACCGGTTGCTGGTGGTCGTCAGCTTTGTGATCTTGCCGCTCCTCGTGGGACTCGCAAGCTGGCTGCTCGTCGGCCTTGCCACCAGCCTCTATCCCGACGCTTGGGCCGTGCTTCGGGCCTCCGCTCGACGCGTGTGGTGTCGTGATGCGGCGGTCGCAATGGTGGTCTCTCTCGCGGCGGCGGCGGCGCTCGTCCGGCTCGAGACCCTGGTAAGCGATCGCTTCCACGCCTTGGCGCCCGTCAAAATCGATCTCATTCCCGACTTGTTCGACGCCACGTGGCCCGGCGCGGCGTACCTCCTGCAGGGCGGCGTGCACGGAATCCTCTACGCTGCGGCAGCGGCGGTGGTGATTTATCTGGTCCGATGGGGCTGGATGCACCGTGCCTGGTGGTTCTGGGCGGGCGGAGTCGTGCTCCTGGTCAGCCTGGGTCCCACTCGAGCTCACTCGGTGCGGGAGTTTCTGCTGGGCTGGGCGATGGGGCTCGTCGCGCTGCTGGTAACCGTCGGGATCGTCGCCGCCTTTTTCCGCAACAACGTTCTGGCCTACGTCGGTGCGGCCTTCTGCTTCGGCGTCGCCGAGCCGCTCGTCGCGTTGCTCTCACAACCTCCGGGATTCTTCCGCTGGAACGGTATCGCGCTGGCGGTGCTGACCGCTGTGACCCTCTGGTGGCTTCTTGTACCGGGGCGACCGAGTGCTGACGCTGAAAGCTGACTGCTGACCACTTTTCCTAGTACAACGCCACCGCGTCGAACAACTGACTCTCGCCACCGCGCCACAGCGCGTACTTCAGCCGATATCCCGAGCGCATCGAGGCCGCGCCCACCTCACCACGATTGTTGATGGCGATGACGCAGGCGTCCGCCGCTTTGTTCTTGGGGTCGGTCTTCGCCATGTGCTCGAGCAAGCCGGCGCAGGCCTCCTGCGGCGACGCGCCGCGCGCCATGGCGTGCACGATGGAGACGCTGGTGCAGTAGTTGGTCATCAGGTCGCCGTCCCCCGTGGCCGAGGCTGCGCCGACGTTGTCGTCGGCATAGACCCCGCAGCCGACCAGCGGTGAGTCGCCCACGCGGCCAGGGATCTTCCAGGCGAGGCCCGAGGTCGAGCAGCCCGAGACGACATGACCCTTGCCGTCCGTCGCGACCATGCCGATGGTGTCGTGATTCTCGCTGGGGTCGAGCCAGAAGGTCTCGTGATGCGGATCGGCCTTCCAGTCCATCCATTTCTTCAGGCTCTCGGGCGTCAACAGTTGCTGAGGATGAAATCCCATGCGAAGCGCGAACTGAAACGCGCCCTGACCGGCGAGCGTCGTGTGTTTGGTCTTTTCGAGCACCTGCCGCGCCACCGAGATGGGATTCTTGAATTCGCGCAAGCTGGCGACGGCGCCGGCGTGATGCCGCGTGCCGTCCATGATGGCGGCATCCAGCTCCACGATGCCCTCGGCGTTGGGCAGCCCGCCGTAGCCGACGCTGGTCACCTTGGGGTCGTCCTCGGGCACGTTGATGCCTTTTTCGATCGCGTCGAGGAGGCTGGCTCCTGAGCGGAACACTTCTGCCGCGCGCTCATTGGCGGGTTTACCATGCGCCCAGGTGGAAAGGAACACGGGCCCTGACTCGTCAGGCGCCGGCATAGTCGCCCTCGCGGTGTTGAAGTCCGTCGCGGCCAGGGCTGCTGCGCCTGCCATCGATTTCATGAATCCTCGCCGGTGTAAAGGCTCCATTTCACCCCCTTTTGTCTTCTGACTCCCGTCCCCTGACTTCTAACTTCTTTTTCGCCTTTCCCCATCCGCCGCCGCCCGGCGTCTCAACCCTCAGAATACTACCGCGGGGCGCCTCGAACGTGGCTTTCGAGGGGAGCGTGAGTGTTCGCCGGCGGCGGCCGGGCAGGGAAGGCAGGATCAAAGTATTCCTGCCCGCCGCGCCCGGCTTCCCGCCCTTCAGGCCGTACGGCGGGAAGCGCCGGCGATCCGAAAGAATACTACCGCGCACGTCCGTGAGGAACTCAATCTCGCGCACGATGCCGTCCCCGCCGCGGAACTTGCCCGCGCCGCCCGAGCCGCGCCGCAACGAATAGCGCCGCACGCGCACAGGATAAGCCGATTCGAGTGCCTCGATCGGCGTGTTGAGGGAATTGGTCATGTGAGTGTGGACGCCGCTTAAGCCGTCCAAGGTCGGCCGCGCGCCCATGCCGCCTGCGATGGTCTCGTAATAGGCGAACGGCCCCTCGCGCTCTCGATGGGGGGCGCCTGCGTTACCAAACGAGACGTTGTTCATGGTTCCGGAACTCGCTGCGGGGATGCGGTCGGGCAGCGCTTTGGCCAACGCCTTGAGGAGCACGTCGACGATCCGCTGAGAGGTCTCGACGTTGCCGGCGGCGACCGCAGCCGGCGGCTGCGCGTTGACCACGCTGCCTTCCGGCGCGCGCACGGTGATGGGCGACATCAGGCCTGCCGAAGCGGGTACGTCCTCGCCTAGCAGACATCGGAACACGTAGAAGACGGCCGACGTGGTGATGGCCAGCACCGCGTTGACGCCGCCCCGGCAGGCAGGCGACGAGCCCGCGAAGTCGACTTCCGCCTGACCGCGCTTGATGTGGATTGCGACTCGCAGGCGCACCGGGCGCGCGCTGAACCCATCATCGTCGAGGGCGTCCTCGGCGACGTAAACGCCGTCAGGAATTCGTCTGAGAGCCGCACGCATGAGGAGAGCGGAGTAGCGATCGAGGGCCTCAAGATAGAACGCGACCTTGCGGACGCCGTACTTCGCCGCCAGCTCCTGCAACCGCCGCTCGCCCAGCCGGCACGCGGCCACCTGCGCCGTCAGATCGCCTTCGCGCTCGCGTGGCGTACGGACATTTTGCAGCACCAGAGCCAGCACGTCGCGCTGCATCCTGCTGCCGCGCACCAGCGCGACGGGCGGAATCCGCAAACCTTCCTGGTAGATTTCCTCGCTGAGTCCCATCGAGGCGGGTTGCGCGCCCCCGATGTCCGAGTGGTGAGCGCGATTCGCGACGTAGAAGATAGGCCAACTCGCCCCCTCACCCGGCGCTTGCGCGCCACCCTCTCCCCCTAGGGGGCGAGGGTAAGGACTAGGGTTGTTGAGTGACGTTTGCCGAACGACGGAATTTGGGCCGCTTCCTGCCCCAGCAAAGACGGGCGCGACCAGGGTGATATCCGGCAGATGAGTCCCGCCCGCGTAAGGGTCGTTGAGCATGGCGATGTCGCCCGGCGCAAGCGACAGAGCCTGGATCGCGGCGGCCACGGACATGGGCATCGACCCCAGGTGTACCGGCATGTGGTCTCCCATCGCCACCACGCGGCCGCGTCCGTCGAACACCGCGCAGGAGTAGTCGCGGCGCTCCTTGATGTTGGGTGAGAAGGCGGAGCGGCGCAGCGCTGCGCCCATCTCTTCCGCCACCGAGTGAAAGAGATTCTTGAAGATTTCGAGTTCAGCGGCATCAACGCGCATGTTGGGTCAGCACCAGATTACCGTATTCGTCCGCGCGACAGGCCCAGCCAGGCGGGACGACAGTGGTCGAGCTGTACTCGGCGATGATGGCGGGTCCCGCGACCTCCGCTCCAACGGGCAGCCGTTCGCGCTCGTAGAGCGGCGTCGCGAATGATTGCTTGCCAAACCAGACCGGCTTTCGTTTGACGATGGCGGCTCGGACCTCGCGGCTCAGTGGTCGTCCGCGCCGGCGCTTCGCCGAGGCTTGGACGGGCTTCGCAGTTGCAACAATCAGCCGTAGCCGCAGGCTGACGACCTCGAGTGGGCGCCCGGGCCGCGAGTGTCCGTAAGCCCTCTCGTGTTCGCGATGAAACTGGTCGCGAAAGTCCGGGCTAAAGGCCACCTCGAGCTCATAGGACTGACCCGCGTAGCGAACATCGAGCCGCCGCTCTGCGATGGCCCGGCCGGCGGATCCCGACGCGAGCTGCTCGCGCGCGAGTTCCTGGCGCGCCTTCCGCTCAAGCTTTGTAAAACGCTGATCAAGGTCGCGAGCGAACGCCCGCGCGGCATCCACGCGGCGGCTCCTCTCACTGGCTGGCGCATCCGGCACCGACAGAAGCACCGACTGCGAGATGTCCCTCACGATGTCTGACAGCAAGATGCCCAGCGCGGAGAACGCTCCCGGATGACGCGGCACAATCACGCGCGCGAGGCCCAGCGCGCTGGCCAGCTCGGCGGCGTGCAGTCCGCCGGCTCCCCCAAAGCAGATGAGCGCGAAGTCGCGTGGATCGTGGCCGCGTTCGACCGAAACGACGCGCAAGGCATGCTCCATGGTGGCGTTTGAGACTGCCAGGATGCCGCGGGCGAGGTCGCGTGGCGTAGTGAGTCCGAGCCTTGCGGCGTCGCGTCGCCGAGACTTGCGGGTGAGAAATTCGTGGAAGCTGGCTTCGGCCGCGCGGGTGTCCAAGCGAAACGTCCCGCCGAGGAAATACTCAGGGTCGAGCCGGCCGAGGACGAGGTTTGCGTCAGTGACCGTGGGCCTCGCACTACCCCGGCCGTAACACGCGGGTCCAGGTACGGCGCCAGCGCTTTCAGGGCCGACGCGCAGCGCGCCGCCCGCGTCGAGCCGCGCGAGTGATCCGCCACCCGCGCCGACGGAGTGGATGTCGAGGACGGGCACTGCGACGGGGAGTCCGCCGAGCGTCGTCTCACTCGTGGTGGGCGGACGGCCTTCGAACAGGCAAACGTCGGTTGAGGTTCCGCCCATGTCAAAGCTGATGGCGCGCGCGAGGCCGACGTGATTCGCGAGCCAAGCCGCCGCCACCACGCCTCCCACCGGACCCGAAAGAATCGTCCGCACCGGCTCCCGCGCAGCGCGTGCCGCCGTGGTGATGCCACCGCTCGACTGCATCACGAAGACGCGCGTGCGTGGGAGGGCGGAGCCCTCCCCTACAGCGCGCTCGAGGCGAGCGAGATAAGCTCCGAGACGTGGCGCGAGGTAGGCATTGATCACCACCGTCGAGAGCCGCTCGTACTCGCGGAATTCCGGCAGAATCTCGTGGGAGACGGACACAGCGAGACCCAGTTTCGCGACAGCACGGGCGACAGCCCGCTCGTTTGCGGGATTGCGGAAGGAGAAGAGAAAGCACACGGCGACTGACTCGGCACGCGAGCGGTGGATGCGTTGCGCAAGGCGTCGCAGTGATGCGGGCGTGGGGCGCAGCAGAACGCGACCGTCCGCCGCCGTTCGCTCGGCGACGCCCCAGCGAAAGGCGCGACGGACGAGAGCCGGCTCGCGCTGGACATTCAGGTCGTAGAGGCGAGGCCGCGCCTGCCGTCCAATCTCGATTAAGTCCTCGAAGCCCGCGGTAGTGACCAGCGCGACGCGCGCCCCCCGCCGCTCGAGCAGGGTATTGGTCCCGACGGTCGTCCCGTGGATGACCTCGAGAGGCTCGCGGATCCGGGCCGCGTCCGTAGGCGCTGCCAGGCGGCGGACTCCCTCCACGATGCCGCGCGCCGCGTCGTCCGGCGTGGTGAAGACCTTGAGAATCCTTACCTCGGAACCTTCCACCCGAACGCAGTCCGTGAACGTGCCGCCGGTATCGACGCCAATGCGCATCGCAAGAGGGTCCTAGGAGGCTGAGGACCGCCCATTGTAGCGGAAAGGTGCGAGGTGACGACAGCCGATTTGCCACGCGGGGAAATGTGTGGCGCGGCTGAACGCGGGGCGGCGGGCGGGGTGCCCGTTCGCCGCCTAGGGCTGGGTATCGCGCCACGCCGTCTGTTCGCCGGCCGGAGCATAGTAGCCCTGCCGGGCGTAGACCTTGTAGCGTGCTTGATCGGAGGGCGGGCCGACCCGAATCTCGATCCGGCGGAAGGCGCCGTCGTGGCGAGTATTGGTGCTCTGGTAGCCGAGCGTGTAGCGCTGCTTGAGCCGTGAGATGACCGTCGCGATGGCGTCGTGCAGGGCTTGCGGGTCCTGGGCGTCCATCACTTCGCCGCCTGTCTCATGCGCGATGGTAGGCACGGAGACGTTTTGGAATAGCGGCAGGAGCACGGGCAAATGGTGCAGATGGTAGCTCAGTCCGCCGTGGATTCTGATGCTGTAGATCACGGTTTCCGTCTCGAGCGCCCGGCGGATCACGCGGCTCTCGTTGGCGTAGCCCCGAAGTGTATTGTCGTTGTCGGAGATCAGGATGATGGCGTGGCGGCGGGTGGGAGCGGCGTCGCCGAGGTAGTCCGCGGCCTCGTATAAAGCGTCAGGGATGACGGTGGCGCCGGCCGCGTGAATGCGCGAGATGTCGAAGGCGATACGTCGTCGATTGGTGGTTAAGTCCTCCAACCGCTCGGCGCGCGCGCGGAAATCGAAGAGCGCCACCTGGTCGCTGGGCTTGAGCTGCGATGTCGCGTCATACGACGCCTGCCGTAATTCCTTAAGGACGGGCGCCATGCTGCCGCTGGCATCCACCACCAAAGCGACGGCGAGAGGAAGTTCGTCGCGCGAGAAGTAGCGCACTTGCTGCTCGACGCCGTCTTCCAGCACGTGGAAATCCCCCTGGTCGAGATTGCCCACCAGGCCGCCGTGTGCGTCGCGCACGATGGCTTCGACCAGCACCAGGTTTACGTCGACCTTGAGTTTGAATCCCGGAGGCGGGTTGGTCGCGGTCTGGGCGGCGGCGAGGCTCGCGCACCAAGTCATCGCCATCAGGAGAACGGCTCCCGCCGCGGCCCGCAGTCTCATGGGTCCTCTGGATTGGTGCGATGCACCCGGAATGGCAGGCGTTGTACTCCGAGAGCGTTCAGGCCCGCCAAGCCGGTTCGCGGCCGGTTTCGGTGTGCGTGTGATCTGGCGGAGAGGCAGGGATTCGAACCCTGGGTACAGGTTTTGGCCCGTACAACGGTTTAGCAATTCCCTGCCCCGACACGGCACAGCGCAACCTCAATCACTTAGAGGTGTGGCGCGACACGAAAAATGCCACGAGGTGACCTGAGTAGTCAATTACAGGACACCAAAACGGACATCAGTTCAGCCTTCATGGCAAGGGTCGCACGCCCGAGATTCTCAAGACGGTATCGTGAAGATACTTCATGCCCTTGAGAATGCTTTTCACTTCTTGCAGTATCAGATATAGGTACACAATCGCTACGAGCAGCAGGCCAACCAAAACGTACAGCAAGAGATCGATCATGGGTATCTGCGCTCCTTTGCCTTGCGCTTGACCTTGGGCTTCGACGGGTGCGGCCCTGGCCGTGGCATGTCGGCGGTCGGCTTCACCTTGAGGAGCAGACCGAGCGCCTGCTTCTCAGGGGAGTGGGGATGCGGATTGTGTCACCGGGCTTTGGCATCCAGCTCTTCTCCTAGCTCTCTGAATTTTTTTTCGTCGGCGAAACACGGATACCATTTCATCTTTGACGCACCGCGCTCGGTCGTTAGGTGCTCGAACAGGCGCTTATAGCTGTACGGTTGGCCGTAGAACCTCAGTCTAGCCTCAAGCCGGGCTAGGGACGCCACCATGTCTGCGGCTTGAACCGCTGGGAAGTGTTCGTCATCGGCAAAAGTCAGCGAAATGACCTCCGCGTCGAAGAACCTGCGAAAGCGACGTAACTTTCGCCAATGTAGATAGCAATTCCAAGCGGTCTCCATGTCGTCATCGCAAATCATGTTTATCAGGTCGTTGCCTTTGATGTACTCACCCAGAGCCAACATTCCACGTACAAACGCCACGTAGTGGGGATCACGGGTTTTGCCGAGCTTTTCTCTCGCTTTTGCGGAAAGCGATTGAAAGCCCTTAACGCTTGAAGCGATGACCAATCCAATCTCCAGGTGGTCGTTAATACAGTCGGAGAATGGCTTCAGGGCATCAGTTCTCTCATCGACAGTTTGCTTTGGAATGTGATCTCCGAGTTTGACGGAATTCCGCAACGCCCTCGTGGTATGAAGCCTGCGCATTCCGGCTCGTCGAAGAAGAAGTCTCCATTGTTCGTCGAATCGGTCTATCGCCTGTCGGGTGCCACAGACGCCGCAGAACGTAACAACGGGTTGGTCGTGTGGCTTTCCGCTTTCGTCGAAATAGGCGTGCCAGATAGCCATGAATGTCTTCTGACAGGTTGAGTTCAGAAATTGAAGCGCTTGATCTTCGCACACCACCACGGTACCCTGCCTCTAGAGAAAAGCAGGGCTTCTTCACCCGCAGGGCCCCGGCCAAGAGTTCTGCGGATGACTCAGCTCTTTGGCGGCCTCAAAACAAGTCGTTTGCCGCCAGTCATGCCGCAGAGCGACAACCGCTCGCTCTGCATCTTCCAAACTCCGAACATTGTACGCCCTTTTGCCTTACTCGCTTGCTTCCGGCGCGTCCTGGGCAATCCTGACGCGCGGGCGGGCACGCTACGCAAACCTCAAGCAAGGGTCTTGCACTCGCCTGACGTTGGGTGTAGATTACCGACTGGTGAACACTTAATGAGTAACCACCGGACGTTAAGAGTCGACCGGAAGGGGGTAATCCCGTGAGACGTAGCATCTGCTTCTTCTGTCTGCTTCTGTTTGCGACGAATTCCCTCGGCAAGAACAAGCGAGCGGTTACGATTCAAGTCGTCGACACCCAAACGAGTACCCGCGAGCGCGCCTATTACATTCCGGGGACGAACGCCCATTCGACGACGAACTGTACCAGCAACGCGACAGCCGTTGACCTCGGCGGGACGGCGACCGCTAATGGAACGACCGATTGCACGACGACGACGACACCCGGAAGACCAGCATCAACGGGAGTCCGTTACATCCCACAAGCGCACGTTCACGCGATCATGTCCAACGGAGCGCACATTACGTTGTGGTGTCAAGCCGGCTTCCGCCACTGCAACAACCTCGAACCGGGGACCTACGGGGCAGAGATCGTCGACAACTCCGTTTGGGTTTACACACACGACCTCGGCGGGAAAGAACACAAGATCAAGTATCGTTATGTGGGTGGGTGGTAGGGAGCGAGGCGGGCCGCAAAATGTCGGGTTCCACTTGCTTCTGCTAGGGCATCCAGGCACGTCACGGCTTCTCGCTTTCCCTCTGTGCCCTCACTCGCTTGAGTCCCTCGTTAAGGCACTCGGTAGTCCGGCGGAGAATGGCAGCCAAGTCGCCTTCCCCGCCCGCTTCCCGCGTCGTCATCCGGTCGATGGTTTCCAAAGATTCGCGGATTTCGCGGAGAGCCACGATCGAGCCCCGATGGTCCCCTTCGGATTCCATCCGGGCCAGCACTGCCCAGAGCTTGTCCTGGACGCGCTCGATCTTGCCAAGTAACCCGTCTTCGTACCTTTCCTCGCGCCTCTCGCCAGCCCGCTGGATGGCTTGGCCGACGTGCGCCTTGTGCCGCGAAAGCGCATCTTCGGAAACGCGGAACGTCCGCGATATTCCGCGAATCGAGACACCGGAAACCAACTCCCGGTCAATCCTTTTGCGGTCCTCGTTGCTGCACACCGTGCACACGCGGGGCATAGTTAGACCTCTCTCGGACGGTGGCCCAGGGGGCATTCTACCGCTGACTCCGACGGCTCGGCCTCCAAAAAAGTGCTATCTTTCGGGTCGCCGCCTAGCTCGACGGGGCGAAAGCCGGGGACCCTGCCCGGTTGGCGGCAATTCCTCACAGGGATTCGCTGAGGGAGCGATGGGCAAGACACTGCCGGAAGCCAGATACAACCGCTTGGCAAGCACGCTGTTTGGGGGCCAAGGCTCGCGCGCCCCGCAACCAACTGCCGATGACCTCCGCCGAATCGACGAGACTTCAAGGATCAAGCGCGCTCTCATGGTGCGCTATCGATTCAAATGGCCTTGGGGAGCGGGAGCGCAGTATCTCTACCGTGAACTGATATGCGCGCTCGGTTTGGAAGACAGCCAAGACGTACTTATGGACCTCGCGAGGTCAAAGCCGGGCCGCAAAGAGCGGGGAGAGCTTTTCCTGCGGATTTTGGGCCTCAGGAAACAGGGGAAAAGAGTTTCCCAAATACAGGCGGAACTAGAGCGTGACGGTATCCACCTGAGCAAAGAGGGAGTTGAGTCCTACCTGAAAACCCGCCGAAGAAAAACACAACCCTAACCTTTTAGGACGTGGGAATTCGAGCATCGATTTTCCACGCGTGGAGAAACGTCTTCCGGATGTCCACGTTGAAATCCGCGGTAAACCCCACGAAGATGCACTTCTGAGCTCGGCGCTCATCCTTGTAAAGCCGCCGTGGGCAATCACGGATTCAACCCTGGACGTGAGCGCAAGCAGCCGAGCGCTTGTCGTATCCAAGGGGGCAAAAACCGAGGCACGAGCCTTGAGTGGCTTCCGCTGGAAACGGCCTCAAGGGCGACGGGTAGCGCGGCGACTGACAATCTCTCTCGCTTCGTCCTGGAGCTTCGGGGATCGGGAACCGCCAACAGCGGCGGCGACCCAGGGAGCGACATCCTGGACGGAGGCCAACCCGCGTCGTAAGGCGCGATGCTGTGGACACACGCACCGTCTCATAGGCTGAGGTGAGACGGCGGTTCGGGCGACGAAGGGACTGGAAGCGAGAGAGAAGAGAGAGTGCTGAGGGAAGAAGCAAGCGCTCCCACGTTCTTAGGTCGGCAAAATGCGGAAGAATCCGACAAAGCGCGAGATTCGGACCGGCCTTGAATGGCTCGGTCTCCGGGAGCTCACTAAGTACGCCGCAGTCTCGGAGCGAACCTTGCGCAAGTGGATTCATTCACCGGTTGACCCGCTTCCTGCGGCTCGCGTGCGCGGAAAGATTCTGGTCAACCGGCGAGTGTTTGATGCGTGGCTGCGAGCGCATCCCGTGAAGTCTGTGAATTCCCTGGGCGGAGCAGAGCGACGGTTAGCGCAACCGCCGTACAACACTAAGTGACTGAAAACATGAGCCTAGAAACCTCAGATGTCCAAACGATGTCCCCAAAGGGCGGGAATGCCAATTGCGAGGTGATTGACTCGGCGGAACTGGCGGCCCGATGGCGAGTGCCGGAATCGTGGATTCGCAATCATACTCGCGCCCGGACGCCAAAAGAAGAACGCATCCCTTGCGTACGCCTCGGGCGCTACGTGCGGTTTGAATGGGGATCGCCCCGGCTGGCGGATTGGCTCGAAAAAAAACGGCACTAGCCTGCATTTTTCTCTTGACTTGCTTAACGTAAAGCAAGATAATCTCGACATGGGCCACAAAAAGAACCCGAACGCACAGGCGCTGGGCAGACTTGGCGGGAAGGCACGGGCTGAGCGCCTGTCCGATGCGGAACTCGCCAAAATTGCCCGCAAGGGCGGGAAGGCAAGGGCTGAGAAGCTAACCGCCGCTGAGCGTCGCCGGATTGCTAAGCTAGGCGTCGAGGCCCGCGAACGCAAGAGAGAGGGGAAAAGCTAATGCGAAGCCGACAACAGCACGGGCAGATCATCCGAATCGGGGACCGCTGGTATGTGCGCTATTGGGAACACCGGAACGTCGGCGGCAACGTCGAACGGAAGCGGGTCACGCATCAGCTTGGCCCGATTGCGACGCGGGGAAAGCGCGCGCCCGCAGACATCGTGGCCGAGGCCGAGCGGCACATGGCAACGGTTAAGAGCGGCACAATTCCTGCCGAGCGAATCGTTAACATCGGGGATTTTGTCGAGCGGGTCTACGTGCCCTGGATTGAGCAACACAAACGGCCCTCGACGGCGAAGGGCTATCGGAACATCTGGGAAGACCATCTCAAACCGCTCGCCGGGCAAGTGTGGCTGAGGGACACTCGGACATACCACGTGCAAGGCTGGCTGAATCAGATCGGGACAGGTAATCTGAGCCGGAACACTCTGAAACACGTAAAGAGCGTTGTTAGCGGCATATTCACGCTGGCGAAGCAGCAGGACTATTTCCAAGGTGAGAACCCTGCCCGCGACTCGGCAATCAATCCTAAGGCGGCTGAGCCTCAGGAAACCTATGCCTACGCACTTGAGGAGATAAATAGCATCCTCTGCGTGCTGCCCGAGCCCGCTGCCACAGCCTTCGCCGTTGCTGCCTTCATGGGTCTGCGGCACGGCGAGATTCAAGGCTTGCTGTGGGAAGACTACCGCGAAGGCGCGATGTACGTTTCGCGCTCGATTTGGAATGGCCGAGTCTCCGACCCTAAGACTCGCAAAGGCCGTGCGCCCGTCCCCGTGATTCGTCCGTTAGCACAACGGCTGGAAATGCATCGGCTGCGATGCGGGAATCCGCAGAGCGGCCCGATATTCGCTAATGCTCTCGGGAAACCGCTGGCACTGGGGAGCCTCGTTAACCGAGTCATCCTTCCGACGCTGAACCGCTGCGAAGTTTGCCGGAAGGCGGAATCAGATCACCAGCGGGCGAACCACGAGTACAAGCGCGACACTTCCCTTCCTGAGTGGCACGGCTGGCACGCTGCCCGGCGCGGCCTGGGGAGCAATCTCTACCGCTTGGGAGTGAAGGATATGGTAATTCAGCGAATCTTGCGACATGCGAACGTCAGCACCACGGCTACCTACTACATCAAGACTGCGGCTGATGACGTTCGGAACGCAATGACGATGCTGGAAAATCGAATCGCAGAGTCCAGCCAAATCCAATCGGACACTTTCGGGACATCTGAGGATCATCCGACCGCGGGACCTACCACGATTCAATAGCCGGTAAGTGCTTGAAGTTGTAAGAACTGGCGGAGAGGCAGGGATTCGAACCCTGGGTACAGGTTTTGGCCCGTACAACGGTTTAGCAAACCGCCGCCTTCAGCCACTCGGCCACCTCTCCGCGAGGATGCGTTTGGGCCCGCTGTCTGGCGAGCCGGAATGCGGCTGACGTTTTGCCGACGATAAACAGTGTACCTGAAAACCCCTGGTAGCGGAAGCCGGCCGACTGCTCGCGTCTTGTCGCCAACGGCGGCCCATTCGCACACGCTAACGGTGACGTAAACCTGCGGACGCTTGTTCCACCGAGGTCCGCTCCCTATTGCGCTCAGTTTACTCGTGACAGCCAGGGACGAAACAAGGGCTCCAACGGGCGGGCGAGAGTATACTGGGCTCTGGCCGTGGAGCAAATGGCGCAAGATTCACGCTTTTTCGGAAGGGTTTCCGTTCGATCGATGTTTCAATGATTCCGCAACGGAGGGATTTGTTCGTGGCGACTGAACGCCTAATTCAACTGCACATGCTGGTCGGCTTGGTTGCGTGCTTCATGGGATTCTTACTCACCCCGCCCGCCGCAGGCGCAGACATTCCTGTGAAAAGTACCTCGGATCAACCGCCCCGCAAGGTTGTAGTAGGCACAGTCATGCAGCCGTTCTGGGGAAAGTATCCGGGATTGCAAGAACGCTTGTTCCAACTGACGGCGATTGTTGATCGCATGCAGGCGCAGTCCGAAACGAAGTATGGCCGCGGTTTAGACCTGGCGGTGCTGCCGGAGATGGCATTAACTGGTGAGGGCGCGCGGGTCGGAGAAGTGGCGGATTGGTCGTTTCCGTTGGAGGGCGCGGTCAAGGAAACCTTCGCGCGGGAAGCGCGGAAATGCCACTGTTACGTCGTCCTACCGACGTATTTGGTGGAAGATCGGGCGACAAAACGATGTTCCAACGCCGCCATCCTTTTCAACCGGAGAGGCGAGGTAGTGGGCATCTATCGGAAGGTACACCTCGTAGTCGACAGCGACTCACACTCCCTGGAACATGGCTCCACTCCCGGCAAGGAAGAACCCGTCTTCGATTGTGATTTCGGCAAGCTGGGGATACAGATTTGCTACGACATGGAGTTTGCTGACGGCTGGCGGGAACTGGCTCGCAAAGGCGCGGAGTTGGTGGCCTGGCCAACCCAGTCACCGCAGACGTCCCAACCGGCGGCGCGGGCCAAAGAGAACCACTACTACGTTGTCTCGAGCACCTGGCGGAACAACGCTTCCATCTTCGAACCGACCGGCAAAATCGTCTCACAGATAAAATGGCCGCTGAGCGATGAACAGTCTGACGCGGGCAAGCTCACTCCTTCCAGGGACAACATCCTGGTTCAGGAAATCGACTTAAGCTACGCTATCCTCCCGTGGAGTGCGGCTCTGAAGAACGGGGAAGCCCTCAGGAAGGTGTACGGCGATAAAGTGGGCTACCGTTATTACGAGGACGAAGACCGCGGGATGTTTTGGTCCAATGATCCTCACCTAACGATCCGTCAAATGCTGCGAAGCATGGGCCTGATGGAGGAGCAGGAGGAACTCGAGCGCGCCGAAAGCCTCTATCACAAGGCCGGCGTTCCGAGCTACTGAGCTCGGCGGACTGGAGACGCGGGACTTTACTTTTGGCACCTGGCCCAGACCCAAGCGCCGGCCCGCGACTGCCCTGTTTCTATTCCGTTCGCAGCGCACGAATGGGATCAATCGAAGCGGCGCGTCGCGCCGGCAGCAGTCCGGCGGCGAGCCCGCAAATCGTCAGCACCACTGCCGCGAAGCCGAGAATGAACGGGTCGTAGCTCTTCACGCCGTAGAGCTCGGTCGCCAGCAGACGGCCTCCCGCCAGCGCCACGGGTATCCCGATGGCGAGACCCAATGCGACTTGCGCCAGAGCGCCGCGTAAGACCAGTCCGAGGACGCTCGCGCGGTCCGCGCCCAGCGCCATGCGGACGCCGATCTCGCCAGTGCGGCGCGCGACGGTGTAAGCGGTCACGCCGTACAGTCCGACGCAGGCAAGCACAAGGCCCAGCGCGCCGAGGAGCTCCGTAAGCCGTGCGATGAGCCGTTCCTGATTAAAGTTGCGCGCCACCTGCTCGCCAAAGCTCATCATACTGAGGACGGTGAGATTCGGATCGACGCCGGCCAGGGTTTTCCTGACGGCGGGCTCGAAATTCTCGGGTTTGCCCGCGACATGCAGCTCGAGGGCCCCAACCCATCCACGAACGGGCTCGCCGGGTGGAGCTTGGAGCAAGGGCAGAAAGGACGTGGCGTAAGCAGGGCCGCGCGTGTCCTGGTACTTTGCATCCTCGACGATGCCGACAATCTCGTAGTCGCCGCTATGACTCGCGTCTCCCATACCGAAGTGCTGACCGATGGGATCTTCATGAGGAAAGAACCGGCGCGCGAAGGTTTCATTGACCACAGCAACGTGCTGAGCAGCAGGAGTGTCGCGTTCCTCGATCGCGCGCCCGCGCAGCAGCCGGGTGCCGATGGTCTCAAAGTAGTGCGGCCCGACCCGATCCCAGGAAGGCGCCGTCCCTCGGTCATCCGGCTGCTTTCCCTCAATGAACACGCGGTCGCTCGAGTTGTTGCCTCCGAGCGGACTGTACCAGGAAAGGCTGGCGCTGAGGACGCCGGGTATTCGCGGCAGCGCCTCCTCCAGCCGCTGATAGAGCGCGGGGAGCTGATTCGGCGAGTAGCCGGCCAGCTCCGGGGCGATGTTCACGATCAGGCGGCCGTCGGTCACAAACCCGAAATGCTGGTCTTCGAGGTTGCGGAGGCTCTGAGTGACCAGACCCGCTCCAATCAAGAGAACTGTCGAGAACGCGACCTGTACGACGACCAGAGGCTTCTGAACCAGGGATGAGCGATCTCCGGTGGAGCGGCCCGCTCCGCGCAGGGCGTCGGCAGGGTCGGAGCGCGATCCGATCCAGGCCGGCGCGACGCCAAACACCACACCCGTGATCAGAGACAGGAGAAACGCGAACCCCAGCACGGGAACGGATGGCCTGGGGCTAATGGGAATGTAGTGGGCTCCGCGGAAAGCCAGGAGCAGTATGGTGCGAGTGCCGGCGTAGGCCACGTAGAGTCCCGCCGCCCCGCCCATCACCGCCAGCAGGATGCTTTCCGTCAGCCTTTGCCGGAGCAGTCGTGCCCGGGTGGCACCCAGCGCCAGCCGCACCGCCGTCTGCAGGCGATGGGCTGCCCCGCGCGCCAGTAACAGGTTGGCGACGTTGGCGCAGGCGATGAGGAGAACCAAGCCCGCAATCGTCACCAGCAGACGCAGGCCGGCGGCATAGTCCGTTTGCATCTGGTCCACGCCGCCCGGCGCGGGTGTGAGGTGGATGTGCTGCCGGGCAATCTCCTGCCGCGCTTTCTCCACCATCACCTTGTCGTTGCGCTGCTCGGGTGTAGCCTCCTCGTAGCCGATAGACCACAGCCACCGTTGTAGCTCGCCCGTGAGATGGGCCTGAGCCATGGCCGGCGCGACCTCCGGCTTCAATCGTCCGATCAGATAAAGCCACTCGAACTCAGCGCTGAACAACCAACGATTCGGGTCGGCGGCCAGAGGCAGCCAGAAATCGGGTGGATCGCTACGGAGGGTGTCGCCGTAGAATTGCGGCGGAGTCACCCCTACAATCGTGTAAGGGACGCGGTCAATATTGAACGTCGAGCCGATCATCGAAGGGTCGCCTCCGAAATGAGTTTGCCAGGTGTGATAGTTCATCACGGCAGTCGGTGGTGCGCCGGGCTTGTCGTCACCTGACGTGAGCATCCGCCCGGCGAAAGCGCCGACACCGAGCGCAGCGAAATAGTTACCTGAGACGAACTCCCCTTTGTAGGGTTCGGCGGGACTCGAAACGCCGGTGCGGCGAACGCTCAAGTCCGACAGGTAGGACTTGAAGGCGGCAAGCTGGCTGAATTCCGGTGTGTGATCGCGCAGATCCTCATACAGCGGATAAGAGTAAAGAACGAAGCTGCCGTCATTCTGCGTTCCGGTCATCACGCAGCAGTTGTTGTTGTCGCCCAGCCGGTAGAGCTCGCCGGGCTTCGCGACCGGAAGCGACCGCAGCATGACCGCGTCGACCAGGGTGAAGATCGCGGTGTTGGCGCCGATCCCGAGCGCCAGCGTCAGCACACATACTGCGGTAAATTGCGGCGATTGGCGCAACTGACGAAAGGCATAGCGCAGGTCCTGCCAGAAGGCTTCAAGCGCTGATTCCCAGCCCGCGTCGCGGATCTCCTCCTTGACGGCCTCCACGCTGCCCATCTCGACGCGCGCCGCGCGCAACGCGTCATCCGGGCTCATGCCAGAGCGCATCTTGTCCTTCGCCGCTGCGTCGAGATAGCCGCGCAGCTCTTCCTCCATCTCGCGCTCGGCGCGTTGTTTCCGGAACAGCGCTCGGAGCCCGCCCGCCAGGTGTCTCAGGAGTGACATGGCATCCTCAGAATCAGCTTTTAGCTTTCAGCTATCAGCCATCAGCGACCAGCAAATCATCCGTCGGCCCTCAGAAAACGGTGTTTGCTGACTGCTGATCGCTGATAGCTGGCTACGACGCTTCCAGAATGCGCGCGATGGCCGCGATCTGGCGTGCCCATTCCCGCGTCTCGATCTTGAGCTTGCTCCGGCCACGCTCGGTCAGCAGATAATACTTGGCGCGGCGATTATTTTCCGTCGGACGCCATTCGCCTTTGATCCAGCCGGCCCGCTCGAGACGCCGGAAGGCCGGGAACAGGGATCCGGGATTGACGCGGAACACCCCCTTGCTGATCTGTTCGATCCGCAAGGCAATGCCGTATCCGTGCATGGCCTCGAGGGCCAGGGTCTTCAAGATAAGCATGTCCAGGGTGCCCTGGACCAGGTCGCTGGATTTCGCGTCCACGGTTATCTCCTTTAGACTGTCAGGATAAGGCGGTTTCTCTAGATTGTCAAGAGGAGGGGGCGAGAGCCAATTGTGCGGCGGGACACGAACCCGATTCCGCCTGACAGCATCTTACAAAGAAGATGGGGACTCCAAAGTCCAAGAAGTACCGGTCGGGTGACGTTACGGCGCACAGCAACGCGCTGGACTTGGCACCGGGTGTTTTCACCTGGAGGGACCCGAAGCGGATTGCGTCATCCTTGAAACGCTCGGCGGAGGCAAGGGCGCGTCGCAAGGGGACGCCTTTGCAGTCCGCCATGTCGATGCTGAATTTCTTCATCAACCGCGCCGGCAAAAATCTCGCTAGCCAGCAGAGAAAGACGCTCGAGCAAGCGAAACAGGAGCTGCGAAAGCTCTTTGGCAAAGCGTAGCGGCTCGGCTGGTGAGTCCGCCGCGTCGATCTCCGCGGAACCACGGCTTACTCGCAACGCAGAGCGACCGCCGGCCGGATCTTGGTGGCTCGCCGGGCAGGAATGTAGCAGGCGACGAGCGCCACGGCGGAAAGCAGCACGGCGACGCTCGCGAGCGTCAGGGTGTCCGTCGCGCTCACGCCATACAGCTCGCTTTTCAGGAAACGAGTCAGCGCCAGCGACAACGCCAGACCAACGGCAAGTCCCGCGAGCGCCAGCCGGAAGCCCTGGCGCAGCACCAGACGAAAGATCTGGCCCTTCTCGGCGCCCAGCGCCATGCGAATCCCGATCTCGCGGGTGCGCTGACGCGTGGTGTAAGCGACTACTCCGTAGATGCCCACGCCGGCCAGCAACATGGCGAGCAAGCCAAACGATCCCGCAAAAGCGGCAGCGATGCGCTCGAAAATGCTCCCCAGCCGCATCGTTACCGTGAGGGGGTTCACGTTAAACACCGGCAGATCGGGATTCAGCTCATGCACGGTTCGTTCCACGGAGGAAGCCAGCGCCCGCGGGTCGCCTGAAACCCGCAGGTGAATGGTCGTTTCCTCTCCGAATCCGCCCGTTTCGAACAGCGGCGTATAAAAGACCGGCTCAGGAGCGTAGGTGAGAAGACGATACTTGGCATTCACGGCCAGGCCCACTACCGTAAACCAGACGCCGTCCTCGCGAATTCGCTTGCCGATCGTGTCCTGGCCCGGCCAGTAGCTGTCCGCCAGCGCCTGGTTGACGATGGCCACGCGCTCGGATCCGAGCGCATCGCGGTCAGTAAAATCGCGTCCGGCGATCAGAGTCGTTCGCAAGGTATGAAAGTAGTCCGGTCCGACGTTGCCGCGGCTGATTTCCATGGATTCGTGCGGCTGCGGTGCGTACCCTTCCAGTTCGACATAGTTCGCATGGATGCTGAAGCTGAGCGGTGAGAAATCGGCCAGGGTGACCGCCTCGACACCGGGCAGCGCCGCGAGTTTCGCGAGTACCTGGCGGTTAAAGGCGAGGTACTCGGCCGCCGAATAACGGGCCGATGAAAGGTCGTAGGAAGCCAGCAGGACGTGGTCCGGATCGAAGCCCGGGTCCGCCTGTTGAGCCTTCTGTAGGCTGCGCGTGAACAGGCCAGCGCAAACTAGCAGCAACAACGAGAGAGCGATCTGTGCCACCACCAGACTGCTCGAAAGCCGCGTTTTGTGAAACGCCGCCGACACGCTGCCCGCTTCCTCCTTCAGAACTGTCATCAGCGGCACACTCGTAGAGCGCACCGCCGGCAGAATGCCGAAAATCAAGGCTGTGAGAATCGAGACCACCGTGGTTGCCAGCAGCACGCGCTGGTCGGCATGCGCATCGTGCGTTAGGGGAAGAGTCGTAGGCGGCATCAACGCGGCAAACGAGCCTGCCGTCCAAACGGTCATGAGCATGGCAACGGCACCGCCTGCCAGACCCAGCATGAGACTCTCCACCAGAAGCTGGCGCACCAGTTGCCCGCGCGTCGCGCCGATCGACAAACGGATGGCAATCTCGCGCCGCCGGGCCACCGAGCGCACCAGCAGCAGATTCGCCACGTTGGCGCAGGCCAGCAACAGCAACACCGCGGCGAGGCCCAGCAGCATCGGCAGCGTCTTGTAGAGGTAGACGTTGATTCCGAATGGCGAGCGCCAGAGCGGATCGAGCGAGATCTGGTTGGGAGTGCCGCGATGCTCTTCCGGGAAACGCTCGACGATGCCCTGCATCAAGAGGTTCAGCTCTGCTTCAGCTTGCCGGTGAGTGAAACCCGGCCGCAGCCTTCCCAAAACATTCAGCCAGAAAGATCCGCGCTCATCGGGCCGATTCGGACCCCACACGGCCTGGTCCATCACCAGAGGGATCCAAATATCGGCGCGCAGGCCCGGCATGCACCCCTGGAATTCCTTCGGCGCCACTCCGATGATCGTGTACGGATGACGATTGATCTGAATGGTCCTGCCGATGGCGGAGGAGTCCTGGCTAAAATGAGTCTGCCACAGGCCGTAGCTAATGACCGCCACGGCCGCACCGGCGCGCGACTGCTCTTCCGCGGGCAGGAAGCCCCGGCCGAGGATCGGTCGCGCGCCCAGCACGTCGAAATAGTTCGCGGAGGCCAGCACTCCGTAAATGCGCTCCGGTTTGCCGGCGCCGGTGATCGATACGAAGTCATGATGATACGCCAGCAGCCCCGCGAAGCTTCGGCTGTGGTCGCGCAGGTCGCGATAATCAGGGTAGGAAAAGGGCGGGGTGGGGTGATCGCTCCGTTCGCCGCGCATGAGGGTCACGAGATCGCTCGTATTCGTCAGCCCCGGAATGGGGTTAAGGAGGGTCGAACTGATCCAACTGAAGATGGTACTGTTGGCGCCGATGCCGAGAGCCAGGGTCAGCACCGCCACGAACGTGAAGCTGGGAGACTTCGCGAGCATTCGAAGCGCGTAACGGGCATCGTGAATCAAGCGTCGTCACCCGTCCTAGAATCCGGGCCGGTCCCCTGGCCTCCGCCGTCAATATGCCCCGAACGCGCTCTCGCGGTCAGTGACCCGCATCACACGGGAAAGGGCAAAAATCTCAGGTTTCCTGGATTGCGATTGGCGCGGCCTACATCTTCTCCGGAACTTCAGTCCCCAGCAAGTCGAGCGCGCTCGCGAGCGTCCGGCTCACGAGGTGTACGAGATAGAGCAGCAACCGCTGCCGCGCCGAATCGGGCTCGTTCAGGATGTGGTGGTGGTGGTAGAAATTGTTGAACGCCTGGGCGAGGCGGAAGGCGTACTTGGCGACCACCGCCGGTTCCTCGCCTTCAATCGCCTGATCGACCGAGACTTCCAGTTGCGCTGCGAGCAGCGTCATCTCCCAGAAGCTGCGGCCGCTGTCTCCCGCGAGGAAGTCCTTAAGTTCTTCCGACGACACCTGATCGCCGAGCGATGCAACCTTGAAGTCCGTGTGCGATTCCTCAAACTTGCGGAAGATGTTGCGCGCCCGCACCACGCTGTACTGAAGGTAAGGCCCCGTCTCGCCCTCGAAGGCCAGCGCTTCCTTGAAGTCAAACGCGATGATGGAGCGCCGGGTGAACTTCAGCAGAAAGTAGCGCAGCGCGCCTACCGCAATCATCGTAGCGTAGGCGTTCTGTTCGGCGGGATCCTTGGTCATCTCGCGGCTGCCGACTTCCTCGGCAGCCTTCTCGATGAGTTGCTGGATGAGGTCGTCGGCCTTGATGCCCAGTCCCTTGCGGCCTGAGACCTCGATATAGCCTTTCTCGCGATCCTCATGGTCAACCTTGAGGCCCATCTCCTCGGCGCAGCGCGGCGAGAGTCCCACCACCTCGTAGGCAAAGTGGTGAAGGTTCGCGGCCTGCTCGTGGTATCCCAGGGCGTGGAACGCGGCGCGCACCACGTTCTGCACGTAGGACTGCCGCGTATCGATGACGGCGTAGGCGACAGCGACCTTCCCGAAGGCCGGCCCGGTCGCTGGCGGTGCGAGATTGAGTGACGTGCGCCACACGGGATGGCCGTCGGGGTAGACGTAGAAGCGCTCATAGCCGAAATCCTTGCCCAAGAGGCCGAACTTCCACAGATGATAGGCGATGTCTTTGCCGACGTAAGTCACCGTGCCGTTCGAGCGCACAATCACCTTCACATCTTCTTCGGCCGATTTCGGCTCAGGCGACTCCGGGGACGCCGCACTCGACGCTGCGGCGGGCTCGGCGCCCTCGTCCAGGCTCATCACCCAACAGCCGCGGTTCTTGCCCGCGTCCTCGAAGCGGATGGCGCCGATCTTCTTCATCAGCTCGAAGGCGGACTTCCAGAAGTCGAGTCGCAGGATTTCGCTCTCCTGCACCAGGAGGTCGTACTCGACGTTGATGCGCCGCATGGTCTCGAGGTGGGTGCGGACGACGGCGGTCGAGATGAGGTCGGCCATCGCGGCGAGGTCGCCGTGGCCTTCCTCGATGGACTTGAGCGCGTCGGCGCGGAGCGCGAGAGCATCCTCATGGACCTCGTAGTACTGAAAGACGCGCGCGTAGAGGTCCCAGCAATAGTAGTCGAAGCGGACGGCCGGGTCGTCGATGAGCCGGCGGACGTCGGTGACCGTCTTCTTCTCGAGATGCACGAAGCCGACCACCACGTCGGCCACCTGCACGCCTGTATTGTCGATGTAATTCTCGACCTCGACGGTGTGGCCGCGAAACCGGAGCAGGCGGACGAAGGCGTCACCCAGGACGGCGTTGCGCAAGTGCCCAATGTGTGCTGCTTTGTTAGGATTGATGCTGGTGTGCTCGACCAGAATTTTCCCGTAGGGGAGGGCATCGCCCTCCCGTGGGAGGCCAGAGGCCACCCCTACCTCGCGCGTCCGGAACAGGTCGGCGGCGAGCGAGGCGCGGTCGAAATACAGGTTGAGGTAGCCCGCGCCAGCGACCGCCACGCGCTCCACGCCCTCGATCGGCAGCAGGCGCGTCGCGAGCTGCTCGGCAATCTTGCGCGGCGGCTGGCGAAGTTGCTTGGCAAGCTCGAAGCAGGAGGTAATCGAGAGCTCCCCGAGGTCTACCGACGGGGGATAGGCGAGCGCTGGCTTATTGATTTCGAGGCTGAAGACCTCGCCGACGACGGCGACGAATCGGGCGCGGACTCTATTCTGGATGTCCAAGAACAATGGGCTTTTCTCGCAGGTCTGTCGTTGACGGATTTCCCCGGCCTAACCAACCTCCCGGTCGGGACTGGTGGCCGGCCGGGGCAGTTGATTATAGCAGACCGCGGCGCAGCGCCCGCGTCGCCCAAAGTGCGTGGTGGAAGATTGGTTGCCACTACGAGGGTCTGCGGCGCGGGAGAAAGAGAGATCAAGAAACGAAGGAACGAACCGAAGAAGTGGTTTAGAATCAATACGGGCGTTTTTCAAGGTGTAGAGGATGCATGCATGTTGTTGTAAACAAGCTAGTTGTCCGTCACGAGTCGCTATCGTGTTGAAAATAAACACGATCAGTACGCTGGGCGTGGCAGTCGCTGTTTATGGCCGCTAAGTGCCACCAAAGACCGCGGTCTGGCCGTCACTGCGAACCTTGACTTGAACGACCCCCTTCGGCTACCCTATACAAGCATCAATGCCCCAGTTACCCACGACCAACGCTCTAACCCCCACCTGTTGCCGTTGCCATTGTGGCGTCCAAGCGCTGTGATCGGGAGGTGCGTCGCAATCCACAGGCCCCTATGAAAACCAGTGTCCAGCTAGGCAAAGGAGTTGAACGGTTGTTTGGCAAGTTCGACGAGAACCTGAAGCTGATGGAAAAGTCTTTTGACGTCTCGGTCAGTCTGGCCGATGAGGCGCTCGAGATCGAGGGTCCGGAGACCAACGTGAAGCGCGCCGAGCGCATGGTCGAGGATTACGCCGACCTGGTCGAGCGCGGCGCACGCTTCGAGACGGCGGACGTCCAGTCGTTCCTGCGGATTCTCTCCGAGGACCCGAGCGCCACGCTCAAAGGTCTTGCCGAAGCGGGACGTTCGCGGGCCTTCGGCAAGAAGAGTATCGCCCCCAAGAGCCTGAACCAGCAGCGCTACGTGGACGCCATCGAGCGTCATGACATGGTGTTCGGGATTGGGCCGTCGGGCACCGGCAAGACCTATCTCGCGGTCGCCATGGCGGTGGATGCGCTGCTGACCAAGGAAGTGAGCCGCATCATCCTGGCGCGTCCGGCGGTCGAGGCGGGCGAACGCTTAGGATTCCTGCCGGGCACGCTCCAGGAGAAGGTGAATCCCTACCTGCGTCCGCTCTATGACGCGCTCTACGACGTGCTCGATCCGGACCGCGTCGAGCGTTACGTCGAGAAAAGCATCATCGAGATTGCGCCCATCGCCTTCATGCGTGGGCGCACGCTCAACGACGCGTTTGTGATCCTCGACGAGGCGCAGAACACCACGAGCGAGCAGATGAAGATGTTCCTGACGCGCCTGGGCTTCAACTCGAAGGCGGTCATCACCGGCGACGTGACTCAGGTCGATTTGCCGAGCGGCCGCCGCTCCGGCCTGATGGAAGCCGTGGACGTGGTGGGCAGGGTCGAAGGCATCAGTTTTGTCTATTTCACCGAGCGGGACGTGGTCCGGCACAGCCTGGTGCAGCGCATCATCCGCGCCTATGAGGAATACGAGACCGCCAAGCTCGAGAATCGGGCTGCGAAGCCGGAGAATGGAAGCTAGGAAACAGGAGTTCGCGGGCAGGGGGGTAGCTATGATCCATCCAATCAGCCACCGCACGGGCTTGATTCTTGCCGCCTGCCTTGCCGTGTTGGTCCCGGCTGCGAACGAGCCCGGCGGCAAAGCCACTGAACAACTAATGGCACATTTTCGCACAGACTCTCCAGGTGCGGAGCGGGAGGCCCGTGCGCGCCAAGCTTACGGCCAGTTACCGTTGAACTTTGAGGCGAATATAGGCCAGGTGAAGCAGCGGTCCGGCACGCCCGTCAAGTATCTCTCCCGTGGTGCGGGCTACACCCTGTTCCTGACTGGCCACGAGGCGGTCCTCGCGCTGCGAAACAACTTGGGCGGCGAAGACAACCGCCAGGTCGAAGGGCCAGTGAAAGCTACGAGCCTCGAAACGGGGTTGCGGGATTCTGGGGTTCATGAGCTTCCGTCGCGAGGTGATAGTCTACGGACCGGCGACGTCCTTCGCATGAAACTGGTGGATTCGAACGCTGCGGCAAGGGCCGAAGGCGAAGACGAATCGGCCGGGAGGAGCAATTACTTCCTCGGCAAGGATTCGGCCGTATGGCGCAAGGATATTCCGAACTACGCCCGGGTGAAGTATCACGACGTTTATCCCGGCATCGACCTCGTGTACTACGGGAATCAGCAACAATTGGAGTACGACTTCGTGGTTGCGCCTGGCGCGAATCCCAGCCTCATCGCCTTGGACGTACGGGCAGCGCGTGAAGGGTCGAGAACAGCGCATCCCGATGCGCGACTGGGGATCGACGCCCGCGGAGACCTGGTAATCGCAACGCGCGGCGGCTCGGTTCGCTTCCACAAGCCTGTCGTATATCAGCTAGCCGCGGCCGAATCTTCCAACCGGAGCTCCAACATTGCAAATCGACAATCCGTAAAAGGGCGTTACGTCCTCAAGGGGAAACACGAAGTGGGCTTCGAGCTTGCGGCTTACGACCCAAGCCGGCCTCTGGTCATTGATCCCGTACTCAGCTATTCCACGTATCTGGGCGGGACGAGTGGCGCGGACTACGGCCAGGCCATCGCCCTGGACCCGGCAGGCAATGCCTATGTGACCGGATACACCTGCTCGACGGATTTCCCGACGCTCGACCCTGTGCAGTCCTTGAACTCGAGCGGCGGTTGCGAGGACGCCTTCGTTGCCAAGCTCGATGCTGCGGGTGACGCGCTGGTCTACTCGACTTATCTCGGCGGCGCCGGTAATGACGTGGGGCTCGGCATCGCCGTTGATCCAGCGGGCCGCGCCTACGTGGCCGGTTATACCTGTTCGACCGATTTTCCGGTGGTCAATCCTATTCAGGCGACGAGTAGCGGAGACTGCGACGGTTTTGTCAGCAAACTGAATTCTGCCGGTGACGCCCTGGTCTACTCGACTTACTTGGGCGGCAGCAATACGGACGTCGCGCAGGCTATCAGGGCCGACCCCGCAGGCAACGCCTACGTGACGGGATACACGCTTTCGGCGGATTTCCCGACCACCACCGGCGCTTTCCAGAGCACCTTTGGGGGCGGATCGTGCGGTGCGGCTCCGCCGGGGGAAGCGACACCGTGCGCCGACGCTTTTGTCGCCAAACTGAATCCCTCGGGTTCAGCGTTGGTCTACTCCACCTATCTCGGCGGCAGCAGCTATGACGCGGGGCAGGGAATTGGGGTCGACGGCGCGGGCAACGCCTACGTCACGGGATTTACCGTCTCGACAAATTTTCCGACGGCCAACGCGCTTCAGTCGAGTTGCAACAACTGCAGCTTGGCGGGAGCGGTCGCCGACCAGGGAGTCTCCTCGGATGCTTTCGTGACCAAGCTGAATCCTGCGGGCTCGGCGCTCGTCTACTCCACTTACCTTGGCGGAAGTGGGGCCGATACGGGTTCAGGCATCGCCGTTGACCCGGCGGGCAGCGCCTACGTGACGGGATACACGGCTTCCAAAGATTTTCCCACGATGAATCCGCTTCAGCCGGAGCACGCCGGCGGCTACGACGCGTTTGTGGCGAAGCTCGGTGCCGATGGCTCGGCGCTCGTCTATTCAACGTATCTGGGCGGCTCCGGCAACGACCTCGGCTTCGCGATTGCCGTCGATCCTGCGGGCAGCGTGACGATTGTGGGCGAGACGTTTTCCCCCGACTTCCCAGCCAACGACGCGTTCCAGCCGGGCCGCGATGGCGGCTTTGACGCGTTTGTGAGCCGGCTGAGCGCGGTGGGCGATGCGCTCGTCTACTCGAGCTATCTGGGAGGCGGCAGTGGCGACCAGGCGCTCGGTGTCGCTCTCGACTTTTCCGGTAGCGTCTACGTCACCGGGATCACCAATTCCGCCGACTACCCAACCACTTCGGTGGCCTACCAGACGACCTGCGAAGGCGGAAGCGCGTGCGCCGAAGCAGGCGCCAAAGCCTACGTCGTGAAGATTGACAGCCTCGACGTGCCGTCGGCAGCGCTGTCGACCCTGAATCTCGAATTCGGCGCCGAGACCGTCGACCAGGCAAGCTCAGCCCAGGCTGTGACCCTGCGCAACGTGGGCAGTCAGCTACTGGTGATTCGCAAGATCTTTACCGCGTCACG
This sequence comes from Terriglobia bacterium, assembly GCA_035945295.1. Classification (GTDB taxonomy): domain Bacteria; phylum Acidobacteriota; class Terriglobia; order UBA7540; family UBA7540; genus QHZK01. Next base: position 37,468 of record DASZAI010000004.1, on the reverse strand, counting down.
CCGCTACTTTGCCGAGTCGAACGACTGCGGCGCGCAGCTCGCTCCGGGCGACAGTTGCACGATCAATGTGACCTTTACGCCTGCCGTGACCGGGCAGGTGACAGGATTCCTGGTCGTGACCGATAACTCTTGGCCGAAGGGTTTGCAGTTCGTCCGACTGGCGGGAAGTGGAACCTGATCCAGCCGCCAAGCGTGTCACTTTCCGACATGGTGGTGAACCGACAATCCGCCGTCAGCCTCAGCTTGCCTGCGCTCCGCGCTTATTGCCGACGCCTGCACCGGGCGCTCGCGCTCGACGGCCGCGACTTCAACGTTTGTTTCGTGGGTGATCGCGAGATCGCGCGCTTGAATGCCCGATATCGCGGCAAGCGGCGGCCGACGGACGTGCTGTCGTTTTCCTGGACCGGCGAGGACTCGGCCCCGCGGCAGGAGCGCGGAGCGCTCCCCTACGAAGCGGGTCGCGAGTTCGCGGGCTTTCTGGGCGATATCGTCATCTCGACCGAAACGGCCCGGCGCAATGCTCGCGACGCGGGACACTCGACGGCGCGCGAGATTCGCTGGCTCATCCTGCACGGCTGCTTGCATCTGCTGGGGTTCGATCACGAGACGGACCGCGGAGAGATGACCCGGCTCGAGCTCGAGTTACGAGAAAGAGTGGACGCTTAGAATCTATGGCCCTCACGATCCTCTGGATTTCCATCTTGGTGTTGCTCGCTGCCGTCAGTTCATTCGCTTCTTACCTGCGACTGCTGATGCGCCGGATGACTCCCGTCGAGGCGCGCAAGGTCTTCCACGTGAATGAAGGGCGCCGGCTGCGCGCCGACCGCGAACGCGTCGGCGTCTCAATTTCGGCGCTGCACGGAGCCGCCATGACCCTGTTCGGCGTGGGTCTCACCGGCTTGCTGTTCATCCTGCGCCCCGAGCGGTTCTGGGAGAACCTGGGGACCGCGGCGGTGATCACCCTGGGCGTCATCGCCGTCTCCGACCAGTTGATTCCTTTCCTGCGCGTCGCGCGTCACGATGAACCGGAAGTGATCCTCGGGCGTTGGATGCCGCTCCTGCGAATGTCCGTCTTTCTCGCCTTGCCCTTGACCTTCCCGGTGCTGATTTCCGCCACGATCAGCCGCCTGCTCGAGCCGCTCGAGCCCGACGTCCCGAGTCCGCAAGAGGAGATGCAGGAGCTGATCGAGGTGAGCGAACAGCAAGGCTTGATTGAGAAGGGTGAGGGCGAGTTGTTGCAGTCGGTGGTGGAATTCGGCGACAAAGTGGTCCGTGACGTGATGACGCCGCGGCCCGAGATCGCCGCCATCGAGATCAACGCTCCGATCGAGGAGTTGCGCGACCTTTTCCGCGAGAAGCGTCACTCGCGCGTCCCGGCGTACTCCGGCCAGCTCGACCACATCGAGGGCATCGTCAGCATCCATGACCTGAGCGAGCTGCCGCCCGAAGAACAGGCGCGCGCCACCCTTCGTTCGCTGCTCAAGCCCGTCCCGTTTATCCCTGAGACCAAGCGCACCTCGGAACTCTTGAAAGAGCTCCAGCAGTCGACCACCCAGCTCGCCATCGTCATCGACGAGTACGGAAGCGTTGCGGGCCTCGTGACCATCGAGGATCTGGTGGAAGAGATAGTGGGCGACATCCGCGATGAGGTGGATCCCCACGCCAAGGACATCGTCAAGGAATCGGAACAGAGCTATCTGGTGGCGGGCCAGACCGAGCTGGCGCAGATTGCCGACCAGTTGGGCGTCGACGTCGAGGGGCGGGACTACTCGACGGTCGCGGGACTCTTGCTCGCTCATCTGGGTCACGTACCTGCACCCGGCGAGAAGTTCGAGAAGGACGGCCTGAGCTTCGAGGTGCTGGAGGCCGACCACCGCGCCGTGCTTAAGGTGAGGCTGAACATCCGACCCTCGGCTTCCTCGGCTGCCCTTGCAGGGTAGGGAAGAGCGCTTGGCGCTTCCGAGGAGCGGAGCAGCCGGTACGCTGGATGAATCCATGGACCAGGAGACAACGGAAGCCGGGGGCGCGCCTCTCGAAGAACCCTCCGGCCGCGAATCGCCGTTTAAGTCTGGCTTTGTCGCCGTCGTCGGACGCTCCAACGCCGGGAAGAGCACGCTGATCAACGCTCTGGTAGGCGAAAAGGTGTCGATCGTGACCCCGACGCCGCAGACCACGCGCAACCGGATCCTCGGAATCGTCAACCGTCCCGGCGCTCAGATCGTACTGATGGACACGCCGGGTATCCACAAGCCGCTTTCGCGCCTGAACGAGCGCATGATGAGTTTTGTCCGCGAGGCGCTTGAAGAGCGCGACCTGGCGCTTTTGATTGCCGACTCTTCCGAGCCCTTCGGCAAAGGCGATGAGTACGCGATCGAGCTCCTCAAGGAATACGCGCCCAAGAGCATCCTGGTGCTCAACAAGATCGACCTCATCCGCAAGGCGCGTCTGCTTCCCCTCATGGATCGCTACTCGAAGCTCTACGGCTTCGAGGAGATCATTCCGGTCTCCGCTCTGAAGGGGGACGGTCTCGAGGAGCTCGCCCGGGCTGTCGAGGCACTGCTGCCCGAAGGTCCGCAATACTTCCCATCCGACATCTACACCGACCAACCGGAGCGCTTTTTAGCGGGCGAGATTATCCGTGAGAAGGTCATCCGCCAGACGCGCCAGGAGATGCCTTACGTGACCGCCGTGCTGATTGACGACTTCGAGGAGACCGAAACCCTGACCAGCATCCGCGCCACGATTGTGGTCGAAAAGGAATCGCAGAAACCCATCGTGATCGGCGCGGGCGGAGCGCGCGTCAAACAGATCGGCACCGAGGCGCGCCAGGAACTCGAGCGCCTGTTCCCGCCCAAGGTCTTCCTCGACCTTCACGTCAAGGTCGAACCCCACTGGCGCGACAACCGTGGGGTGGTCGCGTCACTCGATTATCGGCATCAGGAGTCGTAGCGCTTTGAGGCCACCGTACGGAGTCTCAGTGTCGCGGTACTTGCGATCGTTGCATCGAGATCTGGTGCTTAACGAGAACAGCCCTACAGCAAGCAACTTCCACCGAAGCTTGGTCGGTTGCCTGTTTTTGCTCACTCTTCTGGCGCCGGCATTGTCGGCGGATAAGGCACAGAAACGAGAAGCAGCACTGGCCTTGCTCAACAGGGTACACGATCTCTCGAACATTCGCGATACAGGTGGCCGCGATCCAGGCCGAATCTCGGCCGTGCGGAGTCGTCTCCGGTTGACGCGGTGTACGAATGTACATATACTGGTAACGTGGAGTTTGAGTGGGATCCCGTCAAGGCGACGCGGAACCTGAGTAAACATGGCATTCGCTTTGCGGACGCCGTCGCCGTGCTCGAAGACGAGTTCGCACTCACCGTACGGGATCCGTTCTCGGAAGAAGAAGAGCGGTGGGTCACGTTGGGCAAGGATGCATTCAGCAGATTGCTCATAGCAGTGTACACGTGGTGGGGCGAGGGGATACGCCTAATCTCAGCCCGCCGCGCCACGGCGCGAGAGCGCCGGGCATATGAGGAACGCGATGAAACCTGAATACGATTTCAGCAAGGCGAAGCGCGGACCGGTGGTCAGGCCCGGTCAGGGCAAGACCCGAATCACCATCCGGCTGGACAGAGAGGTGTTGAGTTGGTTCCGGAAGCGGGTTGATGAAGCGGGAGGCGGGAACTATCAGACCCTGATCAACGCCGCTTTGCGAAGCTACATCGAGAGAGCCGAGGAGCCCATCGAAAGGATCTTACGGCGTGTGGTTCGCGAAGAGATTCGGCGAGCCAGCTAACGCGCCCCGCACGGCGGGCGGCGCGGTCACTCGCGCGCCGCGATTCCCAGTGATTTCATCTTGCGGTACAGGTGGCTGCGCTCCAGCCCCAGGACTTCCGCCGTGCGGCTCACGTTGCCCTGGTTCTCTTCCAGCTTCCGTAGGATGTAGTCGCGCTCGTAGGCGGCCCGCGCTTCGTGCAGGCTGGAGAACCCGTCAGTGCGCGCGCGTGTTGGAGTCCCCGCCACGGCTTTCGACGGCCGGTGGTCCTGGCAGACGTTGGGCGGCAAATGCCGTCGCTCGATGCGTTCGCCGGGGACCATGATCACCAGCCGCTCGACCAGGTTCCGGAGTTCGCGGACGTTGCCTGGCCAGCGATAGTGCGCGAGCGCTTCCATCGCCGGCTCCGCAATGTGTTTGGGCTTGCGGCCGTAGACGCGTGCGAACTCCGCCAGGAAATAGCCGGTGAGCGCCGGAATGTCCTCGGCGTGCTCCCGCAGCGGGGGTACAAAGAACGGGATGACGTTCAAGCGGTAGAAAAGGTCCTCGCGGAAATTGCCCTTCTGGATTTCCTCCTCCAGGTTCTTATTGGTGGCGGCGATGACTCGCACGTCGACGGTGAGGTTGTCGCCCGAGCCGAGCAGCGTGAAGCGCTGCTCCTCAATGACGCGCAGCACTTTGGACTGGGTGCGCAAGCTCATGTCACCCACCTCGTCGAGAAAGAGCGTGCCGCCGTTCGCCTGCTCGAACTTGCCCACTTTGTCTTCGACCGCCCCGGTGAACGATCCCTTCACGTGGCCAAAGAGTTCGCTTTCGATGAGCTCCTCGGGGATGGCAGCGCAGTTAACCTCGACGAACGGTTTCTCGGCCCGGGCGCTCATCAGGTGCAGGGCGTGCGCCACCAGCTCCTTGCCGGTGCCGCTCTCACCGTAGACGAGGACCCGGCCGTTGGTGGGCGCCGCAAGCGCCAGTTGCTGCCGCAGCGCCTTCATCGGGACGCTCTCGCCGATGATGCGATATTGGCCGCGCAGTGCCTCCTGGAGTTCGCGGTTCTGCGCGCCGAGTTCGGCGAGCTCGACGGCGTGGCGCAGCGTCAAGAGCGTCTTCTCGATGGAGAGCGGCTTCTCGATGAAGTCGAAGGCGCCGAGCTTGGTGGCGCGCACCGCAGTCTCGATGGTACCGTGTCCCGAAATCATAATGACCACTGGAGGGTGATCGAGGGCGCGAATCCGCTCCAGCGTCTGAAGGCCGTCGATGGCCGGCAGCCACACGTCGAGCAGCACCACGTCGACCCTGCGCTTGCTTAGGAATTCGAGGCAATCCTCGCCGCTCTCGACGGACTCGGCGTCGTATCCTTCATCGCGCAGGATGCCGCTCAGCGACTGCCGGATCCCCGGTTCGTCATCGACGATGAGAAGGTTGCGCTTCATGCTTTGTCGTTGATTCCAGGACCGCTACGAGTCGGCCACGCTCACGCGTTCGACGGGCAGCTCGATGATGAACTGGCTGCCGGTGGGCCGGTTCTCCTCCACGCGGATCGTGCCGTGGTGCTCCGAGATAATGTGGCTCACGATGGCCAGCCCCAGGCCGGTGCCGCGCAGCTTGGTCGAGAAGTACGGGAGAAAGAGCTTCTCTTTCGTGTCCGGCAGGATGCCGGGCCCGCTGTCGGCCACCACCAGTTCGACCACGTCGCGGTCCTGGTCGAGAGCCGTGCGAATCCAGATCTCTTTGAGCGCCGATCGCTCGAGCGCCTCGGCGGCGTTGTCGATGAGGTTCACGAGCACCCGCTTCATCTGCTCCGGATCCACCTGCACGGGCGGCAGATCGGGCGCCAGCTCCTCGCGAACGCTGATGCTCGTCAGCCGGCCGTCGAATACCCGCACCGCATTCTCGACGATAGCGTTCAGGCTGGAGGAAATGGGGCGAGAGGCAGGGAAGCGCGCGAACTGCGAGAACTCGTCGACCAGCGTCTTGAGTGCTTCGACTTCGCGCCCGATGAGCGCCGCGCTCTCCTCGATCGTTGCTACCAGCTCGCCCGAGACGCCATTCGAGGCCCGCTCGAGCAGGCGTCCGATGCGCTCCGCCGAAAGCTGGATGGGAGTGAGAGGATTCTTGATCTCGTGCGCCAGCCGCTGCGCCACTTCGCGCCAGGCGGCCGTTTTCTGGGCGCGCAGTAGCTCCGTCAGGTCCTCGAGCACGAGGACCGAGCCCACGGCTCCATGGCGCGCCCGAATCGACGTAAGTGTGAGCGCTACCGCAGCTTGCCGCCCTCCCAGGTTCAACTCCATCTGCTGGCTGACCACTCCCTGGCGCGCGGCGCGCCGAAAGAGCCGGGCGATGTCGCGCGCATCCTCCGGAGCGAATAGTTCCGTGAGCTTGCGCGCTGATTTCAGGTCGGCGCGATCGAACATGCGCTCCACCGTCGAATTCATGCGTGTGATCTGACCCTCGGGATCGAAGGAGATCACTCCCGTCGGGATGTTCTCGAGGATGGCCTCCATGGTGTTGCCGCGCTCTTCGAGCTCGCGGTTGGCGCGCTGCAGTTCCTTGGCGGCCTGCTCGATGGCCCGCCGGTTTTCCTGCAGTTGCCGGGTCATCTCGTTGAACGACCGGATGAGGATCCTCAACTCGCCGCTCGCCGGTGCGGTCACCTGGTATCCCAGGTTACCTTTCGAGACCTCGTGCGTACCCTCCGCCAGGGCCTGGATGGGGACGGTGACTTGTTTGGAGAGAAACAGCGCGAACCAGGTGGCGGCGAACAGAATCAGCAGCGTGAGCAGGCCGAGCGCGGCAAGATAGTTGAGCCGGACGATCTTCCGTACGTGGCTCAACTCATCGTACTTCTGGATCTCGCCTTGCATCTGCTGGACGACTTCGGCCATGTCGCCGGGCAGGCGCCGCATACCGACTACCGTGCCCAGGCGCTGGCCGTGGCTGTCAGCAACGGGACGCGCGGCGAGGACAGAGCCGGCCGCTCCCTCGCCCCAGTGGACGATCCCGCCTTCGCCGGGAGTCTGGGCGGAGGCGATCACCGGAATCAGCTTGACGATTTCCGACGCTCTCGGTTGCGAGTCGCCGGCGCGCGCCAGGAGATTCCCTCGCGTGTCGAAGCAGAGAACCGCCTGGAGGCCAAGCTCCTTGGCCTGCGCCGCAAGCAAAGGGTCGAGCGCGGCGGCGTCGTGGCGGGTCATGTTGTCGATCAGCCTGGGGTGCGTGGCCAGATACCCTGCCGCATGGAGGACGCGTTGCTCCTCTTCCAACTCCATTTGTCCGACCACTACGCTGGCGCTCTTGCGCACGGCATCAAACGGCGCTCCAAACCACTTGTCAATGCTGCGGTTGAGCAGTCCATAGGCGAAAGCAAACAGGAAGCAGACCGGTACGAGTGAAAGACCAAGGAACGCCGCGACCATCCGCACTTTGAATCGCGATCCCAGTTGTTGCTGCCGGTGCTCGACGTAGAGTTTCAGCAGGTTGCGCATGAGGATCAGCGCGAAGATGAAGAAGGCGATGGAGATCAGCAGCGATAGCGCGACAAGGACGACCGTCTGTTGAACCGTACCGGGTTGGATGAAGGTGAGATTGAGCGAAGCCTGGCTCCAGGCGAGAAACAGAAGGGTGGGGACGATGATCAACAGGAAGATCACCAGCCCCTTGCGGGGCGGCTGCGGCGGAGGCGGGTTGGGTTCCATAGTCAAGAGTCAAGCGTCAGGACGCCGACGGCTGCGTTACGGTCACGGGCCGGGCCGCTGACGTGGCCTCCGTCGCCGTGACTTCTGACGACTCCTTCGGCAAGAAGTCCCGCAAGGGACAGTGGTCGCAACAAGGAGCCGGATTCCGGCAGTACCGCTTTCCCACCTCGACGAGCAACGCGTGGTACTCGTTGTAGAGTGCCTGGTCGGCTGGGAGGTGCTGATGCAGGAACTCCTGGACGGCGGTGTAACCGTCCGTGGCCTGTACCAGTTCATGGCGCGCGAGAATACGGCGCGTGTAGGCGTCGGCAACGAACCACGGGTGGCGTCCCGCATACAGCAGAATCGCGTCCACGGTCTCCGGTCCCAAACCCTTCAGACTCAATAGCTCCTGGCGTACTTCGCCGGCGGGCCGCTGGAGCAACCGGTCGAGCGACCACCCGTGATTCCGTCCCAGCCTGTCGAGGAAATTCCGAATCGTCCGCGCTTTCTGACGATAGAAGCCGGCTGGCCGGATGTATTCCTCGAGCTCGGAGCGCGAGGTATCGCGCAGGCCGGAGAGAGTCAGCAAGCCTGCTCTTCTCAGCCGTGCCAGCGCCTGCCGGGCGTTCTCCCATGCCGTGTTCTGTACCAGAATCGCCCCCAGGATGACCTCCAGGCGGGTGCGTGCCGGCCACCAGCCCTGTGGACCGAGCTCAGCCGTCAGGCGGTGATAGTACTCGAGCAGTACCTGCTGCCGATTCTGTTCTGATCGGGTGAGAACGAGCAGCATATCCCCTAAAGTTATTCCTCACACCTGACGAAGTCAAGGTTGGTGAAGCATTTATCACTGCTCGGGCGGTGTCCCGCCGGCTGCGCCGAAGTGTGGCAATTCTGCACCGGTATGCGGTACGCGTCGAGTGGAGCCTGCTGATGAGCGAGAAGCTGGGCGAGATTCTTGTCGGGCAACAACTGATCTCGTCTCAACAACTCGACCAAGCCCTTGACCACCAGAAGACACACGGCGGCAGGCTAGGAAAGGCCTTGGTCGGCCTGGGCTTTATTGGCGAGGACGACTTGATGCGCGCGCTGGCGCGGCAGTATGGCGTCCCAGCCGTCAACTTGTCTCGTTTTCCAGCGCCCTCGGAAGCCGTACGACTGATTCCCGTTGAGACGGCCACCAAGTACGACGTTCTGCCCCTCAGCCGCGTCGGTACCTCCCTAACCCTCGCCATGGTGGACCCCACGAACGTCTTCGCCATGGATCAAATCAAGTTCATGACCGGATTCAACGTGGAGCCGGTGGTGGTCTCGGAGATGGCCATGACGGAGGCCATCAACAAGTACTTCACCAATATTGAGGAGGTGGAGCGCCAGAAGGAGATTGAGGACCTCGTCAGTTTCATCGACGAAGGGCAGGCCGAAAGCGTCGAGCTTGAAGCCACGGAAGAAGCGGCGCTTGACCTTCAGATGTTGGAGAAAGAGGCGGCCGAAGCTCCGGTGATCCGCCTCGTCAACTACATCCTGGCGGACGCCGTGAAGCGTGGCGCCAGCGACATTCACCTGGAGCCTTACGAGAACGAGTACCGCATCCGCTACCGCATTGACGGCCTGTTGCAGAAGGTGATGAGCCCTCCCATCCGGCTGCGCGACGCCGTAGTGAGCCGGGCGAAAATCATGGCCAAGCTTGATATCTCCGAGAAGCGTCTGCCCCAGGACGGACGCATCATGATCCGCATGATGCTGCACGGCAGGAAAAAGCAGATCGATTTTCGCGTCTCCGTCCTGCCCACGCTGCACGGGGAAAAGATCGTGATGCGCCTGCTCGACAAGGAAAACCTGCGGCTTGACATGACCAAGCTGGGCTTCGAGCCCGAGTCGCTGGCCAAGTTCCAGAAAGCGATCTTCAAGCCGTACGGGATCGTTCTGGTCACCGGACCCACGGGCAGCGGGAAAACCAACACTCTCTATTCCTCCATCGTGCAGCTGAACAAGCCCGAGGTCAACATCGTGACCGCCGAAGATCCGGTGGAGTTTCAGTTTCCCGGCATCAATCAGGTGCAGATGAAGGAGCAGATCGGGCTGAATTTTGCGGCGGCCTTGCGCTCCTTCCTCCGCCAGGATCCCAACATCATCCTGGTGGGCGAGATCCGCGACTTCGAGACGGCGGAAATCGCCATCAAGGCGGCGCTCACTGGACACTTGGTGCTCTCGACATTGCACACCAACGATGCGCCGTCCACTGTCTCGCGCCTTATGAACATGGGAATCGAACCTTTCCTGGTGGCGACTTCCGTCAACCTGATCGCAGCCCAGCGTCTGGTGCGTCGCGTCTGCCCCAACTGCAAGACTCCCGACAACGTGAGCCCCCAGGTCCTGATCGACGCGGGTTTTACGCCGGAGGAGGCAAGCACGGTGCGGGCCTACAAAGGCCGAGGGTGCAACCACTGTTCCAACCGCGGCTACAAGGGCCGCGTGGCGCTCTACGAGGTTATGGAGGTTACCGAAGAACTGCGCAATCTGATCCTGGTGGGGGCCTCGGCGCTTGAACTGAGGCGTCAGGCGGTGGAACAGGGCATGATCACCCTGCGTCGCAGCGGGTTAATCAAGGTCGCGGGAGGAGTTACCACGATCGAGGAAGTGATGCGCGAGACTGTCCTGTAGGAGGATTGGCTATGGCACTACCCACACTCAGTGAGTTACTCAAGCGGATGGTGGACGCGGGAGGTTCCGATCTCCACATCACGACCAACAATCCGCCACGCATCCGGGTTCACGGTGAGCTCAAGCCCTGTGAGGACCTGCCCGCGCTCGGCCCGTCGGACACCAAGCAACTGGCCTACAGCGTCCTCACCGACTCGCAGAAGCATCGCTTCGAGGAGAACCTGGAACTCGATTTTTCCTTCGAGCTCAGGAGCATCGCCCGCTTCCGCGGCAACCTGTTCAACCAGCGCGGCGCCGTCGCCGGCGTCTTCCGCGCCGTGCCGCTAGCGATCCATAGCATCGAGCAGTTGGGACTGCCACCCGTCGTCCGCAAGCTGTGCGACAAGCCGCGTGGGCTGGTTCTGGTGACGGGCCCGACGGGCTCCGGGAAATCGACCACGCTCGCCGCCATGCTCGACCAAGTCAATCAGAGCCGCTCCGAGCACATCGTTACCATCGAGGATCCCATCGAATTCGTGCATCCGCATAAGAAGTGCCTCGTCAATCAGCGCGAGGTCCACTCTGACACCCACTCGTATGCCAACGCTTTGCGCGCCGCGCTGCGCGAGGATCCTGATGTGGTGCTCATCGGAGAGATGCGCGACCTCGAAACCATCGAGTCAGCCCTGCGCATTGCCGAGACCGGGCACCTGACCTTTGCCACCCTCCACACCAACACGGCTCCCTCCACCATCAACCGCATCATCGACGTGTTCCCCTCGCACCAGCAGTCACAGATTCGCACTCAGCTTTCGATGGTGCTCGAGGCGGTGATGTGCCAGGCGCTGCTGCCTCGCGCCGACGGCCACGGCCGCGTGATGGTGATGGAGATTCTCATTCCCAACCCGGCAGTGCGGAACCTCATTCGCGAGGACAAGATTCACCAGATTTACTCGAGCATGCAGGCCGGCCAGAAAAAGTTCCAGATGCAGACCTTCAACCAATCGCTCCTTTGGCACTACCAGCAGAGCTCGATCACGCTGGAAACGGCGATGCAGCGGTCGACCAATCCTGAGGAACTTCAGGACATGATCGACCGCAGCAGTGGCCCTGGGACGAGGTTCCCGGCTCCCGGCCACCCGAACGAACTGCGTACTCCATTCCGGGGCTGAAACTGCCGATACAGGTTGAGAGGCGCCTCGAAATGTGTGGCTGGCGCCGCGTCCTGAGCGCCTGAGTTGGCGCCTGGGCGGGTGAAGGAACCGAGGTGACGGAATGGCCAAGGTTGAGCTGGGCGGTGGGGCGCGACGAGGCGGGCAAGCCGAAGGAGCCGGAGCGGTGCGGACGTTACGCGGTGTCTCCAGGCGCGCCGGCACTCGCGGCGTTGAGGCGAGCCGCGAGGCAGCCAAGCTTAAGGCGCGCGGCAAGGTCAAGACCAAGGAGCTGGCCATTTTCACCCGCCAATTCTCCGTCATGATCAATGCCGGCCTGCCACTCGTGCAATGCTTGGAAATCCTCGCCGGCCAGCAGCAGAACAAGGCCTTCTCGCGGATTCTCACCGGGACGCGTGCCACGGTCGAGGGCGGGTCCACCCTGGCCAATGCTTTGCGTCAGTATCCCCGGGTCTTCGACGCCCTCTACACCAACATGGTGGAAGCGGGTGAGACGGGCGGCATTCTCGACGGTATCCTGCAGCGGCTCTCGACCTACATCGAGAAGGCCGTGAAACTGCGGCGCGCCGTGCAGTCAGCGATGATCTATCCCAGCGCGGTTCTGGGGATTGCCGCAGGCGTGATCCTGTTGCTGTTATGGAAAGTAGTGCCTATCTTCGCCACGCTGTTCGTGGGGCTGGACGTGGCGCTTCCGCTGCCCACGCGCATCGTCATCGGACTCAGCCACGCGGTGGCCAGCTTTGCCTGGATGCTGGTTGTCGGGGCGTGCGTTGCCGGCTATGCGATGAAGCGCTATTACCGGACGCCGGCCGGCCGGATGCTTATCGACTCCCTGATCCTGAAGCTGCCGGTTCTGGGCCTGGTGATGAGAAAGATCGCGGTAGCGCGCTTCACGCGCACTTTGGGTACGTTGATTTCGTCCGGCGTGCCGATGCTCGAAGCCATGGAGATCACGGCGCGCACGTCGGGCAACGCGGTCATCGAGCGCGCGATCCTTCAGGTGCGCACCGCCGTCGAGCAAGGACGCACGCTGGTCGACCCGCTGCGTGAGACCGGCGTTTTCCCCAACATGGTGGTGCAGATGATCGGCGTCGGCGAGCAGACCGGCGCGCTTGACGCCATGCTCCAGAAGGTGGGTGATTTCTATGAAGAGGAAGTGGATGCCGCTGTAGCCGACCTGCTGACGGCCATGGAGCCGCTGATGATCCTTTTCCTTGGGCTGGTGGTCGGCGGAATCGTCATCTCCATGTACCTGCCGCTGTTCACGCTGATCGGCAAGCTCGCCGGCTAGTATCGCGTGCGGTGTCACATCGCGGAGAGTGTCATTCAAGGAGCGAAGCGACGAAGGATCTCGCTCTATCTCATTTCTCCCATCGCCGCGCGCCCGCCCTTGTCTCGACCCCGGGGTTTTCCTATAATGCAACGTAGAACCCTCATGAACTTCACCGGTGACCGGCGCGCTTGGCTTCAGTGGGTCATCAAGATCCGGTTCGTTATCATCACGCTTGTTTTCGGCATCGAGTACGCCGTTCATCAACTGGTCCCGAACCCTGCCAACGTCCTCTCCGTCAAATACATGGGTGTGACGGCGGTGCTCTGGTACGTGCTCGGGCTCTTCTATCTGCTCTACAGCCAGTTGAGTCGCGATGAGCTGCTGCAAGCCCACCTCCAGATGTACTCTGACATTCTGGTCATCACCGCGATCGTCCACTTCACCGGCGATCTCGACAGCAGCTATTTCCCCTTGTACCTGCTGGTGATCATCCTCGCCAGCGTCCTGTTGCCGCGATCGCAGGCATTTGTGGTGGCGGGCGTGAGCTTCATCTGTATGGCGTCGCTGCTCGAGTTCGCCTATCTGCCCAGCCTATATCCCCGGCTTGCGGCTCGCTTCCCGGCTTTGCGGCTGCTGGCGACGTCCTCCGCGACGCCTGTCGACCTCGGGACGCTGCAAGTAAAGATCGGGATCAGCCTTTGTGGATTCTTCGCCGTCGCCTATCTCGCGAGCTACTTGGCAGAGAACCTGCGTGAGACGGGCGCCGAGCTGCGCGATAAGACCGGCCAGGTGGCGAGCCTCCAGGCCATCAACGAGAACATCATTCGCAGTATGCGCGGCGGCCTGATTACCACGGACCTGGCGGGGACGGTCACGGAGATTAATCCGGCGGGCGCGGCTATTTTGGGTCGCCCGCCGGACCAGGTGCGAGGAAAAGCGATCATGACGCTGCTCCCCATCGAATCGCTGCGGCGGACGGAGCCTGCTGGCTTGGCGAAGTCGGGCGTCTCCAGTCCCTCACTAGGCGGCTTGCCACCAGGCCCCGCGCCGGTCAGCTTTCCCGAGTCGCTCACGCGCCGCGAGTTCTCCTATCAACACCCGGGCGGCCAGCAGCGGATCCTGGGGATGTCCGTGTCGCCGCTGGTGGTGCCGGGGACAGGCACGGTTGGCGCCATCTACAACTTTCAGGACCTCACCGACGAGAAACGGCGCGAAGCGCAGTACCGCGCCAAGGATCGGATGGCTACGCTCGGCCGGCTGTCGGCGGCCATCGCGCACGAGATTCGCAATCCTCTGGCCTCGATTGCCGGGTCGGTCAAACTGCTCGAGTCGCTGGCGCATCTCGATGACGACCAGGCCAAGCTCATCGATATCGTCAGCCGGGAATCCGACCGCCTCAACAAGCTGATCTCGGACTTCCTCGCCTATGCCCGTCCGCAGCGCTTCGAGTTCGCCGAGGTCGACCTGGTCAATCTGCTCGAGGAAACTCTTCTGCTCGTCGAGCATCATCCGCTCTTCCGTCCCGGCTACCGGGTGGAACGCCAGCTTCCGTCACACCCTGTCCCGGCTCGCGTCGACGCCGACAAGCTCCGCCAGGTCTTCTGGAATATCTGCGACAATTCGCTCAAGGCGATGCCTGACGGCGGCACGCTCACCGTGGGGATCGAGGACGGCCCCAAGGACGGCCGCGCTCCGAAGGCGTCGAACGGCTACGTCGCCGTGAAGTTTCGCGATACGGGCGTGGGTTTCACGAAGGAGCAACTCGAAAGGCTGTTCGAGCCTTTTCAACCGGGCTTCTCGAACGGCACCGGCCTCGGACTCGCTTTGGTCTACCAGGTGGTCGAGGGACATCACGGCCACATCCGCGTGGACTCAGAGCCCGGCCGGGGTTCGCGCTTCTCTATCGACCTGCCGGTTCACGCTAACCTCTAAACTAACAGCTTGCTGAAAAACATTGTGGAAGCCCGTCATTCCAAGGAGCCGAAGGCGACGAGGAGTCTCGCAGTGCCCCAATTTTCAGGGCGAGATTCCTCGCCTCAGCTCGGAATGACGTGCTCCAGGCCAAAAACTAGGGAGAGTGGCTGGCCAGCGCGTTACGGAACTCGTCGACATTTCGCGCGTCAATCACCGCGGTGCCCGTGTCGAGAAACGCCGGGAGCGGCGACGCGGGCGCGGTCCGCCAGTCCTTGAACTCGTGCACGCTGTTGTGGTGGAGGTCGTCGAGGAACCGCAGTCCGTAGAAGCTCATCGTATACGGTTTCTGGGCGAGGGTCGCTGCGATCACTCCCTTCGAAATCCCGTCCAGCGTTTCACGATTCGTGTCCATGGCCACCACGGGGATTTTCCCCTGCATCTCGAAGTGGGCGAGCGCCTGGGCGGCGCCAGGACCGCCCGAAGCCTCCAGACACAGGATGCCCTGCACGTTGTCCTTGTTTTGCAGGACTTCTGAGACTTCGCGCGCCGCGGCTTGAGGATCGCCCTGGTCGTTGTACACCTTGTTGAAGCTGATGAACGGATACTGCTTCAGCGCGTCCTGGACGCCGCGCAGCCGCTCGTCGAGGTTGAACTGGCCGGGAATGGTCAGCAGAACCACGCGGCCGTGCTGATGGAGGACGCGAGCGATGAGTTCGCCGCTTTCGAGTCCGGCGCGGTAGTTGTCGGTGCCGATGAAAAGAATGCGCCCGGAATCCGGCGAGTCGGAGTCAACGCACACGACCGGGATGCCGTCCTTCAGCGCGCCGTTGATGGCGTCCTTGAAAGTGTCCGGGCGAGCGGGTGAAACCACGATCCCCGCCGGACGGCTCTGGGCAGCGGTCTGGAAGGCTTTCAGCTCATCGTCGGGAGCGTAGCCCGTAGGCCCCGTAAACTCCGCTTTCACGCCCAGAACCTGAGCCGATTCCATGAACCCCGCTTTGGCTTCTTGCCAGTAGGGAAGGGAAACGTTGGTGGCGACGAAGACGTAGCGTTCGTCTTTCTCGTGCACGGGCTTGGCGCAGGACTCGATCAGCGCGAGCGACAGGAGAATCACGGGAAGCAGCTTCAGGGAGGGAGACGGCGACATGGTTCCTCCTTTCGTTGCGGCCTTGACTGCACGTTTTGAAGGAAGCCGTTCTATGCCTGAGGAGAGACTATCACAGAAATCGCCGCTTGGTCGACGGAAGCCGTTTCAAGGACCGTCCCCTGCTTTTGTCATTCCGAGGAATCACTGAGCGACGAGGAGTCTCGTTGTTCAACGAACTGTCAGGGCCGCAGGAAACGTGGAACGCCATGCACGGCGTTAACCGCAGCCCCGATTACGCCGATCTCGTCGCTGGTGGCGATAACCTCGAAAACGCTTCCCTGCAGCGGGCTCATCTTCACCATCTCGTGCAGCGCGTTGTCGAGCGCCTTGAGATCGACGAATTGCGCGTTGGGTCCGGTGACGAAGAACTTGCCTGGGCCTTCCATGTGAATACTGGTGGCAGTCGCGGCCGCGAGCGCCCGGTGCCACAAGCTGACGAAGTCCGAGCAGCGAGCGTCGCCAGCCCGCGCATTCTCGAAGATTTCCTCCGGCTCCATGTCGAGAAAGCGTAACCGCATGGCGCGATGGCCCATGAAGCCCTCGAGATGCCCGATGCCGCCGCAGCCGCAGTAGTTCTCTTTGGGGTCGGTGGTGACGACAGAGTGTCCGCCTTCCCAGACTCCTGAGGTCCACGGATACCGCCCGAAGCCGATGCCGTCACCCAGCGTCCAGACGCGAATGAATCGGTCGAGATGCCCTTGCGTGGCTGCGATCCCCGCCGCCATGGCGTCAGCGTCATTGCAAACGAGGGCGGGCACTGGGCGTCGCGCGCCGAGCGGCGTCGACAAGGTCGCCTGGAGATTGAATCCTTTCGCTTGCTGCAGGTTGGGCGACTCCGCGATCACGCCGTCGCGGATGATGCCTGGAAAACCCACGCCGATGGCTTCGATGAGCTGGCCGCCAGCCACTGCGCCCACGAGTTCGAGGATCGTCTGCGCGATCGTTTCCGCGGGCAGCGCCTGAAGCGCCGGCTGGATTTTTTCCGAGGGATAAAGGCGAAGCGAGCCGATGATCTGGTTGCCCTCCACCAGGCCGACCGCCAGGTGTTCGGCAGCCAGGACGCCGATTTGCCGCAGCATACATGCTCCCGCTTGAGACCCGGACGCCGGGCCTCGCATCACAGTTTGGCCAGTTTGTTCAGGCCGTTGAACGCCGCTGCCTTGTAACACTCGGCGAGCGTGGGATAGTTGAACACCGTCTCCACAAAATAATCGACCGTGCCCTTCAGAATGTAGACCGCCTGCCCGATGTGCAGGAGCTCGGCGGCGCCCTCGCCGATGATGTGTACGCCCAGGATCTCCTTGGTCTCGCGATGGAAGATGAGCTTCAGCCGCCCCGTGGTGTCGCCGCGGATCTGGCCGCGCGCGATCTCGCGATAGTAGCCGATGCCCACCTCGTAGGGCACGTCTTCGTCGGTGAGCTGCTCTTCCGTCTTGCCGATGAATGAAATTTCGGGAATGGTGTAGATACCGTACGGGTAGTTCGCCGGATTGGAGTTGACGGTGAGCCCGAGCGCCTTGGCGACGGCGATGCGGCCTTGCTCCATGGAGACGGAGGCGAGGCTCGGGAAGCCGATCACGTCGCCCACCGCGAAGATGTTCGGCTGGCTGGTGCGATAGTCGGGGTTGACGGCGATGCGCCCGCGCGCGTCGGCTTCGATGCCCGCGGCGGGCAGATTCAGCTCCTCCACGTTCCCCTGCCGGCCCACGGCGTAGAGCAGCGCGTCGCCGGAGATTTTCTTCTTGCTCATCAGATTGGCCACCACCGTCCCGTCCGGGGTCTCCTCGACGCTGTCCACTTCTTCGCTCAGCCGCATGGTCACGCGGCTGTCGCGCAGGCGATAAGAGAGCGCCTCCACCATCTCGGCGTCCGCAAACTCGAGCAGGCGCGGCCGCTTCTCCACCAGGATCACCCGCACGCCCAGTGCCGCGAACATGCACGTGTACTCGACGCCGATCACGCCGCCGCCCACCACGATGAGCGTCTTCGGGACTTCCGGCATGCAAAGGATCTGGTCGCTGTTGATGATGGTGCGGCCGTTGAAGGGGACCTTGGGCGATACGGCGGGCTTGGTGCCCGCGGCGATGACGATGATTTCCGCCTCGAAGTCCGATTGTCCGCGGGAGTTGACGGCGCGCACGTGATGCGCATCGAGAAAGCTCGCGACACCGGTAATCACCTCGATGCCGTTGCGCGAGAGTTGCGCCTGCACCACGTCGATTTCCGTCTTGATCACGTGTTGCACGCGGAAGGAAAGATCGGCCATGGTGATCTTTTCCTTCACGCGGTAGTTCACGCCATAGATGTTCTGGTAGTTGTAACCCGACAGGTGCAAGACGGCTTCGCGGATCGTCTTGCTGGGGATCGTGCCGGTGTTGATGCACGCCCCGCCCACCACTTCCCGCCGCTCGATGAGCGCCACGTGCTTGCCCGACTTCGCGCCCTGGATGGCGGCGCGCTGTCCGGCGGGTCCTGAACCGATGACGATGAGGTCGTAGGTCTGCACGTGTCGATTGGAGAACGTTGGCGCTTGCTGGTGCCGGATTTGGGAAGGACGATGATACGCCAGCGCGCGCAGTGTTTCAAGTTAGGGCGCGGGAAGCAAGCAACGCGCGGGGCCAGCGCCTTCAAGTCGCCGGTTTTTCACTCACGCAACAATGGCCGCGGACCCCAGGTCGGCGTCTGCACCGACGAGCTCCCGGGTGGGGGTCGACGCTCGGAAGGTCGAGGGACGAGCCCGGCCCGCGCTCCCCAATGTAGTCAGGACTTCGCGCCCAGTGACCAGCGGACGGATTCCTTGTAAATGGAACTCAGGTCGGCGCGGCTCAGGACTTTGTCCGCGCCGGGCTCCTTCTGAATGGCCTGGAGGAGCGCGAGGGCGTGTTGATAATGACGCATGGCGTCGGGGCTGTTGTCGCTGAGGCGAAGTGCCGTCGCCATCAGGTAGTAGCTGCGGGCCAGAAGCTCGCGCAGCCCCAGCTTCTCGCCCTTCAGCAGGGCCTGGTCGAGTTCCTGGCGGGCCTGGTCGTAGGCTTTGGTGTCGATCAGCGCTTGAGCCCGGTAGACGGCGCATTCAACGGCGAGATCCTTCAGCCCCAAGCTATCGGCTTCCTGCCCCAGGGACTTCAAGGCATTGAGGGCCTGACGTGAGTGCCCTTGCTCGATGGCGAGCCGCGCCAGGTTAAATCTCGAGAGGCGCAACTGCTCCTTGTCCTTGGCGCGTGATGCGGCCTGCAAGGCCTGCTGATAGAGGCTGCCAGCGCTTTTCAAATCGCCGCGATAGAACGCGCAGTCTCCTTGGGCGTTGAGGACCTCGGCGACCTTGGCATCGTCTTTGGAAGCGCGCGCCAGCTTCAAGGCTTCGTCCAGACTGCTCTGAGCTTCCGCGCCGCGTCCGGCCTCGCCCAGCGCGCGACCGTATCCGCTGAGAATATCGGCGAGGTCGGTCGAGTGCTCCTGGAGATCGCGGAAGGTTTTGAGCGCTTCCTGCTCGGCGGAGAGCGCGGCGCCGTAACGTCCCTGGTAGGCGAAGAGCGTTGCCAGGCCATTGGAATCCAGAGCGGCGCTGCGCTGGTCACCGGCGCGGCGATGGAGCTCGACGGCGCGCAGATACTGGCTGAGCGCCTGGTCGTACTGTCCCAGGCTGACATTGGTTTCAGCGAGATTGTGGACCGTGTCCGCGATGTCGCCCGGAACGCCGAGCTTCTCGCGCAGTCCGAGAGCCTGCTGAAAGTAGGTGAGCGCGTCATCGTACTTGCCTTGCTCCAGGTACACGTCGCCGATGTTGCTCAAACAGAGCGCCTCGTATCTTTCGTCGTGCGCGTCACGCTGGATCTGGAGCGACTCCCTGAACATCCCGAGCGCCCGCTCGTGGTCGCCGCGATTGTCGTAAAGGTTGGCGAGATCGTTCAGCGTGTCGCCCACCTCTTTCTTGGCTCCGATCTCCCGGCGGATTTTGAGCGCTTCGTTGAAGCTCGGGAGGGCCTGGCTGGGCTTGCCCATCGACGAGTAGACCTCGCCCATCTCGTTCAAGCTGGCCGCCACGCCGCGCTGCTGCCCGAGGCGCCGCTGGATCTTGAGCGACTCCTGGTAGTTGGTAAGCGCGTCGTCCGGCTTGTTCATGATCTTGTACGCGATGCCGGTCGCCTGCCGGATGAGCGCCTGCTCTTCGCCGTTGCCGACCAGGATGGCCTGCGTCAAGGCGCGGTTGAGATAATCGAGGCCGCCGGACGCGTTGCCGCTCTTGATTTCCACCCGGCCGCGCGCGAGCAGCGCGTCAGCGTACTTGGGGTCAGCGTTCAGCACCTTGTCGTAGTTCTGGCGCGACTTGTCAAAATCGCCAGTCTCCTCGTACAGCCGCCCCAAGGCAAAGCGGACGTCGGTATCGCCCGGCGCGACCTTGGCCAGATTCTCATAAGACTCGATAGCCTTCGCGTAGTCCTTCATGATCTCGGCGTGACTGGCCTCGATCCGGTACTTTTCCTGTGGCGGAAGGTTCTGGCTCAAGTCGACGGCCTGGCGCGAAGACTGCTCGGCGTCACTGTCATGTCCGAGGTTGGCCTCGGCTTCGGCGAGCTTCGAGTAGGCCAGTGCAAACTGCGGATCGTCCTTCGTGGAGGCGCGGAGCCGTTGCTCGGCCTCGATGTTCCTGCCCTGGCGCAGCAACTGCAACCCCTCGTCATAGTCGCGCAGCGCGGGTAGCGACTGCGTAGACGGCTTGAACGCCTGGGCTTCGAGTTCCTTGATGACCGAAGGCGACAGCGCCAGGTTCTGCCGGATGCTTCGTGCGAGCTGGTCGACGGCTTGGGGAAGGGCCTTCTCGTTCGCAGCGTCAGCCTTGAGAGGCACGGTGCGCCCGTCCTGGAGCTCCAGCGTCGCGTCAATGCGGATGGCGTCGCCGAGCTTGGCGTATTGCCCCCAAACGAGCATCTGCGCGTTGCTGGACTCGGCGACGTGCCGTAGCGTCGAGGGATCGAGGCTCGATTGCGGCGTCATCTGGAGGTCGTGCAGGATTTGCGCGATGCGGTCGGAGGAGACGGCGCGCAGCGAGGCGGACTGGCCGACGTCGCTGGTCAGCATCCCGGCGAGCGCTGACCCGAGCCAGTCGAGTTGGGCGTCACCCGAGGCGTTGCGAAAAGGGACGATGGCGAGAGAAATCGCTGGGGTCGAGGGAGTCGGCGTGACGGTCGACGGCGGCGCGAAAATCTTGGCGCGAAAGATGATGGTGAGAGTGATGAGCGGAACGGCGATGAGTGCGGCGGCGATCCAGCGGATCGGATGCCCCTCGACCATCCGTAGGCGAGGCATGCGCAGAAACAAGGACGGAGGCGGCGGACGGCGCTGGGCCTCGAGGTCCGCCACAATCTCGGAAGCCTTCTGATAGCGCGCGCGCGCTTCAATCTCCAGGCAGCGGACGACCACGTCGTTCAAGTAACGCGGGATCGCCGGATCAAGCTCGATGGGCGGGCGCGCCCGCTCCTGGGTACGCTTGAGCAGCAGGCCCAGGACCGTGTCCGCCTGATAGGGCGTCTTGCCGGTCAACAGCTCGTAGAAGATGATTCCTAGCGTGAACAGGTCGGAGCGTGCGTCTACTTCCTGGCCCTTGGCCTGCTCGGGCGACATGTACTCCGGCGTGCCGATGAGGGCGCCGGTCTGCGTCATCCCGGTCAGCTCCATGGAGCGCGCGATACCGAAGTCCATGACGGTGGCGCGGCCCTGGGCGTCGATCATGATGTTCTGCGGCTTCAGGTCGCGATGCACCACGCCTTCGGAGTGCGCGGCGTCCAGCGCCTGGCCGACCTGCAACATGATGTTGACCGCTTCCTCCGGCGCGAGCTTCCCCTTCTGACGCAGCAGCGAGCGCAGATCCTGGCCCTCGATAAAGTCCATGCTGATGAACTTGATCCCATCAGCTTCACCGAGGTCGAAAATGCGGATGACGTTCTTGTGGGTCACCTTGCGGGCCAGGATCAGTTCCTGCTTGAATCGCCGCAGGACTTCCGGCTGGTTGGCCAGTTCGGGACGGATGATCTTGAGGGCCACCAGGCGGTCCACTTCGCGGTCGCGAGCCTTGTAGACCGCGCCCATGCCGCCTTCACCCAGCAGTTGGAGGATTTCGTATCGCCCGCCGAGGACGCTCCCCGGCTGAAACGCCTGGGACACGCCCGAGACGCCGGTCGCCGGCTGGGCGGGCCTCGACCAGCCTGAGGCGGCGCCGGCGGCTACGGTGTCGACGGCGCTGGGCATCGTGACGCCTGCCAGGTTGAAATCGCTGTCACACTTGGTGCAGCGAATCGATCCCGGCGGATTGTCAAAGTGACACTGCGGGCATTCCATGAACGCGAATTCTCCGGCTGGCGCCAAGCCTGCTTCGATAGCCTATCGAAGCCTATCAAGCCGCTGGCCCGGCGCTTGTTCTGAGGATGGTAGACCGTGCTCTGGGGTACAGTCAATGCAGAAAACACACTTGTGCAGCGGGCGCCATCCGCTGGATGAAACGCGATACGAATCATGGTTGCTCCTGAGGTACAGGCTCGACGGGCGCAGCGTATTCTACACCAAACTCATCGCGCGGCATTGGATCTCGCCGTACGTCATTTTGCCGATTGACTTTCGGATTTGCACTGTGGTAAGTAATCGGCCTTCGTCAGCGAGTTACGATACCGGAAGCCGATATGGACGATAAGAGTCTCTATTCCGGCCTTATCCGCCTCCATGTTCTCCACCATGCCGCGGAAGGACCGGTGTACGGCACTTGGATTGCCGAGGAGCTGGGAGAGCACGGATACAAACTGAGCGCTGGAACGCTCTATCCCATCCTGCATCAACTGGAACGCAAGGGCTACCTGCGATCGCATGGCGAACGCCGTGGCAGGTCGGCCCGCCGCATCTATCGGGCCACACCCCTCGGACAGCGTGCTCTGCGGACGGCTCGCAAACGGGTTGAGGAACTATTCGGTGAAATGTTCGGGATTGATCGATAGGCGTGCCGGGTACAGTTCCAGCGCGCAGTTCTCAGAGTAGTCGAGGTGCGAGAAGAAGAATGGCCGTACGACGGCGAGCTCGACGGATCGCGTTGGTGATGATCGGACTGGCTTCGACGGTTTGGGCGCAAGCTCCGTCGCAAGGCTCCCGTTCCTTTACGTTGCAGCAGGCGATCGAGTATGCCGACCAGCATTACCCGTCGGTGCGCGCGGCTGTGGAGCGCGTTCGTGGCGCGCAGGGACAGATCGATCTCGCCCGAACCAACTACCTGCCGGGTACCAGCTTGTTGTGGCAGTCCAACCGGGCCACCGCCAACAACATCTATGGATTGCTGCTGCCTCAGGGAGTCATCCCGCCGATCTCGGGTCCGGTGCTGCCCACCACATCCGGCCGCAGTGTCTGGGGAAGCGCCGGCGGCGTTCTGTTTTCCTGGGAGCCTTTCGACTTCGGGTATCGGCGCGCGGTGGTCAACGTGGCACGCTCGGGAGAGCGGATTGCCCGCTCTCAGGCGGATCTGACACATCTTGACGTGGAGGCCGCGGCAGCCGAGGCGTGTCTCACGCTGCTCGCCTCGGAGCAGGCAGCCCGTGCCGCTCAAGCGAACGTGAGCCGCTGGGAGGTCTTTGACAAGTCAGTGCGCGTCCTGGTGGATAACGAGCTTCGACCCGGCGCCGATGCTTCGCGCGCTGACGCCGAACTTGCCGTCGCGAGGACGCAGTTGATTCAAGCGCAGACGGCGGAGAAGTCCGGACGCGCGGCTCTGGCGGACATCCTCGGGATCGCTGGGACGGCGGTTGAGGTTGATCCCGGGCAGATCCTGACCTCCTTGCCGCTGGAGGATATTCCGGCAGTGTCCGCCGCGGCTCATCCGGCGGCGGCCACTGAACACGCGCGCGTCGAGCAATTCAAGGCGCAGAAAGAGGCGCTCGACCGGTCCTACGTGCCGCGCTTCTTCACGCAGGCGTCCGTGTCGGGTCGAGGGAGCGGCGCGAACCCCAACGGCACCGACGCTAGCGGTTTGAATGGTCTCGGCCTCGAGCGAGCCAACTACGCGGCCGGCATCACCGTGAATTTTCCCGTGTTCGACTACTTCTCGAACCGCGCCGAGAAGAAGATCGTCGACGCCAATCAGAGGGCGGAAGCGGCGCGGTACGACCAGACGCTACAGGATTTGTCCGACCAGGCCGAGCAGGCGCGGGCGGCGCTGGAGGGTGCGCGGCGAGTGGCGGAGAATACTCCCGTTGAATTGGCCGCGGCGCGCGCCAGCGAAAGCCAGGCCCGGGCGCGATACCAGTCGGGACTCACAACAGTTGTGGAAGTGGCCGAATCCGAAGGATTGTTGGTCCAGGCCGAGATTGATGACGCCCTCGCGCGGCTCAATGTTTGGCGCGCCTTGGCGGGAGTGGCGGCGGCGCAGGGCAACTTACAGCCTTTCGTCGAGCTGCTCGGCAAAAGAAAACCTTAGCCTCGCGAGCCGGCAGTCTTCGCGGGGCTGCGTCGGACAAGAGTGAACGATTTATGTGGCTGATTCGCACCGCGCTGCGGCGTCCGATCACGGTGGTGGTGATGGTCATCGGCGTCGCGCTGTGTTCCATCCTCGCCGTCATGCGCATGCGGACGGATATCTTTCCCAACCTGAATCTCCCGGTCATCTACGTGGCCCAGCCTTACGGCGGAATGAGTCCGGCGCAAATGGAAGGCTACGTGGTTTATTACTACGAATACCACTTCCTCTACATCAACGGGATCGAAAGCGTGGAGGACAAGTCGATCCAAGGGAACGGCCTGCTGAAGCTGACTTTCCATCCGGGTACGGACATGAGCCAGGCGCTCGCCCAGACGATCTCCTACGTGAACCGCGCCCACGCCTTCATGCCCTATGGAACAGTGAATCCGTTTGTCATCCGCTTCGACGCCGGCACCGTGCCCGTGGGATACCTGGTGTTCTCGAGCCCGACGCGAACCATCGGTGAAATTCAGGACCTGGCGCTCAATCGAGTTCGCCCGGTGTTTGCGACCCTTCCCGGCGTCTCGGCGCCGCCGCCCTTCGGCGGCAACCAGCGGACCATCGTCATCACGGTCGATCCGGACCGGCTGCGCTCGTACAACTTGTCACCCGACGAAGTCGTGAAGGCGATCAGTTCCGGTAACATCCTCATGCCGGCGGGTAATGTGCGGACGGGCAGCTTGCTGCGCATTGTCTCGAGCGATTCGGTGACTCCCAACATTCAAGACCTCCTCGATGTGCCGATCCATACCGGCGCGGGGCCTGCCGTTTATCTGCATGACATCGGCAAAGTGGCGGATACCACCGACATCCCAACCGGCTACGCTTTGGTGAATGGCCGGCGGGCGGTCTATATCCCGGTGACCAAGCGCCCGGACGCGTCCACGCTCGCGGTGGTGAATGAAGTCAAACAGAATCTCTCGCGATTTCGCTCACTGATTCCCTCTGACATCGACGTCTCTTATGAATTCGACCAGTCCGCGTACGTCAAAAGCGCGCTCTCTTCCGTGGTGCGTGAAGGATTGCTTGGGGCTTTATTGACCGGGCTCGTTGTCCTGCTGTTTCTGGGCGATTGGCGAAGCTCCTTGATCGTGATGACCACGATTCCTTTCGCGCTGCTCACTTCGGTGGTGGCTCTGTGGCTGAGCGGCCAGACCATCAACATCATGACGCTCGGCGGACTGGCGCTGGCCGTGGGCATTCTGGTGGACGAGGGCGTGGTTGAAATCGAGAATATCGACAGCACGCTTCTCGAGGATTTCGGGCTCGAAACGTCGCGCGGCGTACTTCAAGCCACGCAGAGAACGGTCGTGGCGCGCTTTCTCTCGATGCTCGCCATCGTGGCCGTTTTCGTACCCTCGTTTTTCATGACGGGTGTGGCCAAGAACCTGTTTGTACCGCTCTCCCTCGCTGTGGCATTTGCCATGGTGGCTTCGTTCCTGCTCTCGAGCACCCTGCTGCCCGTCTTGTTTCTGTGGATGCATCGTAAGAGCGATGCGGGCGGCAGCCCGGCTCCGAGCGGTTGGCTGAGTTTTGACAGGATGCGCGAGCGCTGGCGAGCGATCCTTGAGCGTCTCGCCCCACTCCGCTGGCCCGTGGTCGCGGTTTACATCGGTGGCGTA
This sequence comes from Terriglobia bacterium, assembly GCA_035945295.1. GTDB lineage: Bacteria > Acidobacteriota > Terriglobia > UBA7540 > UBA7540 > QHZK01. The sequence goes on along the minus strand of DASZAI010000004.1, from coordinate 11,766 downwards.
CTCGCCATCCTGCTCCTGTTGGGACCTCGCGTGGGCGAGGAACTGTTTCCTAAAGCGGCTGGAAATCAATTGCGGCTGCGCTTCGATGCTCCAATCGGGACCCGCGCCGAGGATACCGCCCGGTTGGTGGCGGATGTGCTGGACGAAATACAGAACGCGGCGGGGCCTGGGAACGTGAGCATCAGTCTGGGCTATGTTGGCACGCAAGCTGCCAGCTACCCCATCAACACCGTATTCCTGTGGACGAGCGGGCCTCACGAAGCCGTGATGAACGTGGCTCTGCGGCCCGAGGCCGGCATCGACGTAGCCAGCCTTGAAGAAAAGCTGCGGCAGACTCTGCCGGCAAAATTTCCAGGTTCCTCGTTCTCGTTCGAGCCGGGAGACATCGTCAGCCAGATTATGAACTTCGGTGCGCCCACACCCGTTGAGGTAGCGGTTACGGGGCCCGACTTTGCCGCCGTCAGAACCTACATCGAGAAACTCCGCAGCCGCTTGAGCACGGTTTCGGCTTTGCGCGACGTGCGGATTGAGCAGCCGCTCGACTATCCCAGTGTCGACGTGCGCGTCAACCGTGAGCTGGCCGGCCAACTGGGCGCGACGACGGAGGAAGTGAGCCGGTCGCTTTCAGAGGCCACGGCATCCAGCCGCTTCACAACTCCCAACTATTGGGCGGACCCGAAGACCGGGGTCGGTTACCAGGTCCAAATCCAGTATCCCCAACCGAGGATGACCACGCTCGAGGACATCCAGAACGTCCCGGTGATGCCCGGCAATGCCCAACATCCGTTGATTGGTGACTTGGCTCGGGTCACCGCGGGTACGATGGTGGGCGAGTATGACCGCGCGAACGGCCTGTGGTTGTTGACCCTCTCCGCCAATACGGCCGGGGAGGACCTGGGCCAAGTCGCGAGCCGCCTTGACGAGACGATTCGCCAGACTGGCGCACCGCCTCGCGGCGTCACGGTTCAGGTGCGCGGCCAGGTGGCTCCCATGCGCGAGACCTTCAATAACCTGGGAATCGGACTCCTGCTGGCTGTGGCGGTGATCTTTCTGCTGCTGGCGGCGAACTTTGAATCCATGCGTCTTGCGCTGGTAGTTCTGGCGGCCAGCCCGGCGGTCGTGTGCGGCGTGGTTCTGATGTTGCTCATCACCCGCACGACGCTGAACCTCGAGTCGTTCATGGGAGCGATCATGGCGATAGGAGTGGCCACCGCGAACGCCATTCTCCTGGTGACTTTTGCCGAACAGCATCGCCGGACCGGAGCTTCGTCGGTCGAGGCGGCTATCGAAGGGGTGAGAACGCGAATGCGCCCCATTCTGATGACCAGCCTGGCGATGATCGCGGGCATGATTCCGATGGCCATGGCGCTGGGCGAGGGGGCGGAGTCCACGGCGCCTCTGGGCAGGGCGGTGATCGGCGGGCTCTTGGCCGCGACGGTCGTCAACCTCACCGTGCTCCCGTTTGTATTCTCTTTGGTTCAGGCGCGTGCCAGCACCGCGTCGCCGTCGCTCGACCCGGATGATCCTGCGAGCCGCCACGCTTCTTCGTAGGGGAAGAATGCGCCGAGGTTAGTACTGAGGAAACGCTATGAATCGCAAGGTGACAGCCCTTCTGGTTATCGGCGAAGCCGCTCTGCTCCTCGGCTCTTGCAGCCGGAACCCGAGTGGTCCGGCAGCGGGCAGTACGTCCGCAAAAACTACGCCGGCCGCCGAAGTTGAAGTTACCCCCGTGCTCTCCCAGAAGCTGAATACCACGGTCAGGCTTCCCGCCCAACTCGTTCCCTACGAAGTCGTGGACGTCTTTCCGAAGGTCACCGGATTCGTGAAGTGGATCAAAGTCGATCGCGGCTCGAGAGTGAAAACGGGAGAGCAGGTTGCCCAACTGGAAGCGCCGGAACTGGAGGCGCAGCGCGCTGAAGCGGAATCGAAGTACCAAAGCGCGGAGTCCCAGCTCGCCGCCGCCCAGGCGAGGCTGGCGGCCGACCAGGCTACCTACCGGCGGATGGACGCCGCATCCAAGACGCCGGGCGTGGTCGCGCTGAACGATCTGGACATCGCGCAAAAGACCGCGCAGTCGGACCAGGCGAACGTCGCCGCGTTCGAGAAGTCGGCGAAAGCGGCCCAGGACGCACTGCGCGCTATCGCCCAGCTTGAAGCTTATCTCGCCATCCGCGCTCCGTTCGACGGCCAGGTGACCACGCGATACGTCCACCCCGGCGCGCTCGTGGGCCCTGCGGGAGGGCCAGGCGCGATGACGCCCATCGTTCAAATCCAGACCTTGACGCGACACCGTTTGGTGGTTCCTGTACCGGAGTACGATGCGGCTGGGATTCCCGAAGGCACGGAAGTGAGTTTCAGCGTGCCGTCTTTCCCCGGGAAGATTCTTCAGGCGCCGATCGCCAGGATTTCGCGCGCCGTCGACATCAAGACTCGCACCATGCCCGTCGAGCTGGACGTCCGGGACCCGCAGGCACGGCTCGATCCCGGCACGTTCTGCGAAGTTCTTTGGCCGGTACGCCGCGCCTATCCGACGCTCTTCGTTCCCGCGTCCGCGGTAGCCAACGATCTGGAGAGAACGTTTGTGATTCGGGTTCGCAACGACCGGGCCGAATGGGTTGATGTGAAGACCGGAGCCGCGTCCGGGAGCCTGATCGAGGTCTTCGGCGGCTTGGCCGCGGGTGATCAGGTGGTGGCGCGAGGTACTGACCAGCTTCGCTCGGGCGCCGCTGTCGTCGCCCGGCTCGCCAGTGCGCAGTAAGCAGGCGTGAGCTGAGCGCCTAGTGAACTGCGCCGGTGGATTGACGGCTTTCTCCGGCGGCCCGCAAATCCTCCGCCGACGATTCCAAGCCCTCCAGATTCTGCATGAATTCCTGGGTGATGTAGTAGTGGCCGTCCGGCCCCCGCACGATTCCGACTCCCACTTCCGTGTATTTCGAATTCAGGATGTTCCAACGATGATTGTGTTGAAACCGGGGCTCGCTCATGAAGGCAGATTCGGCGTCGGCCACGCTGTCGTCCATGGCGATGTTTTCACCCACCGATTGCCAGGGGACTCCTGCCGCCCGCAGCCGGTCGCCGGCCGACTTGCCGTCCGGGTCAACGTGGTCGAAGTATCCCCGCTGGATCATGTCGCGCGAGTGCGCCCGCGCGATGGCCGCCAGCCTCGGGTTCCACCGGAGGGCCTGGGCGCGGCCGCCGGCCTCCCCGGCGTTCGACGGGTTCAAGCGATCGTGATTCATCAGGTCATACATCTGCTTTTCGAGATCGCCGGTCCCGATGATGCCGCTGTGCTGCTGCCGGGCCGTGGGACCTCGAGGACTTGCCGTGGGCGCGTTGCTGGCCGATCCGAAGCGACGCCAAGCGCCGGTCGAGCGCGGCGAGCTTGCGTGTGGGTTGTTACTCTCGCCGAAGTGATGCCAGACGCCGGTTCGTTTCTTCGAAGCGCTGGTGGTCGTCTGAGTTTGGGGCGGGGAAGCGTCCGTCCCGTCCGCGCCCTTCTCCTGACCACCTGCCTGCGTCTGGCCTGATCCTGTACACCCCACGCACGCGGACCACAAGAATCCCGCCAGTGTGAGGATCAATAGCTTCGAGACGCCCTCGGTTCCACGGTTTACCGTCACTCGCTCTCCCGTCCCAGCGCGCCCGCCGTCTTGAGTAACACAGAATGCCGTAAAATGTCGCGCCTGACAATACCTATTTTATTAATTCATTGCGCAGGTCGAATCCGCAACTCGGGATATAAATGGCCAAACTGTTGAATTGACGGTACATTCTGGCTTTGATTTCTACCTCTCCGGGAGCGCGTTTTACCTGGGCTCTCTCGACCTGCGGACAACCACCCGAGAGGCGCCCCCGGCCACACTGGACCTTAGTACTGTCGCATTGAGGGCGCTCGGCCACGCCACAGGCGGAGATTACCAGCCGCAATGAGACTATTGAGACGGATGAGACGCATGAGACTGAATACTTGTTCCGGGGTAGAACGACGGCCTTAGAACCCGTCAGGTACGAGGTGCCGGGCCTCGTTCGGTCGAGAGGTTCTGGGCCATAGAAGAACTGACGAAGACCCGGTGCTGGCTCACGGCCTCCACGGCAGCAAGCAGATCCCGGTCGGCATCGGACTTCACCACGTAACCGCGCACGCCGGCATCGAGGGCGCGGCGCACCGTATAGGGAGCATCGTGCTGGGTAAGAACCAGCAACTCACTTTGCGGAGCGGCTTGCCGGATGCGGACAGCGGCGCTGATTCCGTCGAGCTGGGGCATACTGTAGTCAAGAATCACCACTTCAGGTTGAAGGTCGCGGGCCTTCTCCACCGCTTCAAGCCCGTTCACCGCTTCTCCAACCACTCGCCAGTCCGGCTGGGATTCCAGCAGTTCCCGCAAGCCTTCCCGGACCGCTTGGTTGTCTTCGGCAATCAGGATGCGAAGGGCCGTCACGGCTGTTCACCCCGTGGGACTTGCGGGTGTGTGATCGTCGCGAGTGAGTGGCACGACCGTGCGGACGAGTGTACCGGGGTTGGCAAGCGTCAGCTCGATTCGCCCCCCCAACTGTCTCACCCGCTCCTGCATTCCTCGAATACCCACGCCCAGAGTGGAGGCGGCGCTGTTGACTTGTTGGAGAGTTTCCGCCGACAGCCCCTCGCCTCGATCGCGCACCTCCAGCGTCATCCATTCGGTGTCTTGCGCGAGGCGAATTTCGGCGGTGGGGCTTCCCGAGTGGCGATGGATATTCGTAAGACACTCTTGCACAATGCGAAAAAGCGCGGTTTCGAGGTCGCTCGGAAGCCGCGCAAGGTTCTCCGTCATTTCCAGGCTGACCCGGATTCCCGTTCGCTCGACGAACCCATCCTCGTACCAGCGCAGCGCCTGTGCGAGCCCGACCTCGTCCAGCAGGGGAGGATGCAGGAGATAAGACATCGTGCGGAGTTCGCGGCCCGCGTCGCGTGCCAGGTCCAAGCTTTCCGCAAGCGCCTTGAAAGCCCTCGCGTTCTTGTCAAAACCCGCGTAGCGCTTCACCACGCTGAGGTTGAGTGTAATGGCGGAAAGCGTTTGGGCCGTGCTGTCGTGAAGTTCCCGAGCCAAGCGGCGCCGTTCTTCGTCCTGTAATTGCAGCAACCGGCCTGAGACCTCGCGCACCGATTCTTCGGCGCGCTTGCGGTCGGTAATGTCTCGAACTACGGTCAGCACCAGCGGGTCCCGATCCATCTCAATGGGACCCAGCATGATGTCAACGGGAAACTCGGTCCCATCCTTACGGCGGCCGTAGAGCTCGATGCCGACGCCCATCGGCCGTATGCGTGGTTGATTGCGATAGTGCTCGCGATGCACGGGGTGCCGGTCGCGGAAGCGTTCCGGCACCAAAACCTCAATGGACTTACCGAGAAGTTCCGCCCGCCGGTATCCAAAGAGCTTTTCGGCCTGGGCGTTCAGCCGGTTGATCGTTCCTTCCGTGGTCGCGGTCAAGATGGCGTCGGGTGACGACTCGAAGAGCTTCTCAAGGAACGCGTGATTCTCACGCAGCGCCACTTCGGTCCGCTTGAGGTCAGTGATTTCGCGGACCAGAAGGCAAACACTCTTGCGGGCGCCTAGCTCCGACCGGATAGCGCTCATCCGTCCCAAGAACCAGCGCCTTCCTTCCGGGCAATCCATCGCGTATTCGAGGCTTTCCGCAGGCCCACCGGCTATCACGCGTGTGATCGCTTCCAGGATTGGCCGGGCGAATCCTTCGCCGAAGGCAAAACCCACGCGCTGGCCAATGATTTCTTTCTTGGGCCGCGGCAGCAGGCTTTGGTTGGTGGTCCAGACGTTCAGATAGACGCCTTGGCCGTCGATCTCAAGAGCAACGTCGTCCATCGACTCGATAACGGCTCGCAGCCGGGCCTCGCTGCGCTGGAGGGCCTCTTCAGCCCGTTTGCGCTCCGTAATATCCGTGACGATGCCACAAAGAGCGTGTACATTGTCTCGCGTATCCCGCAGCGGAAACTTCGTGACGATGCTGGTGTGAGGGCCGTCGTCGTGGACCGCGACTTCCTCGAATTCAATGGCCGTCTCCGACAGGAGCACCTTGAGGTCGTTGGCGCGAAACGCGTCGGCTTGAGGAAGCGGAAACAGCTCGCTGTCTTTCTTGCCGATGACTTCCGCCGGTGGCAAGCCACAAAGGGTCTCGAATCGTGGGTTTACATAAACGTACCGGCCCTGGCGGTCCTTGATGAACATGACGGCGGGACTGCTGTCCATGATCGAAAGAAGCCGCTGCTCGCTCTCCCTCAGCGCCTCCTCGGCTTGCTTATGGCGTGTGATATCGCGGTTGATCGCAAGGATCGCCACCGGCTGTCCCTGCTCGTCTCGCTGCACTGCCTGACGGCTCGCTACCACAATGCGGGCGCCGTCGCGCCGGGTTTGAACCAGTTCTCCCTCCCAGTAGCCGTTCTGCAAAAGCCCGCGTTGGACCTCTTCAAAGGGCTCGGGAAACTTCGTCCTGAGCAGGTCGTGGGAAATCCTTCCTCCCGCTTCCTCCCTGGTCCAGCCGTATTTGCTTTCCGCGCCCCGGTTCCAAAAAGTAATCGAGCTGTCAAGCGTACGGACAATGATGGCGTCATGAGCGAGATCGAGGAGCTGCGCCTGCCTTCTCAGTGTTTCGTTGGCATCAAGCAGTTGGGCGGTCCGCGCTTCAACGCGCTCCTCCAATCGCTCCTGGGTTTCGCGGAGGGCATTCTCGGCGCGCTTTCGCTCGATGATCTCGTGGGAGAGAGCCTTGGCCTGCAACCTGAGAAGCTCTTCCTGCCCCTTGCGTTCGGTGATGTCGGCTGAAAAGACAGCCAAGCCGTCCTCGCAAGGGTAGGCCCGATGTTCGAACCACCGGTTGGCCGGAGTATGGAAGAATTCGACGCGGGCAGGCCTCCGTTGGGCGAGGGCGCGATGGAACTCGACGAACAGCCTCGTGTCCCTCAAGTGGGGAAACAAATCCCAGATGTTCTTCCCCAGCAATTGGGCCCGGTCGAGCCCCGTCATCTGGGGGATGCTATCGCTCACATACTTCAATCGCCAGTCGCGGTCGACGATGCTGAAGCTGTCTGCGGCGGCGGGCGAGGGCGCTTCCTGAGTCGATTGGATCTTGGCAGGTAACCGTTCCTGGCTTGCGTCCCGCGAAGGTTCGCGTTCCGCCTTCATGGGTGGGGTCGACGGTGGCTTACCCGGAGGAGAGACTGGCGTGGTTCCGAGTGGTTCGGGTATCGGGGGGTGCGTCCGACGCTTCTCACCAGGGTTGTGTACCGACCCCACCGCTCCTCCTTTCGGAACGAATCGCTGCTCAAAGTCCCCTCCCGGTTGGCAGTAAAGCCTATTCTCGCCCGGCTAGCTTGCTCGGGTCAAGACTGGTAATGGGCTCTCGCCTGATTGCCCAACTGCACCACCGAAACCTCGAAGTGTCCTGCACAGCATTGCAACCACAGGACTTAGGGGAGACTCAATAAAAATAGTCGACACCACCTGATCCGCGGAATCATTCGGAGACGCGCGACGGCGCAAGTCATGCTGACGCGGCCCTTTCCGCATCCAGCGTGAAGGTGAACGAAACCGGGAAAAACTCGTCCGGCAGCAGTGTCGCTAGTGAGACGTGGTAAGTGTCTCGAAACCTTCTTGATTCAAGCACATCCCGGATAAAGTACACCGGATAAACGCAATCCAGGGCTTTCCACACTTCGCTCACTGGGATGGTCACCTGAAGATCGCCGCGCGACTTAGCTGGAAGCAGATATGTCTGATAAACGAGCCGACCGACCTGATTATAGTGATCCGCCATGACATGGTGTCCGGGCGCAAATCCCGCGCATGCCCCCCCTTTGCATGCCGGTGTTTCACCCCAGGCACAAGCAGCCTAAACGTCTGGCGCTCGCAGGTCAATCCAGAGGAGTTTGTAAGCGTGCCTTTCGGGGTTCTCCCAGTGGCCAGATCGCCAACGATCTCCCGTTGCCAGGCCTAAGAACCCCACTACTCTAGGACCGGTGGGGTAGCAATTCATTGGGAAATGAGTCGCTACTCTGCAACAGTGTCCCCAAGGGTTTGCTTGCACTGCCCGTCGAGCCGCCTCGCAGCCGATTCGTCACGCTAAATGTAGGACGGATGCCTATACCAATCCGCGCCATAGTCTGACCTCAGAAACAGCCTGGCTCCGATAGTACCCCTCAGGTCTTTGCCTTATGTTCCCAATGTACGACGCAGGAAGGGGGGAATACAGCAAGGAGCGAAACGGAATGAACGGGTTTGCTGGTTTGGTACGGTTTCACACCGCGTGTGAGGACTGTTCCTCCCACGGCTCTTCCAGCGTCCACAAAATCGAGGTCCCTGCCGCCGATTTCAATAATTGCGCAGAGTCCACTCTAGCAAGACGACCCCAACAACCTTCCTCGATCGACCCGACCAAGTTTCCAAGGCGCCGAAGTTCATCCTCGGCGACGCTCCTGGCGCTCCGCGGCCATTTCTACATGAGAGGTTAATAATGACTAAGAAAAGCGGTCTGATTGTTTGCCTCCTGGTTGTTGCGGTTGTCGCGTTCCTTTCCAGGCCGGTTACAACGCGAAGTCAAAGCGGCGGAACCCTCCCCGCATTCGGCCACGTGTTCATCGTGGTCGAAGAGAACGCCGGCTTCAGCCAGACAACCGGCTCGAATATGCCGTACCTGACTTCCTTGTACTCGAACACCGCCGGCCTCACGGGTGTCTTCGGCGGTCTCGCGACCAACTATAAAGCGGACACGCATCCTTCGATCGGCAATTACTTCACCTTGTCGACGGGACAAATCCTCACCAACAACGACAGTGAAACGCCGTCGAGCTTCCCGGTCTCGGTGAACAACATCGCCCTGGCACTGCAGAACGCAGGCAAGACTTGGAAGGACTACCGTGAGACGAACGGGACGTATTACGTGCGTCACGACCCTCTGGCGTACATGACCAATATTAGCTCCTCGAACATTGTGAGCTTCAGTCAGTTCTCCACCGACCTCGCGAACGGGACCCTGCCGAACCTGTCGTGGATCGTCCCGAACGGGTGCGACGACGGGCACGACTGCTCGCTCTCTACGGCGGATAACTGGCTCAAGAGCAACATCGGCCCGGTGCTCTCGAGCGCGCTTTTCCAAAAAGACGGGCTACTGATCGTCGTCTTTGACGAAGACGGCAACACGGGAAATTCATGCGGACTCACGACCGGGACAGGGTGCGGCGGGCAGGTAGAAGCCGTGGTCGTCAGCCCCTTTGTGACCAGCGTCTCCGGGGGAGCCCGGTCAAGTGGCAGCTACGAACACGAGAACACCTTGCGGACGATCGCGCAGGGTCTGGGCCTAACGTCCTTTCCGGGAGCTGCTTCGTCCGCAACTGCCATGAGCGACTTCTTTGGCACTTCGGGCGGAGGCGGTGGCGGAGGTGGTACTTCTACTGCTACTGTGTCGCCCGCTTCTCTCAGCTTCACTCAAGCCGTAGGCAGCACTAGCGCCACTCAGCTTTCCACGCTCACCAATACCGGTACCAACAGTTTAACGAGTATCGGCTTGGCGATCAGCCCTGACCCGCCCTTCGCCTTCGCTGGGTCGGGAACCTGTCCCACCGGTCCTACGTCGACGCTGGCGCCGGGGGCCACGTGCACGATCAGCGTGAACTTCACGCCCGCGGCGGCGCAGAGCTACTCCGGCTCAGTCACGGTCAGTGACAGCGCCGGCACGCAGACGATCACTCTCAGCGGCACCGGTACCTCATCGGGCGGCGGCGGGACTCCACTCGGTGTTACGACGACAAGTTTGGCCGGGGGGACCCAAGGACAGGTTTACAGTGCGCAGTTGAGCGCCACCGGCGGCACGCCGCCTTATACGTGGTCGCTCACAACGCTAGGGACCGCGCTTCCGACGGGCCTCTTGCTGAGTTCCAGTGGTGCAATCACCGGGACGCCTACGCAATCCGGCACCTTTGCGCCCGTCATGCAGGTGGCCGACTCATCGTCCCCTAAGCAGTCTGCGGTTGGCACGGTGGACATCACCATCGCTGCTTCGACCGGCGGCGGCGGCTCGGGGTCGTGCAGCCTGTACGTTTCACCGAGCGGTTCCGACTCCAACTCCGGCTCCAGCAGCAACTCGCCCTGGCAGACCGTGCAGAAGGCGTTCAACAGCGCCTCGGCCGGCCAAACCGTGTGCTTCATGGCTGGAACCTATCCTATCGCTTCCAGCTTGCAGAACGGCTATAGCCAGATTCTGAACAACTCCGGAAGCTCCTCGAGCCCCATTACCTTCACGAACTACCCGGGGCAAGTGGCGATCATCCACGGCAACACGCGAGTCAACGGCGCCTACGCCAAGTTCCAAGGCACTCCCATGAGCCTCCCTTACGGCTTGGTTTTCGAAGGCCCCACGGGCCAGGCGGTGGATCTGATCGACGTGATGAACACCCATGATGTGACCTTCGATCACGTCGAGATGCGCAATGACGATTACCACGCCGGCATCTATCAACAAGGCGGATACAACATCAAGATACTTGGCTGCTACATCCATGACAATGGACGATTCTCCGATGGGCTCACCTACATCAACAACGACCACGGGATTTACTGGGCCGCAACGGCGGGAGGCGGCAATCTCGTTGCCAACAACCTGATCGAGCATAACCTCGCCATGGGCATGCAGCTCTACTCGAGCGGCAGCAGCACGACGCCCAGCGACGTCACGGTAGAAGAGAACACGTTCGTCGATAACGGCAACTACGGCATGGTGGTCTGGGGACAGTCCAACACGATCGTCAACAACATTTTCTCGGGCAACGGCGCCATGGCGAACAATCCCCAGTTCAACATCTACACCAGTACCAACCACGTCATTGACTCCAACATCTTCTGGAGCTCCATCTCGTCGCAGCAAGGATACGCCAACCAGACCGGGCAGAGCGTGACCCACCCGATGATCTCCGACCCGCTGTTTGTCGCTCCGAGCAGCAACGACTTCCAGCTCCAGTCCACCAGTCCGGCAATCAACGTTGCCAACACGAGCTACCAGCAGGCGACGGACATCCTGGGCGTCACCCGCACCACGCCTGACCTCGGTTCGTATGAACTCGCGTCCAGTGGCGGCGGAGGTGGCGGTGGCGGCGGATCGACCGCGGTCACTCTCTTGCCTTCTTCTGTAAGCTTTACTCAAGCTGTGGGCGGTACGAGCGCCACTCAGTTTGCCACGATCACTAATACGGGTACCACGACGGTGACCAGCGTCGCCTCGGCGATCACTCCGACGGGCGGTGCATTCAGCTTCGCGGGAGTGGGAACCTGCACCACGGGGCAGTCACTTGCCGCAGGGGCGAGTTGCACCTTCAGTGTGAATTTCACACCCGCCGCAGCTCAGGCTTACACGGGCTCGTTGACCGTCACCGACAGTGCCGGCACGCAGACCGTAAGCCTCAGCGGGACCGGCACATCCTCGACCGGTGGCGGCGGTGGCGGTGGGACGACATCCTGCAACCTCTACGTCTCACCCGCGGGTTCGGACTCGAATTCCGGCTCGAGCAGCAGTTCACCTTGGAAGACGGTGCAGAAAGCGTTCAGCAGTGCTTCGGCTGGCCAAACCGTGTGCTTCATGGCGGGGACGTATCCTCTGACCACGACCAGCGGCTACAGCCAGACTCTGAACAACTCCGGAACGTCCTCGAGCCCTATCACCTTTACGAACTACCCCGGGGCCGTGGCGGTGATCCATGGCAATACGCGAATCAACGGTTCCTACGTGAAG
>DASZAI010000003.1:0-59139 GCA_035945295.1 Terriglobia bacterium | reverse complement strand
TCGAAGCGTCTGCCCTTCCAGCAATTGCATGGCAATGAACGGCTGGCCATCGTGCTCGCTCACCTCGTAGATGGTGCAGATGTTGGGATGGTCGAGAGCCGAGGCAGCTTGTGCCTCGCGTTGGAAGCGTTCGAGCGCCTGGTGATCCTTCGCGAGCCCCTCCGGCAGGAACTTGAGCGCCACAAAGCGGTGCAGCTTGAGGTCCTCGGCCTTGTAGACGACGCCCATGCCGCCGCCGCCGAGCTTTTCCAGGATCCGGTAGTGAGAGACGGTCTGGCCAATCATGGAAAGGGAACGACCTTTGAGCGGCCATATTAGGCGGTGCCAGCGGCCAAGTCAACGGCGTGGCGCATTATGGGGCGGGGTTTGCCGTTGCTGTATCTTCTCGGATAGCTCAGCGGGGGCGTTTGGTCGGAACATGGTAGCGAGTAGCCACGGCACCGGTTTTGTGCCGTGGGCTTTTCTCCGGCGAGCCATGCGGGCATCCGCACGCGGCCAGCGCATCGATCAAAGGGAAGAATTCCCCTTGCCCGAGGAAAGGAAGGTCGCGGCGAAGATTGACGGTGACAAAGAAGATTCGGTCAGTCGTGAGCAGCCTTCGCACCTTGGACACGCCGCCAGGGTAGCGAAGGGTTTTCGCCTTTTCAACTGCTTCGGCACAGAAGCCCACGGCACAAGACCGGTGCCGTGGCTACCCGCTCTCCAATCTCGAATCTGCGATCCAGATGCGCTCGCCCGAGCGCGTGAGGATGCGCCACCCGCGCACGCCGTCCGGGCCTGCGATCTTTGTACTCATTGCGCCTTAGGCGAGCACACCTCGGGGAAGGTCTACGCCAACCCGCCACGGTGCCACTATAGAATGCTATGGATGGCTTCGACGACCAGCTCAACAAAGTCGATGGCCTGGTTGACCAGAACTTCGTTAATCGGCCAGCGACGGCCAGGAAAAGTGGGGTCAATATCGGCCTCGTGCGCGATCTTGTTCCTGCGATCAACGATGAGATTGAGCTGTTGCTTTATATCTTGGGGTGGTTTTCCCAGCCGCCCCCCAACCTCTTCCCATAACTTGACGTCCGAGACCAATCGCACCGCCTCCGTTACCTTGTCTGCCTGTTGGAAGCTTCTCCATCCGTGTCGCGCCCTGATTTCACTTTCCAACCAGTCGTCGCTTGATGGGTTTGCCAGAGCTTGCTGAACGCTCTCCACTGCTATAGAGAATTGCAGAAAGGCGCGTGTTGGTTTGCGCTTGTTTCGGTAGGTCTGCAGCATTCCGAACCGAACGACTTCGTGGACGAAGTGGTCGAGTGCGCTAACAGCCGTGACAAGCTGTGCCCTCAGCAGATCTGAGAGATCCAGTGCTTGCGTCGTCTGAGCGCTCATTGCCTTGTAGAGCGCTCCGAGGTTTCGGACACGCCTGATATTTGCCCGGAACTGGTCAATGGCCTCTTGCATTGGTTGTCAGTGCTATGACCCTGTCCGCTAACTCTGAGAACAGTCTCTTGAACTCATCGCGCGATCTCTCTGTCTGCTCCAGCACTATACCAGTCTGACCAATTTGAGCAGGCGTTAGCGCAAAGACAGGCGTTTGGGCCTCTTGTGACTTTGCAATAAGACTGTTGAAGTCCGGGATACTAGCCAGACAGAAATCTGTACTTAACCCCAGGTTTGCGTAGTCACGGTCGGGCAACACCATCCCGATCTCCTTCATTCTCGGTACCAGCCTGCTGGAGACAGCCTTATTTATCTCATTTATCCAATTCTGAAACGCCGTTGCAGGGACGCCCGCGCGCGGGCGATATTTTTGGACGATAGTTCCTAGGAATCTCGGCGTGGTCAACGGAAATGGATAAGTGGCTTCTTGGAGTATCTTTAGTTTTTGTGCTTTTTGGGCCCATGCAGCCCAGTCCGGTAATATCGTCGTCAGAGAATCTATTGCCATCACTGAGAAATAATCCGGACTTGTAGGCACAATGAAGTAATCACTCGTCATCAGGAGGTTCTGATTGATGGAACTCAAACTGGGACTCATGTCCACCAAGAGGTATTCGGCTTCGAACCTGTTTGCCGTCTTGTCTAGCAGAAACCAGATCGATCCGGGAAGATTCTGGAGAGTTTGGATTGACCCGGAGAGTTCCTGCGCGATTCCCAATGTTACCTCGTATTCCGCCAATCGAATGTGCCCCGGAAGCAGGAAGAGCCCCTCCTGTTGCTCGACCGGTACACAATGAACGGCCTCGATCAGCTTGGGTCTCGATTCGAACGCAGGTGCCAATCCAGCCATCAAGTTCCGGTCTTTCTCTGTTTCGTAGAAATGCTCCAACTCGGTCGGTCCTTTGTACCCAAGGACCATCCCTGTTAAGTTGCACTGAGGGTCCGCGTCAACCAGGATGACTTTGTTGCCTTTCGATGCTAGCATCCACCCAAGATTAAAGGTTGTTGTCGTCTTGCTGACTCCCCCTTTATGGTTAAAGAGCGCAATTTTCTTGACCATCTATTGACCTCGATTCTTGCGGCTTATAGATCGCCGGCTGACGGAGACCCTCGGGCCTGCGAATCTTTGTGCCAATCGCGCCCAGGCGCGCAGACCCTTTAGGGGAAGGTTCTGCGCCAGCTCGGGCAATCGGCTGCGGAACAATTCTTTCGACTGCCTACATGGAGTTGATCGCAAGAAGACGATCACCACAACAGTCCGCCACACCGGGGATCATAAGGGCCGAGAGTAGCGTCTCAGCTTGATTTTCTCTTCTTCGGTTTTGGCACGCTGAAGATAGCCAGACGCCTCTTTCCAAGGTTGAACGTTTTGAGCAACGTGCCACGGAAGCTCCGCTTGCGTCCTTCGGTCGCTACAATCTCATACCGCCCGGTTTTCGTCATCTTCTTGCCTTTCCTTGTTCTTGACATGCTCTCTCCGTTCGTGTTGTCCCTCCACTTTCCTCGTCGGCGGCCCACTCCACCATTGGCAAGAGAAAAATATCAGGCGCGCCGGAACTCTATGATCTCTGATTGTCTTCCTTTGGGTGCTGGGACAGAAACGCCTGTAATGTCACAAAACGTGTCTGGGGTGAACCTAAGGTCCCGGCAGAGGGCGTCCAGGGTGAGATCGACTTTGGCACCAAGGGCATCGAGCGCCGTTACGAGCAGCTCCGGATTTTGAAACGACGGCTCATCCGGCTCGCCCCTCGTCCATCCTTTCGTGGACATGTACTTGAATGCCTGTCGATAGGTAACCGCGTCAAGCAGCCGCAGATCGTAAGCCCGCCTTACGATTGCGGCCGCGCTTGTCTGCCACCTGCGCTTCAAGTCGAAGATGTGCTCCCACGAGAAGGGCGAAAGACTGAACTCTCGACCGAACGCTTTGCTGGGCATCAGGAAGGCGCTGGCGAACCTGTCAGCGGCCATCTCGGTTTCGACTGTGCCCGTGGGAATGCCACGATGCATCACGAGATGACCACATTCGTGCGCGATGTCGAAGTTCCACCTGGATGTGCTCGGCACCCCCTCATTCAAGAAAATGACTGTGGTTCGCCCGTACCTTGAAAAGGCGTCCACCTTTCCTGACCGAGTCGACTGACGCACAATGATCACTCCAGCGCGCTCCAGCGCCCTGCCCACTTGCAAAATAGGGGCGTCCACGCCAATTTCCCAATGCTTGCGGCATTCCTCCGCCGCCGCTTCTATCTCTTCCGCGCTCGATGTCGGGATATGTGGCACGTTGATGTCTGGAAACCTGAAAAGGGACCGCAGCCGTTGGATGACCATGCCTAGCAGCGTTGCATGAGCGCGGATCTGTGTTTTAAGCCGTTCTGGAGTGGTCCGCCGATGCCGAAAGCTGCACTCACCTTCCCGGAAGACATCATCGATCGAGCCGTAGAAGAAGACAGGCTCGAATCCGAGGATGGCCCCACATGCCTCGACCAAGTCTGGCGCCGGCTCTCTCTTTTTGCCGGCCTCACAAAGCGAGATGAGGGCACGTGAGGCTGCTACCTTCTCGCTGAGTTCCTTTTGCGTCATGCCCCGGAACTCACGCGCAAGCTGTAGCCTTTCGCCCCGGAACATCTCGCTAGGAAACAACATCCCACTCATCGGGCTTTTCCCACTTCGCCGGGCTTCTTCTCCTTCTGTTTCTCCTGTTCAGGGGTCTTCAAAGGTTCAACTATCGGCGCCGCTAGATCAACAGGCTTCACTTGCATAGGAGTGACATCGGCCGGCGCAATGACAAACGGAATAGCGTAGGTGTCTGTGATGTTCCCAGCATCGTCCATCTCCACCAAGTTGACGCTCAATACTTCGCGCGTGGCACGATCAACTTCGACCGCTAGGCGGAGAACGCTGTCGAATCGACGCATGCCCTCAAGGGACAGCTGACGATGGTGTAGCTCCCCGGGCGTGATGATGAGATACCTCTCCGGCGGCTCATCGGCATTGCCCCTGAAGAATCGAAAAGGCACTGAGCCCACGGCAAAGCTGAACCGCAGACGTTCAAGCTCAGGGAGGATAGTCAGCCAGGGGCGCGTCTTACTGGCCTCGCGTATCGCGTGGCACGTTCGCACGTAGACCCGGCAGCCAAGACTCCAATTAGTATCACCGCCAGCGGTATCGTGCAGTTGCGTGGTGTCATGCCAGACGCTGCGAATGATATTAGCAAGAGCCGAAAGGCGGTCCAGCGTCAGGTCCGGGTACTTGGTCCAGGGTTCAAAGTTGTTGTTCATGCGCGGAAGTATACGCGTATGCGGACATTGGTGCAATAAAATTTATAGGCGTTCAGAAGTTTACAATCTTGGGATTATTTATATAGCTATCAATAATTTACAGGACCCTAAACAGTTTACAGCCCACTTCTTGCCCTGCCTTAAAGGTGCGGCACGCCTAGCTATAGCCCTAACGCGTCTTCCGGGCCTGCAACCTTTGTACGCATTGCGCCTTAGGCTGGCCACGCGGGTGGCGCACACGTTCCGCATGATGGAATGTATGCGATGACCAGCCCGCGGCGGGCATCGATTCCGTTGGGCGGCCTTTCGGGTCCGCCCTCGCAGAGACCAAAGCCGTGCCGCGGTGAGAACGAAAACCTCCATCGTCGTCATTCCCTCTATGACGACGATGGCACGCGCGGATGGTCGCACCATGGCATATGTATCAAGGTTTGAGACAAGTCCTTCCAGCCGGGATTGGTTGATTCGATAAGTCGAATCTTCCACGCACGAGACTACGTCCTGCCACCTTCAGACCCAAAGGATCTTGAGAGCGGTGCTCACGCGCGCAAAGTCTTTGTCACTCGTAACCAGGATTGCTTTTCGGGCTATCGCCACCGCGGCCGCGAAGCAATCCGCGTAGGGCAGGTTATGCTCCGCCTTGAGACGGGCGGCGAGCTTCCCGAGCTCTTGGTCCACGTCGACGAGCTCAATAGGAAGCTGGGCGATCTCCTGGAGCTTGGACGCCGCCGCCTCTCTCCCGCGCGCCCGCCCGACCGAGTAATAAACCTCGCCCCAGTTGACCACCGACATGGCGAGCGGACGTTTGGCCTCCACCGCCTTCGCCAGCAGCTCCTCGACCTTGCCGGCGCCGGCGCGGTCTTCGAAAAACGTCATGAGGGCGCTCGCATCGAGCACGTAGCGCTTCAAAGGGTCCGCTCGCGCTTCCGCTCCGCCAGCACCGCCGCGAGCGCGGAGGGTTCCCCTTTGAGCGACCCGCGCAGTCCGCGGATGAATTCGCGGGTAACGGGCTGAACGATTAACCGTCCGTCATCTTCCGTGAAGGTCACCACGGTCCCCTTTTTGATCCCGAAACGCCGGCGCAGGCGAGCGGGGATGACGAGTTGTCCCTTGGTAGTGACCACGCTGGTTTCGATCTTCATTCAGCACCCACTCTTAGCAGATATCCTACCTCGCTGAGCAAGGTAAGTCAACCTGCCTGTATTCCTACCGCGCTCATGCTGGACCAACGGCCGGCACGTAGAGCCGCAGACTGGGAAGAACAAGTTTGCGCTACACTTGTTACGCTGGCTTCTTTACCTGGGCGAGCGCGGCGGCGAAGCAATCCGCATCCATCAAAGCTTGGCAGGCTGGTCAAACACGCGCAGGTCGTGACCGGTCATTTCGCGGGGCTGGGGGAGTCCCATGACGCCGAGCAGCGTGGGCGCGACGTCGGCGAGTGCGCCGCCTTCGGCCAGTCGCGCGGGCCGCTTTTCCGCGACCAGGATGAAAGGGACGGGGTTGGTGGTGTGCGCAGTATGCGGACCGCCGGTCACCGGGTCAACCATCATCTCGGCGTTGCCGTGGTCGGCGGTGATAATCATCGCGCCGCCCTGGGCGCGCACCGCCGGCTCGATTTCGCCCAGGCAGGCGTCCACGGTTTCGACCGCCTTGATGGCGGCCGCGAGCTTGCCCGAGTGCCCGACCATGTCAGCATTGGCGAAGTTGATGATGAGCACGTCGAACTTGGGGTCGCGGACGGCCTTTACCACCACATCCTTGATGCCGGCGGCGCTCATCTCGGGTTTGAGGTCATAGGTCGCGACCTTGGGCGAGGGCACCAGAATACGTTCCTCGCCGGCAAAGGGCTTCTCCACGCCGCCGTTGAAGAAGTAAGTCACGTGAGCGTACTTCTCGGTCTCGGCGACCCGCAGGTTCTTCAGGTTCGCCTCCGCCATAACGTTGGCCAGAATGTGAGTGAGTTCCTGCGGCGGGAAGACGTAAGGCAGCGTCAACGTCTTGTCGTAGCGCGTCATACCGAGATAATGCAGGGGTGCGGGAAAGTTGTGTCGCGGAAACTTGTCGAGGCTAGCATCGGTGAGCGCGCGCGTGATCTGGCGGGCGCGGTCGGCGCGGAAATTGAAACACATGGCGGCGTCGCCCGGGCGGATCCTGGCCGTCGGCTCGCCGTTCCGATTGGTGATGACGACGGGAACCACGAATTCGTCGGTCACCCCGCGGTTATAGGACTCCGTGACCGCCGCAGTCGGGTCAGAATGGGACGCTTGAGACTCGCCGTTCACCATGGCGTCGTACGCTAACTGGATGCGATCCCAGCGGTTATCGCGGTCCATGGCGTAGTAGCGTCCACTCACCGTGGCAATCTGCCCCACCTGGTATTCCCTCATCTTCTGCTCAAGCGCCGCAATGTAGCTTACACCATTAGTTGGCGCCGTATCGCGGCCGTCGAGGAAGACGTGGACGAACACGTCGCGGACCTGGTTCTCGCGCGCCATCTTGAGCAGCGCGTAGAGGTGTTCCTGGTGCGAATGGACTCCGCCGTCGCTCAGCAATCCCAGCAGATGCAGGCGTGACTCGCGCCCGTGCTTCATAAGCTCGACGAGTGGCGGTTTCTGGAAAAACTCGCCGCGCAGGATCGAGGCGTCGATGCGCGTGATTTCCTGGTAGACGATGCGGCCCGCGCCCATGTTCAGGTGGCCGACTTCGGAATTCCCCATCAGGCCGTCCGGCAGGCCGACACGCTCGCCTGACGTGTAGACGAGCGTCGAAGGATACGTCTTCAGGAGCTGGCTGTAGTTGGGCGTATTCGCGAGAGCGATGGCGTTGGCTTCACGTTCGGCGCGATAGCCCCAGCCATCGAGGATGACGAGCAGTACGGGTTTGGGCCGCATACCAGGGATCGGGGATTAGGGGTTAGGGATTAGGATCAACGATCGCACACCTATCAGCCTCTCCGCGATTGGACCAAGCCATTAAGCATCTTGCCGACCTCTTGAATCTGCGCTTGGAGAACAGCGAGCTGTTTCTGGTCCAGGTATTGCAGTCTCTGGCCAATGATTAAGTGCGTCTCCAGCTCCATCAGCGAGCCCCGCGCTACGACTGTGCGCACTTGACCGCGGCTCTTCCCAGAAATTCCGCCGACTCGCCCAACTCCTCCTCGATGCGCAGTAACTGGTTGTACTTGGCGACGCGGTCGGTGCGGCTGGCGGAGCCCGTCTTGATTTGGCCCGTCCCCAGGCCCACTGCGAAGTCGGCAATAAAGGCGTCCTCGGTTTCGCCCGAGCGATGCGAGACCACGGCCGAGTAGCCGTGCCGGCGCGCCAGGTCAATCGCCGCCATGGTTTCGGTGACCGTGCCAATCTGATTCAGCTTGATCAGGATGGAGTTCGCGGCGCCTTCTTCAATGCCGCGCGCCAGGCGATCCGTGTTGGTCACGAAGAGGTCGTCGCCCACCAGTTGCACGCGCCCGCCTAACTCGTCGGTGAGGAGCTTCCAGCCCTCCCAGTCGTCCTGCGCGAGGCCATCTTCAATGGAGATGATGGGATACTGGCCTACCCAGTCGGCGTAGAGCTTCACCATCTCCTCCGCAGACTTCTTCGACTGGTCGGACTTATAGAAAACGTAGTCGCCGTCGCGATACATTTCGCTGGCGGCGGGATCCAGCGCCAGGCAGATGTCGTGACCGGCGGAGTACCCCGCTCCATCAATCGCGTCGAGGATGAGCTCCACCGCCTCGTCGTTCGATTTCAAGTCGGGCGCGAAGCCACCCTCGTCGCCCACCGAAGTGCTATAGCCCTTGTCCTTCAGGACTTTCTTCAGCGTGTGAAACGTTTCGACGCCCATGCGCAGCGCGTCCGAAAAGGTCTCAGCGCCCACCGGCATGATCATGAATTCCTGGAAGTCGACGGTGTTATCGGCGTGGACGCCGCCGTTCAGGATGTTCATCATGGGGACCGGCAGGCGGCGCGCCTGCAGCCCGCCGAGGTAGCGATAAAGCGGCAGCGAGGCGGAGCGCGCGGCGGCGCGGCAGACGGCCATCGACACGGCGAGGATGGCGTTGGCGCCCAGCTTGCCCTTGTTAGGCGTGCCGTCAAGCGTGATCATGATCTGGTCGATTTGGGACTGCTCGCCCGCGTCGTGCCCGCCGAGTTCGCGCGCCAGCACCGAGTTGATGTTGTTCACCGCCTCGAGCACGCCCTTGCCCTGGTAGTGCCGCTTGTCGCCGTCGCGCAGTTCGATAGCCTCATGCTCGCCCGTCGATGCGCCGGAAGGCACCGAGGCGCGCCCCATGGCCCCGTCGCGCAAATGGACGTCCGCCTCGACGGTGGGGTTGCCGCGCGAGTCGAGGATCTCGCGTCCTACGATCAGATCAATCTGCGCCATATGGAAGGGTCTCCGCGTGGATTTCGAAACGAAGGATTCTATCACACTCACCGCGCGGGTCCGTTTACCACGCTCGGAGCGTAGTGGGTCAGTTTGCGAGCAGACGACCATCGAAGAGTTGCCGCGTGGCCGGTCGAATCGAAGCGTCGAATAAGGCCACTTCTACGCTTAGGCTCTTGCCGGCGACTTGATTATCAATGATTACATCCCCGGAAGGGGGAGCAGGACGGTGGGCGTATCTGTCCGCTTTCCCTCCGGATCTCAGTGTGCTCGCTGCCGACAAAGGAATATAATCCATCAACCGCAAGCGACATTTGGGATGTTTCCGGAGAACGGCGCACAAGCGTAGGTGACAGATGCTAACGGGGCAGAACCATGACTGAGAAAAGCACGATTGCAGGATTAATTTCCCAGGCCGCAAAAAAGCTACGCGACGACTTTGAACACATACGGAACACAATCTCCCATTCTGGCGAGAAGGGTGGCGAAACCGAGGATAAAGTAAGGGAGTTCTTGAACGGGCACATTCCAAAGCGCTTCCACGCCACGAAAGGCTTCGTGATCGATGCCGACAACCAGATGAGTGATCATCAGGACGTGATCATCTACGATGAGCAATCTAGTCCCGTGTACAAATATGACGGCGCTAACCAGATCGTGTCTGCCGACGCGGTCGCCGCAGTCATGGAAGTTAAGGCGGTGCTCAACAAGAGCCAGCTTGAAGAAGCTTTCGCAAAAATCGAAGAGGTCAAGAGGCTGAAAAAGCACCCAATCAGCGAGATGGATCAGAAGGCAACCTCGAGCACGCTGACCACGACGGGCACACTCGGGATAATTCTCGGCTTCGGATCGGATATCAGTCTCGAAAAGCTAGCGGAACATTGCTTGGAGCTGAATGAGAAGTACGAAACGGCTCACCGCCCCGACATCATCGTTGTACTTGATGTGGGCGTCATCAACTACACCGCGCAATTCGTCGGCGCGCGGAATATGGGCGATCTGGCCGTCGCCTCAGACGACGAGTTCATGATCCCTCCTTGCTACGTGCATCTGGTCGCCCGTGAAGATGGCGCATTCTCTCTGAACAGGCTTTTTACACGTTTGATTTCCCATCTTGCGTTCTATCCGAGACGCCCCAGCATCCCGCCGTTTTCGGTGCTTCTCGAAGGAACATCATCCATTGTTCACACTCTCGGAGTGTATCAGTTCAACACCGAGAGACGATTGGTTCGCTATGAAGCTCCGCCGGCCAAGCCGTCAGAGCAAAACCTGATCATCCGCATCAGGCACAGAGCGTCGAAGGAAGAACTGGCAACACTAACTTATATCCCGTGGCAGGACGGGGGCATTATCCGAAAAAAAGGCAAGATTCCGCTGATGGCACTGCTGGTGTGGTTCACAAAAGGCGAGCCGCCGAGCACGATGCAGGTCGAAGATACGGAACTGTCGATGGTCATGAAGGTCACGCGGCCGGAATTCGAGAAATGGCCTACCACCATTGAGCGGCAGAGTGACATGACGGCGACGCTGGAAATTCCTCCGCGGTTCGAGATCCGAGATACACGCATCGAGGGCAGTGGCGAGCCATTTATCGCTAGGGTTTTCATCGGTTTGGTCGACACGGCCACCCACGTCTTATCGCAGCAGGACAAGAATCTCTTCGATGAACGTTTTGCTGCGACGCTCGGTCCGGCGCTTAACCTGAGGAACGCTCTAGTCAACATCCGGAAACTGATTGCCGGTCACAAAGAAGCTCTGCAGAAAGGCACAATTGTCCGCAAGGCACAGGTCGATCCGCTGCTTTCAGAACGCATCGACAATCCCCTGCGTTCGCACATTGTGCATTTTCTGGAAATGGCTGGTGCCATCATCAAGAATCTGCCGTCTGCGATGAAGTTTTTTGCGATCAATATCGATTACATGGCTGGCCGCGAACAGCGCTTCGCCAAGGGGTGTGAGCGGAATGAGGCTAGACATCCTGAGCTGGTCGCATATCTAAGAAAGCTGCGCCCATCCCTACTCGACATTGACGAAAAGTTCAGAAAGATGCGGATTGAAGGGTGGAACCTTTCGAACATCAAATACACGTTTAGTGATGGCGTGGTTTCGATGATAGAACCGTTGATCGGAGGCGAGCCGGTAAGTGAATATGTTGAGCGCGTCTTCAGCATTCTCGCGCTGGCTATCGAGGAAGTGATGATGTACGGTTTTCAGAGAGGTCTGACGGGCCCTATCGCCATCGCTGAAGTCCCGCTGGAACAGCGCGACCCGATCAATGCGCAGCGTTTCAGAACGACTCTCCGCAGCAGTGAACCAATATGGGAGCTGAAGTGGACAGGAAAGGGGTTTTATGAAAGCTGATTTTGCCGAGGACTCCGGTTGGCGCAGTCATTGGGATGGAATCGCAATTCACTTTGACGGTAAGTCGGCTATACGTAAAAGTGAACTGCTCGCAGCCCATTGGCAGCGTCTCCCTGGATTACGGCGAATCCGGAAACTGCCCACTACCCGCTCCGGAGCGTACGCACTTCAGTCGCTACCGCTCGGAACTGCGGCACCGACTTCCGATACCTTCAACGTAAACTTCGTGCTTCCCCGCCGCCGCCTTCTACCTTAGACTTCACCAGTCCACTCCAGCCGCCGATACCGGCGCAAGTCCGCCAGGGAGGTCGTCATGCGGAAACTCGGCAAAGTCATTCTCTGGCTGATCGGCATTGTGGTGGCCATCGAGCTGATCAGCGTCGTGGTAGTGTGGGCTTCGAGGCGCATCAAGCCGCACACGGTATTGACGCTGCGCGTTGACGGCGACCTCCCCGAGCAGCCGCCGCAGGACCCGTTCTCGCAGCTCGCCGGACGCCCGACCACGACCATCACCGACGTGGTCGAAGCGCTCGACCGCGCCCGCGCGGACTCGCGCATCTCGGGCCTCCGGCTGCGCGTCGGCGTCCCGGCGATGACCCTGGGCAAGCTCGAGGAGGTGCGCGAGAAGATTCGCGACTTCAACCAGTCGGGCAAATTCAGCGTCGCCGAACTCGAGTACGGCTCGAACGGCGGCTACTACCTCGCCTCTGCCTGCCAGACGGTGATCCTGCTGCCCAAGTCGGAGCTTCACTTGCACGGGCTGATGGCCTCGAGCACCTTCTTCAAAGGGGCGCTCGACAAGCTCGGCGTGGTCCCTGACCTCTATCACATCGGCGAATACAAGAACGCCATCAACGTGTTCACGGAGAAGAAGTATACGGCGGCGCACAAGGAGGCCACCGAGGCGCTGCTCCGCGACTGGTACGAGGAATTCGTGCGCGGCGTGGCCGAAAACCGGCACATGACGCCCGAGCAGGCGAAAAGCCTCGTCGAGCGAGGGCCGTTCAGCTCAGAGGACGCGCTGGCCGCCCGGCTGGTCGACCGGCTGGGATACGCCGACCAGGTGCGCGACTTCATCAAGCAGAAGAACGCCGGCAGTGAAAACCACTTGAGCGTGCGCGAGTATCTCGAGCGCACCGACGCCTCCGAGCGCACCAGGCTCGCGGTGATTTACGCGACGGGGACGATCACCTCGGGGCACAGCGGCAACGATCCGCTGGCGGGCGAGGTGATGGGTTCAGAAACCGTCGCCGAGCAGTTCCGGCACGCGCGCGAGGAAGACGCGGTCAAGGCCATCATCCTGCGCGTCGACTCCCCCGGCGGCTCAGCGTTTTCCTCGGAAGTGATTCGGCGCGAGGTGGAGTTGACGCGGCAGACCAAACCCGTCGTGGTCTCGATGTCGGGCGTGGCGGCCTCGGGCGGCTACTGGATTTCGATGTCGGCCAACCGCATTGTCGCCCAGCCGGGGACCATCACCGGATCGATTGGCGTCCTCACCGGCAAGTTCAACTTCACCGGCCTCTACAACAAGCTGGGGCTGACTACCGACTACGTGGCGACCAGCGACAACGCCACCCTCGATTATCCCTTCCAGAACTTCACCCCGGCGCAGCGCGAGTCGATCCAGAAGTCAATGCAGGACGTCTACCGGAATTTCCTGGCGGGCGTGGCCGCCGGGCGCCACATGAAGGTGGAAGCCGTTGACAAGATCGCGCAGGGACGGGTGTGGAGCGGGGAGCGCGCCAAGCAACTGGGGCTGGTGGACGAGCTCGGCGGCCTCGATCAGGCCATCGCCGCGGCGCGCGAGCTGGCGAGGATTCCCAGGTCCGAAGCGGTGAGCCTCGAGCTCCTGCCCCCTCCGAAGTCGCTCCTCGAGCGGATCCTCGAGCTTACGAACGGTCTCGCGGAAGTGAGCGGAGGCGCGTCACCGCGCCGCTGGATCGAGCGGCTCCAGGCACTGGCTCGCGAGCCGGCGTGGGCGCTCCTGCCGTCGGTACCCCAGGTGGAATAGTGGTTTGATCGGCCGCAGAAAGCGAAAGGCGGCGAGCACCGAAGCAGATTCTGGAGGTAGTTTGCTGCCTTCTGCTTTCTGCGTTCTGCCTTCCGCCCACCGCCTTCCGCCTACTGCCTCACTCCGGCTCCTCAAACACTCGCTGCTCGGGCACGACGACGACGATTCCCGTTTCAGTCACGTGGTACTTCTTGCGGTCGTCATCGAGGTCGTAGCCGATCTCGGTGTATTCGGGGATTTTGATGTGCCGGTCGATGATGGCGTTGCGGATGCGCGAGTGGCGTCCAATGTCGACGTGGGAGAAGAGAATCGAGCGATCGACGTCGCAGAAGCTGTTGACGCGGACGTCGGGGGAGAGAATCGAGTTGGTAACGTGTCCGCCCGAGATGATGGCGCCCTGCGAGACGATGGAATCGAGCGCGATGCCCATGCGCTGCTGGTCGGCGAAAACAAACTTGGCCGGCGGGTACTGGCGCTGGTAGGTGCGAAGCGGCCAGGCCTTGTCGTACAGGTTGAACACCGGCGACACCGCCACCAGGTCCATGTTGGCTTCGTAGTAGGCCTCGACGGTCCCAATGTCACGCCAATACTGGGCCTCTTTCTTGTTCTCATCCACGAAGTTGTACGAGCACACGCGCCGCTGCTGTCGGATCAGCTTCGGCACCACGTCTTTCCCGAAATCGTGGCTCGAAGCGGGGTCTTCGGCGTCGGCCATCAGGCAATCGATCAGCAGATCGCGGTTGAAGCAGTAGATGCCCATCGACACGTTGGATTTCTCGGGATGATACGGCGAAGGCTTGGGATTCGCGGGTTTCTCCTCCCAGCCGACGATGCGGCCCTGGGGGTCAACCTCCACCACTCCGAACCGCGAAGCCTCGGCGCGCGCAAACTCGATGGTGCCGATGGTGAGTTCGGCGCCTGAGTCCACGTGTTGCTGAAGCATCAACTGGTAGTTCATCTTGTACACGTGGTCGCCGGAAAGGATCAGCACGTATTTCGCGGGCTCGCTGCCAATCGAGTAGAGGTTCTGGTAGATCGCGTCGGCCGTTCCCTGATACCAGGCGTCGCCCACGCGCTTCATGGGCGGCAGGATCTGGACGAACTCCCCCAAGTCGTGCGCCAGGATGTACCAGCTCTCGCGGATGTGGCGGTTGAGCGACAGCGCCTTGTACTGCGTCAGCACGTAGACGTGGCGCAGTTCGGAGTTGACGCAGTTCGAGAGCGTAATGTCAATGATGCGATAGATGCCGCCGAAAGGGACGGCGGGCTTGGCGCGGTCGCGGGTGAGCGGGTACAGCCGTTCGCCCTGCCCTCCGGCCAGCAGGCATACCAGGGTTTGGCTCGGGATGCTCATGGGCGTGGAAGCTGCTCAGAAGCGCCATCTTACTATGTCTGGACGGTTGGAAGCTACTTCACAGGACAGGAGTCCTCGACTGTGTTGCTTACAAGCGCGCCGGTCGTCATGCGAATACGAAGCGTATGGCTTTCCGTGCATCCACCTAAAACAGATTGAAGCGGAAGTTTTACTTCCAGCGTATCTCCGCTGCTCACAGCGGTTTCTCTTGCCTTTCCCAATAAATGAGATAGCAGCGCCTGCGGCATTGGTGTCCCTGCGTCCCGGTCCCGCCCGGTTTCGTCGTTCCCGAAGTCAAAGCGCACCCAGAAACGGTTCTGCTTCCTGTCCATTGGATCCGGAATTCCCCCGTATACCATAACGTGCCCGCTGGTGTTCTTGCCTTCCCATATGGCCCACCACGTTCCCCCGGTATCCCCTGAGGGCTCGTTTCCGTCATTTTTGGTCAGGTGAAACTTCTTCACAGTAGATTCAAAAATTGACTTATTGCCGAAGAAGCCGAGGCTTGCCTGACCCGCAAGCATTTCGAACGCTCGACTGGCGTCCTCAGTAAACTTCTCGCCAGAACTTCCTTGCGCCATTACTACCGCTGGACTTACCAGCAGCAGTGCGCCTGTCAGTAGCACTCGTCGCATCTCAATTATTCTAACACAATTGCCGGGCGGTCCCTTGGGCCACGGCTATCACGGTTATAATGCCGGACGGAAATTCTTTCGCACGCAACTGTCGCGGATCTACCAAGTGGGGGACCTCATCGCTGAGGTACAATCGTATAGTTATGCCTAAATCCCGAAGACGACCAGCGTCGAGGAAACGACGCCCCAAGCGTAAATTCGGCATTCGGACGGAAGTGTCGAAATTTTTCGAAGAGATAGGGTTAAATCCTGAAAAGGATCTAGGCTACCCAGTCTTGTACCACTACACCTCCACGTCCGGCGCATTGAATATTTTGGAAAGCCAGAATTTTTGGGCGACCGCGCACGACTGTACCAACGACACTGGGGAACTAGTGTCCGCGGATGCGACCATATTCGAGATTGCGCAAGCCCAGTGTCAAAATGCAAATGGTTTGGCAGCCAGAGTTTTGCATCTTTTTCTGCGCGACTATGATGCAGAGGTGATTGCAAAAGTCAGAACCGCATATCTAAGCTGCTTCTCCATAGCGAGGGATGATGCGAATCAGTGGCAACGATACGGCGGAAGCGGACAAGGCATCTGCTTGGGGGTACGGGTTATCAATGAGCGTGAGCCCCAAAACAGAAAACTCTTCTCGAGGTTGCTTCCAGTGATTTACTCCGACGAATCATTGCGAAAATGGTTTTCCGATTGGCTCGGGAAACTTTGTTCGGCCCTCACTGGATATCCACCGTCAGACCAAAACGTTACATTTGCGTTGGCTACGCTTCGGGGCGTTGCTGCCTTCGCTTCAATCACGACGAAGACTTCCGACTGGAGCAGCGAGCAGGAAGTTCGCCATGTCACCATGGACCGTCTGGAACCCGGTGTGAAACCCAACGTTCGCATTCCCGCCGATCGCAAAGAAATTCGATATCTGCCTGTCTCGCTCAGGTCTGTGGGAAAACTCATTGCACTAGATGAAATTATTATCGGAGCAAAACAGGATTTCGACGAGGTTCGAAAACAATTTGAAGCCGTATTGGTGTCCAAAGGTTACGTGGAAGGTAGCATCGAATACCCGAGAATTACCGTCTCATCTGTTTCAAACTGAACTGTCTTCGTGCTCGGAAGGTTGCCGAGCAACACGCCCGGGCTGTCATTCCGAGGAGCCGCAGGCGACGAGGAATCTCCTACGGTCCTTATTGCAGAGCGAGATTCCTCGCTTCGCTCGGAATGACACGACTCCAGGGCGTTTTTCAGCAACCTGCTAGAAGCGACATCTTACTATGGTTGGGGACTCGGCGGCTACAGTCCCGAGCGATAGACGATCCGCCCGCCTACGAGGGTCGCCATTACCCGGGTTTTGCGGATCTCGAGCGGCGCTGTTTCGAACAGGTTCTGCGACAGCACGATGACGTCCGCGAGCTTGCCGGGGTCGAGCGAGCCTTTCGCTTGATCCTCAAACTCCGCGTACGCCGCGTCGCGCGTGTAGGCATAAAGCGTCTGCTCGATCGACACCTTCTGATGTCCCACCCAGCCACCCGGCGGCTTGCCATCGTTCGTCTGGCGCGTGACGGCGTTCTGGATGCCGATGAAGGGATCGAGTGAGACGACGGGCCAGTCGCTTCCGAAGGCGAGGCGCGCGCCCGCCGCCTCGAGGTCGTGCCAGGCCCAGGCGTAGGGCAGGCGCTTCGGCCCGATGGCGCCCGCCCACACGGAGATTGTGTCCTCGTCAGGATAGCAGTGGAACGGCTGCATGCTGGCAATCACGCCCAGGCGTCCGAAGCGCGACATGTCGGCCGGATCGATGATTTCGATGTGCTCGATGCGGAAGCGCCGGTCACGCGCGCCGTTCGCTCGCTCCGCAGCCTCGTAAGCATCGAGCGTCACGCGGACGGCCCGGTCGCCGATGGCGTGCGTCATCATCTGGAAATGCCGCCGGTCAAGCTCCACCACCAGTTTGCGGAACTGTTCCGGGTCGTAGTTCAGGAACCCGGAGGACTTGGGGTCGTCCGCATACGGCTCGAGCATGCCCGCCGTGTGCGACTCGACCACTCCGTCCATGAAGGCCTTGATCACGCCGGCGCGAACCCAATCGTTGTTGAAGCGCGTGCGCGCCTGCTCGTACTGCTCGAGGATCGCCGGAGCGAGCTTGGGCTGGAGGAGCAGCGCGGTACGCAACCGCACCGTCAGTTCGTTGCGCTGACGCAGTTCGTCGTAAAGCTCGACCTCCTCGAGGCTGCTGCCGGCATTGACCCCGCTGGTCACGCCGTGGCGGTTGGCTTCGGCGAGTCCGGCGCGCAGCGCTTGGAGTTTCCCTTCGTGCGTCGGCTGGGGCTCCAGGCGGCGCACGATGTCGGCCGCGCCCTCCTTGAGTACGCCGGTCGGCTCGCCGGTCTTCGGATCGCGCACGATGACGCCGACCACCAGGCCCTCCTGGCGCGGGTCGGGCGTCTCACGCCTGATACCGGCGGCAGCCAGAGCTTTCGAGTTCACCCAGACGCTGTGGCCGTCGTAACACTCGACCACCACCGGGCGATCCGGCACCAGCTCATCCAGGATTTCCTTGGTGGGCAAATTCGCCGGCTTGAACACGGGGTAATACCAACCATGGCCGAGTAGCCACGGCCGGTCGGGATGCGCGGCGGCGAAAGCGCGGATCCGCCGCCTGACCTCGTCGAGCGTCGCGGCATCGTCGAGCGCAAACTGGTCGAGTGAGAGGCTGCCTTCGAGAAAGTGCAGGTGGCTGTCGATGATGCCGGGCATCGCCATGCGGCCGCCAAGCTCGATCACCTGCGTCGCGGGACCGCTCAACGGCTCGATCTCGGAGTCAGACCCCACGGCAAGGATTCGCTCGCCTCGAATGGCCAGTGCCTCGACCCAGGGACGCGAGGGATTCGCCGTCCAGATGCGGCCGTGCAGCAGAAGAATGTCGGCGGTCTGGGCGCGGGCCGCGGATACCCCGCCGCCGAGACAGGCTGCGGCAAGGAGACATAAGGCGAGAGATTGAGCGGAGAACGATCGTCGAGGCATGGTCGGGCTTGATCCCTTCTTGCCGGCGTCAGCGTTATAGACCGCGGGTTTGCCGGGTGTCAAGCTTCCTCCCTGCCCTGTGTTATAGTCGAGAGTCTCGAGCCAAAGTCAGGTCTTTCCAGCGATGCGCGACCAGCCGCGACAGGATCTTGCTCCCTACGCCATGCCCGTCGAGCGGTCGCTCGGACGGCGCTATCCTGAGCCGCCGCATCCTTACCGCAACGCCTACGAGCGCGATCGCGACCGCGTGACCCATTCGCGCGCCTTCCGGCGGCTGGAGAACAAGACGCAGGTTTTCGCGCATCGCTACTCCGACCACTTCCGCACCCGCCTGACGCACACGCTCGAAGTCGCGCAGATCAGCCGCACCGTAGCGCGCGCCCTGCGGCTCAACGCCGATTTGGTCGAGGCGCTGGCGCTGGTGCACGACGTAGGCCATCCGCCCTTCGGCCACGCCGGCGAGGCGATCCTCGGGCGACTGATGGCGCGCTATCACGACCGCTTCGATCACAACCTGCACGCGCTGCGCATCGTCGAGAGCTTCGAGCGCAAGTACGCCGCTTTTCCCGGCCTTAACCTGACGTTCGAGGTGCGCGAGGGCATCATCAAACACTCGCGCGATTACGATCCCGAGCTCTATCCCGAGCTCTCGGAGTATCGCCTGGACGAACAGCCTCCGCTCGAAGCGCAATTGATCGACCTGACGGACGAGATCACCTACAACTCGGCCGACCTCGATGACGGCTACGAGTCCGGACTGCTCAGCGTGCGGGCCATTCGCGCCGGCCTTCCAGTCTTCGACCGCTTCTACCGGCAGGTCGGGCGCCAGTATCCCGCCGCTATCGAGAAGCTGAAGTTCAACGAGGCGCTCAAGCGCCTGCTCGACGCCCTGGTCACCAACTTGATCGTGACGACACGCTCGAGAATCAAAAAGCTGCGCCTCGGTTCAGTTGACGCGGTGCGCGCCCACGGCTCACGCCTGGTCGACTTGAGTCCGTCCTCGAGTCGCGAGAACCAGCGGCTGAAGCGCTTCCTCCACCGCCACCTCTATTCGCACGAGAACATCAGCGCCGAGCGGCGGCAGATCGCCAAGCACGTGGAGCGGCTCTTCGACTACTTCATCGCTCATCCCCGCCGTCTGCCTCCGGCGCATTTCGAGAAGACCCGCCAGGATCCCGTCCACCGCGTGGTCTGCGACTACATCGCGGGCATGACCGACAATTACCTGGAAACGCAGTATCAGAACTACCTGGGGGAGTAGAGCGCGTCCTCGCGCCTTCGCGGATTTTGAGAATTATGCCTCTGACAAAACCACACGGCTCGCCAAGGGACGCCACCTTATGAACGTCACATTACTCAAAGCGCTGGTCGCGATGCTACCGGCATCCATGCTGTTTTATGGTTCCCTGGTCTTGATTTTGAGAGGAAGGACCGTGTCCTCTTTCCTACAGCTACTCGGCGCAGGATGCCTGGTGCTCGTCGTTCTCACTCATGTCTTCGAAGCGCTTCAGTTATTTCTTTGGATGCATTGGGGCTTTGAGCATAGCGTTGGCCATTACCTCGATTTCTGGAGTGCCGTTCTCGGTCTCATGTTGTTTCCCATCGGATATCTGCTTCATGCGCTTACCAAACCGCCCGGCTAAGGGTTGGTCAAGGGGATCCGCCGCGGCAACTCGCAGGCAGGCTAGTTGTCTTGTCTTTGGATGTCTCGCGGATGTCCCGCCAGAACCCGTCGGCTCAAGCCTCCAAACGGACAAAATCCTTGAGGCGCGGCAGCAGGTGCCGGTGCATCGCCTCCGGGCCGTAGAACAGCGTATGGACGTAGGCTAGCATCGCCGGCTGGGAGAATCGCGGCGGCGCTTGGGAGCGCAGCGGGAAGTAGCAGAGCCGTCCGCGCAGAATCCGGCCGGAGTGGTCGTAGGACGCCATGGGCCACGGCGCGGGGAAGAAGCGGAAGCCGAAACGCGTCATCGCCTGGTGCCACCACGCGCCCGAGTTCGACGTCACCTCACCGTAGATCCGCCAGTTCTCGCCGTGCGGACCTCGTCGCTCGTGCCGCAGCACGGTGCGCATGATGCGCGCGCCCAGCTTGCGTCGCCGCAGGTGCGGATCGACGAAGAGGTAGCTGCCGAAGACCACGCTGAAGGCCGGCAGGACCAAGGTGATCGCACCGCCCACCAGCCTGCCGTCGAGATAAGCTGCAAAGGCGTGCACCGTATTGACCCGTTCGGGCGACGGCTGGAGGATGCGGCGGAGGATGGGCCGGCTCAGGCGCTCGTCGGGGTGGAAGCAGCGCGCGTAGAGCCGGAGATACTCCTCCACCTTGCGTGTGTCGCGGTGTTCGAGCAGTCGAACCGTAACTCTGGGCATGCCCGGCCTCCCTGCGGTCCCGGCGATTCTGTTTGAGATTACCTCGCCGCTTCCTATATGTTGTATCACAGGGCGCGCCGCTCGGCCCTCGCAAGCGAGCGTGCCGCGCCTAGAATTTGGATGGGAGGTCGGGAATTGAAGAAAGACAATGCAGGAATTGGGCGATTTGCAATCTTCGCGCTGGCGGTCCTTATTCTTATCGTCCTGGTGTTGGTCGTCAAACTGGCGAGCACTGCCGCGCCTGCGATCCGGATCGAAGGGCAGGTGAAGGGCATCGGCCAGAGCACGCTCGTCAAGCTTGAAGTGAGCGACGCGAAGCACAACATCCGAGCGGTTGACGTCCGCGTGATTCAGAACGGCCGCGCGTTCAGCGTGCCCGTTTCGGGTTTCGCGACCGTTCCGCAGCGTGGCGCGTGGTGGAAGCTCTGGGCAAGCCGACCGCCGAGCGTTTGGACGGTCACGACGCACATCGGCCGCAAGCAGATTCCTGACCTCGCGGAGGGCCGCGCAACACTCCAGTTCGTGGCCCGCAACGATTCCTGGGGGCGCTTCTTTCGCGGCGGACGCAGCCAGGTGTCACTCGACCTTCCCGTGCGCTTCCTGCCTCCGCGTGTCGACGTCCTGACCACGCAGCATTACATCAATCAGGGCGGCTGCGACATGGTGCTGTTCAAAGTATCGCCCGGCACCACGGAGTCAGGCGTCGAGGTCGGCAGCTACTTCTTCCCGAGCTGGCCGGTGAAGGACTCGATGCCCGAGACGCGGCTTTGCCTGTTCGCCTATCCTTACAACCTCGATCCCAAAACGCCGGCGCGCATCGTGGCGCGCGACGACGCCGGCAACGAGAGCTTGAGCAGCTTCACCTACCAGGTTTTCCCCAAGAAGTTCCACACCGACACGATCAACGTGACCGACGAGTTCATGCAGCGCGTCGTGCCGCCCATCATGAGTCAGACGGCGGACCTTGAGGACCAGGGCAGCCTGCTCAAGAATTTTCTGCTGGCCAACGGCCATCTGCGGGAGGTCGAAGCCAAGCAGTTGATCGGCTTCTCGAAGAAGACGGCATCGCACTTTCTCTGGACGCAGCCGTTCGTCCAACTCTCGAATTCCAAGGTCGAGGCCTCGTTCGCCGACTATCGAGCGTACATGTACAACGGCCAGGTGGTCGACCACCAGACCCACCTCGGCTATGACTTGGCGGTGACGGCGCGCACGCCCGTGCTCGCGGCGAACGACGGCGTGGTGGTTTACGCGAGTTGGTTCGGCATCTACGGCAACGCCGTCATCCTCGACCACGGCTGCGGCTTGCAGACGCTCTACGGCCACTTGAGTTCCATCGACGTCAAGGAAGGCGAATCGGTGAAGCGGGAGCAGGTAATCGGCCACAGCGGACAGACAGGGCTTGCGGGCGGCGACCACTTGCACTTTGCCGTGCTGCTCGACGGCATTCCGGTGAGCACTATCGAGTGGTGGGATCCGCACTGGATTCACGATCGCATTGAGGCCAAGCTCGCGGCGTACCAGTAGCGAGGATGAGGCGCGGATAGCCGCAGGCCAGCGCGTCGTTCAGCGAACTGTCGACTGCTGATTACCGGCTCCTGGATTCGGCGCGAGGTATTGATCGAACCACGCCAGCATGCGTCGGATGATGTCGCGACGATGCTCGGGCTGCCCGATGTCGTGCCCCTCGTCCGGGTAGACCACCAGCCGCGAAGGAACGCCCTGGGCGCGTAGCGCGTGCCAGAATTCAAACGATTGCGGCGCCGGACACTCGCCGTCGCGGTCGCCCACCAGGACGAGCGTCGGCGTCTTCACGTTCTTGATGAACTGGATGGGCGCGCTCTTGGCGTAGACCGCGGGGTCGTCGTAGACGGACGCGCCGAAGTAGGGGATCATCCACTGATCGATATCGTTCTCGCCGTAATAGCTCAGCCAATCAGCGATGCCGGCGCCCGCCACCGCGGCGCGGAATCGATGGGTCTGGGTCACCGCCCACATTGACATGAAGCCGCCGTAGCTCCAGCCCGTGATGCCGACGCGGTCGCGGTCGACCGGCAGCGTCCTCGTCACCTCGTCGACGCCCGCCAGGATATCGCGCAGGTCGCCA
Source organism: Terriglobia bacterium (assembly GCA_035945295.1). Classification (GTDB taxonomy): domain Bacteria; phylum Acidobacteriota; class Terriglobia; order UBA7540; family UBA7540; genus QHZK01. The sequence goes on along the minus strand of DASZAI010000003.1, from coordinate 36,193 downwards.
TATCCGAAGTCCTTCACGTTGGCGCGCGTGAATGCCTCGCCCTGGCCGTAGCTGCCGCGCGGATTCGGGTAGAGGACGAAGTATCCGGCACTCGACAGCACCGACGTGTTGTAGAAAGCGCTGGGCCAGTTTGCCCGAGTCGCTGAGGCGGGTCCGCCGTGCACCAGCACCACCATCGGATATCGACGGCTTGGATCGTAGTCGCGCGGATAGAGCAGCCAGCCTTGCACGCGGAATTCGTCGCTCGACCAGTGAATGCTCTTGGCGTCGCCCCAGCTTGGGTGAAGGTCCTGGTTGATGCGCGTCACTTGCTTCCACTCGCCGATAGGCCCAGCCCAGACTTCGGGCGGCTGCGCAAAGGAGTCGCGAACGACGGCGGATGTCCTTCCATCGCGCGCCAACGACAAGTTAGTGAGCCCGGCGCCGGCCGTGATGACCTCGGCGCCGGTCCATAGCGTGGTGATCTTGGATTCGGCGGGATCCACGGTGGCGACGCCGCTCATCCCGTCCACGTTCTCGCCGAACAGGATCTGATTCGACGCGGCAGGCCAGGCGAGCCAGCTTGCCGAAGCCTTCGTCCCCGGCGTCACGTCGCGAGCCTCGCCGCCTGCCGCCGGGACCACGTAGACGTCGCCGCCGTTCACGCTGGCGTCACTCATTAGTCCGCCGATGAAGGCGATGTTCTGTCCGTCCGGCGACCACTTCGGGACGGCCATTTGCATTGCGGGCTTGAGGATCGATTGCACCTTTCCCGAAGCGATATCGATCGTGTAGAGCTCGGCCACCCACCAGTTATCATCCCCGGCGCCGTGGGCGGCGGTCGCGGCGAAGCGTGCGCCGTCAGGCGACCAGTCGTACTCGTAGACGTAAAGGTCGGACGGCGAGACCTGTCGGACGCTGCCGGTCGCGACATCGACGACCGCAAGCCGCTGCTCATAGACGTGCGACTCAATCTCGCCGGAAGGCGGCGTCATGGGCTGGAGCGGCCCGGCGGCGCGCGGCGCGTTTTCGGTGAAGAGAATTGCCAGGGACTTCGAGTCAGGCGACCATTTCGGGTCAGCGATAAATCCGGTGAGGTTGGTGAGCTGGCGCGGTGAACTCCGGCCCGCTTCAGTGCCTTGAGCGGCGTTCACCACGTACAGCTCGAGCTGCCCGGCGTCTCGAGCGTCCGAAAGAAAAGCGAGTTCGTGCCCGTCGGGCGACCAGACGGCGTCGTGCTCGGCATGCGGGTCGCCTGATCCGGCAGTGACGCGGCGGGGCGAGTTCTCGCGAGGACCGAGGCCGGAGATGTAAATCGAGGAGTTGGACGACGGCGCGCCGTTCTTCTCGTGCAGTGATTCGACCCACGCCACCCGCTGCCCGTCGGGAGAGATTGCGACCTGGCTCAGCTCGCGCACCGAGAAAAGCGCATCGACGTTGCGATCGAACGAACTCCGGTCAGCAGCCCCGGAGGCGCCCGCCAGGCTGACAGTCAGGATGAGCGCCAGAACTGCGGCGGCGGACTTCCGGCTCAGGAGCATCGGCGTCTCCATTTCGGCGCCCTTGTCAAGGAGCCACGCGGCGCAAGTAGAGGTCGAAGAACTTCGCCGTATCGGCCTTGAGCGCCACGGTGGCATTGGGAGGCTTGCCCGGCACGACACGGGTGAATCCCCGGTCGTCCACCTGGACGTACAGCTCCTTGGTCTCGCACACGCTCGGGTCGATCAACAAGGCGATGGTCATAGGGTCGAAGAGGATGGGCGTCTCGTTGTTCCAAAGGTGATAGAGAATCGTCAGATCGTTGGTCAGAGTGGTGAGATGAGTAAAGACGCGGTGACGATTCGCCGCGTTGAGATCGAGCATGGCGGTCGCATCCAGCGGCACTATGAGGATGGGAATGCCCGAAGTGAATACCGTCTGGGCGGCCTTCGGGTCGGAGACAATGTTGTACTCGGCGGCTGGCGTCAGACTGGTGCCGTAGCCGTGCGCGATCGACCCGCCCATCAGGACGATACGCTTGAGCTTTCGCGCCGTCACCGGATACTGCGTGATCAGTTCGGCGACGTTGGTGAGCGGCCCGATGGCGTCCAGCGTGATCTTGCCGGGGCGCTGGTCGATCTGGCTGCGCAGCAGTTCGACCGCCGGCTCGGTCTGAAGCTGCGGGCTGGCGAAGCCGTCCGCAAAGCGTGTCTGCTCCTTCGGCAAAGGCTTCCCGGGCCGCCCGGCGGCGACGGGGACAAACTGCAATCCCGAGTCCCAGAGGAGCTTGGCGGCGAGCCGCGCGCGCGCCTGTGTGTCACCGCTGACAGTTGTAACTCCGAGCAGTTCGAGCTCGGGACTGCGTATCTCGAGAGCCAGGGCAAAGGCGTCGTCGATGTCCGTCCCGATGTCAGTGTCGATCAGAATCGGAGTGAGGACGCGCATGTTGCTTACCGGTTTCTCGACAAGCTGCGCACTGCGAGGCTCGGCAGGAAGCAGACGGGCGAAGTCGACCAGCCGGCGGGCGATCAAAAGGGCTGTGGCAGCTAGCACAATCGCAATGAGCCCGAGTCGATGGGTTGTCGTCATATCATTCGTAGGGTCGGACCTCGGCTAGAGTCGAAGATGTCCAGCCAAACTAACTCTCTTAAACCACAAATATGCGTCATTACAACCGTGTAAGGCAATAGAAGGTTCCAACGCCCCGCTTCAGCTTGACATGACCCTGCCTCGCTCCTATACTCGCCGCCAGTTGCCCGATTTGGGGGCTGGAGCCGGAGCGGGCATGGGCAAGCGCGATTCCTACAAGTGCCTCTTTAGCCTTTCAGTTTGGAAAGGGTGACGTGTACGCGCCTGCAGTTGAAGTGTGTGTTCGGGCTTTCGGGTGCTGGAACGACTCGCTTCAGGTCGTCAAGAGGTGGCTGGGCTGATAAGAACCCTTCTCGGACTCATCATTGGTGCTCGGTGCGAGAGAGCGAGAGAGGTTCGAGAGTCCTTGCGCGCCGAGGGTGACGCCTGACCGGAGGTGGTCAGCGATGCGACGAACCACTGTTTCGATTTTGAGCGCCCTCCTGATCCTGCTGATGAACGCGCCCGGGCCTTTGTGGTCCCAGCAAGCCCAAGGGAGCTTCACCGGCGCTGTCACGGATAAGACCGGCGCTTATGTTCCTTCGGCTGCCGTGACCGCTACCGAGCAAGACACGGGCTTCAGCCGTCACGCCGTTACGGGCAACGACGGCTCCTACACGATTCCGCTGCTACCTCCGGGGAACTACGTCATCACTGTAGAGAAGGCAGGTTTCGAGAGGTTCAGCCAAGCGGTAACTCTGTCGGTGGACCAGCACCCGAGAATCGACATCCAGCTGGAAGTTGGTTCAACCAGCCAGACGGTGAATGTCGAGGCGGCGGCGCCGGTTCTGGACACCGAAACATCCTCTGTGGGTACCACGATTGAGCGGGAAAAGGTCAGCCAACTTCCGCTGAACGGTCGCCACTTCCTGGAGCTGACGCTTTTCACGCCCGGCGTGGTTCCCGGCACGGATGGTTCGGAGAACAGCACCCGCGGCGGGGCGATCAACGTCAACGGCCAGCGTGAGACATCGAACAACTTTCTGCTCGACGGCATGGACAACACTTCCGTGGGTGTGGGCCAGTTCGTGGTGACACCGCCTATCGACTCTGTGCAAGAATTCCGCATGGAGACCGGCACTTACGAGGCCAAGTTCGGCTCGCAGTCGGGCGCGCAGATCAACGTGGTCACCAAGTCAGGCACCAACCATTTCCATGGCACATTGCACGAGTTCCTGCGCAACAGCGCGCTCGACACCCGGAACTTTTTTGACCCGTCGGTGCCGCCTTTCAAGCGCAATCAGTTCGGGGGCACCATCGGCGGACCGGTCAAGCTGCCCGGTTACGACGGTACCGACCGCACCTTTTTCTTCGGAGCCTTCGAGGGCCTGCGCCATCGCCGTGATTTCTTCCGGCATGGCACTGTACCCACCCTGGCCGAACGGGGTGGCGACTTCTCGGACCTGTTCGTTCCCGGGTGCCCTACCAAGACCGTTCTGCTGAACCCGCTCGCGCTCTTGCAAGGCCAGGTTGCGACGTTCACCAACGTCGGTCAGGTGCTCCCCACCGGCGCGCCGGACGTCACCGGCCAGGCGCTCCTCAGTCTCGAGCCGAAGCCCAACACGCCCACGGGTCCTTGTGGCGGCTCCAACTTCACTTCCGAGATCCACGAGAAGGTGAATTTCGACAATTATGTCGGGCGGGTCGACCACCGGTGGGGAACCAAGGACAGCTTGTTCGTCCGCTTCAACCTCACCAGCGATGATGAGACGAACCCATCAGATCCTATCCCCGGATTCGGAAAGCTCACGCAGAACGGGTTCACCCAGACAGGTGTGAGCTGGACTCATTCGTTTGCACCGGGACTCATCAATGAGTTCCGTCTCTCCTACAACCGCTGGCAGTTGCGCTGGAACAACCAGGACCAGGGACATAACATCGGCCAGGAACTCGGTATCGTGGGCTCACCGACGCTGCATCGCCAGACTGGCATTCCCAACCTGAGCTTCAGCGGCTACAACGGCCTGGGCGCAGGAACCAACGTGCCTCAGGCGGGTGCGGTGAACACCTTCGAGCTGGCGGAGGACTTGACTCACGTTCACGGCAGGCACACGCTCACTTACGGCGGGGATATTCGAACCATCAAGCGCGGCAGCTTCTTCATCGACGAAACAATCCGCAACCAGTTCGATTTCAGCGGTATCGCCACCAACGGCGCGGGACTGCTGCCGCAGGCCGTTCTCGATCAGATCACGACCCAAGTCGAGGCCCTCGATCCGAGCACTACCAGAGTCAACTTCGGAAACGGCGCCGCGGACGCGTTGCTCGGCCTCCCTCAGGACTGGATCCACGGGTTCTCCACTTACATCTCGGGCGCCGGATCCGAATACGACCCGTTCATCCAGGACACGTGGAAAGCCCGCCCGAACCTGACTTTGAACCTGGGGTTGCGGTACGAGTACAACAGCCTGGTGACCGATAAGTACGACCACTTTTCGAGCTTCGATTTCAACAAGGGCCTTATTCTGGAGGCGGGAAGACAGCACGCAACGCTGCTGAGCTTCGACCCCGCCACTGGTCTCTACGTCCCATCCGGCACGGAGAACCTGGGCAGCGTGAACGAGAACCGCGCCCTCTATCATCCCGACCGTAACAATTTTGGGCCGCGCTTCGGCTTTGCCTGGCAACCCTTCAATGACAGCAAGACGGTGATTCGCGGCGGTTCGGGCGTTTACTACGACCAGACTTTCGGCGACGTCTATCTTTCCAAAGTTGCCAATCCGCCCTTCGCTCAAATCAATTTCGCCACTCTATTAAACGCGATTCCTCTGATCGAGCAGAACCCGGCGGTTCTGGGCACGGGGTTCCTGATTCAAAATGCTTTTCAACCCAACGTCGTGGCACCCCTCTTCCCGGTGATCTCTCCCTTTGAGGCGAATTTCACGGACGCGACGATCTACCAATGGTCGTTCAATGTGCAGCGGGAATTGGGAAGCTCGTGGCTCCTTGACGTGGGCTATGTCGGCACCCGCGGCTTGCATCTTGCCCGCCACACAAACCCCAACGAGAAAGTGCCGAACCCCGCCACCCAAACTGCCGTCCGCGCCTACCCGAGTATCGACAGCGACTTCCAATACACGACGTCCTCCGCCAAATCCATTTACCATTCGCTACAGATGAAGGTGGAGCGGCATTACACGAGCGGCCTCGCCATCATTGCCGCGTACACTTACTCGAAGTCCTTGGACACGGGCTCCACTTTCTATGGAACCGACCGCGCCACGGATACCGAACAGAACTACTACAATCTTGCTGCGGAAAAGGGGCGCTCGGACTTCGACTTCCGACACCGCTTGTCCGTCGCCTACGTCTACGACCTGCCGTTTGGTAAGACTGTCTGGCAGGCGCAGAACTCGCGGCTGAATTACCTGATTCAAGGCTGGCAGTTGGCGGGGATCACCGCCGTACAGAGTGGCGCGCCTTACAACGTAACGATCAGCGGCGACGTGAGCCATACGGGACAGGGAGCCGACCGCCCGAACGTCACCGGTTCACCGTTTTATCCCGCCAACCAGACCGTGAATCAGTGGGCCCTGGCGAGTGCCTTTTCGCGCCCGGCGGACTATACCTTCGGCAACGCCGGCCGTGACATCCTGACCGGACCGGGCCTGTCCGACTGGGATTTCTCACTGATCCGGAACTTCCGTCTCACCGAGAAAAAGACCTTGGAATTCCGTGCCGAGGTCTTCAATATTCTCAACCAAGCGAACTTCCACGTGCCGGACGCGAACGTCGCGGACCCAAACTTCGGCAAAATTTTCAACACCGTTCAGCCGATCGCAGGCCTTGCCTCCGGCGGCCCGGGCGACCCGCGCGAAATTCAGTTCGGGCTGAAGTTCCTGTGGTAGCGTGGAATCTAGCGCCAATCGCGGATCGCTCCGAATCGCGATAGCAAGGATTCGATGACGCAGTTCTGCTAGTCAACCCTGGTTCAGACTTTCAAGAAGGCGGTGCCGAAAGCGCCGCCTCTTTTACCTCTACGGACTCCGGTATACTGGGTGCAATTCCACGATCGCCACAGGTGCGGTGCGATCGACAAGAGAAAGTGACGGCCGAGCCGTAGCACGAACGTCTTGGACTGCCTGGAGAATACTCTGATGGGACGGACAAAACGATCATCCTGGCTCAGCTTCGCCGCCTTGGTGGTGAGCTGGAGTATCTCGGCGCAGGCTCAGACTTTCCAGGGCAGCTTCGCCGGAACGGTCATGGACGACACCGGAGCGGTGATCCCGCACGCCCTGGTCACTGCGGCAGAACAGAATACCGGCCTCGTGCGCAGCACGGCGACCCTCGACGACGGCAGCTATGAAATCGCTACAACGTGAGGACTCGCCTCCGGCGGGCCTGGCGATCCGCGCGAGGCCCAACTGGCACTGAGACTGATCTGGTAGATTAATGCTGCCGGACGACGCAGTTCGCGTCGAGCCTGTTGCGCACCCCGGCACGCGCCTTTTTCCTCAGAATGCCGGAGCCAGTGGCGGGATCAGCGCGTGCGCTGGACGCGTCTCGTACTCACCGACGTAATCTCGCAAAGACCCACCGTCCGGCGAATGCTCGTCCGGCGTGTAAGGATAATTGGACATGGTGAAGAAGGGCAGAGGTTCGACTGTCCTCCAGTAGGCCGTGTTAGGTTCTCCATCCTTGGCATAACCTCGCGCGTAGAGGAAGAAGTCGCGCTTCCAACCGGGCTGGACCTTGGGCAGCCCGCGCGCGCTGAATCGTACTGTGATCTCATCCCCCGTTGCCATCACCACCAGCCGGTCGTCGCCTCGCTTGACCAGCGCGTCCACCGCTCCGTAACGCGTGTAGTGGCCTAAGAACGGGTTCCAGGGTGCGTGGGTTATGGCGCGGACGTAATCGAAGGAGTCAGGCCGCAGATGTTCAGGATCGCTTGTGGGAGTCGAGAAGCCGCGATAGTGGAGGTCGGCGGAGACGAGTGGCAGCTCGATGGATTTTGCCTCGACATTCTCCACTCTGTCTTGGGCGGCTTTGCCGCCCTGCTGTGCGGAAAGGCTCCGCCTTTCCGGCGGGGCGAGGCCCGTCGGGACCGGCCGGTCATCGAGGGCGACGAAGATCTGATCCCAGTAGACGCAGAAGTTGGTCACGATGCGAACGTGGTGATCGCGGGTGAGGAACTTGCCCGTCAAGTCGACGCGCATGGTACGCCGTGTGCCGCTGGGCAGGCCCATGTCCGGGATCACCGTCACCCACTCGCCGCGCGTGTCCCGCACCTGAAGGTAGGGCGAAATCATTTCGAGCTTGGAGTTCGACATCAAGGCGCGCGAAGCGTTCGAGTCAGTCCAGAAGACCCAGCCGTTGAGGTAGAGCGCGACATGCGCCGAGTCTGGGAATTTCCCGAGGTCGAGCGTCAGCCTGTGCAGATCCGCCAAGCCGAGGATACGATTGCGGCGGAAGCCGGTGGGATAGCGTCCATCGCGCTCGCGAATCAGCGGCAGGACATCGTGGCCGTGGTCATCGATTGCCGAGACGGGAAAGCGTTTCTCCCCCACGGCGTACAGCGCAGGAGGCGCTGGCGAGGAAGAGTAAATCTCGTTCGAATAAACCTCTTCCGTCGCCGGGTGGTCGACGGCAACCAGGCGGAGCTGATCGACGTAATCAACCTCTCGCATCTCGTCGGTGATCTGGAAGGTGTAGCCGCCGTTCTCGGGGCGCAAGTCATCGCCAAGCCGGATGAGGTCCTCGGGATTAGGCTTGATGCGGCTGCCATCTGGAAGAAGTTCACCCAAGGGAGCGACACCCAGGATGTCGGTGAAGAACTTGTACTGCTTTCCGTCCCACACGTAGAGGAAGGGACAGGAACTCGCGAGGCGCTCGGACTCGCGTACCGACATCGGCTTGTTCGTCGCCACGTCGATCGAGTTCTGGACAATGGCGTTCGGCCAGGTGACGCGGACGACGTCCAGCTTCCCCAGGTCGCCCGTGAACACGCGCACGGGTTCCCCGGTCACCTCGACTTTCTTATAGAAGTTCCCTGACTTGAGTTCGACCACCGTCCCGATCCCCTGTTTGTTGCTTTTGTATCCGTCCAGTTTGAATTCAAGCCAATGCGGAGCCTGGCCTTGCTTTTCGAAGACGCCGAAGCCGCCCTGACGGTTGAAGGCAAGAAGATCAAGCCTTCCGGGATTGCTCAGCCACGCCGGAGCGAGATAGGCAAGCGCCGGCTCAGAGGATGCGAAGTGCAGCGCGTGTTCGGCGAAATGTCCGCCACGGTTCTGAATGAAGTGCAGTTTTCCGCTCGCGTCAACGTTAACCAGATCATCGAATCCATCGCCGTCGAGATCGGTGACCGCTCCGCGGAAAGCGAAGGGTGAGGCAGGAGGCGTGACTGCCGGCAGGTGCTCCACCGCCTCAAATTTGGCGTTGCCGCGATTCAGCAACACTTGATAGCCCTTGTCCGACCACAGAGCGAGGTCGAAGTTGCCGTCGTGGTTAAAATCTGCGACACGCGCCTCGACCGCATTCGATTGCGCGAGCGCCACACCGGCCTCAGCCGTTCTCTCCACGAACTTATCTTCGCCCTGATTCAAGTAGAGCAGCGGCGGCCCATCGTCGCGCAGAAACAGCAGGTCGGCGTAGCCGTCGCTATTGAAGTCGGCGAACACCGCGTCACGCATCCGTCCCTTGGCCGAAGCCAAACCTGAAGAGGCGGTCAGGTCCTTGAACGTCCCATCACCATTGTTGCGATAGAAATGGCTCGGCAGGGCCGGGGATTCATCCGGAAAGTTGGCCGACTTGGACGCGTCCAGCTCGGCGTAGACTGTGACTACGAGGTCGAGGAATCCGTCGTCATCGGCGTCAAACAACACAGCGCGCGTATCGAGCTCGGCGCGCTGGCTCGCGAATCCCGCCTTCTCGGTCTCGTCGGCGAACATGCCGTCGCCCTTGTTGCGGTAGAGTGTGACCCCGTGTGCGCCCACGATGAAAAGGCTTAAGTGTCCGCTGTTATCGTAATCGGCGAAGGCTGCTGAGACGCTTCCGCCTGGCCCGGCGACGCCCGCCTTCTCGGTCGCGTCGGTGAAAGTCCCGTCGCCATTGTTATGAAACAAGTGATTCGTGCCAGACGGAATCACCACGTAGAGGTCCGGGTGACCATCACCGTCATAGTCGCCGATGGCGACCGAGGGTGTGAAGTGCGCCGCAGCGGCTAGCGCGGCGTCGGCGGAATTCCCGGCTGGCGGAGCCGCGAGTTTGACCCCGAGATTGGCGGTGATATCCGCGAGAGTAAGGAATTCGGGCTTGGCCGTGGGAATCGCCAGAGGCGCGGATGGTTCCAGAATCGCGCCGTACTTGCCGCCTTCGAGCGCTGGATTCTGCAGCGACAAGTTGGGGACTTTGTCCCGGAACTGCTCGTGAATCTTGAGGACTTTTTGCGCTTCGGCGGGACGCTTCAGGCGCGTCAGGATGGTGAACGCGTGGAACAGCGAGGCGACGTAGAAGTTCTGCCCGCGGGCGAATCCCATATTGAGGACGTGCTGGTAGGTATCGAGCGCCTCGGGCAGCTTCCGCTCCGCCGAATAGACGTCCCCGAGGTTGAACCAGGCCGCGGGATCGTGCGGGTCAGCCTCGACCACGCGCTTGAGGGCCGCTTCTGCGTCCGGATAGCGCAGTTCACGTTTATAGAGGATTCCCAGGTTGTAGTCGATGGCCGTGAGCTTCGGGTCCATCTGCTTCGCCGTGGTCATCTCGCCCAAGGCGGCATCGAGGTTGTTCGCCTGCACCAGCGCCATGCCGAGGTCGAGATGGTCGGTCGCGAGGGCTTGTCCTGACGCGATGACCTTCTGAAACTCGGCGATAGCCTCCACATACTTGCCCTGTTCGTAGTAAGCCTTGCCCAGATTCCGCGCGGTCTGGATCGCTGCGGATGGACTCTTGGGATGGCTTCGCGAGGATGTGGTCTTCCGCGCCGATTGCGGGCGCACCTTGCCTTGCTCGGTGGCGAGCGAGGCATGTCGGACGAGGATCGCCGCGACGGCGAGCGCCCCAAGGACGAACAGACTTGCAGTCAGCAAGCCTCGACCGCCGAAGATCCTGCAGCCCACTGGATGAAATCGCTTCATGAGAGGTCCCGGAGGAGCCGGAAGCGAGCGTGCCACGAAAAGTACTCCTGGCATCGCCTATCCCGTCCCGATTTCCGATTATACCGTGACGAGCGGACGACCGTCGTCTGTCTTTTCCGCTTGTCACACAAGCCGCAAACGCTGAAAATAGCCGCGCATGACGCCGCGCCTCTACTGGACGTTCGCCCGCCCCTTCACCCTCGTTCCGCCCATGATCGGCATCCTCTCCGGATCGATCATCGGCTACGGAGCGTCGCGGGCGCCCTTCCGGGTGGTCAACATGGCGCTGGCCGTCGTCGCGGCGGGGGTCCTCAATGCCGCGTCGAACGGGTTGAACCAGATCTGCGATCTCGCCAACGACCGCATCAACAAGCCGCATCGTCCGTTGCCCTCGGGACGCATGACCATCCGCGAGGCCTGGGCCTTCGTCGCGATCACCTACGTCGCCGCACTCGCGATGGCGGCCGCGGTGAACCGTCAGACGTTCGCGATTTATCTGATCGCGGCGCTCTCGACCGTGGCCTACTCGGCGCCGCCCGTCCGCCTGAAACGGCGCCCCATAGGCTCGAATCTCATCATCGCGCTGATTCGAGGCGCGCTGCTCAAGGTGGCAGGCTGGGCGGCGATTGCGACGGTGCTCGACTCGATTGAACCGTGGTACATCGGCTCGATTTACTTCGTGTTTCTGCTGGGCGCGACGACCACCAAAGACTTTGCGGACATCGAGGGCGACCGCGCCGCGGGTTGCATCACCCTGCCGGTCAAGTACGGCGCGCGGTGGAGCGCTCGCGCCATCACCCCGTCGTTCATCCTCCCCTGGCTGTTGATGGCCCTGGGCTCGTATCTCGGCGTGCTCAGCGGCAACCGCGCGGCCATCGTTGCCTTGAGTGTTATCATGCTAGCCTGGGGAGCGTATGTTATCTACTTGATGAACACCGATCCCCACCGTCTGGTGACGGAAGGTGAGAACCACCCCGCCTGGCACCACATGTACTGGATGATGATGGTCGGGCACCTGGGCCTGGCGGGCGCGTATCTGCTGCATTGACCATGATCCTTTTGACAGGCGCGACAGGTTATCTGGGCTCACGGATCGCACAGGAACTAGCAGCGCGCCGATTGCCGTTTCGTGTGCTGGTGCGTAGCCGTTCGCGACTGTCTTTCGACGCGAGCACCGCGGGCGCAGAAGTCGTGGAAGGCGACTTGCGCGATGCCGACGCGGTCGGGCTGGCGCTCCAGGGCGTCGACCGCGTCATCCATACGGCCGCGCTGGTGAAGATGTGGGTGCGCGACCGGGCGGATTTTCGCCGCGTCAACGTCGACGGGTTGAAGGCGCTCGTCGAAGCCGCGCATCAGGCGGGCGTCGAGCGGGTCATCTACACATCGTCGTTCATCGCGCTCGGCCCCTCGGCAGACGCGAGCGCGGGCGAAGGTCTCCGGCATCACGGCCCGTATTCGAACGAGTACGAGCAGACGAAAGTCGAGGCGCTCGCGTGGCTGCGCGCGGAAGGTTTCACCCGCTACCGCGTACTCGCGCTGATGCCCGGCGTCATCTACGGCCCCGGCCCACTCACCGAAGGGAACCTGGTGGGCGGAATGGCTTCCCAGTATCTGGCCGGAAAGTTTCCCGGCTTGCTCGGCTCAGGGAACCAGCGCTGGAGTTTCGCCTTCAACGACGACGTGGTCGCGGCGCACCTTGCCGCACTCGACCGAGGCAAGCCCGGCGAGGAGTACGTGCTGGGCGGCGACAACCGGTCGCTCAACGACCTGTTCCAGGTGCTCGCCGAGCTTTCAGGCGTTCGCCGTCCGGTGCGTCATCTTCCGTTTGCGGTGGGGAAAATCGTGGGCGCGCTCGAACTCGCCAAGGCCAACCTTTTCGGCCGCTCGCCCCAATTGACGCCGGGCGTGGTTGAGATTTTCAAGCACGACTGGATCTACTCGAGCGCCAAAGCGGAGCGCGAACTCGGCTATCACGTGACGCGGCTCGAGGACGGCTTGAAGAAGACGCTCGGTAGCGCGATGAACCGATGACTCAATCGCCCGATTCCTTCGTGGTTCGCCCGTTGTTCTCGACGCGCAAGATCGTTCACATGTCGATGTTGGGGTTCGCGTTTTTGCTGCCCTTTCTGACCTGGACGCAGGCGGCAGGAGCAGCCGTCCTCGCCCTGATCTTCAATCTGTTCATTCTGCCGCGCCTTCAGGTGGACCTCGGCAAGCGGCCGGCGAGCGAAGCCGCGGCGCCCACGCCCGGCATCTGGACGGGAATTGTCCTGTATCCCGTTTCCGTGCTGGCGCTGATCCTGCTCTTCCGGCACAGCATCCACGTGGTCGCGGCAGTTTGGGCGATCATGGCCTTGGGCGACGGCCTGGCGAGTGTGGTAGGCGAATTCGTCGGCGGCACGCCGCTTCCTTATAACGGTGAGAAGACCTGGGCGGGATTCTGGACCTTCGTCCTGGCCGGCACCACAGGCGCTTATGTGCTCACACGCTGGGTGAATCCCAGCCTCGAGCCGAACAAAGTGCTCATGGTGTGCGCGGCGACGGCATTGGTCGGCGCGATAATCGAAAGCCTGCCCATTCGGCTCGACGACAACGCGACCGTCCCCCTGATCTGCGGCGTCTTCATGTTTGCCGCGTACCTCGTCGAGCGCTCGGCGCTTGACAGCAACCTGCCGTACCTTGGCCGGAGAATCATCCTTGCCGTCGGCATCAACCTGGCGTTTGCGCTGGTCGCACGTGGGCTCAAGCTCATCTCGCTATCGGGCGCCCTGGTCGGATTCTTTCTCGGCGTGGCCGTGTACCTCGGTTACGGCTGGAAGAGCTTTCTACTGCTGCTGGCGTTTTTCGTGCTGGGCTCGATTGCGACGCGCCTGGGTTACGCGAAGAAGGCGGCGCGGGGTATCGCCGAGCGGCGCGGCGGGGCGCGAAGCTGGCGCGAGGCCCTGGCGAATACGCTGGCGGGCGCTTTTTGTTCCATTCTCGTCATCACCACGCATTACGAGTCCGCATTCCTCGTGGCACTCATCGCTGCGTTCTCGGAAGCCGCCGGCGACACCGTCTCGAGCGAGATTGGCCAGTGGCTCTCCGGACGAGCTTACCTGATTACTACGTTCCGGCCCGTGCCCGCGGGCGAGGACGGCGGCATGTCGGTCGCAGGTACGGCAGCAGGATTCGTCGCTTCCGCGCTGGTCGTCGCTCTGGGTTACGGCTTGCGACTGTCTAGTCCGGGCGGGGCCGCGATTGCCCTCGCGGCTGGCGTCGCCGGGAACCTGCTCGACAGCCTGCTGGGCGCCACCCTCGAGCGGCGAGGTCTCGTGACCAACGGCATCGTGAACTTCGCGGGGACAAGTTTCGCGGCGGCGCTCGCCTGGGGGCTCAAGGTTCACGGGTGGATGTGAGCCAGCGTCAGCGCTTTGCGTTGAAAATCATCTACTAGTTAGGTATACTCCTGTCTATTAGTCTACGCGATATAAACCTCAACTCCGGTTGTCGGCAGGAGGCAGTTATGTGTGCCGCGCAAGTCCTCGTTCTCCTTCTCCTGGCGTTCGACTCCGCCAAGATCCCCTCTGACCCGGGACTCTACTACGTGGCCGCCGCCGGCCTCGAGCGCATCGAAGGTCACGCCGTCACGGTCGAGCACTCGGGCAGCAAGCTGCCGCCCATTCCCCTGAAAGGGGCGATGCCTTTCGGCGGCAGCAACAGGATCAAAGCGGAAATCCTGGGCGACCACGCGGACGAGGCAGTTCCCTCGACTCCGGTCTTCTATTATCGCGCCGCCCGAGGAAGCGACGATGAAGCGGGCGCGGCGGACCTCGTGCTCGTCAAGCTCAAGGCGAAGCACGGCCGCCGGATGTTCGAGCTGAGCTCGAGCTCCAAGGGTGACTGGAACTCGAGCGCGGGCATCTCACTCCATTCTCAAATCAGGTTCAACGACAAGCAGGTCACGAGCGGTGTTTATCGGCTGGTGCCCAGCGAGGATCTGGACCCTGGCGAGTACGGCTTCTACCAGTATCGCGGGCGCGAGATGCCGGGATTGCTGTACGACTTCTCGGTCGAGTGATTCTCACCACGGTCTTTCTCCCACACCCCTTTTTGCGAGCGTGTGTGAGAACGAGCGGCTCCGCCGCTTTGCTGTTTCGTCGATCTAGCGTCGAAAGGTCAGGAGTACTATAAAGCCATTTTCATGCTGCGGGGTGATCGTTGTTCATCAGAACTGGCAAAGCCGCAGGTTACATCGGCTGAATAAATTGCACATTTGGACGAGTCTAGTCGATGACCGGCAGGCTTCGAGCGGCGCTACAGAAAATTATGGCGTTGTATTCTGCGATCCCCAGCGAATCAGGTCGTGGCGCGCGTGATGCGCTCCAGGCCGCCGAGGTAAGGACGCAGCGCTTCGGGGACGACGACTGAGCCGTCGGCCTGCTGGTAATTCTCGACGATGGCGAGCCAGGTGCGCCCCACCGCGAGTCCGCTGCCGTTCAGCGTATGGAGCAACTCGGTCTTGCCGGACTTGGCGCGGCGGAAACGCAGGTTGGCGCGGCGCGCCTGGAAGGCCTCGAAGTTCGAGCAGGAGGAAATCTCCTTGTATTCCCGGCCCGAAGGCAGCCACACTTCGATGTCGTAGGTCTTGGCGGAGCTGAATCCCAGGTCGCCGGTGCACAATGCCACCACGCGGTAGGGCAGGTTGAGGCGCTGGAGGATGGCCTCCGCGTTGTGGGTGAGCGACTCGAGTTCGTCGTACGACTTTTCGGGCAGGGTGAACTTCACCAGCTCGACCTTTTGGAACTGGTGTTGGCGGATGATGCCGCGCGTGTCTTTGCCGTAGGAGCCTGCCTCGCTGCGGAAGCACGCGGTCCAGGCGCAGTGCTTGACGGGCAGGCGCTCGGCGTCGAGCACCTCGTCGCGATAAAGATTGGTGACCGGAACTTCAGCCGTAGGGATCAGCCAAAGGTCAGTGCCTCTTTTTTCTTCCTCGGGGGGCGCGAGCGTCGGATCGCCCTTCTCCACTTGGAAGAGGTCGCCAGCGAACTTGGGCAAATTTCCGGTGCCGTAAAGGCTCGCCGAGTTGACGATGAAGGGCGGCAGGACCTCGGTGTAGCCGTGTTCGCGCGTGTGGACATCGAGCATGAAGTTGGCGAGGCCGCGCTCGAGCCGGGCGCCCGCGCCGTAGTAGACTGCAAACCGCGCACCCGAGATTTTGGCCGCGCGCTCGAAGTCAAGGATGCCGAGCGCCGTGCCCAGGTCCCAGTGGGGCTTGGGTTCAAAGTCGAATTGTCGCGGCTCGCCCCACCGGCGGATTTCCTGATTGTCGGCGGCGCCCTTGCCGATCGGAACGCTCGCGTGCGGGATGTTGGGGATGTTCTTCAGCAGCTCCCGGAGATCATTCTCAGCGGCTTCCACCTTGGCGTCGAGCCCAGTGATCTCCTCCTTGAGCTGCTTCATCTCGGAGATGAGCGGTGAGGCATCCTGCTTCTGCTTCTTGAGGGCGGCGATTTCGTCCGAGACCTTATTGCGGCGCGCCTTACGCTTCTCGGCATCGAGCAGATGAGCCCGGCGCGAGCCGTCAAGCGCACCGAACTGCTCGAGAGCGTCCTCGCGGAATCCGCGCTCGCGCATCTTCTGCTTGACGAGCTCCAGGTTCTCGCGCACAAACCCAAGGTCCAACATGCGAGCTTCAGGCTCCTTCGACTAATCCTTCAA
The DNA here is from genome assembly GCA_035945295.1 of Terriglobia bacterium. Taxonomy (GTDB): domain Bacteria; phylum Acidobacteriota; class Terriglobia; order UBA7540; family UBA7540; genus QHZK01. Next base: position 19,829 of record DASZAI010000003.1, on the reverse strand, counting down.
TCTAGACCAGCTTTGGACTTTTGACAATCCGAGGCGCTTCAAGTACCGTGACGCGCAGGAGAATTCTTATGCGCTGGCTGGTGGCGTGCGTTCTGGGTATGACGATAGTCGTCGCGGCGGGCTGCAACCGGCTCAAGTCGAAGAGCGCCGTCCAGGCCGCCATCGAACAGCACCTCAAGGAGCGCCCCGGCCTGGCGATGGAAAACATGACGCTGCAGGTGGAGAACGTCAAGTTCGCGGGCGATACAGCGGAGGCGCGCGTCAAGTTTCAAAGCAAGCAGATGCCGCAGTCCTTCGTCGAAATCCGTTACACCTTGCGCCGGTCAGGCGATCACTGGGAGGTGGAATCCAGTTCGCCCATGAGTATGGGCAGCCCGCACGGCTCGATGATACCCACGCCCTCCGGCACCGCTCCCGCCGGACCCCAGCCCGAGCCAAGCCACTGAAGCGGCCGACGCGCCGCAGCCATTCGGTGTTCACACGGGCTGCATTCAACCGTTCAAGTCCCGTAGCGATGGCACGCCGCCGAGGCCCTTAGCAGACTTGACGGCGCGGACGATAGCCTGTGCGGTCACCTCAGCCGCCGCCGTGCCCAGCACGTTCAAGTCGGCGCGCTTCTGACCCAGCGACAGCGCGAACACCAGGTCGCCGTCGAACCGCGTGTGAACGGGGCGGATGGCGCGCGGGAGGCCGTCCTGAGCCATCTCCGCGACCTTGGCGGCCTGAAGCTTGTCGAGTGCGACGTTGGTCATGACTACGGCCAGCGTCGTATTCGTTTCTCCAAAGGCCTTGCGAGCGGCTCCGGCGAGCATCTGCCTGGCCGTATCGGCGAACTCGGCTGCGCCGTGACCCACCGCTGCCATCCGCGCACCAGCGAGCACTCGCCCGTCCGCCGGATCGACGACGTCGCCGAAAGCGTTGACGACTGCCAGCGCCTGGACCACCGCACCGCGCGGCAGGCGCACGCTCTCGAATCCCACACCGCCTTTGGTAGCGTGTTTGATCCCGTAAAGTTTGCCCACCGTCGCGCCCGCTCCCGCGCCAACCGAACCTTCCGCGACTTCGGTCGAGGCGTTCTCGCACGCCCAAAGCGCCATGCCAGGGCTGGGCCGTGCCTTGGCCGAGCCGGTACTCAAATCAAAGATCACCGCCGCCGGCACGATGGGGATTCGATGCCGCCCCGCAGCAAACCCCGCGCCGCGCGACTCGAGGTATTGCATGACGCCCGCCGCCGCGTCGAGTCCGAAGGCGCTACCTCCGGCCAGCAGAATCCCCTGGACGCGTTCGACCAGGTGGCCCGGCAGGCAGACGGAGAGTTCGCGCGTGCCCGACGCGGATCCACGCAGGTCAGCAGCGCAGACTGCGCCCGCTTCACACAGAACGACCGTGCAGCCCGTCAGCCCGCGGAAGTCGCTGGCATGGCCAATGCGGATACCGGGCAGGGTTCGGGCGTGGACTTTGGCGCTGGCCTGGGGCATCAAAGGCTCTCAGGCGCTGGGATATCCGTTCTTCAACTCCGCTTTGATGTCGTCCTCGAGCTTCTTCAGTCGCTTCTCTTTATCGGGATCGGGGCTCGTTTTAAGGTCGTCGCCCGCCGCCTTCGCGGTGGACTGTGCCAGCGCATACACGACTCTGAATTTTTGCGGGTTCTGCGTGTGTTTCTTATCGAAGAGGCTGGCGCCGGTCAGAACGCCGTTGCCGAGGAAAATGCCGAAGTCCACGGGATCGAGCTTGACGGGACCCGCTTTCATGAGGCTCTGGGCTTTGAAGCGATCGCCTCGCACGACCTCGGCCAGCGCATCGTCGATTCCGGCGCGTGGCGCGTCGAGCGCCGCCTGCTCCTGGTCGCCCTGCTCGATCCACCCGCCCTGCCTGACGCGCTCCAGTTGGCTGACCATCATCGGGCCTTCGAGGGTGGGATAGGAAGCCTCGAGTGACAACTCCTTGGGGAGCGCGCCTGCGGCGGTGAACTGCTGCGCGACTTCGCCCAGACCCAGCGCGAGCTGTGAGGCGTACTGGAAATCGTCATGACGTAAACGTTCGTACTCGGCCTTGTACTGGGGATTCTTGGTGGCGTCGGCGCCCTTGGCGTAGGCGTCTCCCAATTCCTTATAGCCATTCATCTGGCCGGTTAAGATGACGGCGCGCAGGACGCGAGCCCGGTCAGTGTAGGCGTTCGGAGGCGACGCCGAGGCAATGCTCTCGGTGAACTCCAGGGCGCGGTCGTAGCGGCCCCGCTTGAACATGTCGGTAGCGTCAAGGTAGGCCCCTGCCGCTCCTTTGGGACGCTCGACCGGCGGCGAACACGCGGCGATCCACAGCACGGAGAGAACAACCAGCGCGAGCATTTGTGCCAGGACATAGAACCGCGCCCCGCGAAGCGGGGATTGGTGCAGCCGCGAACACAGGCCAGGGGTGTTCATCGATGCCTCCGGTATCGGTTATCGTCGCCGACGAAGCTGGCAGGAAGCTCATCGCGCCCGCTATCGGCGGACCGCAAACGTCGAGATGAGCAAAAACAGCGAGGCGGGCTCCCGTCGCGACGCGCACTATATCGAAAACGCGAGCGGGTGACAAGAGGCAGAAGGCAAGAGGCATGAGAAGCAGCACTCCCAACAATCCAAGAAATCCGAAGAAAACTCCCCGCAGATCCGATCGCTTGCCGTTCAGCAATGGGTTACGAGCCGAGCGTGGTCAGGAAGATGCCCGCGAAAACGAGGACCGCGCCCAAGGCAGTCGCTGCCGTGAGGCGTTCGCCGAGAAAGACGATGGCGATGAGGCCGGCAAAGACCGGCTCGAGATAGGAGAACACTCCCACGCGGCTCGCTTCGATGCGCGACAGCCCCCAGTTCCAGAAGTGCATCGCGAGAAAGCTGGTCCCGACTCCCAGGACGGCCATGGCGAGCAGGGTTCGCGCGTCGTGGACCGCCCAGGGCAAGCGGCTCTTCGTCCTCAGGATCCAGCCCACAGGAAGAACGATCGCCGGCACCAGAATGTAAAAGGTAAAGACCTCCGGGTCGATGCGGCGCGCGAGCGTTCGCGTAGCGATGGCGTAACCCGCCCAGTAGACGGCGCCGCCGAGGACCAGGAGGTTGCCGAGCATCGTGCCTCGCAGGCGAATCGACTCGACGTGCCCCTGGGTGATCACGACCGCGACTCCCAGGAAGCCGATCAGCGCTCCCCATCGCTTGCGCCGCGAAAACGGCTCGCCGAGGAACATCGCCGCCATGATCCCGATCAGCACGGGCGAGAAGCCGTAGATCAGCGCGGCATTGGTGGCTGAGGTCAGAGCTAGACCGAGGTAAGTGAGGCCGTTCAGAATGTTTTGTCCGACGAGGCCCAGGGCGACGGCCGGTAAGAGGATAGATACGGGTACCCGTAGTGCCCTCGCGCGACCTCGGGCCGCGGTCCACACCACTTCGACGATCGCCGCACCAAGCGCCTGTCCGGCCAGCAATTCGAGGGGCGAGACTTCGCGCAACGCGAACCGTCCGACCGCAAAGCCCGCGCCCCAGAAGAACGCCGAGGCAGTGAGCGCCGCATAGACGAGTCCGGCAGGCCGGCGAAGGGCTCGGTCGACTGCGGCATGAGGACGGGCGGCATCGTTGGTCATCGGATTATTTCGTCGCGCGAGGATGACCGAGGAGGCGTGCGCTTGTCAAACCCGCCGGGCATCGTGCCGCGTGATGGGTGTATCCTACTCAATATGGGCGGACAAAAGCGCCATCACCTCTACCGGATTGTCGGCGCTCTGCTCATTGTGGCCCTGCTGGCCGGGCCAAGCGCGGGCGCGCGCTCGCAGAAAACTTCCGAGTCGCAGGAAACTTCGCGCACGCCGGAATCGCTCGTCAAGCAGGGCCTTGACTTTGCGCGACGGGAGATGTGGAAGGAGGCCAGTGCGGCCTACCATAAGGCCCTCCAACTCAAACCTGATTACGCTGAGGCCCACTACAACCTCGCCGGAGTCTACAGCGCCGAGCAGAAGATACCCGAGGCCATTCATGAATACCAGGAGGCGCTGCGCCTCAAACCCGGACTCCCGGGCGTCCACCGGAACTTGGGAGCGCTGTACGAGGCGCAGGGCCAGCTCGGGCGGGCGATTGACGAGTATCAAGCCGAAGTCCGCCTTCATCCCTCCGATCCGCAAGCTTACCTCGGACTTGGCAACGCGCTCACCGCGAACCGCCGCTTTGCCGACGCCGCTCGCGAGTATCAGCGCGCACTGGCCATCGACCCCAGGAACGCCCAGGTGCGATTGGCTCTCGCGAACTCTCTGTTGCAATCCGGTAACGCCCGAGCGGCCGTCGAGGAATGTCAGGGCGCGGTCAAGCTCGATCCCTCGAGCGCCGACGCGCACGAGGGGCTCGCTTCGGCGCTGACACAGGCGGGAAATGTCTCGGACGGTGTCCGCGAATATCGTGCCGCGTCGCGCCTGCGTCCCAAGGATGCCGACCTTCACTGGGCGCTCGCGAACTCCCTGCGTGCCACCGACGACCTGATCCACGCCATCGAGGAGTATCGGCAGGCTGTCCAGCTTCAGCCCAACCAGACCGACTACCGCATGTCGCTGGCCCTGGCGCTGCGCGAAGCTGGCGACTACGGCGGAGCGGCAACCGAACTGCGCCACATCATCCGCCTGCGTCCCGCGGACCCGATGGCGCACGAGGAGCTGGCGGCCACGTTTCTCTCCTCCGGGAATCACGCGGCGGCGGTCACCGCGTACCGCGAGGCGCTGCGGCTGAAGCCTGATGATCCGGCGCTGCACGAGAACCTCGGGTTGGTGCTGAGAAAGATCGGCGACCTGGTGCAAGCGCTCGCCGAGCTCAAGAAAGCCACAGCGCTCGCGCCCGACAACCCCGACTACCATCGTAACTTGGCGGAGTCGCTTCAGGCTTCGGGGGACGTGCCGGGCTTCATCCTCGAATACCGCGAGGAAGTACGGCTGCGGCCTGACGATCCTGACGCGCACTTTCACCTCGCCAACGCCTACGAGGCGGGCGGCCAGATTCAGAACGCCATCGGCGAGTACCGGCAGGCGCTCGACCGCCGTCCGCAAAGCGCGGAGCTGCATTACCGCCTCGCGATGTCGCTCAAAGCCTCGGGAGACGAAGCGGGCGCTCAGTCCGAACTCGAGCGCGCCGTCCAGCTCCGGGCCGACTATCCTGAGGCGTTGGTCGCCTTGGGCGACCTCTTGACCGCGGAGAAGAATTTCGCCCTGGCGATTCCCACCTATCGCGACGCGCTGCGCCTGCGTGCTGAGGATGCCGCGTTGCACGAGAAGCTCGCCGCCGCTCTGCGCGCGAACGGTGACCTCGATGCGGCGCTGGCCGAGTCGCGCGAGGCCATGCGCATCTCGTCTGACAATCCCGACTATCAGCGGCAATTGGGTGCTACGCTCTACCAGCGCGGCGATTTCAAGGGCGCGGCCGACGCTTTTCGGGCAGTGCTCGCGCGCCAGCCCAAGGATCCTCAAACGCAGTTCGGACTGGGACAGGCTCTCGAAAAGACTGGCGACTGGCAGGGAGCAGCCGATGCCTTCCGTGCCGCTCTCGAAGCTCGCTCGGACTGGCCTGAAGCGCACCTGACGCTGGCCGACGTTCTGATTCACTTGAATGATCCCGCAGGCGCGGCGGCCGAGGCGCAGTCGGTCCTCAAGGTGACTCCTAACTCACCCGAAGCGCACTACGTCCTCGCGAACGCGTGGCTGACGCAGGGCAAATCGGCTCACGCCCTGGAAGAGTTCCGGGAGGCGCTGCGCGACAAGCCAGACTTCGCCGAGGCGCGGCGGGCGCTGGCGGATGCGCTTCGCCAGCAAGGACAACTCTACGAGGCCATCGGCGACTACAAGGAGTACTTGCGACTGCGTCCGCAGGATGCCGGCGTTCATCTGACGCTGGCCGACTTGCTGAAAGCGAGGAAGGACATTCCGGGCGCCATCCACGAATACCAAGAAGCGGTGCGCCTCAGTCCCGACTTGGCGGATGCCCATCATCAGCTCGCGCTGGCGCTCGAATCCGTGGGCGAGACCTCACGCGCTCGCCAGGAGTATCAGCGATATCTCGACCTCGCCCCCAACGCTCCCGACGCCGAGCGGGTCCGCGCCCACCTGAAGAAGCTGGGTACGGGCGCGTAGCCAGCCTCGGCGTCCCTCCGGAAACCATCGCTCCTCCCGCCCGCCGGTCGTCCCTAGTGGCCGGTTTTGAATCCGCAATAGGAAGGGGTGCTGAGAGCAGTTTCCAACTGATTCTAAAGGACATTCCGGTTTTGTTTGGCGGAGACCCTGCCAAGTATCGAGGGGAGATTGAGGCAACGAAACGCATACCCTGGCGACACGGATCTTCCTTACCCTTCTCGGTTGGCTCATGGTCGAGTTTACTGAAGATATACCGGACAGCCGGTGTTTGTCAAGTGCTAACTAAAGTGGCTGCGTAGGGGAGCTCCCCTGGGCTCCCGTTCCGGTTTTGGGGCTGTATGCAGCGGGAGCGCGGAGCGCTCCCCTACCGCGTGCCGGAGAAGCTATGGCGTCGGGCGCTACTCTTAAGTCCCTAGCACCAACTTGGCGATGGTTTGGAGTTGCATGAACGACGTGCCCTCGTAGATCTTGCCGATCTTCGAGTCGCGCAGGTACTTCTCCACCGGATAGTCCTTGGTGAATCCGTAGCCGCCGTAGACCTCGATAGCTTCCGAGGCCACGCGTTCCGCGACCTCGGAGCAGAAATACTTGGCCATGGCCGCTTCCTTCAAGAACGGCAGACCGGCATCGTGCAAGCGAGCGGCGTTGTAGGTCATCAGTCGGGCCGCCTCCACGTCGGTCGCGAGGCGCGCCAGTTGGAACTGGATGGCCTGGAACTCCGCGATGGGTTTGCCAAATTGCCGCCGCTCCTTGGCGTAGGCGATGGCGTGCTCGAGCGCGCCACGCGCCACGCCTACCATCTGGGCGGCGATCCCGATGCGTCCCTCGTTGAGCGTTTCAATCGCCACCTTGTAACCCTTGCCAACTTCTCCCAGCACGTTCGCCTTGGGCACGCGGCAGTCCTCGAGGATCAGCTCGCAGGTCGAGGAGGCGCGGATGCCCAGCTTGTCCTCCTTACGGCCCACGCTGAAGCCCGGCGTCGTGCGGTCGATGAGAAACGCCGTGATGCCCTTGTGGCCGAGCCCGCGGTTGACCGTGGCGAACAGGATGAAGAGGCCGGCCTCCTTGGCGTTGGTGATCCAAAGCTTGCGCCCGCTGAGGACGTAGTCGCCGCCGTCTTCCCGCGCCTGCGTTGTCAGCCCAAAGGCGTCGCTGCCCGAGCCGGGCTCGGAGAGCGCGTACGCTCCCACCGTGTCGCGCGCCAGACGCGGCAGGAAAGCCTGCTTCTGCGCGTCGGTACCCCAGCGCATCACGGCGTTCGAGACCAAGGTGTTCTGGACATCAATCACCACGCCGGCCGAAGCGTCCACGCGCGAGAATTCCTCGATGGCGAGGCATGCCATGAAGAACGAGCCGCTGCTGCCGCCGTACGCCTCGGGGATCTCGATGCTCATGAATCCCTGCGCGAAGAAGGCGTCGATCAGGTCGTGCCGGAAGACGCCTTCGCGGTCCATCTCGGCAACGTGCGGCCCCACTTCTTTTTCCACGAACTCACGCGCCGCCGCTTGAAACAGGTGTTCTTCCTCGGTCAGCGCAGTTAGGGGTGGGATCCCTGAGGAGTGAGCCACTGCTGCGGTTTCGGACATATCAGTCTCCTCTTGTGCTCACGTCAAAAGGCGCGACGGGTGTTGTGTCTCAACTCCATCGTTAGCCTCGACGGTTCGAGTCGAACCCGGGGATGAGATCTGTTCTCGCGCTGCCCGGTTCGCCAGGAAGTCGCAACGCAAGTTGTCCACGTGGCTCGCGTGCCCTCGTACCCATTCCCAACGAATCCGGTGTTGCTGCGCAGCCTGATCCAACTCCATCCAGAGGTCTTGATTGACGACTTTCCCTTTGTCCCGCTTCTTCCATCCATTCAGCTTCCATCGCTCCAGCCACTCCGTGATACCCTTCCGAACGTACTCGGAATCCGTGTAGACGGTAACTTGGCACGGTTCACGAAGCGCGCGCAGGCCTTCGATCACCGCCCGCAGCTCCATGCGGTTGTTGGTCGTTCGGGGCTCGCTGCCATACATCTCGCGGGCCACGCGGCCCGACCGCAAGATACAGGCCCAGCCCCCGGGTCCAGGATTGCCAATACACGCTCCGTCCGTGGTAACGACAACCTTCTTCATCGCGACTGGTTGCTGCCGGTCTTCGGCGTAGAGATTATCTCAGCTCGGCGTGGAAGTTCGACTGCCTCAAGGTCTACTTCGCATAAAGCAGGAAGGCAGGGTCCAGGTTGGACCTCGACGCCGCGCAACTCCTAATTCTGGATCGCCGCGTGGCTGCTCTGGTCTCCGCTCGCATCGATGGGTTCAGCGGGTGACTCGACGTAGTACAGGATCCGGCTGCAGTTCTCGCACGTCAGCACGGTGCCGTTCATCCGCACGTCGTTGTACATCTGCGGCCGCAGGCGGACGTGGCACGCGGTGCAGAACCCGTCGCGCACCTCTGCCACCGCCACCCCGCGGCGTCCCCGGCGCACGCGCTCGTAAGTATCGCGCACGCTCTCGCTCAGAGCGCCCGCCAGGAGCTCGCGGTGCTCGAGCGCCTGCCGCCGTTCTGCTTCCGCCGTCTGACGGGTGGACTCCAAGCGCTTTGTTTCCGCCGCTACTCGTGACTTCTCGCCGTCGAGGCGGCTCGCTGCCTCCTGCACCTGCTTCTGGATTCCTTCCGCTTCCAGCATCTTCTCCAGGATCTTGTCCTCGATCTTGCGGATGTTCTCCTCTTCGCCTTCGATCTCCTTGAGCATGGCGCGATATTGCTCGTTGGTCTTCACCTGATAGAGCTGGTCCTTGTGCCTCGCAATCCTGCCCTGGATGCTCTGGATTTCCACTTCCAGCTCTTTGCGCTCTTTCTGATTGGCAGCGAGCCGGAGCTTGCGCTCTTCGTGGGCGTGGAGGAAATCGTTCAACTGGCTTTCGAGGGTTTGAATCTGGGAAGGTGCGGCTTCGATCTGAGCGGTCAGGTCGGCGATCTTCAGATCGACCTGCTGAAGTTCGATTACCGTCTTGAGATCAGGATGCACTTGCTGTCATGCCTCATTTCTCGCCCCAAGCCTGGGAAGACCCCGTGTCCGTGCTTGACTCCATTCTGGCACAATCAGCCGCGAGCGACAATCGTTTCTTGCGGCGTCAACTCAAAGTCACGCGCGCGCTGCTGATGTGGCGGGCGCGCGAAAGTTTTACTCGTTCCGGCACGCGCCCGAGTAAATTTTAAGATGCAGAAGGGCTGCGCTTTCTCGAGCGCGGACGGCAGTCTTTGAAAAGTCAATAGATAGTTTGTTCAAATGAGTTCGAAAAACTGGCAAGGCATTTGCTCGGCCTAGGGCGGAAGGTTGGAGACTGCATTGCCCAGCGTCGGGAGATTTGCCGTGTGTTCCCCTGATCGAAAGGTTGACTGGAAGCGCGTGATACTTGCCAATCTCATTGTGTCGGCGCTGCAAATCATGGTTCCTGCCGTAGCCGCGAGCCAGCCCAGCGCGGAGTCTGCCACCCCACCCGACGACGCGTCCACCGAGGAGGGCTCTCTGGTTCTCGTGCGTTCCTGGAACCCCCAGACGGGTGAGCTTATTGGGTAGATGCCGATGAATCATCTGGCCATTGTCCTACAAGAGCTGGGTGCGGACCGGCCACAGCTCGACTTGAATGACGCCGTCACGGTTCACTTTCCCTGTCGTCCCAAGTCACCCGTGCCACAGGGAGAAGTGCTGGTGGGCTCGAAGATCGTCACTCAACACGGAAAGCGATGGCTGCCGCTTGACGATAACCTGAACGTTGTGAGCCTGGGCCAATGCCTTTTCTATGTCAAGGCGATCATCTTCGGGGAGTCCAAATGGCGGAGGCCCGCGCCACCGAATCGCAGGGAGGTGTCATTAAGTCCCAAGGAGAAGACCGTACAATCCCAGCACGACGAACCAGCAGTGGACCGTGAATGAAGACGGGGCATCGCTCTCATTCGGCCATTGCCGATACTGATGGGCTGATACCTCATGCCCCGGAATTCAGCCAGGTTACCGCGCCCTCGGACGCGGAAGAGACGAGCGCCGCGTACTTGGCGAAGACGCCGCTCGCGTAGCGCGGCTTGGGCTCACGCCAGGCGCCGAGACGTTTCTTGATCTCTCCGTCGCTCAGCTCCACGTCGAGCCGACGGGCATTGATGTCGAACTTCACCACGTCGCCGTCGGCGAGCGCCGCGATCGGTCCGCCGCGCGCCGCCTCGGGCGCCACGTGTCCGACCATCAGCCCGCGCGTCGCGCCGCTGAACCGGCCGTCCGTCAGCAGCGCCACGGACTCGCCTAATCCTTCGCCGACGATCGCGCCCGTCACCCCCAGCATCTCGCGCATCCCCGGTCCGCCGCGCGGGCCCTCGTAGCGGATCACCACCACGTCGCCGGGCTTGAGGCTCTTCGAGGTGACGGCGCGCATGGCGTCCTCTTCGCAATCGAAGACGCGCGCCGGGCCGCGATGCTGCAGCCGTTCGTGCCCCGCCACCTTCACCACACTCCCTTCGGGCGCGAGATTACCTTTCAGGATCACGAGGCCCCCGGTCTTCTTGAGCGGATTCGAGACCGGCTTGATGACGTCCTGGCCGGGCGTTTCCTGAGCGCGCCGCGCCTCCTCGCCAATCGTCCGGCCGCTTGGAGTCATCTGGTGCTCGTCGATCAGCCCGCCTTCCGCGAGCCGCCGCGCGATAAGCTGAATCCCGCCCGCGCGGTGGACGTCCACCGCAACGTAGCGGCCGCCCGGCTTCAGGTCCGCGATGATCGGGGTACGCGCGCTGACGCGGTCGAAATCGTCGATCGAGAGCGGTACGCCCGCCTCGCGCGCCATGGCTAGCAGGTGCAGCACCGAATTGGTGGAGCCGCCCGTCGCGGCGACGCTGGCGATGGCATTCTCGAAGGCGGCTCGCGTCAGGACGTCCTTGGGACGCGCACCGCGCTCGAGCAGGTCCATCACCATCTGACCGGTGGCGTAGGCGATCTCATCCTTTTTCGGGTCCATCGCCGGCACACTGTTGAACCCCATCGGTGACAGGCCGATGAACTCCATCACCGTCGACATGGTGTTGGCGGTGAATTGTCCGCCACAGGCGCCCGCTGCGGGACACGCCACGTCCTCGAGCTTCTTCAAATCGCCGTCAGACATCAGGCCGGCAGCGTTCGCTCCGATGGCCTCGTAGACGTCGCCGATGGTCACATCGTGATCCTGGAAGTGGCCGGCGGCAATCGAGCCTCCGTAGAGCAGGATTCCCGGGACGTTCAGCCGGATGAGCGCCATGGCGCCCGCCGGAATCGTTTTGTCGCAGGCAACCAGCGCCACCATGGCGTCAAACATGTGACCGCGTCCGACGAGTTCCATCGAGTCAGCGATGACCTCGCGGCTGACCAGCGAAGCCTTCATGCCTTCGGTACCCATGGTCACACCGTCCGAGATGGCGATGGTGTTGAACTCCATCGGCGTACCGCCCGCGGCGCGAATGCCTTCTTTCACTTTGGCGGCCAGGCGGCGCAGATGGAAATTGCACGGCATGGTTTCGATCCAGGTGTTAGCGATGCCCACGATGGGGCGCGCCAGATCGGCGTCGGTGAAGCCGATGGCCTTCAACATGGAGCGCGCGCCGGCGCGTGTGGGTCCTTCAAAAATTGTGCGGCTGGGAAGTCGAGACGGCATGATGCCTCCAGGTTGGGGTTTGAAACTTGAAGGTCGATGTTCGCAGATTCCGCGCGAGCGCGCAAGCCGTCATTCTCCTTGCTTCCGACGGTTCCGGGAGTTATAAGTCCGGACTCGGCAGTTCGCAGCAAGGAATCAAGGGGGTTGCGATGAGTAAGCCACTGAGCTTGGTCTTTCTGGCAGTGCTGTTCACTTCGAGCGCATTCGGTCAGCCGGCGGATTCGCCTCAAACTGCGTGCGAGCAGCTGAAGGACATGGCGCTGCCCAGCGCCAAGGTCACGTCGGCTCGGGCGGTCGAGGCTGGAGCATTCACGCCGCCCGCGGCGAATGCTGGACCGGGCCAGGGGCCGAGCTACAAGGACGTTCCCGCCTTTTGCCGCGTGACCATCGACGCCAAACCGACCGCCGACTCCGACATCAAGATCGACGTCTGGATGCCCGCCTCGGGCTGGAACGGCAGATTCCGCGGCCAGGGCAACGGCGGCTTCGCCGGGACGATTGACTATCCTGGCCTCGCGGCCGCCTTGAAACTGGGCTACGCGGCTGCCGGCACGGACACTGGACACGCGGGGTCGGCGGTCGACGCGGCGTGGGCCTTGGGCCATCCAGAGAAAGTCATCGACTTCGGCTATCGCGGCATCCATGAGATGACTCGCCAGGCGAAGCTCGTCATGACGGCGTTTTACGGGCGCCATACCCAACGCGCGTACTTCGCGAGTTGCTCGGACGGCGGACGTGAAGCGTTGATGGAAGCGCAGCGCTTCCCGGAGGATTACGACGGTATCCTCGCCGGCGCGCCCGCCAACTACTGGACGCATCTGCTCACGGCGGCGATGTGGGACGTCCAGGCGCTCACTCAAGAGCCGGGAAGCTATATTCCCGCGAGCAAGGTCCCCGCCATCAGCGCCGCGGTGCTCGCGGCTTGCGACGCCCAGGACGGCCTCGCGGACGGCATCCTCAATGACCCGCGGCAGTGCCACTTCGATCCGGCGACGCTGGCTTGCCAGGGAGCCGAGTCCGATCGATGTCTTACCGCGCCCGAAGTGACCGCTCTCAAGAAGATCTATGCCGGACCTACGGGCTCGGCGGGGCACCAGATCTTTCCAGGCCTCGCGCCGGGCGGCGAGGAAGGGCCTGGCGGCTGGGGACTGTGGGTCTTCGGTCCGGCGCCGGGTCGCAGCCTGATCACGCTTTTCGGAGAAGGCTACTTCTCCGGCATGGTCTACGAGAAGGCCGACTGGGATCCGAAGGCGTTCAGCGTTGACGACGCCGTGAAGCTGGCTGACGCTAAAACGGCCGGCGCCCTCAATTCGACGGACCCGAACCTCCAGCCCTTCGAGGCGCGCGGCGGCAAGCTGATCCTCTATCACGGCTGGAGCGACGCGGCCATCGCACCCGTCAACACCATCGACTATTACCATAGCGTCGTCGCCAAAATGGGCCGGCCCGCCGTGGACTCCTTCATGCGGCTCTATATGGTGCCCGGGATGCAGCACTGCGGCGGCGGGCCCGGGCCCAATTCCTTCGGACAATTCGGCGGCATGACGCCCACCGATCCTGAGCACAACGCTTACATGGCGCTTGAACAGTGGGTGGAAAAGGGCAGCGCGCCATCGAAGATCATCGCCACGAAATACGTCGACGACTCCGCCGCCAAGGGCGTCAAGATAACGCGCCCGTTGTGTCCGTATCCCGAGGTTGCGAAGTACCGAGGCTCGGGCGACGCAAATAGCGCCGCCAACTTCGTTTGCTCGCCAGCCGTAAGCAGAGGCGGAAGATGAGTAGCCCTGGGCGCAAGCCCTGGGGAACTGGCCTCGATCCCCTCACCCGGCGCTGGCGCGCCACCCTCTCCCGCAAGGGGAGAGGGCTGTCTCGGACCTACTCTCCCCTCCCCCCTCGCGGGGGAGGGTCGGGGGTGAGGGGCGCCCTAACCCAGGGCTCGCGCCCTGGGCTACATAGATGTCGCCCGCGGACGGCGGGCTGAGTTATTCGGCGAGCGGCGGACTCGGCACATTGAGCGAACGCTGGACGCGTCGACCTTTATGTCGGTAGGAGCATCACAGCGTTGTGAGGCGGAGCCTCGACACGCATGACCTGGCTGGCTCGACACCCGGCTGTCCTTTCTGCACCTCTCATTCTGACCGCATTCCTGGGCGCGCCGGCTCCCGACATCATCAACGTTGAGCTGAAGCCTGCGACGCTCGAAGCTTTCACGCGCTACATCACCGCGACCGAAGCGCGCATCAACCGCGAAGTCGAGCATCCCGAGGGCTTCCTCTATGTCGACGAGCTCGATGGGACGCGACGCCCGCAGGTGTTCGATGAACTCAAGCGCGGCGGGATCTTCATGGACCACCTCGAGACGCGCGACGCCGCGGGCCGCGAAATCGACGTGCCTGACGGCCTGATCCACCACTGGATCGGTGACGTGTTCATTCCCGGTGCGTCGATGCGGCAGGTGCTGGCCTTCGTCCAGGACTACAATCATCACCAGGATTACTATCCCGAGATCGGTCGCTCGCGGCTCATCAGCCGCGACGGCGAAGACTTCAAGATTTTCTACCGCGTGCGCAAGCACAAAGTCATTACCGTAACGCTCGACACCGAGCACGACGTCCGCTATACGCGGCTCGATGACGCCCACTGGTCGAGCCGTTCGCTTTCGACGCGCATCGCCGAGGTCGAGAACGCCGGCAAGCCTGGCGAGCGTGAAAAGCCGGTGGGCCACGACGCCGGGTTTCTCTGGCGGATCAATTCCTACTGGCGGTTCGTCGAACGCGATGGCGGCGTCTATATCGAGTGTGAGTCGATCTCGCTGACGCGCGACATCCCCACCGGCCTCGGCTGGCTGATCGGCCCCTTCGTCACCAGCATTCCCAAGGAATCGCTCGAGAGCACGCTCAGTACCACGCGCTCGGAGGTGCTGAAACGAGTGTCTGCGGCGGCACGCAAGCAATAGCAGCGGTCCGTGCTGCTCAATCCTCACGTCCCAGAAACCTGCGCCTCGGCTTGCGCTGCCCCGGCAGGGTCGAGCGCGATTGCGACTCAGGCTGGGTAGGCTCCTGAGGATCGAGCGAGCGCGCCAACTGTACGGCGTCGAAGCCGAAGCGGTCGCGCAGCTTGTCGGCCGCTTCGAGCACGCGGTCCAGCTTCTCGCGCTGCGGCGATTCCAATAGATTGCGCTGAAAGGAGGAGCGCTCAAGGTTCGAAGCGCGCACGCCCACGAGGCGCACCTTCTGCCGCCGGTTGCGCGCGCGATTGAACAGCGCGAGCACGTTTTCGTAGATGACCGAATCGAGGTGGGTGGGCTCGTCGAGCGTGACGTCGCGAGTCAGGGTGCGGAAGTCCGAGTAGCGCAGCTTCAGTCCTACGGTGCGGGCGAAGAGCGCGTGGTCGCGTAGCCGGCGGCCGACAAGTTGAGCGAGATAAGAGAGGGTCCGCTCGATCTCGTCCGCGTCGCCGGTGTCCGTGTCGAACGTGGTTTCGTGGCTGATCGACTTCGGCTCTTCCTGATAGGCGTAGGCGCCCGTGTCCTCGCCGCGCGCCTTCACGTAGAGCCACTCGCCGTATTGCCCGAAGCGCTCCTTTAAGCCGTCGCGGCTCCACTGCTGCAGATCGCCGATGGTGTGGATGCCGAGCGCGCCAAGTTCCGGTTCGGTCACCTTGCCGATGCCCGGCATGCGGCGGACGGGCAGCGGCGCGAGGAATTTGGCCTCGCAGCCCGGCAGTACCCACAGCAGGCCATGCGGCTTCGCCTGGTCAGAGGCGATCTTCGAAACGAGGTGCGAGGTCGAGACACCCACTGAGCAGTTGAGGCGAGTGCGCTCCTTGACGCTGCGGATCAGCCGGTCAGCGGCGCTGAAAGCCGAGCCGTACAGGCGCTCGCAACCCGTGAGGTCGAGATACGCTTCGTCGATCGACATCATCTCGACCACGGGCGTGAATTCGCCGAAGATGGTGCGGATTTTCTCCGAGTACTCGCGGTATTTCTCGTAGTGCCCGCGCAGAAAAATGGCGTGCGGGCAGAGCTTCTTCGCCTGCTGGATGGGCTGCGCGGAGTGGACGCCGAACTTGCGCGCCTCGTAGCTCGCCGCCGCGACGACGCCGCGCCCGTCAGGATCGGCGCCCACCACCACCGCCTTGCCTTTGAGCGACGGGTCTTCGAGCTCCTCGACCGAGACGAAGAAGGCGTCCATGTCGACGTGGAGGATTTGAGAAATTGGGCCATTGCGCGAGTGAGTCATTGGGTCATTAACCCCTAACCCCTAACCCCGAGCGCCTGCTTTGCGTGCGACCACCACGCGCGGGATGCCCGCGAGGTCGGGGCGAACCTCAACGCTCGTCCATTCACTCCCCAGCAACGCGCGAACTCGTTCGGCGGCATTGTAGCCGATCTCGACCACGAGGTATCCGCCGGGCTGGAGCGCGGCGAACGCCTGGGGAATGAGGCGGCGATAGATCTCGTCGCCGCGCTCGAGTCCGCCCCAAGCGAGGCGCGGCTCGAACTCGCGCACTTCGCGCTGCACCCTGTCGAGCTCGTCGCGCGCCACGTACGGCGGATTCGAGACGACGAAGTCAAACTGGGCGCGATCGGAGCGGTCTCGGTCGCCCGCGCCGACGAGGGAGGCGAGCAGGTCGCCTTCTACCCACTTGACTCGCTCCGTCATTCCGAGCCGAGCAGCATTACGAGCGGCGACGGCGAGCGCGGCGCGCGACACGTCGACTCCGAAGATCGTGGCGCGCGGCAACTCGGAAGCGAGCGCCAGCGCGATGCAGCCCGAGCCGGTGCCCACGTCGACGATGCGAAGCCCGGCGCCTCGAGGAGCGGCCGGGACGCCCGCGCTCCCACGGCCTGCGCTCCCGGCGAGCTCGAGCACGGCCTCGACCAGGTGTTCGGTCTCCGGCCGGGGAATCAGCACGTCGGGCGTTACCTCGAAGTCGAGCCCCCAGAATTCCTGGTGTCCGGTGATGTACTGCGTCGGCTTGCCGGTGGCGCGCTCTCTGATTAAGCCGAAGT
Organism: Terriglobia bacterium; assembly: GCA_035945295.1. GTDB lineage: Bacteria > Acidobacteriota > Terriglobia > UBA7540 > UBA7540 > QHZK01. Next base: position 3,025 of record DASZAI010000003.1, on the reverse strand, counting down.
AGCGCTCGGCGGCGTCCGGGGAAAGCTCGGCCTCGGGATGCGTGTAGAGGTAGCAGCGATCCCGGCCGAGCACGTGCATCAAGAGAAGTTCGGCGGCAAGCTGCGGGGAGGGGACGTGCTCGTCCGAGAGCTGGGCGAGCGCGGCTTGGAGCGCCTGGCGCAGTTGCATGCGAGGATAGTATAGAATAGGCTAGCGTAATAGCTTACGCTGTAGCGGCGCTCTCTGAGCGCCGAAACGCCCGGCGGCCAGAGGCCGCCGCTACAGAATCAGGCTGCGGCGCCCGGACGCGGGTCATCGTGCGGCGGCTCGGGAGGCGGCTGCTTCAGTTTCTCCGCCTGATAGTAGGCGTTGAGCGCCTCGAGGATGTCGTCGATCTTGCCGTCCATTACCCGGTCGAGCTGATGCAGCGTCAGGCCGATGCGGTGGTCGGTGACGCGGTTCTGCGGGAAATTGTAGGTGCGGATCTTCTCGCTGCGATCGCCCGAGCCGATCTGCGAGCGCCGCTCCTCGGTAATCTGCTTCTGCTGCTCCTCCAGCTTCTTCTCGTAGAGGCGCGAGCGCAGCACGCGCATTCCCTTGGCGCGGTTCTTGATCTGCGACTTCTCGTCCTGGCAGGAGACCACCATGCCGGTGGGCAGGTGGGTGATGCGCACCGCCGAGTAGGTGGTATTCACCGACTGGCCGCCTGGGCCGGAGGAGCAGAAAGTGTCGATGCGGATGTCCTTGGGATCGATCTGGACTTCGACCTCGTCGGCCTCGGGCAGCACCGCCACGGTGATTGCCGAAGTGTGGATGCGGCCCTGCTGCTCGGTCGCAGGGACGCGCTGCACGCGGTGGGCGCCGCTCTCGTACTTCAGCTTGCTGTAGACCTTCTGGCCTTCGATCACCGCAATCACTTCTTTCAGCCCGCCGATGCCGGAGAGGCTGCTCGAGAGCACGTCGACGCGCCAGCCCTGGCTCTCGGCGTAGCGCGAGTACATGCGGAAGATTTCCTCGGCGAAGAGGCTGGCTTCGTCGCCTCCGGTGCCGGCACGGATTTCGAGGATGACGTTTTTCTCGTCGTTCGGATCCTTGGGGATCAGCAGCACTTTCAGGTCAGCCTCGATCGCCTCTTGCTGCCGCTTCAGCCGCTCGATCTCCTCGTGGGCCAGGTTCTTCATCTCCAGGTCGGCGGCCGACTCTTCGAGCAGGGTGCGCGAGTCGACCAACCCCTTCTGGATGTCCTTCCACTGGCGGAACTTATCCACGACCTGGCGAAGGTCGGCGTGCGCCTTGGCGATCTTCTGGTAGCGGGCAGGGTCAGACAACACATCGGGTGCGCCAAGCTGGGTGGACAGCTCGTCGTACCGGCGTTCGATCTCCGCGAGTTTGTCTAAGAATTGCACTGATTGATTCTAAAGGGCTTCTTCGGTTCGTTCCTTCAAATCAGCGATTAGCTTTCAGCCGAGGCCATCCGCAGATTCTGCAGATGAGCGCAGATTGAAGAAAACATTGCCCCTTTTCGTGTTCTGAGTCCTGTCTCCTGACTTCTGACTACTGCCTTTACTGATCCTAAAGCACTTCTTCGGTTCGTTCCTTCATTTCTCTAACTTCGTGGTTTCGCGCTAATCCCCGGCGTCAAGGCGTTAAGATTCAGCGGAGGACAGCTCCCCTCCCGCCTTTCGGGAGGGGCCGGGGTGAGGTCGGCTTCGACCGCGCGACTTCCGAGACTCCAGACTGAAAGACGCCGGACTCCCGGACTCCTACGCCACCACCAGCTCATTGCCTCGGCTGCGCTCCAGCTCCATGGCGGCTTCGAGCGCTCTCATCGAGATCTCAAGCTGGCTGTCATCAGGTTCGCGCGTAGTGACACGTTGCAGCCAGAGGCCCGGTTGGGCGGCCCACCGCCAGAGAGTCCCCTTGGACTTCGCCGCGTACCGGATGAACTCGTAGGAGACGCCCACAATCACCGGCAAGAGCGCAATCCGGCCGACCAGCTTCCAGGTGAACGACCGGAAGGGCAGAAACATGTAGATCACCAGCGCGATCACCATCACCACCAACAGGAAGCTGGTGCCGCAGCGTGGATGAAAGCGCGTGGAGGCGCGCGCCGCCGCGAGGTCCACGTGGCCCTGGGTTTTTTCAAACGCCCAGACCACTTTGTGTTCGGCGCCGTGATACTCAAAGAGCCGCTTCATCTCCTTCCACTGCGCCAGCACGATCAGAAAGCCCAGAAACAGAATGATCCGAGCCGTGCCGTCCACCAGGTTGAAGAGAATCAGGTTGTCGAAAACCGCATACCGCCGCTTCAGCAGCGTCGCGAGATACAGCGGCAGGAACTTGTAGAACAGAATGAAAAAGCCGAGCGAAAACGCCAGGTTCAGCGCCAGCACCCAGTTGCTCAGTTCCACCTTCTTCCCGCTCGCGTCCGAGGCCGCCGGCTGCTTCGCCGGAGGCTCCTCGATGGCCTGCTCCGCGGAATAGCGCAGCGCGCGGATCCCGAGCGTCATGGCCTGGCCTAGCACTCCGAGTCCCCGCAGCAGCGGATACCGCAGCCAGGGATGCTTCTCGGCCGGGCGATCGAGTCCCTCCTGCTTGACGGCGATCCCGCCGTCGGGCCGTCGCACGGCCACCGCATAGGAGTGCGGCGAGCGCATCATCACCCCCTCAATCACCGCCTGCCCGCCGATCAGGAAATCCTCCGGGCCTTGGAGCAGCGGAATAAGCGCCAGGCGCGCCAGGCGGCGCAATAATTCGCCGGGTTGTTGTCCAAGGACTCTCATCGGCTTAGGTGGACCTTCATGGACCTACGTGGATTAGATGCGTGCTTAGAGGTCGGGTCTCAAGGGCGTCCACTCTGAGAATACCTGCAAGGCTCAGGGGTGTCAATGAGGAGGGCGTGGCTTGTCGCAGCAACGTGAGAAGTTCCTATTCCAGCAAAGTAGAAAGTTCCTGTTGGGAACCGTCAAACTGGCGGGATGAGAAAACAGGAGATGCTGGTGATGAGCACGCGAGACCGGGACCGGTTGAAAGTGTTGCATGCAG
>DASZAI010000002.1:0-19662 GCA_035945295.1 Terriglobia bacterium | reverse complement strand
GGAGTGGCGCGGGGTGAGGGGTGACGGTGTTGGGCGGCTAACCTCCGTCGCCCTACGGGCTCCTCCGGTTAGCCGCCCGACACCGCAAAGCGGAACTTTCTACTTTGCTCAGATTAGGAACTTTCTACTTTGCCTTGACAGTGCGGTTCTCTTTAGAGGCGTCCCGCCCGAAACGCTGCAATGGGCGGTTCCAATTGGAACAAAGCGCTCCCACAGCCTATAATGGCAGACTATGGACGAACGCGCACGGCTCACCGCCATGGTGAAGGCAGCGGGTTGAGCGGCCAAGTTGAGTCCAAGTATTTTGGACTCAGTCCTGGCCAAGCTGCCGAAACAAACCGACCCGAACGTCCTGGTTGGCTTCGAGACCGCCGACGACGCGGGAGTGTATCGTCTGACGCACGATTTGGCGCTGGTCCAGACCGTCGATTTCTTCACGCCCATCGTTGACGAACCCTACACCTTCGGACAGATCGCCGCCGCCAACTCGCTCAGCGACGTCTACGCCATGGGCGGACGCCCGATCTCGGCGCTTTCCATCGTCGGATTTCCCAACACCGGCCGCGACCTCGAGATCCTCGAGGCGATCGTGCGTGGCGGGCTCGCGAAGATGCAGGAGGCGGGCTGCGCGGTCATCGGCGGCCACTCGATTGCCGACGACGAGATCAAGTTTGGCTACGCCGTGACCGGACTGGTGCATCCCGCGCGCTTCTGGTCGAACGCCAAGGCCCGCCCGGGCGATCGCCTCATCCTTACCAAAAGGCTCGGCACCGGAGTCATCTCGACCGCTATCAAGCAGCAGCGCGCCAGCGCCGCGTCGGTCAGCGCCGCGGTCGAGTCGATGCTCGCGCTCAACCGCGCAGCAAGCGAGGTGGCGCTGGGATTCGAGGTCCATTCCGCGACCGACATCACCGGTTTCGGATTGCTGGGTCACGCCCGCGAGATGGCGGCGGGTAGCAAGGTGAGCCTTGTGCTCGACTACAGCCGGGTGGAATTCCTTCCCGAAGCCATCGACGACTCGCGGCAGGGCTTCCTGCCGGGCGGGCTCAAACGCAACATCGAGTTCCTCACCGGCTGCGTGGAGTTTTCAGGCGCCATCCCCGACGAGCTCCGCAACCTGCTCTTTGATCCTCAGACCTCCGGCGGGCTGCTCCTTTCGATCGCCGCCCAGGACGCGCCCGCGCTGCTCGGCGCGCTCCGCGAGCGCGACATCCCCGCGCAGGAGATCGGCGCTGTCATCGAGAAGACCCAACCGCTGATTCAGGTACGATGAGCCATCGCGACCATGCCTGAGAGTCGATCCGCGCGCTCAGCGATCCCCGCGCTTTTCACCGTGCTGCTGCTCGCGGCGCTGTTCCTTCTCGCGATCGATCAGGTTCAGCCGCCAGCGCCCGTCCCCGCGAGCGCACCGGCCACGGAGTTTTCCTCCGGTCGGGCGCTCGAGCACCTGCGGGTCATCGCGCAAGCGCCGCACCCCACCGGCTCGCCTGAGAACACGCGCGTACGCGAGTATCTCGTCAGCCAACTCGCGGCCCTGGGACTCGACCCGCAGGTCCAGACGGCGACTGTGACGCGTTACGAGCGGAAGTGGCGCGGACCCACGTCGGCCGCGACCGTCCATAACATCGTGGCGCGGCTGCGTGGAACCGCGGGCGGCAAAGCGTTGATGCTCGCAGCCCACTACGACTCCGTGCCGGCGGGGCCGGGCACGAGCGACGACGGCTCGGGTACAGTGACGCTGATCGAGACGGCGCGCGCCCTCAAGGCAGGCCCGCCCTTGCGTAACGACGTCATCTTCCTCATCACCGACGCCGAAGAACTTGGACTGCTCGGCGCCCAGGCTTTCGTCGACGATCATCCCTGGGCGAAGGACGCCGGCGTGGTGCTGAACTTTGAGGCGCGCGGCGCTTGCGGCCCGGTCACCATGTTTGAAACCAGCGTGGGCAACAGCTGGCTGATTCGCGCCTTCGCGAAAGCCGCGCCTTATCCGGTTGCTTCGTCATTCATGTACGAGGCCTACAAGCGCCTGCCCAATGACACGGACTTGACCGTCTTCAAGCGCGCCGGACTCGCTGGACTCAATTTTGCTTACGTCGGCTGCTGGACGCGCTACCACACGATGCGCGACGACCTCGCCAACCTCAGCGAGCGCAGCCTCCAGCACGATGGCTCTTACGCCGTCGCGCTGGCACGCCAATTCGGCAACATGGACCTGGCGAACACCCGCCGCCGCGATGCTGTCTATTTCAGCCTCTATGGCACGACGTTCCATTACTCGACCGCGTGGGTTATTCCGCTTGGACTCGCGGTCGTCCTGGCCTTCATCGGTGTCATGGCGCTGGGATTCAAGCGGCGCGAACTCACCGCGCGGGGCGTCGCGGCGGGATTCCTCGCGTGGCTCGCCGCAACCATAGTGAGCGCGGCCGGCACCTACCTGGGCTGGCTGGGTCTGCGGCGGACGCGCTTTGCCAATCTGCTTCCCTACGGTATGGCCTATGACAGCCATCTCTACGCGGTCGCGGCGATTGCGCTCACCGTCGCGATTTTCACTGCGCTCTACGCCGTCCTCGCAAGGAAGACCGCGGTCGGCAATCTCACGGTCGGGGCGCTACTGTGGTGGGCCATCCTCGCCCTCTTTACGACGCTGTATGTTCCGGGAGGCAGTTATCTGTTCGTGTGGCCGCTCGCCGCCGCGACCGCCGAGCTGGGATGCGCGTTCGCGCGCCGCAGTCCGGAGTCTGAAGCCGCCGAAGCCCTGATCTGGACGCTCCCCGCCATCGTGGTGATTCTGCTTTTCGGGCCGCTGCCCTACCTGCTTCTGATGCTCGTGAGCACGAGCGCTCTTCCCATCGTTATCGTGCCTGTAGCCCTGCTTGCGGGATTCCTGGTTCCGCACCTCCACGTCATGACGGCTCACCGGAGCTGGTGGCTGCCTGCTGCGGCTTTGGCGGCTGCGCTGGTCTTTATCGTGGCCGGCATGGCAACGAGCGGCTACGACGCCGCGCATCCTCGCTCCGACAGCCTTTTCTACGCATTGAACGCCGATACCGGCCGCGCCGTCTGGATGACCATGGACAAGTCGCCGGATGCCTGGACCTCGCAGTTCCTCAGCGGGAAAATCGAGCGCGCCAACCTGGACGTGTTTCTGCCGCAGGAGACTCCCGTCCTCGAAGCCGCCGCGCCTGTCGTTGGACTGCCGCTTCCCGAACTCACCGCAATGGATGACGTGACGCTCGGCGACGATCGCCTCCTGCGTCTGCACATTACGTCACCCAGGCCGGGATCCAGCCTTTGGATAACGTTCCCAGGCGCGAACGTCAAGGAGGCGAGCGTCAATGGTAAGAAGATTGGCGGCGCGAGCGGCGACACTGAGGCTCTCAAGAAGGGACTGCTCTATTCGGCGGTGCCCGGCGATGGGATCATCCTGACCGTGGAGGTAGCCGCTACGGATGCGCTTGCCGTAAGAGTCGTCGATATCTCACGCGGCCTGCCCGAAATCCCAGGCGCCTCTTTCAAGCCACGGCCCGACGACTTCATGCCGCGGCAAGGTTCGTTTATTGATTCATCCACGCTCGTTATCAAGACCTTCCGGAACTTCGTCATGCAGATGAACCACTAATGCCCGCCTGCCTAAAACCACCCGGACGATTGGCCGCATTCGCCGGCGCCGAGAGTGGCTCTTGCCTCTGAGTGGTTTGGTGTTAAGTTCAAAACCGAGGCCTCCGACTCATGCTCGAACTCGTTCAGCCTGGCTCGGTAGAGGACATTCGCACCACGCGCGAACTCTTCCGCGAGTACGCGGCGTCGTTGGGCGAGGAGTTCTGCTTTCTGAACTTCGAGCAGGAGCTCCGGGACCTGCCCGGCGAGTACGCGCCACCCGCCGGCCGCCTGTTTCTGGCCCGGATGGATACCGCCCTCGCAGGCTGTGTTGGCTTGCGCCGGATCGACGCCGCGACTTGCGAGATGAAGCGCTTGTATGTTCGGCCCTCGTTTCGCGGCCAGCATCTGGGCCGGACGCTCGCGAATACGGTCATCCAGCAGGCGCGCGAGATCGGATACAGCACCATGCGCCTCGACACGCTGCCCTCCATGCGCGAGGCGGTTCCCCTCTACGAGTCTCTGGGCTTCACGCGCATCCCCGCTTACAACTCGAATCCCATCCCCGGCGTCATTTTCATGGAGTTGAAGCTCGCCTAAAGTCCCGCCGCGCGATTGCGCCCTGCTGCCACGCACGCTAAGATACCAACGTATGAAAAATCGCGGCTTCTCGATGCAGTGGATCGTCGGGATTCTAATCGTCGTTCTCGGCGGCGGGTTCCTCGCGGTCGAATATTTCCTGGTGAAATGGTATCCGCGCCATGAGCAACAGGTGACCGAGAACACGCTGAAGCTGCTGCCCTATCAAAACGACGGCCTGGGCATCGAGATGCAAGTGGCGGCGGGAATTTATGGTAAGGTGGAGAGCTTTGCCGGCGGAGTGCGCATCTACCGGCCGCGGCTCTTGGGAAACGGGCCGTCGCTCACCATCACCTCGCAACCCAATCCCGATCACACGTGGGAGTTCTCGCCTCAAGTCCTCGCCATCTGGGAGACGGACGGCGTCACCAAGGGCATCCCGCGCTACCACTTCGAGAAGACGACGATCAACAATCGCGACGCGGTGATCCTCCAGCAATCCCGCGACCGGACTATGGTGATGACGGCCAGAATCATGTCGGCGGACCGCATCGTCGAGGCGGTATGCTCAGTCGGCGGCGAGGATGAGGCGCTTTTCCTGCAGGCTTGCGATGAATCGGTGCGCACGCTGAAACTGGCAGGCCCTGAGCCTCCCGTCAAGGCCCCGGAGGGTATCGAAGAAGTCCCTGGCGTCCTGCACTGACCCGGGCTCGGCCTGACCGTCGTGTGGAGACGCCCCGACGCGCCACTCACGATATACAGTTTATGTCCCAGTGGAAACCTATCGACGGAAACTTGGCCACGCCACGTGGATTCCGGGGCGCAGCCGTTCGAGCGGGCATCAAGAAGGCCGCGGAGAATGGCGAGCGTCCGCTCGACCTGGCCATAATTCTATCGGACGCGCTCGATACCACCGCAGCGGGCCTCTTCACCACCAACGTGGTCGCCGCCGCGCCGGTCGTCCTCTCGCGCCAACACCTTGTACAGAGCCGAGGACGGGTGCGCGCCATCGTGGCGAACTCCGGCAACGCGAACGCCTGCACCGGCGCGCAAGGATCGCGCACCGCCCGGGAAACCGCGCGCGCCGTAGCCACGCTGCTTGGGGTCGCTTCCAGCCAAGTCCTCGTTGCGTCGACCGGCGTCATCGGTGTACCGCTTCGGTCCAACCTGATCGTCAGCCAGCTTCCCGCTCTGGCTAAGAGCCTTTCCGCCGACGGCGCTGGCGACGTCGCGCGCGCCATCATGACCACGGACACATTTCCCAAGTGCTGCGTGCTCACCACGGAGTTCGCCGGCAAACCCGTGCATCTGGCGGGCGTCGCCAAGGGCGCGGGAATGATTCACCCGCGCATGGCCACCATGCTGAGCTTCATCACCACCGACGCGCGCATCGCGGCGCCGCTGCTCCACAAGATGCTGCGCGCCGCCGCGAATGTTTCCTTCAATTGCCTCACCGTGGACGGCGACACCTCGACCAACGACACCGTGATCGTGCTCGCGAGCGGGCTCTCCGGAGTCCAGGTGCGCGCCGGGACTCCGGCGGCGGCCCGGTTTCTCGCCGGGCTCACTGAGCTTTCGGAAACTTTGGCCAAGATGATTGCCCGCGACGGCGAAGGCGCGAAAAAACTGGTTACGGTCGAGGTCCGCGGTGCGAGGACGCCCCGCGACGCGGAGCGCATCGCTCGCGCCATCGCCAATTCACCGCTCACAAAAACCGCCATCGCCGGCAGCGATCCCAACTGGGGCCGCTTCCTCTGCGCCGCCGGATATTCCGGCGCGCGGTTCGATCCCTGCAAGGTCGACATTCGCGTGAACGGCTTCGCCCTCTGCCGGCACGGGCTCGACGCGGGCTTCGACGAAGCAGCGGCGAAGCGCGCCCTCGACCAAAAGGAAATCACCCTGCGCCTCGACCTTCACCAAGGCAAGGGTGCGGCGCGCATCTGGACCTGCGACCTGACGCACGACTACATCTCGATCAACGCCTCCTACCGCACGTGACGTCCTGCGCGTCATCCTGAGCGACGAAAGCGTCTGCGTGTCATCCTGAGCGCAGCGAAGGATCTGCTTTTCCGTCAAAAGCAGATTCCTCGTCGCCTTCGGCTCCTCGGAATGACACGGTCGGTAGTGGTTCACCACTGCCACATGGTCGTACCTGAGAGGGCTTATCGATTGACTCTGCTATAATCGTGGTTCTCGAAAATGTCAGGAATCATCGGCTATATCGGCAACAAGCGCGTGGTGCCGGTGCTGCTCGAAGGACTGCAGCGTCTGCAGTATCGCGGCTATGACTCGGCGGGTATCGCCGTCATTCGCGACAGCAAGCTCGATATCCGGCGCGCCGCGGGCAAGCTGCGCTATCTCGAGGAGGTGGTGCGCCAAAATCCGCTCGACGGCGCCTACGGCATTGGACACACGCGCTGGGCCACGCACGGCGCGCCGACGGAGGAGAACGCGCATCCGCACCGCGACTGTCATGGCACGATTGCGGTGGTGCACAACGGAATCATTGAGAATTATCTGGAGCTCAAGAAGCAGCTCGCAGACGAGGGCCACAAGTTCACCACGGAGACCGACACGGAGGTGATCGCCCACCTCATCGAGAAACACCTCAATGCCGGCTCGAAGCCCGACGCCGTTACGGCGGCCGCCAAGACAATGCGCCTCGAAGACGCGACGCGCGCCGCGGTTCGCGAGCTCACGGGCGTCTTCGCGCTGGCGATTGTGTCGACTAAAGACCCAAACAAAATCGTCGCTGTGCGGCAAGGACCGCCCGCAGTCATCGGGCTCGGCAAGGATGAATACTTCGTGGCCAGCGACGTCCCGGCGATTCTCTATCACACGCGCGACTTGCTTTTTCTCGCCGACGGCGACATCGCTGTGCTCACGCCGAACGGGGTCAAGCTCTCCGACTTTGACGCGAACCCCGTCACGCGCCGCGTCCAACACGTCACCTGGGATCCCATCCTGGCGGAAAAGGGCGGCTTCAAACATTTCATGCTCAAAGAAATCTACGAGCAGCCGCGCGCCGTCCGCGACACGATGCTGGGACGCTTCTCCGCGGAAAGCGGTCAGGTGTTTCTGGACGAAATGGAAATCAGCGAGGACGATTTCCGGTCGTTTCAAGAAATCAAGATTGTCGCCGCCGGGACGTCGCGGCACGCCGGCTTGGCGGGCAAAACCATCCTCGAGCGGCTGGCGCGGCTCCCCGTCGATGTGGACTACGCCTCCGAGTTCCGCTATCGCGACCCGCTAGCCGACCCGCGGACGCTGACCATCCTGCTGACGCAGTCGGGTGAGACGGCGGACACCATCGCCGGCCAGCGCGAGGCGCAAGCCAAGGGCTCGAAGACACTGGCCATCTGCAACGTGCTCGGGAGCATGGTGCCGCGCGAGGCCAATGGCACCATCTACACCCACGCCGGCCCGGAGATCGCCGTCGGCTCGACCAAGACTTTCGCCGCACAGCTCACCGCGCTCTACCTCTTCGCCGTGTATCTCGGCCAGACGCGCGGCATCCTTCCGCCCTCCGACGCCAAGCTGCTGCTCGCGGACCTCGCACGCGTACCCAAACAGCTCGAGTCGGTGCTCCAAAAGGATGACGAATTCGAGGACCTCGCCCGCCACTTCTATCGCTCAACGGATTTCCTGTATCTCGGGCGGGGCATCCATTTCGCCGTGGCGCTCGAGGGCGCACTCAAGATGAAAAAGGTTTCCTACATCCATGCCGAGGGGCATCCCGCCGGCGAGATGAAGCACGGTCCCGGCGCGCTGATCTCGGACGGCCTGCCGGTCGTGGTGGTTGCCACCTGTGAGTGGAAGTCGGCGGGCTCCAGGACACGCTACGAGCGCACCGTCTCCAACATCAAGGAAGCGAAGGCGCGCGGGGCGACGATCCTGGCCGTGGTCACTGAGGGCGACCGCGAGGTGCGCGAGATGGCCGACCACCTGATTGTCCTGCCGGAGACCAACGAACTGCTGTCGCCCATCCTCGACGTCGTGCCGCTGCAATTGCTCGCTTACCACATCGGCGTGCTGCGCGGCTGCGATGTCGACCAGCCGAGGAATCTCGCCAAGTCGGTTACCGTGGAATGAAGCTCGTCTACTCGGACCAATACGACTTGAATCTCGGCGATCACGTCTTTCCGTCGACGAAATACAAGTTGACGAAGGAGAAGCTGCTCGAGGACTCGCTCGCTCAGCCCGACGATTTCGTTGAGCCGACGCCGGCCTCGGACGACGACGTCGCGCTCGTCCATCATCAGGAGTACATTCGCAAGCTCAAGACGGGCAAGCTGTCGTATCTCGAAATCCTGCGCATGGAGATTCCGTACTCGCCCGAGCTCGTTCGCGCCGTGTGGCTTTGCGCCGGCGGTTCGATCCTCGCCGGGCAGCTCGCGTTGCTCGAGGGCGTCGCGGTCAATATCGGCGGGGGCTTTCACCACGCTTTCCCCAATCACGGCGAAGGCTTCTGCGTCATCCATGACGTCGCGATCGCCATCCGGCGGCTACAGAAGCAGCAGAGCATCACGCGCGCCATGACGGTGGATTGCGACGTCCACCACGGTAACGGTACGGCGGAAATTTTCGGCGCCGACCCCACGGTCTACACACTTTCGATTCACCAGGAACGCAACTACCCTTATCCCAAGCCGCCCAGCAACCTGGATATCAACCTGGACGACGACGCCGAGGACGAAGAGTATCTCGCGGCGCTCGAGGACGGCCTCGAACGCGCACTGGGTGAGTTCCAACCGGACCTGATCTTCTATCTGGCCGGCGCCGATCCCTATCGCGAAGACCAATTAGGCGGGCTGCGCTTGAGCCTGGACGGCCTCGAGCGCCGCGACCGTCTGGTCTACGAGAAGGCGCGCGCCGGCGGTATTCCAGTCGCCGTGACGCTGGCGGGTGGCTACGCGCGCCGCGTCGCTGACACCGTCCAGATCCACACCAACACCATCCGCGCCGCGAAGGAGTACTGTCTCGGCAGCCTGTGATGGGCTCGCGCGAGCCGCAACGTCCCACGTCTTTCTGTCGCGGCGGGCCTCTGGCCGCCGGTCCTTCGGCGCTCAGAGAGCGCCGCTACAGCGCAAGGCGCCAAGCGTTCTTGAACTCACTCACGATCCCGGTCGCGCTCGCGCAGCTCGCGCCGGATGATGGCGGGGTCGTCGAGCGGCTCAGAGCGGACGCGCCCGGCTTTGATGTCCAGACCGGATTCAACCACTTTAGCGGGATCAAAAATCCGCGTGTCGGATGGCAGTGCGTTGTAAGGAGTGAAGTCCGGCTGATCGGTGAAGCACTCGGAGAGGTCGGTCGCCGTGGCGTCATACTGATTGAGCGCCGGCAACCCCAGAATCAGGTCGAACGTCTTCAGGATACTTTCCATGCTGGTGTGGGCGTGCCAGACGGTGCGCCGCGAATACGGACCGATGACGAGCAGCGGACTCCGGTGTGCGTCCACGTGGTCCGTGCCGGCCTGGGCGTCGTCCTCGGTGACGAAAATCGCCATGTCCTTCCAGTAGAGGCTGTGCGAAAACAACTCCACGAGCTTGCCGAGCGCCAGATCGTTGTCAGCGACGTAAGAGGCGCGGAAGGGATAGCCCTCCGTCGGCCGCGGCTTGTCCGTGTGGTCGTTGGGCAGCCAGATGCAGATGAACTGCGGCAGCGGCTCCTTGCCTGAGAGGTAGCGCACGCGGAACTCGGCGAGGAACTGCTGGAAGCGGTACTGGTCGGAGATGTCGGTATTGAACGTCGGATAGCTGCGCGACGTGTCTTCGAACAGGGCCTCGGGAAGCGGTGCGTTCAGGATTTCGCGCAGGCCGGTGGGCTCGAGCGCGGGACCATCCTCGTTGCCGGGCACGTCGAGTCCCTCGCCATAATTCCGGAAGGTAATATGGTGGCGCGCGAGATGCGTCCACAGCGAGCCTGCCTGGGGATACGTCTCGGGACGCGGCGCGGCCCCGCCGATCTGGAGGCGTCCGGGCGCATCAGGGTCGGCCACGAACGTGAACTTGTCGCCGTACGAGGCGGGCCAGGCGGTCTCGAGCAACTCGTTCGGGTAGTTGCCTTGCAGCCAGTGATGGCCGTCGACGGAGACGTCGGAGTCCACATAGTAGTTGTCGCTGATCCCAAAGCGTTCAGCGAGCGCGTGATGGTTGGGCGTGACGCGCGCGTGTTCGACGGACTGGCCCGTATCCTTGTTCTCAACCGTCGCGTCCTCGCCGTATTCCACCAGTTGCGGATCAGCCTCCGCCTTCGCGCCTCCGACCTCCTTGAGGTCGCCGAACACTTGGTCGAAGGTGCGATTCTCCTTCACGACGTAGACGACGTGGTGGATCTTCGAGCTGGGTCGGCCAGCCGGAGGAATCGGGAAGTCAGCGCTGCGCGCGCTGGCGGCAGGCGTCGCGACGAAACCGTTGTTCGACAACACTTGATTGGTATCAGTGCTCGGGATGCTCTCCTGACCCAGCTTGATGATCGAAACCATGCCCTTCGTGATGTCGCCGATGTACGGTCCCTCCGGCCCGCGACGAAAATTCGGCCCGCCATTCGGCCCGGCACCGAATCCTTTGGCGTTGGCGACGTACAGAGTCTCCCCGTCGCGGCTTACTTCAACGCGCGCGGGAAACCAGCCGGTGGGGATGTAGCCCAGGACCTTACCTTCTTTCGTATCGAGCACCGCGATGGCATTGATTCCGGCGCAGGCCACGTACAACCGCTTCTCGTCCGGGCTCAGTGCGAGTCCGAACGGCAGCACACCGCGCAGGCCCGCGACGGTCCGCGCGGGCTCGAGCACAATCGTCTGTTTCACCTGGTTCGAGCTGGCGTCGATGATGCTGACGCTGTCCTGACTGGTGTTTGAAACGAAGATTCGCTTGCGGCCGGCAACCACTCCGCCGGGGCTGCTTCCACCGACGGACTGCTCGCCCACCGGCAGCCCCGTCCGGACCTTCGCCGTGACGCGCGGCAAGCGAGGATTCGAGACGTCGATCGTCCAGACCGAATTCGACTCGGGAATGTTGGGATCGCCGAGGCCCGGAATCCGCTTGCCGTCGACGACCGTCCCTTGTTCCGCTTCCTTCGATGGAAAGCCGAAGGCCGGGAAGTCGAGCCCTTCTTTGTTCTTCGGCGCCTCGTGATACGGACCTGGACCCATGCCCGGCCCGCGCGCTACAGTCACGCCCGGCACAAGCGAGTACTCAAACATGCCGATGTTCGACACGTAGGCGCGCGCGCCGTCAGGACCGAGCGCCAGTGCGAACGGCAGCCGTCCCACGCTGAAGCTCGCAACCACTTGCTTCGACTGCGTGTCGACGAGCACCAAGCGGAAGTGCGCGAGGTCGAGCACGTAGAGCGTGCGGCCGTCAGGCGCGAGCTTCAGCTCGCCAGTCAGGCTGTGCGCGTAGGTCTTCCCCTGAAACTCGCCGTCGAGGCTCACCGACCCGAGGCGCTGGTGTGTTACCAGATCGAAAATGCCGACGTTGCCGTTGTCGCCCTCCGCGACGTAGAGCGTACGATTGTCGGGCGCGATGGCGACGCCCATGAAAACGCTCTCGAGTTCGCCCTCGGCGGGCTTCACGCCAGAGGGGATCTGGACGACCTTGGGCTGAGAACTCTCGAGGTTCGTCATGATGGACACGGAAAAGGGAGCAGTGCCGCTATTGGCCGTGACCAGCGTCCTGCCGTCGGGCGAGAGCGCGAGGCCGTAGGGATGCGGCGCCACCTTCACCTGAATCCCACGCGGCGTGATCAGGCGTCCGTTCGGCAATACCGTTTCGCCGCTGGGATCGATCGCGGTAGCACGCTGGCCTGCCGGAGCGTGAAGTTCCAGGCTGTCGACTGCCACGCGTGCAGCGCTTGCAGCTTGGCCGTCGCGCGCTGTGAACCTGTTCGGCAGCGCAAATACTAAGACCGCAGCGAGGAGTGCAGGTAGCAACCGGCGCACCGGATGAGTCCTCTTCGGAAGAGATATGAGCCGGACATCCTATCACAAAGACGAGCCGCGTCAGCTCTCGCCCTTGCAGATTTAACATTCGTTTAACAGACGCATCGCGCGAGAAACCGTGCTACTTCGACGCTCCGCCGACCGCCTGCATGTACTGCCGCAGCGTCAAGAACGTATAGCCGCGCCGCTTGAGCTGAGGGATCAATCGCGAGAGCAGTTCGACGGACTCCGGCAGTTCATGGAATACCAGGATGTGGTCGGTCACGCCGTGTCGCTCGCGTTGCTCGATGGCGCCGAGGACGTAGTCGTAGTCGGAAGGCTTCGGACACTTCGAGCGATTGCGGCCCACGCAGAAGTAGTCCTCGGAGTCGACGTCGCGCAGGGCGGGCGGATAGCTCGATGACTTCGACATCACGTGGTAGCCGGCAGCCTCGATGCGCCGTTGGAACTCCGGCCAGATGTCCCAGTCGGGCGGGCGCAAATAGCGCGGCCGCGCTCCGGTGATGGACTGAATGATGCGCGAGCCCTTCTCGATGTCGTCGAGGATCCACGTTTCGCCGTAGCGGCGCTTCATGAGGCGGAAGTCGCCGTGCCCATAGGTGTGATTCTCGATCTCATGGCCGCGGCGATGCTCTTCCGCCGCTGCCTCGCGGCAGACGCCGCCGTCGACCTTGCGGCACTGGGCGTCGGCGTTCTTCGAGAGCCGCCAGCCCATGACGAAGAATGTCGCCTTCACCTGCTGCCGGTCGAGCAAGTCGAGCAGGCTGGGCGAAGCGATCCCTGAGCCCGACTTCGTGCCGAGCAGCACATAGGGCTTGGGGCCGTCATCGAAGGTCAGCGCGACGAGCTTGCGACTCGTGGACGCCGCGGACGCGAGTGGCGATCGTGCGGACACGCCCCAGCCAGACAGTGTGGCAATCAAGCAGGCCGCGATCAGCCAGGCGGTGATCAGGCAGGCCGCGATGGCTGTACGTCGCCGGGCACGTCGCTCGAAAAGCTGTGGGGCGCGCTGCATCACTTTTTCCTCGGTGGTTGCGATGGCCGCATCTCGATGCGGCTGGCGAGCGAGCTGGGCGGGAACTTGTAAAGATCCACGACCGCCTTGGCGATGTCCCGGCCCGTCAGTTTCCAGGCTTCGTGACGCGCGCTCCCCGGCGCACCTGCAAAGTCCGTGGCCACGCTGCCCGGCATGATATAGCTCACGCGGATGCCGTCGTAGCGCACGTCCTGCATCATCGCTTCGCTGAAGCCGTTCAGCCCGAACTTCGACGCGTTGTAGGCGCTGCCGCCCGCAAAGGGGTTGATGCCGGCGAGGCTCGAGATGTTGAAGATGTAGCCGCCGCCGCGCTGGCGCAGATGGGGGATGGCTTCGTGGCAGCAGTAGAACACGCCCGAAAGGTTGGTGCCCAGCGTGCGGTCCCACTCGTCGACGCTGAGCTGGTCGACGGGTTTGAAGACGCCGGTGCCGGCGTTGTTCACCAGGATGTCGAGACCGCCAAAGCGCTTGACCGCCGCTTCGATCAGCCGGCGACAGTCGTCATAGCGGCTGACATCGGCTGTGACGCCGTCGACGCGGTCGCGCCCGCCGTCCTTGCCTAGTGCGTCGAGCGCGCGCTTCAACGCTGTAGGATCGCGTCCGCAGAGGAAGACCTTGGCGCCTTCCGCGAGCAAGGCTTCCGCGATGCTGTAGCCGATGCCGCGTGTGCCGCCCGTCACCACGGCTACCTTGTCCTTCAATTCGGTACTCATGCGCTTTGCCTCCTCGATTTACCGGACCACGCGCCCGGGGCGCTGTAGCGGCGTCTCTCTGAGCGCCGAAATCATTGAAAACGAAAGACCGCCGGTCCCTTCCAGGGCAGGCTTCGACCGGCGCCACAGGAATTATACGGCGATCATGGGCCGCCGCTACGGGAGCGGAAGTAGGCCTCGACCTTCTGGAAATCCGCTTCGGTGTCGACGCCGATGGTGTCGTCCGATGTTTCCACCACCGTGATGGGGACGCCATTCTCGAGGAACCTCAACTGCTCCAGGCGCTCCGTCAACTCGAGCTCGGACGGCGCGAGAGCGTGGAACCGGCGCAGCGCTTCAGCGGTGTAGGCGTAGATCCCGAGGTGCTTGTAATAGCGGGCGCGGCCCGCGCCGTCGCGGTCGTGAGGAATGGGCGCGCGGGAGAAATAGAGCGCGCAGCCCGCAAGATCGGTGACCACTTTCACGTCGCCGGGGTTCGCGGCGTCGGCCGAGCTCATCGCCACCTTGAGAGTTGAGACCAGCATCCGCTCGCTCTCGGAAGCGCCCGGCGCCCGAAGAAAAGCGCGCATGGGCTGGAGCAGCAGCTCGATGTGCTCGGGCGTAATCATCGGCTCGTCGCCCTGGATGTTGACGTAGACATCGTCCGCGCCCGACGACATCAGCCCGCGCTCCATCACCTCGTAGACGCGGTCGGTGCCGGAGCGGTGCTCGGCAGAAGTCATCGCCACGGGGATCTGGTCCTTCTGGCAAAGCTCGAAGATCTCGGGTGAGTCGGTCGCGACCAGCAGCGCGTCCAGACTGGGCGCCAGGTGCGAACGCTGGTACACCCAGACGATCATCGGACGTCCGGCAAGCGCCCGCAGCAGCTTGCGCGGCAAGCGCTCGGACTCAAGGTGCGCCGGGATGACGCCGAGGATTCTACCCATGACTCGCAACGTGCGAGCTTACCCTTTGGCGTTCCGGTTTGGCAAGGATCGAGCGCAGTCGCAGTGCGGTTTCCGAGAACGCCCGATCCAGGGGCAGCCCAGGTTAACCGTCATTGTGCTTGATTGGAGAAGGAAAGGTTCTCAGAAACGGGTTAGAGCTTTGTAAACTGCGGCGGTCGCGTATAAACTGGTAACGCGTGGGTATAGCCAACCGGACCCACGCGCTCGTCTCCCACCCGCCCAATGAATCCCCTTCTTGTTTCCTCCGGGGACAAGCCTTGACTGACCTGGTTTAGTTTCTCGGAAGCTGTCCCGAAATGCCACCCGATGGAAACGCTCTCCGTCAGTCACCCTGTCCTCGCCGATGGTTGGTAAGGGTTAGCCCGAAATCATGCACGGACGACGGAGCACGCGGGTTAAACGGCCAACCCGCTGAAGTGGCCGCGCCGCCGCGCTGGCCGTTCGGAGACCGCGTCTTGCGAGTTGCGGCCGGATTGTCAGCACCGGCCTAAGAGGGAGCCAATTTCATCAGTTTAAGGGGAGCCGGGTTTTGAGAGCCTCATCGGCGGAGACGCGGTAGAAAACTCTATATCAGTTCTATACGGTTTGATTGTCTTGCTGACGCAAAGCGTCGGAGGAAGGGGCCCGCCGTCGTATCATCGAACACGCTGGGACAGGTCGCCTTGCTGCTTGTTCGAGATGGCCCTCCTTCCCACCCAATATGGACGCGCTTGCACTGCAAGGTTAAAAGCTGAATATGTGAAACCGCTTCCGAGGGATTCTACTTTCGCAACGCGTCCAAGATGTTCGAAACGTCGCCTACGCCGATCAGCCGAGGACTCTTAAGAGCAGGCCAGGACCGCGGGCAATTCTGACCTCGATAGACCCAAATTTCACGCGGCTGCTGGCCGCCCGTAATCGGCGTGGCTGAGAACAAGGTGTATTCGTAGCCGTCCATCTCGAAGCGAGCCTGACCGAATTCGGCTACGCCTTTGACCGCACCCTCAAAAGGCTTGAGGGCAAATACGAAAGCCCCGAGCGGCGGGACGCAGATCCCGAAGGCCGAATTCGTCGCTTGACCGCTTCCAGACCCTTGGACTTCCCCCAGAAATTCAGTGCCGCGCACGAGGGCTGCCTTGCTCAGCACGATTTCGTCGGGCTTGGGTGTCGCGGGGAACCACTCCGCGGAGAAGCTGGGACGCAGCTTGAAGACTTCGCCTTTGAGCAATATCTTGCCTCCACCCTCGACTGGAATCTCGAGCGTTTGCCCGGCCACATAGTCGAATTTTCGCGGGATAGAGTTGGCGAAGATTCGATCCACCACTTCTGGGGAAACCACACCGCCCTGGTAGTTTGCCACCTTGTCCTCTTCGCTCCCCGGCACGGGTTCAAAGACGCGCGCCTGGACCACCAGCCGGACGGCATCATTCTGAGCCTCCAGGGCCTTGACGCGGATGGCGATTTTCTTGTGGGGGCCTGCCGACAGAAAGAGTTCGCGCTCAGGCTCGCCCACCTGAATCAAAGTGCCCACTTTCGCCGGCGTCTCCTGCGTCTCGGGATTGCTGACGTCGAATTGGAACCAAGGCCCGCTACTCTGCGCTCGCATCCAGCCCAGTCCAACCGAAAGGCCCACAATGGCAAACACCGCCACGCCCAGGGCAAAGCGCGGGACCAGCACACGGGCGGTTAAGATGCGACCCCAACGCCGACCGTGCGGACGAAGGTACGGCAGCCGGATGGGAGCTTCTTCTGGCGCGCTGTCGCTGAGCAAGCGCAGCTCGACGCCCATGCGCGCGTAGTCTTCGAGCCGGGCCCGGCACTCCGAGCAATTCCGGATATGGTTGGCTGCCTCCCGGGACACGCTCTCGCCATCGTGCAAGGCGGAAACGAATGGCTGAACTTCCTGACAGTTCATGATTTCTCCTGAGTCTTCCAAATGCAGCGCAGTTGCTCACGCGCGGCGAACAGTCGCGACT
The DNA here is from genome assembly GCA_035945295.1 of Terriglobia bacterium. GTDB lineage: Bacteria > Acidobacteriota > Terriglobia > UBA7540 > UBA7540 > QHZK01. The sequence continues at coordinate 2,893 of DASZAI010000002.1, read as the reverse complement.
TCACGGTTCCAAGGGGAATATCGAGCATCGCCGCCAGTTCCGCGCAGGAGTAGCCCTCGGCCTCGCGCAGCCACAGCAGGCTGCGGGGCTCCGGCTCGAGGCGCGCCAAGGCATCTTCGATGAGGGTTGCAGCCTCGATTCGGAACCCGGCTTGCGGGGATGCGGCTGCGCTCTCCTCTCGCGCGCGATGCCTCCACCAGTCGGCAGCCCGCTTGGCGGCGATCCCGAACAGGTACGCCTTCAACGTCGCGCGTGCGGGATTAAACCCATTCGGATGTCGCCACAGTTCGAGGAAAGCCTCTTGCGCGACATCCTCCGCGGCCTTGGCATCGCCCAGGCAGCGGCGCAGGAACGCTTGCAGGCGCGTGGCGTGCTGGCGATAGAAACCGCCAAAGGCTTCCGTGTCCCCCCGCCTCAGCCTGTCCCACAATTCCTGTTCGTCTTCCACCGTTGCCATGGCTCCTACCGGTTATTCGCTCCGGCGGCCCAAAAGGTTCATTGAAAGAGGGGCGGGCTCTTCACAATGAACGGTGCGCATCCCGACCTGGAGCCACTTGATGAGCGATCGACGCCCAAGTGAAGGAAGCCGCTTACTCAGCGGGCGAGACAATGGAGCTACCGGTGAATCTCCAAACGCAGTTCTTCAAGACCAAGGCGGGAGGCGCGCAACTCACTTTGATCGCCCGCGTCGACGCCCGTGGGCTCAGCTTCCGCAAAGAAGGCACGACCGACACCAATCACCTGCGCTTTGTGGCTGTGGTCTTCGATGAGAATGGGAATTACGTCGCCGGCCAGCAGAAAGACCTCGATGTGACCGTCTCGGAAGCCAACCTCGCTGAGCTGCGCACCCAGGGTTTGAGCATGCACACCATCTTCGCGCTCGTGCCCGGCTCCTATCTGGTTCGCCAAGTCGTGCGAGACTCGGAAGGCGGGCATCTTTCGGCGCTGAGCAGGACGGTGGTCATACCGAGGTGACGAGCGCGGAAGCCGGGAATCGGAAGCTTGCTGCCGGCCGCCAGCTTTTACGCCCGGGTTCGAGGCTCAAGCGGGCAATCTATCACAGCCCAAGCCAACAGCCTCATCTTCGCGCTTTCCAGATGTCTGATCCGCCATCGGCTTGGGCAGGTGGTTGGCCGTCGGGCGGGCCGGCGTCGGGCTCAAAGATCGCCTCGATGGGCTTATCGAAGAGCTTCGCGATGCGAAAGGCGAGCGGCAAGCTGGGATCGTATTTGCCGGTTTCGATGGCGTTCACGGTCTGGCGCGAGACGGTGAGCCGGTGGGCCAGTTCCCCCTGGGACCATTCACGCTCGGCGCGGAGAACGCGCAGCCGGTTCTTCATGGCGCGCTAACCCCCATCCGTTGGCCCTCCCTATGTATGCCGCGCCAGCAATGAGTTGAGCTAATTGCTCCGTCGTGGCATTCCCGATCAGACGTTCCTTGCCCACTTCCACAACCGGAACGGAGCGAATCCCTTTGCCCGCTGCCAGTTGCGGCTTGAAACTAAGGTCTATCTTCGTGAGGGTGAAATCCATCTCCCTTTGCAAAGCTTCCAGACGCCGTTTCACGATCGGGCAGAAAGGACAGCCGTTGTGAGAGTAAAAAGCAACCTCGACCTGGGCCTTGCTCACGCTCGAAGGCCGCTTGTCGGCAACCGACCCCTGGCCTCTCCATTTCGATGTGAGGGGGGAAAGCCGCACGCCCACCCATCGCGCGGCGGGGAGCAATCCCAGCCACAAAAGGAGGGTAAGCCAATTGTGTCCATAGATGAAGAAGGCCACACCCCCTGTATAGAGGATTGCAAACATGAGCACACTGAAGTAGAGGGTCGTCAAGGTGCACTGCTGTTTCAGGGTGGCTTCCGAAGCTGAAGAAGAGTTTTTCATCGATACCTCAGGCTGAAGAATATGAGGGCGGCCGCCCAAATCAACACGGTGGCCGTGTCGAGGTCGCTCAGTGTGGCGCGGTAGATTCCTGCGGTTTTCAGTCCGTCGAAAACGAACGTGAGAATGACGGTCAGCAGAAAGGCAACGGCCGCGGCTTGCAGGTGGATGCGCCTTCTCATTTCATCCAGCTTGCGGACATCCTTGACGAAGGCCACAACAAACAAAACCGCCATCAGAGCCGGCAAGAAGCCGAGCATTGGCCTGGCCGGAAAGTGCAGCGCCTCGTGGTTGAGTATCCATCTCACCGTGAGGGCCGTTGCCAGTGCGGCAATCCCCCACAGGACAAATGGTCTGGTGAAAGCATTCGTTAGACGCGAATCCCAACCGCAATCTGTGGTCATTGAGGCAAGACCTCCAATCCGGTAGGGAGTGTAAAGTATCCTTGTCATAATGTCAAGTGTTATTTCCACACCAATTGAGAATAAGGGTCTGCGAACCCATACGATGGACGCCGGTCCAGGTCTTCGTGGTTGGGCTGTACTGGGGGGATACGCTGGATCAGTCGTTATCTTGCCGCTTAGAGACCCGTCATTTTCTCGAGTCTCTCCGGGTATCGAGCTCCTTCCACCTTGATCTGTGACGAAGCGCTTTCGATCTCGCGGAGATCCTCGGAGGTGAGCCCGAGAGCCGGGACTTCCAGATTGCTTTTTCCAAGTTTGCGCTTCTGCATTGTTTCTCCTTCGACGGATATGCTCTGTAGCCCGAAGCGGTTGCAAGGGCTCGGGTCGAAATGGGTCCGGGTCGACACGCGCCCCCACGGAATCATTGCACAAGGTCCGTCGGATGTCGATTCACCTATGCCAACCGCCGTCATTCCCTCTATGACGACGCTGGCATCTGTCAATACGAAAATGAGCGCACAACACCGCGGGCGGCGGGGCACGCTGTCAAGGGCGCCCGCAGGGCGTTCATCTCGACCCTTGACAGCGTGCCCGCCGTCACGATCTTCC
>DASZAI010000001.1:0-62399 GCA_035945295.1 Terriglobia bacterium | reverse complement strand
GCCCTCGGGATTACTGGGAACTGGACGGTCGAGCGCGACGAGCGCTGAAACGTATCCGGCGTCGCCCGCGTATCCTGGCGGCCTGCTGGCAGCAATCCCGCTTGGCGCTCGGTTAAACTATATTATGCGAACATCAATAGAATTGCACCTCAAGGGTGACAAGGAGCCGTCGCTGGAGGACTGCAAATGCAGAATCCCTGTGCTTAACGCGGACGCCAGAAGCTTGAATCATGCCTACACGCTTCTCTCAACCGCGTTTGAGACTCATCGGATTTCACACAGCGGAAACGTTTTCACTCATGTGTTCTTCAGGGGCGAGACGTGCTGGCTCTCGCTGAATGAGGCAAGAGGCAGGATTGATCTGCCGATCTACTAAACCGAGCCAAGGGCCTCCTCGCAAATTTCGCCGAACCATGATGGGGCAGCACTCGAGACGGCGATAATCTGAGCGGCCACGGGGTGTGCTGCGCCGTATGACTGCTCGAAGTCGTCGAGGTAAGCAGCTTCATCGGCGATATAGACCGTTGGATGATACTGGCGGATCTGATCGGCGCCGCTCGGCACCCCATGCAGGGTTGAACCGTTCGCCCAGGCCAGCATATCACCCGGCATATCGTCGGCAGACGTTAACAAGTGGATGTAATTCCTTCAAGAATTGGTCCTGTTGCTGATATAAAGCCTCGGCGTAACCTGGATTTCCGCGGCCGGAGATGAGATCAATGACTTTCTCTAACTTCTGGGCTTGGACAATTACCCGCGTGCGCTCGAAGAACTGGCACAGCCAGACCGCATACCCAATGACCGCCCAGGAGATCATCATCTCGCGCGACTTCGGGATGAACAGGCGCTCGGAGGTGAGGAAAAGGTTGAAGAGCCGCGGCATGTACGGGCCGCGGCATGTACGGCTTGTTGGGGAAGCGCGCATAAGGCTGCGTGCCTTTCTTTTGCCAGTGCTCATCGAAGGTTCGGTTGTGATTCTGAAGCCAGTAAAGCGGCCCGGGTGGGTCAGCACTGCGATCTAGGCAGCGACGAATCGCCCGCCGGTGCTCCAACTCGAGCCTGGCCCGCCCCATCCTCTCCAGTTCCGCCCTGCTAAGCCGTGCCCTTGGGCTGAACTGGGATCTCGGGACGTTCGTTTGTGGTGAGGTAGTGCTCAAGCTGCTCATCGGTCCATCCCTCGAATTCATTAATCCGGTGATGCACATCTTGCTCTGTCCTGGCAACCATGACCTGGGTGCCCTTCAGTACCTCAATGGCCATCTTTTCTGAATTCTGGCGCAGCCGGCGCTTGGCCACGCGCAACGATTCCGGCACCAGGTCAAGCAGTTGATCGCGAAACAGACCCAGCACTTCCTGGTGCTCCGCCTGAGAAAGAACCCGGGCTACGGTGTTTCGTGATAAGCCAAGTTCACGGCTAATTTGGCGCTGGGATCTGCCGGCCGCGCTAGCCACAACGACACGAGTTTGGGTGGTACGCGGAAGGCGAGAGGGACTCTTACGGGCCTCGCGCCAGGGCTTGCGTGGTGGCTTATCGTGGCTCATCGCACGCCCAATCTCGGACGGCTCCTCGGGTGAGCATGGGAGACTTCGCTACTTTTTCGCTGTCCGGCCCGTAAATCGTTTCCGCGTGGAGTTATGGACACGAGAGATACCTCCGTGTTACCGTCTGTTGCAGTACCACGGAAGCGCGTGGGCTAGGCGGTCGTTTTGCTGGTCCAGCGGGCCCGATGTCAGTCGGGCCTTTTTCCTTTTGTGCCACGTCTGATGCCGAAGTTCAACTAAAAAATCGGTTCGCCAGCCCCGAGATCGGTTAGGCTCGCAGCCCCTGACCGTGATTTTCGGAGGAGATTGACAGGGATCTATGCCCATTTACCGAAAGAGGGACGGAAGGAGAGGACGCACGTAATCGACCCAACTGCGAGACTCCTGCTTCGTCAGTTTCGCTCCAATATTTACCGTGATCTGCCCGGCATGTTTAGCCATCTCCTTGCGCGCGCCGCTGCTAAGTGCACTGCGACCCGTCGTTTTCCAGTCGAACTCGATCGCTTCTAGCGCAGGCCCCTGGAGCAAGACATCAGCGCGACTACCTCCGGCCCCGGATTGTATCGTGTGTTCGGCCGTGAGCGTCCACCCTGGGGGCAGAGCGCCCGCCGGAAGGGTACGAGCCTCCTCCTTGGCGGCGCTGTGGAAGAGCGTTCCTGCCAAGGTCCAATCCTCGTTCTGGACGGCTTTGACGAACGCTGGATTCTTGACCACGCGTTCGGCCGCGCGCTGCCCGATTTCATCCACCGTCCGCGTGACGGCGTCAAGGTATTGGCCCGGGAATACCTGCTTGAGAGCGGCGCGGTACTCTTCCTGGCTTAGCCGGATCTCCTCCACGGCCTCCTGCGATTTCGTGCTCGCGTATCCTGTTCGTTCCGCGGTTTCAGCCACCTGAGAGTATGAAGATCGGATCGAGTTATGCACCGCGCTGATACCCGTACCACAGTTCAGCATCATTACTGTCGCCTCAATTACGAGCTTGAACAACTCATCGTTGATCCTACGAATTTCCGACCGGGCCGAATCGGGAGAGAGACCTTTTTCTTCGACGAAGTACCGCATGTCGCGGTTATATCCGGTATAGACCTGATGCAGCAGCCTCGCTTGGTGGCCATCTCCGCGAGTGATGCCCAGGTAATAATCAATATCATCCGGATACTCCTCATAGACCTCGATCGAAACATACCCGCCGGAGCGATTGATCCAAGCCACAACGTCACCCCAAGGTTTCACACCCGGAAAGTGGTGGACGCCGTTGGGCAGGCTACCGTTGAGAATGGTTTGACGCACATGAGGGGGCACCCATCGCGGTAGCTCGACTGACCCCTTAGACATGATGGGCTTAATCCGCTTGACGTACTCATTGGCCAGTCCGTGCTGAAGACTGAATACCAAGTCGAGGTCAGCCTTGTTGATCAGATAACAACGCTGCCTGCCAGCAAGGGATCGCTCGACGGGATCAGGACGGATTGCGTCCGGCTGCAACGGGGGCTGACGCCAGAGATAGGAGGTAGCTTCTTTGAGGGTCACCGCCTGGCTGAAGACTATACGGGCAGAGTCGCGAGCGTCCACCTGCGCGGTGAGCGGGGCCATGGTTTCTACGCCCTCCCCGATGTCAGGTGCTCGATTTAGTTAACAGATGAGCGATTATTTCACCGGCGGAGCGGTTTGGTCAAGGAGTCATTAGTCGGTCACATAGCGTTCCTCGTGGAGGGCCCGTGATGCCACAATGATTGGACACCGGCCAGCGGTAAGACACACCCGTTTCCGATGGCAGGAAACCAGCCAATCCAGACCTCTTCGAACCACCGACCGACGAGCGTGTGGGGATCGATTGACATTAGGAAGTCCTCCTGAGCTGGCATTACAATGTAGCACCATCTCGGCGGATAATCTCGTCGTTGCGCTTATCAGCACGCCGTGCGCTCACCGGTGCCGGCATGGCAGGCACATGTGGAAACAACGCCTCGGCAACGCCACCGATACCGCCACGTCTTGACCCCCGCCTGCGGGGTGACTTTCCAGGCATAGCGACAAGTCGATCCCTGCCAAAGTCCCTCCAAGATGGATCTCGCCCGCTGATCTGCCGACGAACTTGGCTGCGTAGAACGCAGCCCCGCGTGCCGGGTCGAAACGCTCGATCCGCGTGTAGCCGAAGCGTCGTTGCGCCTCCAGCCAACAGAACCTACGATGCAGCCCTGAAACTCCTGCGACCAGAATGTGCCAGTGCCACCGTCCCCCTAATCCTCCGAACTCTTCTGAGATAATCCAACCGATCGGATGGCCTGCCAGTTTCTGCACGTCGAGCAGCCCTAGCTCAATACGCTTGAGGACCGCCTCCTGGGAACGGAGGGAGGACACTGGCAGACGAGTAACGTGAACTCGGTTCGTGCCTCGCGAGCCGCGGGTCGGGCTTGCAGACAGTGACGTTCGCTTCCTTGCAGAGTTCGTCTCTCTCCCAGGCTTCCTCTGCTTGCGACTCCCAGTCGCCCAGCGTCAGAGTCACAAACCAGTCCCACGCTGCCAGGTTGGCGATGAAATGCCCGAAGGTCCTGGGCAGCTTGCGCCGCTCTCGCATTTCTCGCGCCCAGCGTTCCTGCTCCATCCGGTGGTCGGTTAGCACGTTGCTTCTCTCCGAGGCACGGCACACTCCGAGTTACAAGGGATGGGGAGGCCGGACGGTGCGAGTCGCTCGCGACTTCGGCTCCCTGAGATTCTCTGCTCCACCACCTACTCGCCATCGAGGGTCAACTCCAGGCCAACCTCGGCCAGCTTCGCCAGGATCTCGGGCAACGGTGCACAGGAGTGAGTGGCAGGATGCTGGAGCCTATGGCCTAAGTCCCTCAGATAAGCCTGAATGAATTTGTCCACGTCGGTCACGATGCTGATCGGCGCAACCGCCACAGGCGGCTCTTTGGGACGATAGCGCACCAGTTTGACGCCAGCGGGTAGAGGCGGACATTCTGCTGACGACCGGACACCACGGACCTCGTCCCGGTCGCCGTCCAAGCGACTCTCAAAGCCATCGAATGACCCTCTGCCTCCCGCGTCGTGGAGCACGCGCAGCAGTTCAGGCTTGAGTCGTCGAATCTCCGGCCCCAGTCCCTCCACTTCCCGCCTGTGCTCTTCCGGGAAGCGGACAGCCACTTGGTCACCCTCGGCGCTTACGCGGGCGCCGATCCCGGCCAGTTGCTTCACCAGCTCAAAGACCGTCATGCCCAATACGCTCCTAGAAGTTCAAAAGTCCTTGCTTGGCCCCCTCGTTTGAATTGCCACTTGCCACCGAGGCAGTGTCTGTGCGGCTTCCGCTTGTGGCAATTCCCCTTGGCGGAGCTGCAACAGGATCGGGCGGAACTGCGACGGCTTCTTCGGTCGCGTCTCCGCCCGGGGGGCTCTGAACCTCGGCAACCCCCGTATTTACTGGCTGAGAGACCGCAACATCCGCAACATCGCTGATTCCACTGGGCTTATCCGTTTCTTGGGCCGCAACATTGTTCGGCTTGTTGCAGCTCGAAAAGTGGCCCGCACCCGCGTCATTATTGCTTTGTTGCGGTGTTGCGGTTTCGGACGGGGGGGAAGGGGACGTGGTATCGCGCAAATATCGCCCGAAAGCGTCTCGGAATTGTTCAAGCTTGTAACCCTTCGGCGTTCTGTCTCCGATACGAACCGAATCCGGGATGATCCCGAACGGTTTCAGCAGCTTCGCGAGGCGCGGCTGCGTGATAGGTTTTCCGCTGTTCCACTCTGACCATGGGGACGTTTCGATCCTCGCCAACGCCTCCGCCAGCTCGGCGGACGCCAGCCGGTCTGTTTCGCGCTCTCTGAAAATTTCCCTGACATCGGCCAACAGCCGAACGCCCACAGAATCGTCTGCCGCGGCCTCCCCCGTACAAAGTTCGACTAGCGCTTTCCGGGCCGCTTCGGGCCACTGGCCGCCGGCCATGTCCGCGATGGCAAGTAATGGCTCTGCACCGTCCTGTTGCCGGTCTGAAAGCTCCTCGGGCAACGTGGGCCGCGCCGCTCGCAAGTCTTTAACGGCGCCCACTGCCCAAGCCTGTAGGTCTAACCGCAAGCCGGTCGCAGCAGCTTCGACCTCACGCAACCTGAAGCGCTCGACAGGCTCGCCCGGCGCCCTTCGCTTCAGGCGTATTGGAATTGCGCGGTTCGCCACGGTATCTGGCAACTTCCCAATCCCTGCGATGACCTTTGGGCAAAACGTCGAAAAGTCGCGAAAGGAGATATTCACCCCCTGCCCCACGCAACAAGACGCTTTGCCGCTGCGCCTGTGGCCAGTGTTCAAAACGCCGCGAAGCGCCTCGGCGTATTCCTTCTCGCCGGAAAACGCCGCGTCAGATTCATCCAAGAGCAGAGTGGGGCGCTCGGCATCAATTTTGCGAGTGAGGACTGCAGCCGTTATTCTTCCCGTGAGCCAGGGGTTAGCGGTGACCGTCTCACACACTTCCAGTAGTCGGGTTTTTCCGCTGAGCTTTTCCGGCGACGTTACCAATAGGTACGGCGTGGTGTCCGCCGCGTCAAAGGCATGAGTGTGGGCAACCAAGAGCGCGATGACGCGGGCCTGCGATTCTGACATACGAACGAAGCGCCGGAAGTAGACCACAAGCGCGTCCAGCAGCGCCCACAGTCCCATGGGTTCCAGTTGCTTTCTGACCTCTTCCGCACCTTCGAGCACGAAGAGGTCATTAAAGTCGGTCGGTCGTGTCGAGGTATCGCGGAAGCGCGGAAGGGCCACTTTGGCCTTCACGGCTTTTGCGGCTTCAAAGGCGTGAGCCTGCCCAGGATTGCCGTCGGTCCAAGCGTCGTTGTCGGCGGCGATGACCAGTTCCGTCTCTGGGTGTTTCTTGCGGATCGCTATAGCCACAGGCTTCAAATTGCTGGCGTTGAAGGCGACCGCCACGGCTTCCCCGGTCACCTCATGGATCGTCGCTCCTGTCGCGAAACCTTCGGCGACGTAAATGCGCTGTCCCGGACACTCGATAGCGCAACAGCAGCCGCTCACGCGTCCGCCAGTGAGGAAGTTCTTCTCGCCCGACGCCCCGATGAACTGGAGACTGTGAAGTGCACCCTCTACATCACGCACGGGCAGGAGCAAAAGGTTTCTGTGCAGCTTCGCGCCGTTCGGGCTTATATGTTTCTTCACTAAGTAGGGATGGTTCGAGGGAGCTAGCGCCACGCGGTTCCAGATGTATTTGGCCCGCGCCCGCGCCTTCGCTTGGTTGACTGCGATTTCCGCTTCGAGCCGGGCGTCGGCCTCGATGCAGCTCTTCTGGAGGGCGGCGCGGTCCTCACGGCTCAGGGATCTGGGCACGGGCCGCTTCCAGGTGTGATGTCCGTCTCGGTTCCAAGCGCCGAACGCGCCAACCGGGTACGGGTTGAGGTGCAGGATGTACCAGCCATTCTTCCTGCCTGGTTTGTCCCCTTCGACATGAAATCTGTGAATCCTGTCGTCGGCGATGATCTCACTCTGAGTGATGATGCCCACGCTCTCCATCGCCTCGCGGAACTCGGCTGTGGTCCCGTCATATGTAGGATTCGTCGGCTCGCTCACTCCCCGCCCCCGTCGTTCCTGCGGTGCTTACGTTTCCTCTGTCGGTTCGGTGATGCCGGATGCAGCGGCAAAGCCCCGCCTGCTCGGCATCGAAGTTCTGTAGCACTCTGTACGCTTGTCGTTGGAGATTGCGCTGAGAAGCCCATGCGGAGGGTCTCCTATTTGGTCCCGCCGATTCCTTGTGTGCAAGCCCGCTCGATTTCCGTGAGCGGAACTAGAATCCTTCGCGAGATGCGAACTGCCAAGAGCACCTTCTTGTTGATGAGGCGCCTGACAGTGTCTTTACTCACGTTAATCATTTCCGCTGTCTCAGCAATGCTGTACAACCGCTTGCTCATTTCTGGTTCCTCCTGCCCCAAGATGCCTCTTGACAACGCATCCAGCGTAAGGCAGGATGTGCTAGAAGTACAGCGGTTGTTAACTTCTGGGAATAAACTAGCCAATGGAAACGCTCAACACTCTAGCAGCAAGAGTCCAGCCGAAGAGAGTAGAGCGCTTCCTGGAAGAGTTGTTGAATTTGAGAACGAACGACGCAAAGGCTCTAGAGAGGTTCGCCAAGAAATTCGACGATATGCTGCCCAAGAACATTCTGTTCGCGAAGGAAGCATATGCACCGCTCGTCGTCGGAGGCGACCCATCGCTGAGGGTAAACGTGCTTCTCAAAGCTCGACGTTTCCTTGCCGAGGCGTGGCGGGCACCTACGATGCTTGCGCGAGAGATCTCGGTCCTTCGCCTGATAGGGTCGTACTTGCAAACGAACGACGAGCCACGCGGCGTGGATAGGAGTCTCGTCTCCTACAACCAAGAGTATTGGGCCGAAGAAGCCATATCAAATGTCGATGCTTTTTTCTTGGTCCTTCTGAGGGCTCTGCACACATTGGACCGGATGCGCTTTTGTCCTAATCCTGAATGTCTCACACCGTATTTCATCGCGAGGAAGCGGAGGCAGAAGTATTGCAGCGAAGTGTGCGCTGGCGCCGCGCAGCGAGAGTTGAAGCGAATATGGTGGGCTGAACATGGTGATGCGTGGCGAGAGGCACGTAAGAGGCGAGCCAAGAAGATTCCCAAGACATCAGCGAAGGAATTCCATCCAAAGAGGAGGAAGCGACATGGCACTCTATAAGCGACACGGAATTTACCATTGCGATTTCGTGATCAACGGCCAGAGACATCGTCAGACGTTGGAAACGCGGGACTGGCGGGAGGCTACACAGAAAGAAAACGATCTGAAATCCCGCGCGCGTGAAGGGAAACTCGGCAGCGGACTGACGGCGGAATTCTCACGCCTGATGTTCAACAACGCCGTTGACAAGTATCTCGCGGAGCTGGCGCTCCGCCGGCCTGGAAGCCTCAGAAAGCCTGGGGACGCTCGGAAGTCCTGGGAAGGCGACCTCACAAGCCGCCTGCGCGACTTCTTCTCAGCGAAGCGACTGAATCAAATCACCGCTGACGATATTCGCCAATTCCAGGCGCATCGCATCGGGCAAGGAAGGCATCCGAACACGGTCAACCATGAAGTGCGGGTCCTGTTTCGGCTTTTGAAGCGTGCAAAGCTCCTCGGCCGCGTAAGGGATGATGTCCAACTATTGCCAATGAAAGGAGAGCCCAGGTCAGTGCTTACCGAGGCAGAGAAACAGCGGTTACTTGAAACCGCATCGAGGCGACCAGAATGGATGGTCGCCTACTGTGCAGCCCTGCTGACGGCGACTATGCGGCCCGTGGAACTACGGCGACTTCTATGGAGTGACCTTGAGCCCTTCGGCAGGCTTGTCACTGTCAGGCGATCGAAGACCGAGGCGGGGGCTCGAGTCATTCCGCTAAACGAGGTTGCCTGGTCGGCCTTTGCAGCTATGAAGAAGCGTGCCGACTCACTCGGAACTTACGCGCCAGAGCACTACATCTTCCATCGAGAGTGGCCTGCTATCGACCCCAAACGGCCCACGAGTGGTTGGCGAACCGCTTGGCGTTCGCTGCGAGAGGAGGCGGCGAAGGGTGACGCGAGCAAGGGAATTGAGCCCGTGCCGCGCTTGGCAGAGTTTCGCTATTACGATCTCCGGCATCAGTGCATCACCGAAATGTTGGAATCGGGTGTACCCGAGGGTGTGATTCGGGAAGTCGCGGGGCACTTTGACCCTGCGATGACGCGGCACTACTCCCACCCCAGAATCGCTGCGCGCCGGGCGGCGGTGGAAGCACTTGTGGCGCCTAGTCTGAGCCGGTCAGAGGGAGGTTATGTCACAAACCATGTCACAAATCGGCTTCTCGCGTCAGGTGATGACTCGCAAGCAATAGAAAGGACTGGTCGGGACGGCCAGATTTGAACTGGCGACCCCTTGCACCCCAAGCAAGTGCGCTACCAGGCTGCGCTACGTCCCGACAAAAACAGGGGTCAGGGACCAGGATTCAAGAGCCAGCCGACGTTCGCCTCTGACCCGTAGCTCCTGGTCCCTGACCCCTCGAAGGCTCACGCTAGCACTTCCGCGAAAGCATTGTCAATATACTCTGGAGCTCACGCCGGATACCGCGCAACTCAGCACCGTCGGGCAGAGCACGAACGAGCGACGGCGCCGCGGCCGCCCCGTCCTTCGACTCGGACTCTAGCTGCTTGCGCGCTCCTTCGATGGTGAATCCTTCCTGATAGAGAAGCTGCTTGATGCGGAAAACCGTCTCGACGTCCTTACGCCGGTAGAGCCGTTGGCCGGACTTGCGTTCCGGCTTCAACGTCGGGAACTCCGACTCCCAGTAGCGGAGTACGTAGGATTTGGTGTCGGTCAGGTCGCTCACTTCCCCGATGCGGAAGTACAGCTTGTCGGGAATGGCCAGCGACCCGGGCCGACCAGCGCGTGATTTCTGGCGTCGTGCCATAAGTGTTCAGGACGCGCGCGCCCTCACCCGGCGCCGCGACACCCCTTCACTGCGCTCAGGGCAGGCTCAGTCCCGCAACGGGAGAGCGCATGAATCCAACCTCTTTCTCCGCTCGCCCCTTTGCGGGAGAGGGGCCGGGGGGTTATCACACTATTCTGCAAAGCTCAGTTACGACCCTTCTGTGTCCCCAGCGCCTCGTTCGGATTCGCCTGCACCTGCGTATACCCAGCCGGGATATCGAACAGGCTGCCCGGCAGGCTGTCGCTCGAATACGACGTCACCTGAACGGTCATATCCATTAAGGAGCCCGCGGTCGACGCACCCGGCGGAGGCGTTGCGCTGGCCGCGCCCGCCTGGCCGTTGTCCGCCGATTCTTCCTGTTGCTTTTTCTTTCTGCCGAAGAGCCTGCCGCCGAGGGCCTTCGCCACCGCCACCTGTGGCATCATCATGTCAGTAGGCTTCACTTGAGATTGCTGCTGACCCGAGGACGCCGCCTGCCCTCCTTGCGGCTGGGCTCCGGCGTTCGCGCCCATCTGTCCGGGCGCACCCATGCCCATGCTGATGTACTGGAGCAGAGGAATACCTTTCATGTTGGCGCTCTGCTTCTGGAATTCCGACATGGCAGCAGGGTTCATTTGCATGGGACTGGCGTTGCCGAACATCGTGGCGGGAATGAAATCCAGTTCCTTGGCCATGCGCTTGTAGAACTCGCGGATCTCCCCGTAGCCGGGAACGTCGGGCGCAATCCAGGAATCGGTGGTGAACCACGTGTTCACTTTCTGGCCTTGCGCCTTGGGATCCTCGGACTCCATCTCCATGTCCAACCGCATTTTCGTTTCCTTGGCGGGCAGGTTGAGGATGCTCCGCGTCGCGCCGGTCGGCGTGACTTCGACTTTAGGCGTAATCTTAACGTTGGGAGGCGGCTGCTGCGTGGGATGCTTGGTCCGCTCCTCGGCGAGCTTGGCCTGCGCCTGGGCCTGGGCCTGCTGCATCGCCAGGCGCATCTGGTCGAACGTCATCACCGTGTAGGTATGCTGGTTGGTATCCATGTCGATCATGCGGCGTCCGTCGAGGTCGATGATGTGGACCTTGCCCATCGACTCATCGCGCCGCAGGCGATTGCCCTTGACGTAGATGGTGCTCTCCATCGGGCCGTTGGCCTGCCGGGCGTTCTTGCTGAAGGCGCCGGCGAATTTCATCATGCCGTGCATCATTCCGCCCGTCACCTGGCTGGTCTCGCTGTACTTGAAGTCGGCAAGGACCATTGACGAGGTCGCGATTACCGCGACGGCGGTGAGAGCTGCGAGCTTCTTGCTCATGACTATCCTCCTCGCTTCCCCCCCCACTCCTAGTGTTCGGCCTATCCTAATCTGCGCGCGGCAGGCCGTCAACCGTTGCGCGTCGAGACCCGCGGAAGGCGCTACAGCGGCAAAAGACTGCCTGGCAAGGGACCTTGACCGTCGCCAGAGTTCAGTTTCATGAGATACTCAGGACTTTATGGTGTCACCCCGAGGCGAATTCCCGAGATGAGCGAGCCCAGCGCGTCCGTACAAGTGAATGGAGGGGTCAACGGTGGAGCTGGCGAACCGCGGCTGAGGCGCGTCCTCGGACTTTGGGACCTGATCTTCTACGGCCTGGTTCTCATCCAGCCCATTGCGGCCGTGCCGCTCTTCGGCGTCGCCCAGGACTTGTCCCTGGGACATGCCACCACCACGGTGTTGATTGGCGCGGTGCCCATGCTCTTCACCGCCATCAGCTACGGTCGGATGGCGGCGCTCTATCCGGCAGCGGGCTCGGCTTACACCTATGTGGGACGGGGCGTCAATCCTCACGTGGGATTTCTGGCCGGCTGGGCGATGTTTCTCGGCTACCTGGTGCTACCGCTCATCAACGTGATTTACGTCGCGGTGACCATCCAGCGTGAGTTCCCGGAGATCTCGTACCTGGCGGGCGCCGCCGGCTTCGCGATCCTCATCACCGGGCTGAACCTGGCTGGCATCCGCTGGACAGCGCGCGCCAATCAGTTGCTGCTCGTCTTCATGTGCTCGGTCATCGGCGTCTTCCTGCTGCTGGCAGTACGCTACCTGTTTCACTCCCAGGGTTGGGGCGGGCTTTTCTCCACCCAGCCCCTCTACAATCCCCGCACCTGGGACTTCCACACTATGGCGACCGCGACATCTTTCGCCGCGCTGACCTACATCGGCTTTGACGGACTGACCACGTTGGCCGAGGACGTCCACAATCCACGCCGCAACGTGCTGCTGGCGATCGTCTCGGTCGTGGTGTTGACGGCGCTCTTCAGCGGAACCCAGTGCTATCTCGCGCAGCGCGTCTGGCCGCAGTACTGGCCGTGCAGCCATCCGGCGGGACCCGGTCCGTGCTTTCCCGATCCCGATACCGCCTTCATGGATGTATGCCGTCGCGTGGGTGGGATGCTCCTCTACCACTCGATGTGGATTGTGCTCATCGTCGCGAGTTTCGGCAGCGGACTCTCCGGCCAGGTGGGCGCGGCGCGCATTCTGTTCGGCATGGGCCGCGACAAGGTGCTCCCGCACGGGATCTTCTCCTACCTCAATCCCCGCCGCAACACGCCGGTAGTCAACATTGCCCTCATCGGATTCCTCTCGTTCGTGTTCGCCCTGGTCTTGAACCGCGACGGTCGAGGCTACGAGGTGGGCGGCGAGATTCTGAATTCCGGCGCGCTCATCGCCTTCATGGGTGTGAACCTGTCGGCTTTCTGGCAGTTCTATGTGCGGAAGCAGGAGGGTCGAAAGAAGCACTGGCTGAGTGACGCCGCGGTGCCGCTGTTTGGACTGGTGAGCTGTCTCGGCATCTGGCTGAGTCTGCCACGCCTCGCCATGACGGTGGGCGCAGTCTGGCTGGTGGGAGGATTCGCCATTGCCGCTCTGAAGACTCGCGGGTTTCGCACCCGCCCGGTGATGATTGACTTCAGCGAGTAAGCCTCTTCGCACAAGGATCGAGTCATGGCCTGGATCAAGACCGTTGAGCCTGAAGAGGCGACGGGCGAACTGAAGGCCGAGTACGATAAGGCGGTGGGCCGCGCCGGCAAGGTGTTCAATATCCTCAAGGTGCAGAGCCTGAACGCGGCGGCCCTGCGCGCCTCGATGGAACTCTACCTGACCACCATGTTTGGCCCCTCGGGTCTGTCGCGTGCCGAGCGCGAGTTGCTGGCCACTGTGGTCTCCTGGGCCAACCACTGCTTCTATTGAATCGAAGCGCACGGGGAGGATCTCCGTCGAGAATCGAAGAGCGCGCCGCTGGCCGCGGCGGTCAAACAGAACTATCGCCGGGCCAGGTTGTCGCCGCGCGACAAGGCCTTGGCGAAATTTGCTGAGCTGGTGACGCGCACGCCTTCCGCTGTCCGCCGCCAGGATCTCGAGACCCTGCACCGGCATGGCTTGAGCGATCGCGACATCCTGGACGCGGTCGAGGTCGTCTCCTATTTCAACTACATCAACCGCGTCGCCGACGCGCTGGGGATCGATCCGGAGCCCGAAATGCGAGAAGCATGGAAGCGCCGGCACGGCTAGCTGGGTCTGCGGCCCCCGACGCGGTTGGCCTCCTCACGGGCGCGACGCATCTTGTCTCCCTCATCCTTAGCCTGTACCCTGTAAGCTGAGTATGCCGGAGCAAGAGCGCACCACGTTCGCCTGGACGGATCTCGTCTGGCTGGTATTGCTTGCCGGATTAGCGCTGCTCCAGCCGATTCGCGAGTACCATAAGCAGCTTGTACTGCTCGGCATCGGCCTCTTCCAGATTTTTGAAACACGCCTCTTGGGGTCGATCCCGCTCTCGCGGCGCGGCCCCTATAGCGTAACGATCAAAGTCCTGCTGGCAACGCTGCTGGTGGCTCACACTGGCGATATCGAATCGAGCTACTATCTCATCTACTATCTCCCGGTCGTGTCGGCCGCCATGTATTTCGACATCCTGGGCACGCTGGTCTGGACGCTGGTCGCCTCGCTCGCCTATTGCTCGTTCCTCATTCCCGCCCTGCGGGAGTATCAACTCGCGCCCGGCGGCGCGAACGAACTGGCTATCCGCAACCTGTTCTTTTTCCCGGTCGCCATCGTCGTGAACCGCTTTGTGGTCGAAAACCGCCGTCAGGTGTGGCGCTATCAGAAGCTGGCGGAGACGCTCGCCGAAACCAATCGCCGGCTCGAGCAGGCGCAGGCCGACGCGCGGCGCTCAGAGCGGCTCGCCGCGCTGGGGCAGCTCTCGGCGGGGTTGGCCCACGAGATCAGGAATCCGCTTGGGGTCATCAAAGGCTCAGCGGAGACGCTGGCGAAGAAGCTGCCGTCAGCGGATCCCCTCGCCGCCGAGCTCGCGGGCTATATCTCGAGCGAAGTGAACCGGCTCAACGCGTTAGTGAGCCGTTTCCTCGACTTTGCGCGGCCGCTCCGGCTCGAGCGTCGTCCCACGGAGATTCCCGCCCTCGTCGACCGCGCGCTGAAATCGGCGCGCGACCGTTGGCCGGATGCGAAAATCGACGTGGAGCGCGCCGACGGCGCCAATCTGCCCCAGGTGCCGGTCGACGCCGAGCTTTGCGAGCAGGTGTTCACCAACCTGGTGCACAACGCCTACCAGGCAATGTCCCCGGGAGGCGGGAAACTGCGAGTTCGAGTGGCGTCCGCCCAGGCCGACGGGCGGCGGGGAGTCGAAGTGAGTTTCGAGGATTCAGGAACCGGTATCGCGGCTGACGTGCGCGAGCAGATCTTCAATCCTTTCTTCACCACCAAGAAGGAGGGCGTTGGACTTGGACTCTCGATCGTCTCGAAAATTGTCGACGAACACCGCGGAACGATTCAGGTGTCGAGCGAGCCCGGCCACGGCGCCTGCTTCCGCGTGTTTCTGCCGGCGGAGTGAACAGGATCGTAGAGGCGCCCTTCAGGGCGGCACCTATAACGTAGAGGTGCCCTTCAGGGCGGTATTCATAATTGGTAGGTTGCCCGCTTAAAGGCGGCCTCTACTGGACAGCATTTGTAACGTAGAGGCGCGCTTCAGCGCGGCACATCAAAATGAGCAATCTGCCCGCCTAAAGGCGGCCTCTACTGGACAGCCGAATCGAGTGAATCCAACAAAACGATGCCAACCCTGCTGATTGTCGAAGATGAACCCAAGATGCAGCGCTTGCTCGAACTGAACCTCGCCGACGAGGGCTTTACGATCCACACGGCGCCGAGCGCCGAAGCGGCCCTCGACCGCCTGCGTCAGGACAAGGTCGATCTCGTGCTGACCGACCTCCGTTTGCCGGGCATGAGCGGACTCGAGTTCCTGCAAGCGGTGAAGCGCACCAACGCCAACCTGCCCGTCGTGGTCATGACCGCTTACGGCAGCGTCGAAACCGCCGTCGATGCCATGAAGGCAGGCGCCAGCGACTACGTCCTCAAGCCGTTCTCGATGGAAGAGATCAAGCTCATCATCCACAAGGAGCTGGACGTTCACCGGCTGCGCGAGGAGAACCGCTCGCTCCGCGAGGCGCTCGGCCACCGCTACGAGTTCAAGAACATCATCGCGCGCAGCCCGAAGATGCAGGAGGTGCTGGCGACGGTCGAGCGCATCGCGCCCACCAACTCCACCGTGCTGCTGGGCGGGGAAAGCGGCGTGGGCAAGGACTTGATCGCGCGCGCCATCCACGAGCATTCACGTCGCGCCTCCGGCCCCTTCGTCAAGATCAATTCCACCGCCATCCCTGAGAACCTGCTCGAAAGCGAGTTGTTCGGCTACGAAAAAGGAGCGTTCACCGGCGCCGTCAGTTCCAAGCCCGGGAAGTTCGAGCTGGCCGACAAGGGTACGATCTTCCTCGATGAGATTGGCGACGTGCCTCCCGCCACCCAAGTGAAGCTGCTGCGCGTCCTGCAAGAGCGCGAGTTCGAGCGCCTGGGCGGCACCAAGACGTTGAAGGTGGACGTGCGCCTCGTCGCTGCCACCAACCGTGACCTGCGCGCGGCGCTCGAGGAAGGTACGTTCCGCGAGGACCTCTATTACCGTTTGAACGTCGTGCCCATCGATATCCCGCCGCTGCGCGACCACAAGGAGGATATCCCCTATCTCGCCGACTACTTCGTCGCTCGCTTCGCGCGCGAAGCCGCGAAATCCGTCACCGGCATTACGCCCGCCGCCATGAAGCTCCTCACCGACTTCCACTGGCCGGGCAACGTGCGCGAGCTCGAGAACATCATCGAGCGCGCCGTGGCGCTGTCTACGCGTCCGGTGATTGATGTGGGCGACATCCAGCTCGACTCCGCCGTGCGCAAGCCCGCGGCTGCCGAGGGAACAGGCTCCGCCGCGCCGTTTCTCCCCGACGGCACGACGCTCGAGCAGTACGAGGACGAGCTCATCCAGGAGGCGCTGCGCCGCTCTAACGGCAATAAGAGCCAGGCCGCGCGCCTGCTGGGCCTTTCGCGCAACGCCCTGCGCTATCGACTGTCGAAGATCGGCGTCCCCGACGAAGCAGAATAGCGGCGATAGGCAGAATGTGGTACAAGTGAGGCAGCGGGGCTTCCATGCACGAGTACAAGTACACGGTCATCATTCACCCGTTGCCGGAAGGCGGCTACAACGTAGTCGTGCCCTCAATCCCCGAAATCTGCACTTTCGGCGAGACGCTGCCCGAAGCTCGACGGATGGCCGAAGATGCGATTCGGTGCTTTCTGGAGAGTGCGCTGGAAACCGGCGAGCCTATCCCCCAAGATGTCGACCCCGCTACCGAACACGTCGCCGTCCACCTACCGTAACGTTCGATGGCTGACAAGCTGCCGGTTCTGAAGCCAGAGAGATTGTTCGTGCCCTCCTCAAAGCCGGCTTCTACATCCATCACCAGACCGGAAGCCACGCGCGCCTGCTTCACCGGATCAGAACTGAACTCCGCGTCACCGTACCCATTCATGCGAAAGACGTTCCTCCGTCCTTACTCAAACGTATCCTCAGGCAAGCCGCTCTGAGCGAAGAGGAGTTCTGGAGCTTCCTGTGAGAATCCTGGCAGGCTATCGGTGGCCTAAGCAGGAGGCGTTGCAGTCTTGCGCGCCGGATTGAAAAACGGTAGCGGGACGACCGTGGCTCTCGCCGTGTGGCGGACAGCTTCGACGGTCAGTTCCACTTCGAGTTGAACCCCGGGCGCCGAGTGCTCGGAGGCGACGCTGGCGAGCGCGATCATCTTCTTAAGGGTCGGAGACCATGTCGTCGAGGTGGCCTTGCCGACTTGCCTTCCCCCGCAGTAGACAGGCACCGCAACGCGAGAGGCGGTGCTCGGCACCTGTGGTGCGAGGCCCACGGCTTCGTAGCGGCGCTCGATGTCGTTCCAGTCGATCTCGAGTCCGACCAGCTTACGCGCCGGCCCGCGCCGGTGTTCGGCGAGCAGCGCCGAGCGCCCGATGAAGTTCTCCTTCTCCAGATGCACGAGGCGTCCCAGCCCGATTTCGTAAGGTGAATAGCGCTGCGACTCGATCAGCGCCTTCTTGCTGGACGTGTAGTCCACCTCGATGAGCAGCAGGCCGGCTTCGATGCGCGCCACGTCGAGGGCCAACATGCCGGCGGCGTGCACGTCAAACTCGCGCCCGCCTTCCATCACCGCATCCCACACGCGCACCGCCTGGTCCCACGGAATCCAAAGCTCGTAGCCGAGGTCGCCGGTGTAGCCGGTGCGCGAGATATCGACCGCGACGCCCGCGATGCGGCCGTGTGTCACGCGGAAATACTTAAGACGGGCGATGTCCGCGTCGGCAATCTTGCGCAGCAGCCGCGCCGACGTTGGACCTTGGAGTGCGAGCGCCGCCACTTTTTCCGAAATGTCCTCAATCGCGACGTCGAGGCCGGCGGCGTTCTGACGGAACCAGCGGAGACTGGGGTCGGCAGCGGTCCAGCGGTAGGTGTTCTGGTCGAGCCGAGTGACTGTGCCATCGTCGATCACCTTGCCGCGCTCGTCGCACCAGCAGGTGTAGATCACCTGGCCAACCGCGACCTTATTGATGTCGCGCGCGATGATGCGGTTGACGAGCCGGGTCGCGTCCGGCCCCCTGACGAGATACTTGTAGAGCGGCGTAATGTCGATAAGCGCGGCGGCATTGCGAATGGCGTTGTACTCGTGCTCGTGGTGCGTCTCATAGACGCTCACCGTGTAGTAGCCCGACCACTCGCGATAGCTCAGGCTCTCGCAGAGTGCGAAGGTTCGTTCATGCAACGCAGTTCCAACCGGCACCGGACACCTCCGAGTTCAGTCTTGCCGAGCGCGTACGATTCTATACCGCGGAACCCCTGCTGACAAAAGCGATGACCTCGCCCTCGACTTCGCATAGAATGTCGGCTCATTCCGGTAGCGACGAAGTATTTCCTTTCCGTGGCTCCAGAAGGCTGATTTCATGGGCGCCGCGTACGACGCGATCGTCATCGGTGGCGGACACAACGGCCTGGTCAACGCCGCGTATCTGGCGCGCGCCGGGAAGAAGGTCGTGGTGCTCGAGCGCCGGCACGTGCTGGGCGGCGCGTCGGTCACGGAAGAAGTGTTTCCCGGCTTCAAGTTTTCCGTCTGCTCCTACGTCGTCTCGCTGCTGCGACCCGAGATCATCCGCGAACTCGACCTGCCGCGCCACGGCCTGGAAATCCTCCCGCTGGATGGCACGTTCACGCCACTCGACGGCGACTATCTCTGGCGCGTCGACGACCACTGGAAGACGCGGCGCGAGATCGCGCGGCATTCGCGCGTCGACGCCGAGGCTTACGAAGAGTACGGCCAGGCGATGGTGCGAATGGCGAAGTTCGTCAAGCCCATCCTCGCCATGACACCGCCCGATCCCACCCGGCTGGCCGCCGGCGACCTCAAGAAGCTCGCCTTCCTCGTCCGCCACTTCCGCGCCTTACCCGCCCGCGACCAGTACAACCTGGTGCAGCTCATGACCATGAGCGCCGCTGATTTTCTCGACCAGTGGTTCGAGACGGATGTGCTCAAGGCCACAATGTCGGCCTCGGGGATTATCGGCACGCTTCTCGGCGTACGCTCGCCCGGCACCGCCTACGTGCTGCTGCACCACTACATGGGCGAGATTGACGGCGCCTTCCGCGCCTGGGGATTCGCGCGCGGCGGCACCGGCTCCATCTCGAACGCCATTGCGGACGCGGCCCGCGAGGCCGGCGTCGAGATTCGGACGCAAGCGCCCGTCGCGAAAATCCTAGTGAAGGATGGCCGGGCGAGGGGAGTCGCTCTCTCGAGTGGCGATGAGCTCCAGGCTAACGTTATCTCTTCCAGTCTCGACCCGAATCAGACTTTCCTCAAACTGATCGAGTCGGGCCTTTTACCCGAGGATTTTCTCGAGGAGGTGCGGCGCTACAAGTTTCGCGGCTCGTCGGGAAAGGTCAACCTGGCGCTCGACGCGCTGCCCGAGTTCAAGTGCCTGCCTGGCGCGGGCGCTCACCTGCGAGGTGCAATCTCCATCTCACCCTCGGTCGAGTACATGGAACGCGCCTACGACGACGCGAAGTACGGCCGCTTCTCGCGCCGTCCCTACATCGACATCGTTATCCCCACGTTGACCGACCCGAGCGTCGCGCCACCCGGCAAGCACATCATGTCCTGCTTTGTGCAGTACGCACCCTACCAACTGAAGCAGGGGACGTGGGACGAACAGCGCGAGACCTTTGGTGACACGATCATCGATACGCTTGCCGAGCGCGCGCCGAACCTGAAGAGCATCATCCTTGGACGGCAAGTGCTCACCCCGCTCGACCTCGAACGCGAATGGGGATTGACGGAAGGAAACATTTTCCAGGGCGAACTCTCGCTCGAGCAGTTGTTCTTCCTGCGTCCCGTACCCGGCTGGGCGCGCTACCGGACGCCGGTCCGCAATCTCTATCTGTGCGGCTCGGCGACGCACCCCGGTGGCGGAATCATGGGCGCGCCAGGACGCCTCGCGGCGATGGAGATACTGCATCACGGCAAGGGGTGAAGTACGACGAGCACGACGTCAAGTGTGAGGGCGAGTGAGCGCGCGGCAGTCGCCGCAACGCCGCAGTCCCCGAACGCGCTTTCGAGCAGCCTCACCATCACCCTCTACTTCTCTTTTGCCGCGCTGATGGTCCATGTGCTGACCAACGGCCGCTACGGTTATTTCCGCGACGAGCTTTACTACCTGGCCTGCGGCGAACATCTGGACTGGGGGTACGTCGATCACGCTCCGCTCATCGCCCTCATCGCCAAACTGACGCGCACGCTGCTCGGCGATTCGCTGCACGCGCTGCGCTTCCCGGTCGCCCTGGCTGCGGCCGGAAGGGTCTTGCTTACCGGACTCATCGCCCGCGAGCTCGGCGGCAAGCGCTTCGCCGTGGCCCTGGCTTGTCTTTGCGCCTTGGTCGCTCCCATTTATCTCGCGCTCGGCGATTTCCTTTCCATGAACGCCTTCGAGCCGCTCTTCTGGATGGTCTGCGCGTACGTGCTCGTTCTGGTGATCAAGCGACAGAACCCCCGGCAGCTACTTTGGTTCGGCGTGTTCGCAGGCATCGGCCTCGAGAACAAACACTCGATGCTGTTTTTCGGATTCGCCGTGGTCGCCGGACTGCTGCTCACCTCGGAGCGCAAGCTGATGGCCAGCCCGTGGATGTGGATCGCGGGCGCCATCGCCCTCGCGATTTTCCTGCCCAACGTCATCTGGCAGATCCGGCATCATTGGCCGACGATCGAGGATCTGCGTAACGTCCAGCGGACTCACAAGAACATCGTCCTGGGACCGGTCGCCTTCGTCGGCCAGCAAATCCTCATGCTGCTGCCGACCAGCGTGCTCGTGTGGGTGCCGGGCGTCTGGTACTTTTTCTTCGATCGAGGCGGGAAGCGCTATCGGGTGTTGGGATGGGCCTACGTCATCACGCTAGCGCTGATGATAGCGCTCAAAGGCAAGATCTATTACCTCGCTCCTATTTATCCCATGCTCTTTGCGGCCGGCAGCGTTTTTTGGGAAGGCCAAGCGGAGAATCACGCGCGACTCCGCTGGGTCAAACCTGTCCTGCCCGCACTGGTTCTGTTGACGGGAGCAATCCTCGCTCCCATCGCCTTGCCGATCCTCGCGCCGCAGAACATTCCCGGCTACGAAGCCGCGATCGGTATACAGCCGCCTAGACAGGAAGTAAAGCACGAGGGCATACTGCCGCAGTACTTCGGCGACCAGTTTGGCTGGCCCGAGATGGTCGAGAAAGTCGCCGAGGTCTACAACGCGCTGCCGCCCGAAGAACGCGCGCCCGCCGCGATCCTCGCAGGCAATTACGGCGAAGCAGGCGCGATCGATTTCTTTGGCGGGCGTTACGGTCTGCCCAAATCCATCTGCGCCCACCAGACCTATTACTATTGGGGGCCGCGAGACTATACCGGCGCAGTCGTCATCCTGCTTCAGGCGGACCGGGCGCGTGCGGAGCGATTCTGCACGAGTGTGCAAGCCGGGCCGGTGGTTGGCCATCCTTACGCCATGGCCGAGGAGAACTACACCATCCTGATTTGCCGCGGCCTCAAGGAGCCGCTCCAGGAGCTTTGGCCCCAGCTCAAGGTCTGGAACTGAGGTCACGGCCGACGCAACGATTTATGCCTGACACTCGCGATGTTGTCATCATCGGCGCAGGACACAACGGACTCATAACCGCTTTCTATCTCGCCCGGGCAGGGCTGAAACCACTACTGCTCGAGCGGCGTCCCGTGGCGGGCGGCGCGGCGGCCACCGACGAATTCGCGCCCGGCTTCAAGTGTTCGACGCTGGCGCATTCGACGGGGCCGCTCGATCCGGAGGTCGTCCGCGACCTCCAGCTTGACCGGCACGGTCTCGAAATCATCCAGCCGGAGATGACCGTCTTCGGTCCCACGCCGGACGGCCGCGCTCTCGTCCTTTATCGGGATGCCGCACGGTCGGCGGAGCAGATTGCAGTTTTCTCTCAAAAGGACGCCGGCCGGTACGTCGAGTTCGAGCACGTACTCCGTCGTCTTGCGGCAGTGCTTGAGCAGTTGTTGTCGGAGACGCCGCCCTCCATCAATAAGCCAAGTGCCACGGATTTGTGGCATGTCGTCAAAGTAGGCCGTCGATTTCGGAGTCTGGGCAAGAAGGACATGTTACGCCTGCTGCGCTGGGGACCGATGCCCGTCGCTGACCTCGCGACGGAGTGGTTTGACTCGGAGATTCTGCGCGCCCTGGTGGCGGCACGCGGCATCTTCGGAACTTTCTTCGGACCGCGTTCGCCCGGCACGAGCGCTGTCCTTTTGATGCGTGCGGCTGCTGATCCTCATCCCGTAGGCGGGGCGTCGTTCGTGAGAGGCGGCATGGGCGCGCTGGCTCAGGCGTTGGTGAAGGCAGCCACGAAGGCAGGAGCGGAGTTGAGGACGGGTGCCGAGGTGTCACGGATCATTGTGAAGAACGGGACGGCGACGGGCGTTGTGCTGTCTACGGGAGAAGAAATGCACGCGAAGGTGGTGATCTCGAACGCCGACCCGCGTCGCACCTTCCTGCGACTCATTGATCCCGTCCACCTCGATCCGGACTTTGTCCTCAAGATGCAGAACTACCGGTGTCTGGGAACGGTTGCCAAAGTCAACCTCGCGCTCGCCGGCCTGCCATCGTTTGCCGCGCTGAAGACCGGCGGTCAAGGTAGCGACGCTTCTGCGGGACTGACGGGCCGCATCGTCATCGCGCCCGAAATCGACTACCTCGAGCGCGCCTTCGACGACTCGAAGTACGGCAGTTTCTCCCGCCAGCCTTTCCTCGACATCGCCTTGCCCTCGCTGACCGACCCGTCGCTGGCTCCCGCCGGTCACCACGTCATGTCGATCTACTTCCAGTTTGCTCCCTACAAGCTGAAGACCAGCGACTGGGACGCGCAGCGCGAGGCCCTGGGTGACGCCGCGGTCCAGACGCTGGCCGATTACGCGCCCGATCTGCCGGGCCTCGTCCTCCACCGCCACGTGATCACGCCGCGCGACCTTGAAGATACCTACGCGCTCACGGGCGGGCACATCTTCCATGGAGAACTGGCGCTCGACCAGCTTTTCACCATGCGTCCGCTTCTCGGCTGGGCGCGTTATCGCACACCGCTCACCGGGCTTTACCTCTGCGGCTCAGGGACGCATCCGGGTACCGGGCTCACCGGCACTTCCGGCCGCAACGCCGCGCGCGAGATTCTCGCCGATTGGAAGAAGATAGGGCGCGACTGAAATCCCCCAGTCGATGCCTCCGCCGCGACGCTTTTCCCACTACGCCACGGGCAGATAGCAGAGCGACCCTTCGCCCTCAATCCGAAAGTGACACGCGCAACGGTCTGAACAACAAATCACCGGCACGATGCCGAAGTACTGGGCGGGACTGATCGGAGTTAGCGCACCACAGTCTGGGCAGGCCAGGACGGCGTGGAAGACCGAGTCGAATTGCGCTTTGGAGAGCTTGTCGCTCGGCAGCAGCAGAACATCTCCCGGCACAAGCGAGTCCATCGAAGCGTCCTCGACATGATGCAGGCACCGGATTGGCTCGTCGTGGCCGCCGCTCGTAACTGCTCTGGAAGGTCCGAGGCATTCAGGTTCGGTGACAACACCCTTCGTATGGGGCCGGTTCTTTGGCATTTTCGTCAATCCTCTCGCCCGCCGTAGCCTAGACGCTGGAGAGTGCGAACCGTTTCGCTCGCGCGCCTCCGTCATCCAGACTTTCGGCACACTCGGCAAGAAGCTTGAACGAAAGGCAGGAGTTGATCCTGAGCGGCGGCGTCCGAGATTCCCCAAGTTCCACAAAGGACCGTTTTCCCGATTTGGAACTCCGCGACCTCCAGAAGGCCTGTCCTTTGGCTCGACGCCCGTCGGCCTTAGATGACACCAAGGTACTACACTCAGTTTCGCGCTCGGTCGGGTACTAGCAGCTTCAAAAGTCTCAGAGAGAAGCGGTGAACGGCGCACTTGACCACTTTGCGGCCGCGCAACCCTCAGAAATCACATCCCTTGTGAGCCAGCACCGAACAACCAGTCCAGCCAGCCGGATTGAGCGACCCGCGCACTCACTGAACAATGGGCCGATGCGAACTGCAGATCCCGCCGTGTCAGCCGGCCCGTTGACGCGCCCGTGATCCTGCCTGGCAGAGTACTTGCTCCTTTCAGGGTCGAGCAGCGAAAGCGCAGACGCCATCGCCGGCCGCGTGACCTGGGAAGCGCCGCCTGCACGCCGCAGGTGAAGTGTGCGCGGTCGACCAGCGCCGCCTGAAAGTACGGCCCGCGTCGCCCATTCTGCTGCGGAGGTAGGCTAGCGCAGTTCGCGGCCTCCCTTCTCTTCGACCGAGGTTTGATAATGATCAGCCAAGTTGCAACCCGCACCCGATCGACCGAATCCACCCACGCCCGACCGGGCCTGAGCCGGAACGGCGTCTCGCGAGAGCCTCGAAAGACCCCAAAGACCGCGCATCATCCGCGCGTGACGGGGACTCGATCGCTCGACCGGAACTGCGCTTCGAAAGCCGAGCGCGACCGGCTGATCGTGCAACTCCTGCCGCTGGTGAAGCGCACCGCCTTTCAAGTGCGCGAACACTTGCCGGCCCATGTCAGCGTGGACGATCTGGTCGGCGCCGGCATGCTGGGCCTGATCGATGCCGTCCGCAGGTTTGACGCCCGCAAGCGTGTCAAGCTGGAAAGTTACGCGCGCTATCGCATCCGCGGAGCCATCCTGGACGGGCTGCGCGGGCTAGACACCGCGTCGCGCGACATGCGAAAGAAAGCCAAGAAGGCCGAGAAGGTCCACCGGGAACTCGAAGCGAGGCTGGGTCGCCCCGTCGGAGACGGCGAGATGGCGGCCGCACTCAGCATGAGCTTGAAGAAGTTCTACGGCACCGTGCATGAGCTTCAGCCCGTCGGTATCGACTGGCTGCGGCCGATGGAGGCAACGTTATTCCGCGAGCCGGATCAGGAGGCCCTGCCCGACCGGGTGGGCTCGAGCGCGTTCGACCAGTGCTACCGGAGCGAGCGCATTGGTATCCTCAACCGGGCCTTGAGTTGTCTTTCCGAACGCGACCGCGAATTGATGTCGCTCTACTACGAGCACGATCTGACGATGAAAGAGATCGGCGACCGGCTGGGGATTGATGAATCGCGGGTCTCCCAGATCCACACCGTAGTGCTCGAGCGGCTGAAGTCGCGCGTCAGAAACATTCTGAGTCCGCCGCTTCCCGTGGTTCCTCCAGCTTACGTGGTGGCCGAAATCACCCGGCCGGTCAATTCTTACCTGGGCGTGACCAGCACCGCGCCGTGAGGCCCGGCGCGAGCGGCTCCGAATCCCTGATCCCCGCCATTCCCCCCCACCCACCCTCCCACGTCGCGGCCCGGACTCGGTCCGGGCCCGACCCGTTGAACCGCACCGCAGGCTCGGTTAGCATCTAAGTATCTGGAGTAATGGGCATGCTGCTGCGCCGCACCTTTGTCGCAAATCTTGTTCTCGCCTGCGCCGGTGCCGCCGCATTCCTCCTCGCGGCACGCCTCAGTTGGGCCGATACCAAGCTCTATCTCAAGGACGGCACCTACCAGCTTGCGAAGAGCTATGAGGTCAGGGGCGATCGGGTGCGCTATTACAGCGTCGAGCGGTCCGAATGGGAGGAGATCCCGGTGACGCTCGTCGACTTCGACACCACCAAGCGGATGGCGCAACAGGAGAAGGTCGAGGAGAGCAAGGAATTGGAGCAGGCTCGCGAACTCAGCAAGGAGCGCTTCGAGGTGCCCGCGAACACGGGATTCCAGATTGCGCCGGGTGTCCGCTTGCCCCAGGAAGAAGGCGTTTACGCTTTCGACGGCGTGAGGATTATTCGCCTGCTCCAGTCGTCGGGCGAAGTGGTGACGGATAAGAAGCGGCGCGCGATGGCGCTGGCTCTGCCCGCACCGCTGCTCAAAAACCGGTCGCTGGTTGTGCTCGAAGGCGCCAAGGCGGCGGTCCGGCTCTCGGCGCTTCAGCCGTCCTTCTACATCCAGGCGGCAGACGACTGGGGCGCTCGTGCCGAGTTGGTGCCCGTCAAAACCCATAAGGACTCGCGCATCGTGGAGAAGGTGCAATCCGGCGTCGGCGTAGGAAAGTCGGGCGAACTGCGCTCGAGTCTTCCCGTCGAACGCGAGCAACTCGCCCCGAGACTTTTCCGGCTGAGGCCCGTGCAGCCGCTCGAACTCGGCGAATACGCGCTCGCTGAGCTCCTTCAGGACAAGCTCAACCTCGATGTGTGGGACTTCGGGATCGACGGCGCGCCAGCGGGCCTCACGGCGCCCGAGAGCGACCGTCCACCCGTCCTCTCCGAGCATCCACCCACCCAGGGCCCACCTCAGCCGAACGTGCGCGTCCCGCGACCCCAGCCGGGATTGCCGCCTGACGCGCCACCGGTGCAGCCCCAGCCTTGATCGAGCGCTTAACTCGGCGTTGAACCCGCGTTGACAATACTCTTCGCTCCCCTGATAATCCGCCGTTCTGAGTTTCCATTTGGATGCGATTGATGATGCCCAGTTCACCCCGCGCCGCGACCGTTGCCGTGGTTGTCATTCTTCTGCCATCTCTTTCCACGGCGCTGGGTCCGGGTTCGCAGCCTGAAAACATTCCGGCTGAGACCCCCGGATCCGAGAGCGCCAAGGTGCCTCTCGGCTTCACTCCGCACAGCTTTGAGTCTGAACGACGGCTGGAACAACGCTACCTCAAGATCCCCAGTTCGGCTCGCACGCGGAAATTCCTGCGCCGTCTGACACGGGAACCGCACGTGGCCGGAACGCCCGGAGATCGACGGGTCACTCAGTTCATCTACGATGAGTTCAAGCGCGACGGATTGAATCCCGAGATCGTCGAATACCGCGTGCTGCTCTCCTATCCGAAGAAAGTCGCGGTCGACCTGGTGGCGCCGGTGGCGCTGAAGCTCGCTAGTCCCGAACCGCCGATTCGCGGCGATAAGGAGACACGCGTTTCAGACCCCCTAGCGAGGATGCCCTGGAACGGCTACTCGCCCTCCGCCGACCTCACGCGGCCGGTGGTCTACGCGAACTATGGCACCCCCGATGACTATGACCAGCTTCGGAAGCTCGGCGTGAGCGTGCGCGACAAGCTGGTGCTGGTGCGCTATTTTCACGGCTATCGCGGCGGCAAGAACCTTGAGGCCGAAAGGCGCGGCGCCGCCGGCGTGATCGTCTACTCCGATCCCGCTGAGGACGGCACGGCGCAGGGCAAGACGTATCCCGAAGGACCCTGGGGGCCACTCGGGCATTTCCAGCGTGGCGCTGTGGTCTACGATTTTCTCGTCCCAGGCGATCCGCTCACGCCGGGCTGGGCGTCGACTCAGGGCGCGCGTCGCATCCCGGAGTCCGAGTCGAGGATTTTGCCCAAGATTCCCATGGTGCCGATGTCGGCGGCGGACGCGCGCGAAATCCTCAGCCGGCTTCGTGGCACCGAGGCCCCCCAGTCCTGGCAGGGCGCTCTTGGCTTCACGTATCACCTAGGCGACGACGCAACACGTGTCCATCTGGGGCTCGATATGGAAAACCGCGTGACGCCCATCTGGGACGTCATCGGGCGAATTCGCGGTTCGGCGGAGCCGGAGAAGCTCGTCGTGCTCTCGAACCATCATGACGCCTGGGTCTACGGCGCCGTCGATCCGTCGAGCGGCACAGCGGCGATGCTCGAGACGGCGCGCGCCTTCGGCAAACTTCTGAAGCGCGGATTTCGTCCGCGCCGCACCATTCTCTTCGGAAGTTGGGACGCGGAGGAATACACGTTGACGGGCTCGACGGAGTGGGGCGAGCAGTTCGCGGACGACCTCGAACGGAACGCGGTGGTCTGCCTGAACGTGGACGCGGCGACGAGCGGCTCCGACTTCACTCTAAGCGCCGTCCCCGCACTCGTGCCCGCAGTCATCGAGGCGACTGAGGCCGTGCGCGATCCGAACGTCCCGCAGAGCATCTACCAACGCTGGAGCACGCGCCGCACCGTAGCCGACGTGCGCAGCTACGCGGTTCCCGGCGCGACCGGCGGGCCGGTTGCCTTCGGCGTGCTCGGTGGCGGCTCGGACTTCATGGTGTTTCTTCAGCACGACGGCGTGCCGTCGCTCGATATGATTTTCGACGGCCCGTATGGCGTCTACCACTCGGTCTACGACGACTTCGATTGGATGGCGCGCTACGGCGATCCGGGATTTCGCTACCACGCGGCCATGAGCCGGGTGTGGGGACTACTGGCGCTGCGCTTCGCGAACGCCGGCGTCCTGCCGCTCGACTATTCGATTTACGCGAGCGAGGTCAGCGCTTACCTGCGGGATCTCAAGAAGCTGGCACCGGCCGAATTCACGAGAGTCGAGATCGAGCCGCTCATTGAGAAGTGCCAAGTCTGGCATGACGCGGCAGCGCGAGTGCGGGAGCAGATAAGTGCGCTCAACACGCCAGATTCCGCTCTTCCGGCCATAAACACAGCGTTGATGGCCGAGGAGCGCGCCCTTCTCAAACCCGGCGGTATTCCCGGCCGGCCGTGGTTTCGCCATCTGGTGTACGCGCCGCTTCCAACCTACGAGGCAGAAACGCTGCCCGGCTTGCGCGAGGCATTGGTCGCGAAGGATCTCGAGCGGGCTCGTGTCCAAGCGAGGGACCTGGGCACGGCACTCGACCGGGCCATCGCCACGCTCAACAGTATTCCCTGACCGAGGTTATGCCTGGCTTTTGTGATCCATGTGAGACGGCAGAGAAACCTCGTCATTAGTCATTATTTGGGAAAGACGGCGCAAGCACGTCGCCGGCGCCGTTAAAGCTGGTGCTGTGCCATCGACTGCGGCGGCGCTCAGGCGGCGGTCGGCACGGTAACATGAACCACGGGCAGGTTCTCTCTCACCTGCTTCTCGTCCACCATGTTCGAGATCACAGCCGACAAGCGTGGATTATTGAGCGCCAAGCGATAGGCTTTCTGATGCAGTCCGAGGTCTCCGGGGATTGTCTGGTGGAGCAACGCGGCTCGTTCTGGTACCGGCTGCGTGGAGCGGTCAGGATAGAAGACGGCTTGCGCGGTCTTCATGGCGATCACGCCGAAGTCATGGCGATGCGCCTCCTCGATGACGGGCTCGACGTGGGCGCGGTTCATGATGTTGTATGCCACCATGGCGGCCGAGTAGACGCCGGTCCCCATCGCCGCCTTCAGCACGCCGGCCGGATCGTTGTGGGCCGAGACGCCGAGGAAGCGCACCTTGCCCTGCTGGCGCAGCTTCTGAAACGCTTCGTGAATCTCCGGAATTTGCACCTCGACGGGCGATGCCGCCCAGTGTGGGCACATCATCAGGTCGACGTGGTCGGTCCTCAATCGCCCCAGGCTTCCCTCGAGCGAGTGGATGATGGTGTCGACGTAGACCTTGGGCCGGTCGATCTTGCTCGGGTAGCGCTTCTCGAGCGCATTGGCGATGGCGGCCATCTCCACCTGGCGAATCTGCCCGGTGAAGTAATGGCCGAAATAATCGGGTACAGTCACGTGGCGCCGCTCGATATCTTCGTTGGCCTCGTGCAGGATAGCGGCCTGCTCGCCGCGCGTGAGTCCATCGAAGACCTTCTGATAGGCATCGAAGCGGGTTTGCGCAAAAGGGCTGATTTTGGTGTTGATGAAGACGCGGTCGCGCTGAGCGCCCTGGATCACGTTGGAGTAGCCCATCTCGCTCTTGCCGCCGCCGTAGGCCGGCGCAGTATCGAGATAGTTGAGTCCCATCTCGATTGCCACTTCCACGTGGGCGTAGTTGTCAGGCGCGATGGGATCGCCGCCGCAGACAATCTCCGAGATCATGAATCCGGTGCGCCCGAGCTTCCGGTAGCGCATCTCCGGTCGCTTGTTGCGCCACTCGACTTCAGGAACCGCAGCCGCGTCCCCGGCCTCCGAAGCATGGAGCAACCCGCTGGCCCGAGCGAGCTTGGCTCCGGCTGCCAAACCTACGGAAGTTCTTACGAACTCGCGCCGCGTGATGGAATCGCGCATGGCTGCCTCCTGGTTGTTGATGGACAGAGCAATTCTACGCCGCTTAAGGTTCGCCGGGAAGGCCAAGTCGCGAGGGCGTGAATCGACAAGCTCGCGCTCCTTAAGACTCCAGCGCGGCCTGCAGCATGGCGCGGGCGTAACCCACGTTGTACACAAAACCGACGTACCCGCCGCCGCCGGGATAGTACGACTTGAAGCCGGTCTGCTCGCGGTCGGCATCGAGGGCACGCGGGTGCTCGGGGTAGACGAGCCGGGGATACTTCTGCCGCACGAGCTCCTTCATCACCGCGAACATATCGACCTGGCCTTCGTCCAGAAAGACTTCCGTGTACTTCTCGCGCGGTGTCTCAACGCGCACGTTGCGGAAATGCACGTGGTTGATGCGGTCGCGCGTTCCGAAATAGCGGCACACTGCGACCGGGTCTTCGCCCAGCTCGCGCGTTACGCCGCAGTCAAAGGTGATGCCGTTCGATGGGCTGGGAACGATTTCGATGAGGTGCTTCCATCCGTCCAGGCTGCCCATGATCTGTCCTGAGCCGCGGCTCAAGGGCGCCGGCGGATCGTTGGGATGCAAGGCCAGCCGGACGCCGTACTGTTCCGCCACCGGCACGACCGCCTTCAGGAAGTAGGTGATGTTCTGCCACATCTCGTCCAGACTGTGGACGCCCTCGGCCGGCAGCGGCGGTAGATCCTTGACGCGGCTGTAATCGAACGCGGTGAGTCCGGCGCCCGCCCGTCCGGTTTCGGCGTAGTACCCCTCGACCAACCGGTGCGCGTAGAAGTTGTACTCGACCACCGGCAGTCCCGCGCGACCTGCGGCGCGGATCGACTGCTGAACTTTCTCGATTTCCTCGTCGCGTCCCGGCCGGCCATAGAGAGCGTTGGGGAACCCGGCGATCATCAGATTGCCCAACGCGAGGCCGCCGGATCTCAGGTGATCCATCAGCGAGCGCAGCCAAGGCTCGCTCCAGGGAATCGGCGGGCCGCCCATGAGGACATGGTCGACGCCGAGTTGTTTCACGCGCCGCATGCCCGCGTCGTCCGGGTGTCCTGCCGCGAGTCGGCCTCCGCCCATCTCGAGGCAAATCTTGGGAGTGTCGCTGCCTTCCGGACGTAGTTCCGGGACGCTCGCTCCTAAGGTCCGCGTTGTCAGCAGGGCCGCCGTTGCGCCTGCCGCCTTGAGCATCGCTCTGCGGGACAAATGGGCATTCTTGCCATACATAGTGACAGGCTCCTTTGTAGCGGCGGCCTCTGGCCGCCGGGTTTCGGCGCTCAGAGAGCGCCGCTACAGAAACGATGC
This sequence comes from Terriglobia bacterium, assembly GCA_035945295.1. Lineage (GTDB taxonomy): Bacteria > Acidobacteriota > Terriglobia > UBA7540 > UBA7540 > QHZK01. Next base: position 31,159 of record DASZAI010000001.1, on the reverse strand, counting down.
AATCAACATTGTTAGAACTGGAAAAGCGGCGTGGGCGCGTTTTGGCTGGCAAGGTGCAGCTCTGACTTGTGGCCGCGCGACCAGAGTGTTCCCTGAGACGCGGGCGTCGACTCCAGCCGCTCCTCGGCGGTAAAGGCGCCGTTCGATCGCTGAGCAAGCGCCTCCACGGCCGTCATCCGCACGATTTCGGGATGGTTGTTGGTCTCGCTGAGATGAGCCAGTACCAGGACGTGGGCCTCGCCGTCGTAGTCTTCGGTCAAGAATTGCGCCGTCGAGTTGTTCGACAGGTGCCCATGACGGCTCATCACCCGCTGTTTCACGAACCACGGATAAGGGCCGACGCGGAGCATTTCGACGTCGTGGTTCGACTCGAAGACCAGGCAGTGGCAGCCGCGTACCCGCTGCTTCACGACTTCGGGGATATAGCCGAGGTCGGTGACCACGGCGGCCTTGAGGCCTTCCGCTTCAAAGGTGAAAGCGACCGGGTCAGCCGCGTCGTGGGGAATCGAGAAAGGATGGACCTCGACGTCGCCGATCACAAAGGTCTCGCCTGGCGTGAAGACCTCGAAAGCTCCGGAGGCCAGAAAACGTGCATCCCAGGTGATGACGTCGCGTGTTTCGGCGGAAATGTAAATGGGAATCTTGAGGCGCAGGGCGAGGGCGCGCAGACCGTTGATGTGGTCCTGGTGCTCGTGGGAGACCAGAATGGCCATGCAGTTTTCGAGCGACTCGCCTACGGCGTTCAGGCGCGCCGCCGTCTCCTTGCGGCCGAAACCTGCGTCCACCAGCAGACAGGTTCGCTCCGTGCGAATCCAGGTCGAGTTTCCCCGGCTGCCACTGCCCAGAACGCAAACGCGTAAGCTCAATCGACGACCTCGGAAGCCCGCGTACCACCAGACAACTGGAGGCGATTATACGGCAGGCGGGCGAGAATCAGAAAGCGAAAACTTGGTGCGCCGCCCGGCGAGAGGGATAGAATGGAGCCGTCAAAATAGAGACCCGCGTGCCTCACACCAAGGAGCATCGGATGAGTACCCTCTCGCGTCGCAAGTTCCTGGCAGACTCTGCAGTCCTGGCGGCAACAGCCACGCTTGGACGCGCTGCTTTCGCGACAAACCCCACCGCCGACGCGCCGCCTGCCTCAGGACCTCATATCCTTTTCCCCTCTGAGCCACGTGAGCGGATCGCGGTGGCATCCTGGCCGTTTCGCGCCTGGATCGAGAGTCCGACCAACCGCTGGGCGCGCAAGCCTGACCTGCCCGGCATGGACATCAAGGACTTCGCGGCCATGGTGGTCGGGAAGTTCAATATCCACAACATTGAGCCGCTCGCCGAGCACCTCCGCTCGACCGACCCGGCGTATCTCGCCGAGGTTCGCGCCGCGGTTGACAAGGCAGGCTCGCACGTTATCGACTTGCCGGCGAGCGGGCGCAACAGTTTTTACGACCCCGACACGGCAAAGCGTACGCTGGCCGTTGATTCCGCCAAGAAGTGGGTCGATGTTGCCGTGGCGCTCGGCTCACCGAGCGCGCGCGTCCACGTGGCTGGAGTACACGGGGTCGCTCCGGATGTCGACCGCACGGCCGAGAGTCTGCGGCAGGTGGCCGACTATGGCGCCCAAAAGAACCTGGTCATCAACCTCGAAAACGACGACATCAAAACCGAAGACGCGTTCTTCCTGGTCAAGGTCATCGAGAAGGCCGATCATCCCTGGCTGCACGCCCTACCCGACTTCTGCAATTCCATGCTCAGCGGCAACGAGCAGTTCGACTATGACGCCGTCACCGCCATGTTCAAGCACGCTTACAACATCTGCCATGTCAAGGATTCGGAGGTTGACGGCCACAAGGTGTTCCGCGTCGATCTCGCCAAGACCTTCGGGATCCTCAAGGCGAGCGGCTACCGCGGCTACTGCTCGATGGAGTTCGAAGGCGAAGGCGATCCCTACGAGGGCACGCAGAAGCTGATCGATGCGACGATGAAGTATCTAGGCCCTTGAAGCCCTGGTCATCGTCAACTACAACGGGAGTGGGAGGTAGCTTATGGCAGTGCGAACCTTTACTGCGGTTGTTCACAAGGAAGAGGACCTCTACGTTGCAGACTGCCCCGAAGTGGGCACGGTAAGCCAGGGCGCCACGATCGAAGAAGCCGTGGCCAACTTGAAAGAGGCCACTGAGCTCTATCTCGAAGAGTTTCCTCTCTCTGACGTGGGTCGGCCTTTGTTAACGACGTTTGAGGCGACCTATGCCTAGGCTTCGGAGAGTCTCCGGAGAAGAAGCGATCCGCGCGCTTGAACGCCTGGGTTTTGTAAGGATGCGACAGCGCGGCAGACCCACTACCGCGACGAGACTTGACGAGACTTAAGGGCCGTTTTGAGGTATCATATTTGCAAAGGTTTTGCGGTAGCTCAGAATGTACACCTCAAGACGCTTTGAATCCAGAAGAGAGAAGGAAATGTGGCAGAAGAACGCTTGAAACTCGCAGTTTTTATTGACTTTGACAACATCCAGATCGGCGTGAAGGACACGCTGGGCAAGGAGTTTGACGTCGCCTTGGTGCTCGAGGCGCTCAAGGAGCGCGGCGAAGTGGTCACCAAGGTGGCCTACGGCGACTGGCATCGCGCCGGCGACCAGAGCCGCCAGATGACGCAGCACGCCGTGCAGATGGTGCAGCGCAACGTGACGCCGCGTGGCGACAAGAATGGCGCGGACATCAACCTGGCGCTCGACGCGCTGGAGATGGCCTTTACCCGGCATCACATCAATGGCTTCGCCATCGTGGGCGGCGACAGCGACTTCATCGCGCTGGTCGAGAAACTGAAGCAGTATGACAAGAAGGTGTTCGTTGTGGGCGGACGCGAGTTCACCAGCAACATCCTGCAGCGCAACTGCACGGAGTTCGTCGCTTACGAGCACCTGCTGAAGCCTCCAGCGGCGGGAGACGGCGGACGAGCTTCGCGCTCGGGGCGTCGCGGCGAGCATGCCCGCGCTGCGCTGGAGACGCGTCCGCTTTCCGAAGCGCTGCCCAACATCCAGCGCGCCCTGCAAATCCTCGCCGATCGCGGCGTCGCGCCGCAGCTCGGCTTGCTCAAGAGCACGCTGCTGCAGCTCGACTCGACCTTCAGCGAGCGCGACTACGGCGGCGGATCGTTCTTGGAGTTCATGCAGAAGATGGAACGCGAGCGCCTGGCGCACCTGCGCCGGACGGATCGAGGTTTCCTGGTGGAACTGCCGGCCGAGGGGGAGGTGCGCCCGCCGGCGGCCGAAGCCGAAACTCGAGCCGAGGTTGAGACCACTGAGGGAGCACCCGCGCCAACCGCAGCCACGACGCCCGAGGTCACGGGGACCAGCGCCGATGCCATGAACGTGCTGCGGCAGGCCGTTGCGGCGGCGGCGGGCAAGGCGCCTAACCGCCCGCTCTACATGCGCCAGGTCCGCCAGGGAATGCGCGCCATCGACAAGACGTTTGACGAGCGCCGCCACGGCTTCCGCGGCATCCTCGACTTGCTGCATCAGGCGCAGCGCGAGGGTCTCATCCGCCTGCAGCGCGACCACAAGGGCGTCTGGCGAATCTTCCCGCTCGCTCCGAGCGCCGCGGCTGCGGTGGCCCCCGCCGAACCGGCGCCTGCCGCGTCCGAGCCAGTGATCGAGGCTCAGGCAGCCGCCTCAACGGATTTCTGGCAGTCGGATCAGACGCTCACGGCGGGTGAAGCCGAGCCTGTGGTGGAAGTTCCGGCATCGATTGCCGAGGAGATTCCGGCTGCGGCGAGCGCCGATGTTGCGGAAGGAGCCCGCTCGCCCGAGCCCGTGCCACTCGAAGAGACTGGCCCCGTGATTGAGGAAGCCGCCGCTGCCTCAGGCGCTGCCGCGGATGCACCGGCCGAATCCGCCGCGGCGCGCAAGCCACGAAAGCGCGCGGCGAGAGGCACGAGTCGCGGCCGCAAGACCACGTCACGCCGCAAGACCAAAGAGCCTGGCCACGGTGAGGAGTAGCCGCTCTCGGGCTCCGTTTGACTGCTAGTGTCCGGCCGCGTATTCCTTGTAAGCCTCAGCCACCTTGGCTTCGACCGCGTCGCCGTGATGGATCAGGACGCGGTAGCGCAGGGTGAGCGACCCGCCGGTAGGAATCGTAATGCTGCCGTCGCGTTTCGGGTCATTGTAGAAGTCGTGCTCGCCGAACGGATTCACGGCGAACAGCCCGTAATCGCGCGCGTGCCAGTAGGTGGGATGTTTGGGATTGGTCGGGTTGTCGAAGATCGCGATGCCCAGGTCTTCGCCCGCCACCTTGCCCGAGTAGTCCACCCAGTCGGCGCGCTTGCCCCAGATCTGCTTCTCGCCCACCCCGCCGTTTGAATTCAGCATGTGGACGTTGGGCGCTTCGAGCGCCTTGACGACGCGGATGGCGAACGTTCCTTCCTTGGTGTCGCCCATTTTCAGAGGTTCGTGGTCGGCTTCGATGGTGAACGTGCAATCGATGCTGCGCGTCGAGGCGTCGCCGTGGAAGACGTACTCCTGCGTCTCCCGGCCGATGGCCTTGCCATCAGGATCGACCAGGTCGAAGTCGGCCTTGACGGTGCCGGAGTCCGCGCCGCCTTGCATCTCTTCCAGCTTGCGAAAGACGGTGCGGCCCTTGGGCAGTTCTTCGCTCGAGTAGTAATGGCCGTGCGCCGTCTGCTGGGCTTTGGTGTACTGGGCCTCACCCCAGAAGTCGATGCCGTTGATGTCGCCGTGTGCGAAGTACATGGCGCGATGGTGCGGATGGTCGTGACTCTCGCCGGGAATGTTCTTGACCATAGGATAGCCGCGCGTCACGATGGTGCCTTGGGCGCTACGCAGCGGGTGCAGGTAAGGCTTGGGCGCCTCGGGTCCGAAGTAGTAGGTGGTGAAAGGCCGTCCGCCGATCAGCACCTGGATCGAGTCCTTGTTCTTTTTGAAATCCACGCGTTCCGCGCCGCGCATCGCGGCGGGGCGCCAAGCCAGTCCGGCGACGATCGCCGCCAGCCCGCATGCCGATCGAAGAGTCATCAACGGCCTCCGTTTCGAGAAAATCGCGACTCGACGGTCGCGCTCTAGTCCATTATTCTACTCCTGCAACCGGACGAGGGTTCACGAGAAACAAAACGACCTGACGCCGCCGCCGCATCTAACAGGATGCGAGCGCCCGTTGGGCGCCCAAGGAAGGAGCCTGTTTATGCGCAAACTGGTGACAGCACTGGTTGGTGTTCTGCTCTGCTCGGCCTTGTTGCTTGCCTCGGACGAGGCGACCCAGCTCGCGAAATCCCGCGACGTGCTGAACGAAATCATGCAGACGCCGGATAACAGTATCCCGCAGGATCTGTTGAACCGGGCGGTGTGCGTGGGTATCGTGCCGTCGGAGCTGAGGTTCGCGTTCATCGTCGGCGGCAACTACGGACGCGGCGTACTGGTGTGCCGGCGCCACGGAGATGGTCCCTGGGGCGCGCCTTCGCTTTTCCGCCTGGGCGGCGGCAGCTTCGGATTCCAGATCGGCGGTAAGGCGACGGACGTCGTCTTTATCGTCATGAACGCCAAAGGCGCCGAGAAGCTGCTAGCGGATAACGTCAAGCTGGGCGTCGACGCTTCGGTAGCGGGCGGGCCGGTGGGCCGAACGGCGGAGGGCGCGACCGACGTCGAGATGCACGCTGAAATCCTCAGCTATTCGAGGACGCGCGGCCTGTTTGCCGGTGTGTCACTGGCCGGAGCGGTCCTGAAGCAAGACGAAGACGCCAACGAAAGGCTCTATGGCAAGCAACTCAGCGCCACAGACATCGTCATCAACGGCGCAGTAAGCCCGCCGGCCGCCGCGCAGTCGTTGATTACCTCGCTCACCAAGTACTCGCCGCGCGGCGGGGCGAAGTTCGCTGGCGAATCCGTCAGCGGATCTCGCCCGCGTAAATCTTCATGATCGTGCCGAGGAACTTCAGAGCGTGCTCGCGCGGACGCTGGAACGAGTTGCGGCCGATGATTGACCCGAATCCGCCGCCGTCACGAATGGCGCGCGCTTCGTTGTAGACCGCCTCGTCGTCAGACTTCATCGCGCCGCCGGAGAAGATCACGATCCGCCGCCCGTTGAAGCTGCTCTGTACGACGTGGCGGACGCGCTCGGCGAGCGTCCCGATCGGCACGGCCGCCTTGGTGTACGCCTTCTGGGCTTCCGCCTGCTCGATGTGCGCCGAAGGTAGCTTCACCTTGATGACGTGTGCGCCCAGTTGGGCGGCGATGTGGGCGGCGTAGGCCACCACGTCAATCGCCGTCTCGCCTTCCTTGCTCAGTTCGGAGCCGCGCGGGTACGACCAGACGACCACCGCGAGACCGTGGCTCTTGGCCTCTTCCGCCAGGCCGCGTAATTCCTCGTACATCGTCCGAGCGCCCGCCGATCCGGGATAAATCGTAAAGCCGATGGCCACGCAGCCCAGCCGCAACGCGTCGCGCACGCTGCCCGTCACCGCCGAGATAGGATCCTTCTCGTCGTGCAGCACGTCGTGGTTGTTGAGCTTCAAGATGAGCGGAATCTCGCCCGCGTGCCGGGCCGCCGCCGCTTCGATAAACCCCAGGGGCGCCGCGTAAGCGTTGCAGCCTGCCGCAATCGCCATCTCAAAGTGGTAGTTGGGATCGTAACCCGCCGGATTCACCGCGAAGCTGCGCGCCGGGCCGTGCTCGAAGCCCTGGTCGACGGGCAAGATAACTAGCCTACCTGTTCCCGCGAGTGTCCCGTGATTGAGCAGGCGCGCGAGGTTGGTCTTGGTCCCCGGATTGTCGCTCTCATACCAGCTCAGGATCTCGCGCACGCGATCCGTTGCCGCATGCACCGGCCGCTCAAGTCCTGCGACCGCGTCGATGACCGCCATATGAACCGCCTCCTTCCAATTGCCTGTGAAGACCTCCGTTAACACGAACCCGTCGTCGGCCACGAGTCTTGTTTTCAACAAGATAAAAACCAGAGCCCATCCTAACCCCCGCCATTACAATAACATACAGATCCGCTAACCACGTTTTGCAACGATTTGTTGATTCTAAATGACTTCTTCGGTTCGTTCCTGCAAATCCGATATTCTCTGTTTCGCGTCGCGTGTGTTGAAAGCCCGGCTCGCTAGTGAATGTGCTTCACCTTCTTCTGCATATAGTCCATCAACAAGTACTGGCCGAGCGTGTAGGGCGTGGTGAAGTACGCCTTGCCGCGGCAGATTTCGGTGACCTTCTGTACGAAATTAATCAGGCCGTAGTCGGACGCCAGCATGAACGTATTGATCAGGATGCCGTTGCGGCGGCAGCGCGCGACTTCGTGCAAGGTCTCTGAGACCACCAGCGGGTCAAGCCCGAAGGCGTTCTTGTAGATGCGCCCGTCCTCGAGCGTCAACGCCGAGGGCTTGCCGTCGGTAATCATGACGATCTGGCGCATGTCCTTCTTCTGCCGCGATAGGATGCGTTGCGCCAGGCGCAGTCCTTCGCGCGTGTTAGTGTAGTAAGGACCCACTTGCACGCGCGCCAGCTCGCCGATGGGGACTTCTTCGGCCGAGTCGTGGAACAGGACCATGTGCAGCGAGTCGCCGGGATACTGGGTGCGGATCAGCGTCGTCAAAGCGAGGGCGACTTTCTTTGCGGGCGTGAAGCGATCCTCACCGTAGAGGATCATGCTGTGGCTGCAGTCGAGCATCAGGACGGTGGCGCACGAGCTCTGGTACTCGCACTGGCGCACCTGCAGGTCCTGATAATCGAGGTCCAGCGGCATCTTGAGCCCGTTGCGCGCGATGGCCGAGAGCAGCGTGGCGTTCACGTCGAGGTTCATCGTATCGCCGAACTCGTAGCGCTTGCTCGCTCCGTGCGATTCGACTCCCGTGGCCAGCTCACGCGTGTCATGCCGGCCAAAGCTCGCTTTGCCGAGCGAGCCGAGTAGGTCTTTGAGCGTCTTGTAACCCAGGAAGTCGAGCGCTTTGTCGGTAATCTCAAACTTGGCCTTGCCTTCCGGGCCCATCGTCGACCCCTGACCTGGCTCGGTCAACTGGCCTTCCTGCGGAGGCGGCGCGACGGTGATATAGCCTTCTTCCGACAATCTTTCGAGCAGCTTGTTGATCAAATCAGAAAGGTTCGAGTCCTGGTAATTCTCCGCGTTCTTGAGCAACTGCTTGAGCAGCTCCTCGGGGATCATCCCGCGGTCGCGCATGGCTTCGAGCAGCGCCTGATGGAGCTGCTCCATGGTGCGCTCGCCATCCATCTCGTAGAAATCGTAATACTGGCTGTTGAAGCCGCTCTCGAGCAGGAAGTCCTGGAGGAGCTGGAGCAGGTCCTCGGCGCTCAGGCCTTCAAAGGGGTCACCGGAGAATTTGGAGTACTTGGTGAATTTCATTTGTTGTAGCGGCGGCCTCTGGCCGCCGGGTCTTTCGGCGCTCAGAGAGCGCCGCTACAGCTAGTTCAATCCACGCCGGCGCGGCGGCGTGAACCCGGTGGGTTCCTCCTCCGAGGGCTCGGCGCGGCGATGCTCGGTGTGGTAGCCCAGCTCCTCGTTGCGGCTGATCTTCTTGAGCGCGTACAGTCCCTCGAGGATGAACTCGGCGCCGGCCACCTGCAGCGCCGCCTCATCCCTGGACTTGATACCCAGCGGCTGGGTCTTCTCGAGCAGCCCCTGGATCTTCTTGAACTCGGCGAACACCTGGTCGGTGGCCGCGTTATCGGGAATCTTGAGCGTGCCGCCGAGCTCGAACCACTGGACGACGGGCTGGAGCGGGATGCCGTCGAAATACTTCTTGAAAACGCGCGCCGTCGCGGCGCGAATGATCTCGCGCGCCACCGTGTCGGCGCCCTTGAGTTCCCCTTCATACTCGAGCTCGAACTTGCCGGTGAGCGAGGGCAAGGCGGAGTAGACGTCCCCGAGGCGCGCCACCGTTCTCGACTCTTTGTTCGAGAGCGCGCGGCGCTCGGCGTTGGAGACGGCGTTTTCGAGGCAGGTGATGGGCATGCGCTGGCTGACGCCGGAGCGCTTGTCGATCTTCTTCTCCTGGCGCGCCTCAAAGGCGATGGTCTCGATGACCTCGCGCACGAATTGCGGAATCGTCAGGCGCTCGCCGCCATTGCGCTCCGTCCAGGCTTCCTGCGCGGTGATGGCGATGCCGTGCTCGAGCGCGGCAGGATAGTGGGTGCGGATTTCCGAGCCGATGCGGTCCTTGAGCGGCGTAATGATCTTGCCGCGCGCCGTGTAGTCCTCGGGATTGGCGGTGAAGACCATGGCCACGTCGAGCGGCAGCCGCACGGGATAGCCTTTAATCTGGACGTCGCCTTCCTGCATGATGTTGAACAGTCCCACCTGGATCTTGCCCGCCAGGTCCGGCAGCTCGTTGATGGCGAAGATACCGCGATGGGCGCGAGGCAGCAGGCCGTAGTGAATGGTCAGCTCGCTCGAGAGCGCGTGTCCGCCGCGCGCCGCCTTGATGGGATCGAGGTCGCCGATGATATCGGCAATGGTCACGTCGGGCGTCGCCAGCTTCTCGACGAAGCGTTGCTCGCGTGGCAGGTAGTCGAGCGCCGTCGCGTCGCCGCACTCCTCGATCCGCAGGGTACAAGCATGGCAGATGGGATGAAGCGGATCGTCGTTGATCTCACAGCCGGCGATGAACGGAACCTCGCGGTCCAGCAGGTTGACGAGGGCGCGCAGGATGCGGCTCTTGGCCTGACCGCGCAGCCCGAGCAGAATGAAGTTGTGGCGGGAGAGGATGGCGTTCGCAATCTGCGGAATCACCGTATCGTCAAAGCCGATGATGCCGGGGAAAACCGGCTCACCCGACTCGAGCTTGCGGATGAGGTTGGAACGCATTTCATCCTTGACGCTCGCGCTCCGGTAATTCGACTTCTTCAATTCTCCCAGCGTCTTCGGTCTGGCCATAACTTCATTATAGGTGAGCGATGCAGCCAACTCAATAATGGAATGCGCGGCGAGTGAATCCGTTGGCGTGGAGCGGCAGGTTCGCTTTGCGTGGCCGCATGAAGCCGCCTCTTCGATACCGTTCAATCGGAGTAAGCTGCCGCCGCTACGCACCTCGCGAAGTGGGGGTTAGTGTTAGAATGAGACGCTGCCGATTGCCATGGGATACCAGCACCGGGCCTACAAATCGACTTGCGGCTCCTGCCACCAGACATTTCTGTGGAACTGGCAGAGCTGGAAGCTCAAGACGGTGCTGCCGCCCAGTTGGGATTGTACGGCGTGCGGCGCGACGAATTTCATCGCCGGCACCAGCCTTGGTCCCAACGTGCCAAGGTCGCTTTCCATGGGTCACGACGAGAGCCGCCAGGTGTCCGTCTATCCGTCTCCGCCGCGGCTCGCGAGCGAACCCTGGGCCTTGCCCTACTCGATCCGCTCGTTTGTCTCACAAGTTTCACTCCAGCTCGCCGGATGTTTCTACGCCTGCTCGCGGCAGGATGTGGTGATGGACGAGCCGGTGTTCCTCGATGAGTGCCGCGACCCCTACGCCGCCTCGGGTGAAGACTGGCACAAGTGCCACATGCTTTCGGGGTGGACGCTGGGCGAGGCGGAGTGCGGCTTGTGGAACATCCTGAAGACCCTGTCCAAGAGTCCGGCGGAGGTCCAGTTTCTCTACGACTACTTCGCCTTGGTGCGCGGGCGTAACTTTCCCGCGCTAATTCCCCGGCCCCGCGTCGACGCCGGTGAAGGGAAACGGCCTGACTTTGCGCTCTACCTCCCGCTTCAGCATTTCAACTACAAGTGGTACGCCATCGAACTGAACGGTAAGCGAAACGACAGCCTTGCCTATAACGAAGCGCGAAGAGATCAGCTCGCCGCACTCGGCTACGAGATCCTGAGCTGCCGGGCGGGCGCGAACGGCGGATACCTCGAGGCGGTGCGGTATCTGGTGGACAAGATTGAGGGCGAGATGACCGAGGCGGACCGGAATCCGTGGGGCGTCGCCATCGAGGTGCTGGTCGAGAGCACGGGCAGTCCGTCGCCGGAAGAGGGCGATCTCGATGTTTCGCTGTAGGCGTCACCTGCTACCCCGCCGCAGCAGGAACCACCCCGTGTTGTGATAAAGGAAGAGTTCACCCGCCACGCGCCGCACCTCGAACTCGGCGTCGCCACCTTCCATCGACTCGAGAATCATCCGGCGCAGAGTTTGCGCTCGCCCGGGCCGCACGGCGGCCGGCGAGAGCCTCAGCCAGTCGCGGAAGCGCGAGCGGCGCCGCTGAAATCGCTTTGATTCGACGCGCAGGCCGGCTTGCTGGAACAGCCTCTGGAATTCCGAGGCGCTCAGGAGGCGCGTGGGAAGCCGTCCACGCAGCGCTTCCAGGTGGTTCAGGCGAGCGCGCCGCGCTTGGCTTTCAGGAGCCACCACGTCGATAATCGCAACGCGGCCGCCGCGTCCGAGGACACGGCTGAATTCCTCTAACACCCTCAGGGGATCAGGCAAGTTGGCAAAGACGTAGGTTGAGACAACCAGATCGAAGCCGCGGCGAGGATACGGAAGGCTTTCCACATCGCCGACGGTGAGGAAAAGGCGTGCACCGTTGGGGCGGCTGAGTTGGCGCGCCATCTCGATCATGCGCGGGCAGAGGTCGAGCCCATGGACCTCCGCGACGTGCGGGGCGAGAGCGCGCGCCAGTCGTGCCGGACCGCATGCCGCGTCGAGCACGCGCTCGCCCGGCCGGGGGCGAAGCCACTCGGCAATCGCCCGTGCCTCGCGCTCGGCCCCGCGTCGCGCCGCCAGGCGCGAGTACGATTCCGAGATGCAGGCGAATTCCTCCTGCACGATACGGCGTCGGTGGAGGCCAGCGGGCTTGCTCACGGGCGGGATTGTAACATTGCTTGCTCGATGTCGCGCACGAGGCGGAATCCGTAGTCGGCGTATTCGAAGGCCGGCGGGATGCTCGAGCGCGCGGCGCAGCGGCTTATCTTGATCTGGTGCCGCCACGAGCCGCCACGCGAGGCGCGACGCTCGCCCTTTGCCGGACCTTGGGGATTACGCTCGGGCGAGGCGGCGTAATAGTTGCGATCGAACCAGTCGGCGCACCATTCGTGCACGTTTTCTGAGACATCGTAGAGACCGTAGGGATTCCGTGAGCCTTGCGCCACCGGGAGCGGAGCCCGGATGTCGCCGCTCCAGCGCGCCACATACTCCGGCCAGGAGTCGGGCGGCTCGTCACCCCAGGGATTGAGCGTTCCCTCGCGGCCGCCTCGTGCCGCGCGCTCCCACTCGGCTTCGGTGGGCAGGCGATAGCGGCGTCCGGTGCGTTGGCTGAGCCACTCGCCGTACTTCACCGCTTCGAACCAGTTCACCGCGACCACTGGTTGATCGGGATGGCTGAACTCTGCATCGCTCCAGTGCCTGGGCGGCGGATGGCCCGTCGCCGCCATGAACATCGCCCAATCACGATTGCGCACCTGGACGATGGCCATTTCGAACGCATCGACCCAGACACGATGGACGGGCTTCTCCTCGTCGCGGCCCGTGTCGCAGCCCATCAGGAAATCGCCGGCAGGAATCGATACGCATAGAGGTTCAGAGATCGGGCTGTCCATCGAACGAAGCGGATTCGTGCCAGGGGTCACCTTGGGATCGTAAGACCAACGCCCGGCTTGCCGCAAGCAGCGAAGACAGAGTAAAAGTGTAGTGGCGCCAGAGGTGATCCGGCGAAGCGCGGCCGCCTTTAGCCATTCGATGGATGGGAGTCACACGTGACGGTTGGTAGCCTGACTCGAAAAATCCTGGTTGCGAGTGCGCTGGGAAGTTTAGTCCTTCCGCGCGCCTTCGCTCAGGCATCCGGTGGCCCAAGTACAGCCCAGACTTCCAAAGAAAGCGAACAGCAACGGCTGAGTGTGAACCCGCTGACCGGACAGGCTTCGGCCTCCGGTTCCGATTACAAACCCCTGACCGGCGAGGAACGTTGGAAGCTGTACTTCAAGCAGAACTATTGGTCGGTGGGCGCCTACATGGGTCCGCTGGCGGCGGCCCTGGTGCTGGATCAAGCGACGGGCGATCCCAAGGAGTGGGGCGGCGGATTCCCCGGCTACGGACGCCGCCTGGCCTCGAGGGTGGGAGGCGCGATCATTCAGGGCACCTTTCAAGCTCCGGTTGCAGCTCTTCTGAAGGACGATACCCGCTATATCATCAGCAACCAGCATGGATTCAAGCGCCGCGCCCGCCACGCTCTCGCCTACGGCTTCCTGACTTACAACAACCAGGGGCATCCAACGTTGAACATTGCCAATCTCGGCGGATACTACGCCGCCAGCGCCGCCACCACGCTGTGGCTCCCTGGCCGGCGCAACGCCAGCCTTTACACCTTGAGTGATGGAAGTCAGCAGGTGGGACTCAACGCGCTCGTCAACCTGATTCAGGAGTATTGGCCCGAGATCCATCGTACCGTGTTCCACCGGCCGTGAGTCTGGGACGCAGGTCATCGACGAGGACGGCCGACGGAACGACCGGCGTCGAACTTCTCCTATGGCCGCGAATCCTATAAACTAAACACCACGATGTCCAAAAAACACACGGAAGCAATCCAGAAGCAGTTTACCAGGACGGCGGAGGCGTTCTCAACGCTGGCCGTTCGCGACACGCCCGAAGTGGTGGACGAGAAGGTCGCGTTCATCAAGCCCGAGCCGACGGATGTCGCGCTCGATGTCGCCTGTGGGCCGGGAGCGCTCGTCTTGGCCCTGGCGCCGCGCGTGCGCTGGGCGCGCGGGGTCGACCTGACCGAGGAAATGGTACGGCGTGCGCGACGCGCTCAACTCGAGCGCGACATCCCGAATGCCGCCTTCGACCTGGGTGAGGCGGAGCACTTGCCTTACGCCGGCGCGGCGTTTGATCTGGTCACCTGCCAATGCTCGGTCCATCACATGCCCAAGCCCGAACTCGCGTTCAAGGAAATGGCGCGCGTGATGAAGCCTGAGGGACGGCTGGTGATCATCGACACTTTGGGTCCCGAGAGCGATGCGAAATTCGATTTGCACAACCGCATCGAGCTGGTGCGCGATCCTTCGCACACACTGTCACTGCGGCTGACCACGTTGCTCGAGATGTTCGAGCGACTCGGGCTCGAAATCAATCGGCAGACGCTGAAACGCCGCCAGCGCTCGTTCAATCAGTGGATGCTGCGGGCCGGACTCGAACCGCCCCACAAGCGCTATCAGGAGGCCCGCAAGTTGATGGAAGAATCGATTCCCGGCGACCGCGCCGGTTTCGCGCCCCAGCTTCAAGGCGACGACATCTTGATCACCCACCACGAAGGAATGTTTGTCCTGGTGGGTTGCAGGCGGTAGCGCGCCGTGGCGGAGTAGCTGGCGTAAGCCCTGGGGAAGCCGCTCACCCGGCGCTCACGCGCCACCCTCTCCCGCAAGGGGAGAGGGTTGTAGTTCTGAACTTGCTCTCGTTGTAGTTCTGAACTTGCTTTGGTTGCTGTTCTGAATTTGCTCTCCCCTCCCCCCTTGCGGGGGAGGGGCAGGGGGTGAGGGGATCAAGACGGTCTACGACCTACCGTCTACCTGCCTCACCTACCACCTACCTGGAAGGGCCACTCGCTCCGCATGCGGGCTCGAATCAAGTACGCTCCGGTGCCCACTGTCAGCACCGCGAAGGCGAAGATGAGCGACCGTCGCGCCGCGGTTCCCAGGACGTACAGCCAGCCGAGGATCGAGATGACGCCGGGCACGGGATAGAACCACATGCGGAACGGGCGCTGCAAGTCCGGGGCGCGGCGCCGCAGCAGGAAGAAACCGATCGTCTGCGGCAGGTACTGAATGAGCACGCGCGTGGCGATGAGTCCCGGAATCACCTCGTTCAGCTTGCCCAGGCTGAAGACGGACGCCACGAGTCCCAGCGCGATGAGCGAGATGTGCGGGAACTCGCCCTTGGGATGCAGTCGCGAAAAGACGCGGAAGAAGTTGCCGTCGGTCGCGGCCACGTAGGGAATGCGCGAGTAGCCGAGGAGCAGCGAGAAGGCGGATGAGAACGCGATCCAGAGCACCAGCGCCGTCATCACCTTGCCGGCCGCGCTGCCCTCGAGCATCTCGACGTAGGTCGAAGCGACGAACTTGCTCCCCAGAAGCTCGTGCCAGGGAATCACGCTCACGAACGAGGCCGTCATAAAGACGTACAGCACGCCCACCAGGATGATGGAGAACATGATGGCGCGCGGGATAACGCGTCCTGGGTCACGAATCTCCTCCGCCAGATAGCAGACGTTGTAGTAGCCGAAGTAATCGTAGAGCGCGTAGAGCGTCGCGTGGCCGAGTCCTGCCCAGAAAATCCAGTTGAGATGGAAAGCCTCGGGAGGAAAGGCGAACAAACGCGCCGCGCTCAAATGGGGAACGCCGGTGACGACGATCCACAGGCACCCAATGAGCACACCCGTTACCAGCACGACGCTCATGTTGCCGATGATGCCGATGCGCCGGTAGAGCAGTGCGACGAGCAGCAGCGGGAAGACGCCGGCCACGACGCGTACTCCCCAGTCAGGGAGCGTCGGCAAGAGATAGTGCAGGTAACTCGCGAACCCAATGCTGCCGCTAGCCACCGACAGCGGCGCCGAAAACATGATCTGCCAGACCATCAGGAAGGAGAGCCAGCGCCCCGCACCCTTCGGCCCAAACGCCTCACGCAGATAGTTGTAGCTGCCGCCCGCCTTGGGCAGCGCCGCGCCGAGTTCCGCCCAGACCAGGCCATCGCAGAACGCCACTAGCGCGCCTACCAGCCATCCCAGCATGGCGTGGGGTCCGCTCATGGTGGCCAGAAACAGCGGGATGGTGATGTAGGGGCCGATGCCCACCATATCGGTGATGGCGAGCGCCGTGGCCTGGACGAGGCCGAGGTCGCGCCGCAATGCCGGTTTGGTGTCCGACGGTTGCATTTCTGATTCTTTGGTAGCGCGGACCCCCGTTCTTGGGGTCCGCGGTTCTTGCCGACGGCAACGAACAACCCGCGAACCTGAGAGCCGCAGGTCCGCGCTACAAGACTAAGACCAGCTACGGAAAGCGGAGTTGCCAGGAGCGAACGCCCGCCGTCGTCTCCTTGACGAATAAAACCCCAGCTCCGTCGGTCGCTTCGATCAGTTTCAGTCCCCGCTCCGGTCCCAGCACGCTAACCGCTGTCGCGAGTCCGTCGGCAGCGAAGTCATCGCGAGCGACGACGGTTACGCTCGAACGGCCGGTCAACGCCATGCCGGTTTTCGGATCGACGATATGCGAATAGCGCACGCCCCCGAGGTCGACGTGCTGCTCCTCATCGCCGGAAGTCGACACGCCGGCGTCGTACAATACGAGGCAACGACTCTCGGTCGCGCCCTCTCTCGATTCAGGTTCGAGGGGCGCGATTGCAATCCGCCAACCGGGTTTCCCGGGCGGCGGGCTGCCCACGGCGATATCGCCGGCTGCTGCGACCAGCGCGCTTGAGATTCCCGACTGCTTGAGTACCGCGAGCGCCTCCTCGGCCGCGTAGCCTTTGGCGATACCGCCGAGGTCGAGCAGCATGCCAGGCTTGAGGAGCTGCGCGGTACGCTCACGCGGATCGAGGCGCAGCAGCTTATACCCCACGAGTTCGCGTTCCCGCCTGAGGCGCTCGGGATCAGGCAATTCGTGCCGGCGCCGCGCCCGGCGCCAAAGCCGCACCACGGGACCTACGGTCACGTCAAACGCGCCGTCCGAACGCTCAGCGAGTCGCTCACTCGCCTCCAGCACGCGATAGAGGTCGTCACTCACCTTGACCGGCGGCCCGCCCGCACGCGCCGAGAGCTGCATGAGTTCGCTCGTGGGCTTATAATCGCTCATGCTATTATCCAGCGCCGTGACGCGGGCGAAAGCTGTGTTCGATGCCCGGGCGGCGGTTGGAGCGTCCGGGGCATAGAGGACGATTCGGAACATCGTCCCCATGTGCGGCTCGGAGTACTCGAAACGCTCGAGCGCCGGCACGCGGCTCGCAATCGGACGCGCTGGCGCGAGGAGCAACGCCGCGGCCAAGACCCGGCTCACTTGCATGGCATCCATTCAGGGTTGGCATCGTAGCAGAGCCGGACGAAAATCACAGCGAGCTTTTCCGAAGCCATGAAACGTCGCGGCTGGCTGACCTTCGAGGTGGCGCTTTTTCTGATTGGAGCAGCGGCATGGACGCTCTCCTGGCTCGCTGAGCATCAACACGCCAGAGCTCAAGCGAGCGCGCGCTCCTCCGCGCCGCGTGCTTCGACCGCTGCTTCGACGGCGCCATCGCCCGAAGACATGAAGCCCTACGTCGAGATCATCCCCGGCGCTGACGTAAAGTTCGAGATGGTCCCGATTCCCGGCGGCACGTTCACCATGGGCAGTCCGCCGAGTGAGTTCGGACACAAGGCTGACGAGGAACCGCAACATCAAGTAGCCATCCACCCATTCTGGATGGAGAAGTTCGAGACGCGGTGGGATGAGTACGACATTTTCGCCTTCAGCCAGGATCTGCTGAAGAAGAAGCCGGGCGCGAACGCCACGGCCGAGTCCGCAACAGACAAGGCCGCCGATGCGGTGACGCGGCCCACGCCGCCCTACGAGGACGAGACCTTCGGATTCGGGCGCGAGGGCCATCCGGTGATCAACGTCACCCATCACGCCGCGATGGAGTACACTCGCTGGCTGTCGGCCAAAACGGGCAAGGATTATCGCCTGCCCACGGAAGCCGAGTGGGAGTACGCCTGCCGCGCCGCAACCGAAACTCCGTTCTACTACGGCAGCGACCCCAAACAGCTCGGCGAGTATGCGTGGTATCTTGACAATTCCGACGCGCGGCCCCACGAGGTCGGCCGGAAAAAGCCCAACGTCTGGGGTCTCTACGATATGCTGGGGAACGTTGCCGAGTGGGTCCTCGACGAGTACACTAAGGACGCCTACCAGCAGGTGAAACCGGGCATGGCACTGCTTGAGCCCGTGGTGCTGCCGACGGAGAAGAAGTATCCGAACGTGGCACGCGGCGGCTCCTATGACGACGAGCCCCAGCGCGTGCGCTGTGCGGCGCGCCAGGCGTCCGATCCGGATTGGAGCCAGCAGGACCCGCAGCGTCCGCGGAGCATCTGGTGGCACACCGACGCGACGTTTGTGGGATTCCGTGTCGTGCGTCCGGTCGAAGAGCAGGAGAATCTGAAAGGCTTGAGGTCCAAGGTGAAGAAGTACGACTAGCAGATTGCTGACAGACTCGCCCAGGCTGTCATTCCAAGAGCCAAAGGCGACGAGGCATCTCGTTAGGCCGTTATTTTCGGAGCGAGATTCCTCGCTTCGCTCGGAATGACACGGTTCCAGAACGTTTTTCAGCAACCTGCCGGAGGACAGTGACAAGTGACGGGTGACAAGCCGCGCTGCGCGGCATGCCTGGAGCAGGTGGTCGATGAAACATCAGCCAACATTAAGGAGGAGCTAATGGACAACGTCGAGCAGGTCGAAGGTCGGCCGTCGCGCCGCGAATTCCTGAAGAGCTCGAGCGTCGCCGCGCTGGGTGGGGCGGTCGCGGCTGGCCTGGGCAGAATTCCGGGCGCCTACGCCGCCGGGAGTGACGAAATCCGCGTCGGGCTGATCGGCTGCGGCGATCGCGGTACTGGCGCCACAGTGAACGTCCTGAGCTCGGCGCCGGGGGTCAAGCTGGTCGCCATGGGTGACGTCTTCAAGGACCACCTCGAGGCTAGTCTCGGCGTGCTCCAGAAAAGTGAAGTGGCGGATAAACTGGACGTGGCCGAAGACCACCGGTTCACCGGCTTCGACGCCTACCGGAAAGTGCTGGCGCTCGACGACGTCAACTACGTCATCCTGGCCACGCCGCCTGGCTTCCGTCCTCCATTTCTCAAGGCCGCGGTTGAGGCGGGCAAGAACATCTTCTCAGAGAAGCCCGCGGCAGTGGACGGTCCCGGCATCCGCACCGTGCTCGAGGTCTACGAAGAAGCGAATCGCAAGGGACTCGCGATCGGCGTCGGCACTCAGCGCCGTCATCAGACCGGGTACCTGGAAACGATGAAACGGATTCACGACGGGGCCATCGGTGCGATCACCGCGGCGCGCTGCTACTGGAACCAGGGGCCCATCTGGGTACATCCCAAGCAGCCCGACTGGAGCGACATGGAGTGGCAGATTCGCAATTGGTATTACTTCACCTGGCTCTGCGGCGACCACATCGTCGAGCAGCACGTCCATAACCTGGACGTCGTCAACTGGGCGACAGGCGCGCACCCGCTGAGTGCCGTCGGCCTGGGCGGACGGCAAGTGCGCACCGACCCAGTGTACGGCAACATCTACGACCACTTCGCTATCGACTACGAGTATCGGAACGGCGTCCACGTGGCGAGCTACTGCCGGCAGATCCCCAACTGCAAGAACAATGTCTCCGAGGCGCTCGCCGGCACCAAAGGTTTCTGCCAGGTGAACAAGTACACCATCACGGGCGAGCAGCCCTGGAAAATGTCGGGCAAAGACAATCTGCCTTACACCCAGGAGCATACGGATCTGATTGCGGCAATCCGGGCCGGCAAGCCGTACAATGAACTGAAGAATGTGGCGGAGAGCACGCTGACCGCGATCCTCGGGCGCATGGCGGCCTACACGGGCGAGGAAATCACCTGGGAGCAGGCGCTCAATTCGCAGGAGAGCCTCATGCCCGCCAAGCTCGAGTGGGGTCCGCTTGCCGTCGCGCCCGTGGCGATGCCTGGGGAGACGAAGCTGGTCTAAGGAACGGCAAGCGACTGAATCGCGAGGCTGCGATGCGCGGGGTCGCCGCCCGAGGGAGGGAACTTTGGCCGCGAAGTGGCTCTTCAAGTCTGATCCTGATACCTACTCGTTTGCGGACCTCGAGCGCGACCGCCAGACCGTCTGGGACGGTGTCTCGAACAACCTCGCGCTCAAGTATCTGCGCAGCACGCATCGGGGTGACGCGGTGTTGATCTACCACACCGGCGGAAAGAAGGCGGTGGTGGGGATGGCCGAGGTCGTAAGCGACCCTTACCCTGATCCCAAGGAGAACGACGCCCGCTTGGTGGTCGTTGACCTGAAAGCCGGGCGGCCACTAGCGCGCCCAGTCACGCTGAGTGAGATCAAGCAGCAGGCAGCGCTCAAGGACTTCGATTTGGTCCGCCTGCCACGCCTTTCCGTGATGCCGGTCTCTGACGCGCAATGGAATGCGATCATGGGGCTCGCGAAGATTTAGCGTTCGGCGATCAGCAGTCAGCTTTCAGCCTCAGCGCGCCAAGCACCTTATGCCTTCCGCAGATCCTTATCAGCTCCAAATCCTCGAGGAACGAGTAATTGCCTGCCGGTTGTGTCCGCGCCTCGTGCGCTACCGCGAGAAAGTAGCGCGCGAGAAGCGCCGGATGTACCGCGACTGGGAATACTGGGGGAAGCCCATCCCGAGTTTCGGCGATCCTGAGGCCAAGCTGCTGATCCTCGGACTTGCGCCCGCGGCGCACGGCGGGAATCGCACCGGCAGGATGTTCACGGGCGACCGCTCGGGTGATTTCCTCTACCGCGCGCTCTACGAAGCCGGGTTCGCCAATCAACCGATCTCGCGCGACCGCAGCGACGGTCTTCGTCTGCTCGATTGCTACATCACCGCCGCGTTGCGCTGCTGCCCGCCGAAGAACAAGCCGTCGCCCGAAGAACTCCGGCGTTGCCAGCCTTACCTTGAGGCGGAGTTCAAGCTACTGACGCGCGTGCGAGCGGTGCTGGCGCTGGGCCGCATCGCCTTCGACACTTACCTGCGTCTGGTGTACGCGGGCCGCACCGGACGCGAGGTCCCGGGGATGCCGCCTCGCTCGTCGTTCCGTTTTGCCCACGGCGCGAGCTACGCGCTGCAGGCCGGCTTGCCGCGCCTTTTCGCTTCCTATCATCCGAGCCAGCAGAATACCCAGACCGGCAAGCTCACGCCGGCCATGATGCGCCGCGTCTTCCGAGAGATTCGCCGGTATCTCGAGTCTTAAGCGCACGAACTGATGGAACACGGAGACGCACTTTAGGAATCTGCGGTTGCGGCCGATCCGTTCCCTGGCCGTCACGGCAACGTGAACGCCACCAGCGCATCGCTCTGATTCTCTTCCGTCACCTTGGCGTGGCCGCCCGCGGCAATCACCACGTATTGTTTGCCATTCGGGAGGCGATAGGTCATCGGGGTCGCGTGGCCTGGTGCTGGAAGCTGCGCCTTCCAGAGCTCCTTGCCGGTCTCGATGTCGAAGGCGCGCAGGTAAGGGTCAAAGGCGCCAGCGATAAATACCAAGCCGCCGGCGGTTAGGATGGGACCGCCGAAGCTGGGCGATCCCGGCGGGACTGCCGGATTACCGGGCGCGAAAGTCCCCAGCGGCACCTGCCAGCGAATCTTGCCCTCGGTCAAGTCCACGGCCGCGAGCGTGCCCCAAGGCGGCGGAATACAAGGCAAATGCGCCGAGGGTGAAAGCAGTGGCCGGCGGTGCATGCCGTACGGCGCTCCAGTCTGCCGCGAATACTCGCCCTGGCCCTGCATCGCTGCTTCCATGAACTTGTCGCGCGGGATGACCCCCATGAGGAACGGCAGGTTGGTGGTGTTGACGATGAGAAGGCTGCGAGCCGGGTCAAAGGCGTAACCACTCCAGTTCATGCCGCCGACGTTGCCGGGCACGGCGAGCGTGTCCTTAACCGAAGGAGGCGTAAAGATCCCCTCGTTCCGCAGCCCTCCAATCATCTTGCGGCAGGCATCGCGATCCGCCGGCGTGAGTCCCCAGGCGTCGTCCGCCGAGAACTTCTGCGGGGCGAGTGGGGGCGGTGCGGCGGGCATGGGCTGGGTGGGCGATGTCACCTCGCCGGGCACGTCGGTCTGAGGTACAGGGCGTTCCTCGACCGGGAAAATCGGCGCGCCGGTGTCGCGGTTGAGCGCATACAGGAATCCCGTCTTATTGCCCTGGATGACGACAGGGATCTTCTTCCCATCGTGCTCGATGGTCGCGAGCAGCGGCGGCGAGGCGGTGTCGTAGTCCCAGAGATTGTGGTGGACGAGCTGGAATCCCCAGGCCATCTTGCCGGTGTTGGCGTCGAGAGCCACAACCGAATCCGCCCACTTGTCCTCGCCGGGCCGCAGGCCGCCGTAGTAATCAGGGCTGGCGCTGCCCGTAGGCACGAAGACCAGGTGGCGCTCGGGATCGACCACCATGATGGACCAGGCGTTGGCGGCGCCGGTACGCCACGTCTTCGAGTCCGGCGGGTTGGGCGGAATCGGATCCCAACTCCAGCGCAAGGCGCCAGTGCGCGCATCGAAAGCGCGCACCACGCCGCTCGGCATCTCCGCACGCGCGTTGTCGTCAATGGCCGAGCCGACCACCACGAGATCATCGACCACGGCGGGCGGCGAAGTCATGTGATACCAGCCCTCGACGTAGCGGGGTACGTTTCGGAGACTGACCTGACCGCTCTGGCCGAAGTCGGAACAGGGAGCACCGGTGGCCGAGTCGAGCGCGATCAACCTAGCATCAAGCGTGGCTTCAAAGATGCGCCGGTCGCAGCGTTTCAGTATGTGGTCTTTTTCTGGATCGGCCCAGCTAGAAACGCCGCGGTTGATGAGTCCATCGCCGTAATCCTCGGTCGGGTCGACGAAGGGATCATAGGTCCATCGTTGCTTGCCGGTCTCGGGATCCAGCGCGATGACGCGATTGAAAGGCGTAGTGAGATAGAGCGTGCCGTCCACGACCAGGGGCGTGGTCTCGAATCCACTCCGTTGGCGATTCTCGCTGCCGTCAGAAATGTCGCCGGTGTGAAAAGTCCAAGCGACTTTGAGCTGGGCGACGTTCTCACGGTTGATCTCCGTGAGCGGCGAGTAGCGCATGCCGCCCGGATCATGCCCGTAGTACGGCCAATCGTCGGCAGGGTCGCCAGGCATTCCCGTGACACTACGGACGATCGCGAAGCCGGTTAGAGCGAGCGCACCGAGCACGAGAAAGCGCAGGGCTGCCCTCATGGTTGTCTCCCTTAGCCTCCGGCTTCTCAGTCTGGCCCTGACGCTCAGTCCATCCACGCGCCGCCGTTCACCTCGACGGTCTCTCCGGTCATGTAGCGCGCGGCATCCGAGGCCAAGAATACAATGACGTCGGCAACCTCTTCAGAGGTTCCGGCGCGCGCCATGGGAATCGCGGCGATATACTTTTGGAATAGGTCAGGCGGGCTGTAGCGCTCGTGGTAGGGCGTCGCAATCACACCGGGTGCGACCGCGTTGACGCGGACTCCGTGCGGCGCGAGTTCCTTGGCGAGGCCCTTGGTATAGGTGATAAGGCCGCCCTTAGCCGCGGCATAGGCCGCCGCACCCGGACCGCCACCGTTGCGGCCGGCGATCGAGCTGATGTTGATGATGCAGCCGCTCCGCCGCGCCGCCATCTCCTCCCAGACCGCCTTGACCGAGAGGAAAACACTCTTCAGGTTCAAGGCCATGACCTGATCCCAATAATCTTCGGTCATGTCCACGAGCGTTCGGCGCGCGATCAAATCGCCAGCGTTGTTCACCAGGACGTCGATGCGGCCCCACAGTTTGCGTACTGACTCGACCATCGACCGCACGTCGGCGCTCGAGGTGACGTCGGCGCGCACCGCCATCGCCTGTCCGCCCGCTTTGGAGATCGCCTCGACCGCCGCCTCGGCGCCGGCGCGGTTCTTCAAGTAATTCACGGCCACCCACGCGCCTTCGCGGGCCATGGCCTCAGCCGTAGCTCGTCCGATGCCGCTCGATGCGCCCGTAATCAGCGCCACTTGATCCTTCAGAACCATGCTTCCCTCCGGCGCATCCAGCGCGCCTCGTACTCTTCGAGATCAGGCTGATCTCAGTGCAAGCGAGCGCTGCTCCTGGGACCGCTTGGTCCGCCGCTGGCGGGCGATGACGCGCGCGCTTCACTCCTCGCGCGTAACTCCCTCGGCGATCCAGAACTTGCCGGGCTCAAGTCCAGCGCGCAAGGCGAGTTCGTGCGCCAGCAACTGGATGTACACCGTGTCGACCAGCGTGCCGAGTCCCAGACGTACGGACTCCACGTGGAGCAGCCGGATGTTGGTCTCGCTTTCGAAGGGGAGATCCGTCAGCAGCAGGACGCGTCCGTCGTGAGCGCGGATATCCTGAGCCAGCCGCACACAGAACTTCCCCGCTTGAGAGCGCTGTCCTCGCGATGCTCCCCGCGCGAAGATCACGTAGCGGTGCTCCGGATTGACGATCTCGATGGGGCCGTGCCGGAACTGTGCAGCGCTGATCGCTTCGGCGCCGAGCCGCGCCACTTCTTTGAGAGTCAGCGCGCCCTGATAAGCGGAAGCCAGATCGGGCCCGCGGGCCATCAAGGCGACATAGGGCGGATGACCGAAAAACTCGACGGTAGGCGCCGTGATGGCGGCGGCGTTATCGAGGATGCGCTCTTCCGCCTCAATGGCCCGGATCAATGTCTGCGTGAGCGTGCGGGGAGACTCGGCGGCAATCGCGAACGCCAGATACATCAGCACCGCAACGCTGCACATGTAGGTCTTGGTGCTTACGGTCGACTGCTGCCCGGCCATCATGGGAAGCAGCAGGCTGCTGCGCCGCGCGAGCGTACTCGCCTCCACGTTGACCACGCCCAGCAGTCCCACCTTTTTGGGAAGGTTGTCGAGCAGTCGCGTGATTTCGATGGTCTCGCCCGATTGCGACACCGCCACCAGCAGCGTGTCCGGCCCAAGAAATCCCAGGTGATGATGGAGCAACTCCGCCGTCTCCCAGACGATCGCCTTAATCCCCAACGCGGTGAGATACGCCTGCGCCGGATAGGCGGCAAAGAGCGACGAGCCCATTCCCGTGAAGACCACGACCGGCGGCCAGCGCTTCACCAGCTTCCGCAACGCCTTGGTGGGGATAGCGCCCGGACTTGAGTAATACTTGCGCAGTCCGGACAAGGCCGCGGGCTGCTGATAAACTTCGTCCATCATCGTGGTCATCGAGAGAATCCTCAGTCTCGTCTGTCGCTTCGGCCCGGTGATTCTACACTACGTTGAGGGTTGGCAGGCAAATTCCCAGCGCGGGGGCCGAATCAGTGGTTCAAGCGATTGTACCTCTTCAGTACTTCACGAAGGCGGTCGTGCGGCAGGCCGTCGACCACGTGGCCGTTGATGCCCGTCATGGTCTGGCCGGCGACCAGCGCGTTGACGATTGCTTCCTCGGTTGACTCGACCGTGGCCGCGAATAGAGGGCCCATGTCCTCGTTCGCGACCATCCGGACCGAGGAGACGCCGGAGGGCTTTGAGGCTTGGGGATTGGCGGTCGAGAAGGCGATGAAGATGTCACCTGAACCATTGCCCGAGGTGCTGCCCGTTCGCGCCAAGCCGAGTGCCGCGCGCCGCGCCAGGCGTTTCAACTGATGCGGCAGGAGAGGCGCGTCCGTCGCCACCACGATGATGATCGACCCGGTATCCTCCGAGGCCGCGCCTTTCGCGTCCGCCCAAACTTTATGACCGGGAAGCTCGTGTCCGACCGGCACACCCGCGATGCGAAGCTGTTCCCGGCCGCCGCAGTTGCACTGCACTAGAACCCCAACCGTGTAGCCGGACGTCGCGTCGAGTTGCCGGGAAGCGGTGCCGATGCCGCCCTTGAACTCGTAGCAGATCATCCCCGTTCCGCCGCCCACGCCGCCTTCCGGCACCGGCCCCGACTGCGCCGTGTCGATCGCGTGGAACGCGTCCTCCTGATGCACGTGAAAGCCGTTCACATCGTTGAGATATCCGTCATAAGTCTCCGCCACCACCGGCAGCGACCACCAGTATTCTGAGCCTTGCGGCTGGCCGTGGACGACTCGCCAGGCGATGACGGCGTCGCGCACGACGCCTACGCTGTGCGTATTGGTGATCATCACCGGCCCTTCGAGGAATCCCGACTCCTCGACCCAAGTCGTGCCTGTCATCTCCCCGTTGCCGTTCAGCGAGAACCAACCCGCAAACACCGGGTCGGAGGACGCTTTGCCGCGCGGCAGAATGGCGGTGACTCCCGTGCGCACCGGACCCTTGCCTACCACCAGCTTTCCGCTGCCTGAGATCAGGGTGCTATGGCCCACTTCGACGCCCTTCACGTCAGTAATGGCATCGAGCGGACCGGGCGTGCCGTCGAACGGGACGCCGAGGTCGCGGGCGCGCGGTCTGGTCTGAGCCGTCGCCGTCCAGGGAATCAGAATCATGACTAGAAGAGTGGCGGACGCCGCTCGGACCAGCTTCCTCATAGGTTCGTCTCCCTCGGAAAAAGTCTTGCCTTCGGGAGGCGTAGTGTATCATCACTCGCCCGCCGTCTTCGGCCCCGGCGATACTCGTCTCGCCGGGGAAAGAGGCCGCATCGAGGCGCGCATGACGATTCCCAAGCGGCCCGATCTTGTCCGCGCCCTGGGACGATGGAGCCTGACGGCGCTCGTCCTCAACTCCATCATCGGCAGCGGTATCTTCGGGCTACCCTCGATCATCGCCGGACTGGTGGGTGGTGCGAGTCCCCTGGCATATCTTGCGGCGGCGGTGGTGATCGCCGTCATCATTGCTTGCTTCGCCGAAGTCGCGTCACGATTCCGTGAAGCAGGAGGTCCTTACCTCTACGCGCAGGCCGCGTTCGGACGGCTGGCGGGGATCGAGGTGGCGTGGCTGGCCTGGTTGGCACGCCTGACCGCCGCGGCATCGAATGCCAACCTCTTCGTCATCTACCTCGCTGAGTTCTGGAGCCGCGCCAAGGACCCCGCGCCGCGCGTCGCGGTGCTCACCCTGCTCCTCAGCTTCCTCGCCATCGTCAATTATTGCGCCGTCAAGGCCGGCGCGCGCCTGAGCAACGTCTTTGCGGTGGCCAAGCTCCTGCCGCTCGCCGCGTTCATCGCCGTTGGACTCTCCTTCGTCCACCCCGCCAACTTGACCTTCCATTCGCGGGCGACCTCCGGCGCGTGGCTCGACGCCGTGTTGACGCTGATCTTTGCTTTCGGCGGATTCGAGGGCGCGGTGATCCCCATGAGCGAGGCGAAAGACCCGCGTCGCGACGCGCCCTTCGCGCTCTTCGCGGCGCTTGGGGTAACCACGCTGGTGTATACGCTGGTGCAGGTGGTGGTCACTGGCATCCTGTCGCACCCCGAGCAGACCGACCGACCGCTCGCCACGGCGGCGCGCCAGGTGTTGGGCGCTCCGGGTGCGGCGTTGATTGCCGCAGGCGCGCTCATCTCCGTCTACGGCTTGCTAAGCTCGATGGCGCTCTATACCCCGCGGCTCACCTTTGCGCTGGCCGAGCGCCGCGATTTTCCGGCCTTCTTCGGCGCCGTCCACGCGCGATTTCGCACGCCCTACGTCTCGATTGTGGTCTACTCCGTGCTGGTCTGGACGCTCGCGGTGGCAGGATCGTTCCGGTGGAACCTGAGCCTTTCGGCGGTGGCGCGACTCTTTACTTATGCGCCCACCTGCGCAGCGCTTATCGCCCTGCGGCGCAAGCATCCGAGCGCCGATTCGTTTCGTCTCCCGGCGGGTCCAGTGTTAGCGGTTGTCGGCGTCGGCTTTTCGGTGATCCTGATTACGCGGATGGGCCGTGTGGACTTCGCCATCGTTGGGGTCACGGTGGTCATCGCGCTCGTGAACTGGCTCTGGGTGAGATCGGGTGCCCGGGATGAGGTTAGGGACTAGCGGTGGCCAACCCTAGCGCCCGTCATTGGGACAGTATCGCGACCGGATTCGTGATAACTTTGAGGTGCGCACGGCAGGTGCGAGGTCTCGTCCGCTTTCCCTCGCTCCCCGCATCCTGATCCCTGACTCTGCTTCTTATGCGCTGGTCCTGGAAAATCGGCAGGCTCGCTGGCATCAACGTCTACATGCACGCCACGTTCGTGCTGCTGATCCTCTTTATCCTCCTCGCCTACTGGGCAGAGGGACACAACGTGGCGATGGCGGTCGCAGGCGTCGTGTTCGTGCTGGCGATCTTCGGCTGCATCGTGCTGCACGAGCTCGGCCACGCGCTCACCGCTCGCCGCTACGGCATCCAGACGCGCGACATCATCCTGCTGCCGATTGGTGGCGTGGCCAGGCTCGAGCGCATGCCCGACGATCCCCACCAGGAGCTGCTGGTGGCGCTCGCCGGCCCGGCGGTGAACGTGCTCATCGCGGCTGCCATCTTTGTGCTCCTGACGGTGTTCGGAAGCCCGCCCAGTCTGAAGGACGTCGAGAGCGTGCGCTGGGTGGGCGGCAGTTTCCTCAACAAACTGATGGTGACGAACCTGTGGCTGGTCGGATTCAACATCCTACCCGCCTTCCCCATGGATGGCGGACGCGTTTTGCGGGCGCTGCTCGCGACGCGCATGGAATACACGCGAGCTACCCACGTAGCGGCGCAGATCGGCCAAGCCATGGCGTTCATCTTCGGCCTCATCGGCCTGCTCTACGATCCCTTTTTGCTCTTCATCGCGCTCTTTGTCTGGATGGGCGCGACGGAGGAGGCGGCGATGGTGACGGCGCGCACCTCGCTCGGCGGCATCCCGGTGCAGCGCGTCATGGTGAAGGAGTTCCGGACGCTGTCCGCCGACGATGCGCTTTCGGTCGCGGTCGATCATATCCTCGACGGCTGGCAGCAGGACTTCCCCGTGGTCTGGGGCGACCACGTCCTCGGAATCCTGACGCGCGACGACGTGGTGAGGACGCTCGCCAAGCAAGGCTCGAACGTGCGGGTACGCGACGCCATGCGGCGTGACGTTCCCACCGTCGACTCGCATGACATGCTGGAGAAAGCCCTACAAACGCTCGCTCAGTCGAACGGGCGCTCCATCCCCGTCGAGCACAACGGACAGCTCGTCGGAATGCTCACCATGGAGAACGTGGGGGAATTCATCATGATCCAGACGGCGTTGCGCCAGGCGAAGGCTCTCGCGAAGGGCCAGCAGGCACAATCGCCGCCTCCGGTGAGTTGATCCCGCCTCGACGCTTTTCCCGCTACTCCTGCCCCTCGTACTGGTTCTTCAGCTTCGCCACCACCGTGGGATCGGCGAGTGTCGTGGTATCTCCGAGCACGCGGCCCTCAGCGATATCGCGCAGCAGGCGGCGCATGATCTTGGCACTGCGTGTCTTGGGCAGCTCGGCGGTGAAGAAGATGTCATCGGGACGTGCGATGGCCCCGATCTTGTGCGCCACGTGCTGCTTCAGTTCTTCCTTGAGGTGATCGCTCGCGTGGATACCTTCCTTCAAGGTGACGAAGCTCGCGATCCCCTGGCCTTTGACCTCGTGGTTCTTGCCGATCACCGCCGCTTCGGCCACCGCTGGGTGATCGACGAGCGCGCTCTCGACCTCGTAGGTTGAGATGCGATGACCCGCCACGTTCATCACGTCATCGACGCGGCCCAGCAACCAGAAGTAGCCGTCCTCGTCAACTTTGGCGCCATCACCGGTCAAGTACTTGCCGGGATAACGCGACCAGTACTGGCGCTCGTAGCGCTCCGGATCGCCGTAGATGGTGCGGAACATGGCGGGCCAGGGCTTCGTCAACACCAGGTAGCCGCCCGCCCCGGGCCCCACCTTGTTGCCCTTTTCGTCCAGCACTTCCGCTTCGACGCCGGGGAACGGCTTCGTGGCCGAACCCGGCTTGGTGGCGGTGATTCCCGGCAGCGGCGTGATCAGGACCATGCCCGTCTCGGTCTGCCACCAGGTGTCGACGATGGGACAGCGCTCGTGTCCGACGTTCTGGTGGTACCAGATCCACGCCTCGGGATTGATCGGTTCGCCCACTGTGCCAATCACCCGCAGCGACGAGAGGTCGTACTTCGACGGCCACTCCGCTCCCCAGCGCATGAAGGTGCGAATCGCGGTCGGCGCGGTGTAGAAGATGTTGACGCCGTACTTCCGGACGATGTCCCAGAAACGTCCCCGGTCGGGATGGTCGGGCGAGCCCTCGTACATCACGGTGGTTGAGCCGTTGGCAAGCGGCCCGTAGACGATGTAAGAGTGGCCGGTCACCCAGCCGATGTCCGCTGTACACCAGTAGACGTCGCTTTCCTTCACGTCGAAGATCATGCGATGCGTGGTCGACGTGCCGAGCAGATACCCGGCGGTGGTGTGGACCACACCCTTGGGCTTGCCTGTGGTACCGCTCGTGTAGAGGATGTAGAGCATATCCTCGGAGTCCATGGGCTCGGGATCACACTTATCCGAGGCCTTGGCCATCAGGTCGTGCCACCACAAGTCGCGATGCTGATGCATGGCCGCCTCGGCCTGGGGTCCGATGCGCTCGACCACTACGACCTTCTCGATTGACGGCGTGTCTTGGAGCGCCTCGTCCACGCTGTGCTTCAAGTGGACCACGTGACCGCGCCGCCAAGCGCCGTCGCAGGTGACCAGCACCTTGGCTTCGGCGTCGTTGATACGTTCGCGCAGCGACTCTGCGGAGAAGCCGCCGAAGACCACGCTGTGAGGCGCGCCGATCTTGGCGCAGGCGAGCATGGCGATGGCGAGTTCAGGCACCATGCCCATGTAAATCGCCACGCGGTCGCCCTTCGCGACGCCTAGCGACTTCAGGACGTTGGCGAAGCGGTTCACCTCGCGCTCGAGCATCCCAAAGGTTAGGACGCGCGAGTCGCCCGGCTCGCCTTCCCAGATGATGGCGGCTTTGTTGCGACGAGCGGAGCGGGCGTGCCGGTCGACGCAGTTGGCGGCGACGTTGAGTTGGCCGCCCACGAACCACTTCGCCCATGGCGCCTTCCACTCGAGCACCTTGTCCCAACGCTTGATCCAATCGAGCCGCTCGGCCTCTTCGCCCCAGAACGCTTCGAGGTTCCGGGCACGCTCGTAGATCGCCGGGTCAGAGACGTTTGCCTGTCGCCGGAAGTCGTCGGAGGGCGGGAACGTCCGCCGCTCGTGGAGTAATGCCTCAAGGCGTTCTTGCCGAGTCCCTGAACTGTCAGCCATGGTCAATCCTCCCAAGGTTGAGGATGAATCACACGTCGGCCAAAATATAAGTCTTTTGTTGTCAACGTATTGCCAAGTGGCTTGACGGCCATCTGGCGGATAACAAGTGCATTTTCAACAAGTTGAAAGAGAGCTACGTTATACAAAACAGGGTTTTGTTGATTCTAAACCACTTCTTCGGTTCGTTCCTTCATTTGTGATTGTCAAGCTAGCTCCGGTCTGGCGACTAACTCCTTGTAAGTAATCGTGGTGGTTCTCAGACACGCATGCGCCAGCCGCTCAAATAAACTCCCTT